>NZ_JBWKCI010000001.1:0-1011192 GCF_056436565.1 Streptomyces sp. NPDC043726
GCCGCGACCCTCTCCCCCACCTGGGGCATCTACAGCGGCTACGAACTGTGCGAGAACACCCCCCTCAGGGCGGGCAGCGAAGAGTACCTCCACTCGGAGAAGTACCAGTTGCGCCCACGTGACTGGGAGACCGCGGACACCATCGCTCCACTCATCACCAAGCTCAACGCCGTCCGCCGCGCGAGTCCCGCCCTACGGCAGCTGCGTAGTCTCCACTTCCACCATGCCGACAAGGAACAGGTGATCGTCTACTCGAAGCGGTCGGGGTCGAACACGGTTCTGGTGGTCGTCAACCTCGACCCCCACCACACCCAGGAGGCCACGGTCTCGTTGGACATGCCGCAACTCGGCCTGGACTGGCACGAGTCGGTACCGGTGCGCGACGAGCTCACCGGCGAGACCTATCACTGGGGCAGGGCCAACTATGTGCGCCTCGTACCGGGGACCAGCCCCGCGCACATCCTGACCGTCCTGCGACCGTCCACCCCGCAGATCGGAGGGTCACCCACAAAATGATCGTCAACGAGCCCGTCCATGACACCTTCGAGGACACCCCGGCCGGCGACCGGGACCCCGACTGGTTCAAACGTGCCGTCTTCTACGAGGTGCTCGTCCGCTCCTTCCAGGACAGCAACGGCGACGGCGTCGGCGACCTCAAGGGCCTGACCGCCAAGCTGGACTACCTCCAGTGGCTCGGCGTGGACTGTCTGTGGCTGCCGCCGTTCTTCAAGTCCCCCCTCCGGGACGGCGGCTACGACGTCTCCGACTACACCGCCGTCCTGCCCGAGTTCGGCGACCTCGCCGACTTCGTGGAGTTCGTCGACGCCGCCCACCAGCGCGGCATGCGGGTCATCATCGACTTCGTCATGAACCACACCAGCGACCAGCACCCGTGGTTCCAGGAGTCGAGAAAGGACCCCGACGGCCCCTACGGCGACTACTACATGTGGGCCGACGACGACAAGCAGTACGCCGACGCCCGGATCATCTTCGTCGACACCGAGGTCTCCAACTGGACCTTCGACCCGGTCCGCAAGCAGTACTTCTTCCACCGGTTCTTCTCCCACCAGCCGGACCTCAACTACGAGAACCCGGCCGTGCAGGAGGAGATGATCTCCGCGCTGCGCTTCTGGCTGGACCTGGGCATCGACGGCTTCCGGCTCGACGCCGTGCCGTACCTCTACGCCGAGGAGGGCACCAACTGCGAAAACCTTCCGGCAGCCCATGAGTTCCTCAAGCGGGTGCGCAAGGAGATCGACGCCCACTATCCGGACACGGTGCTGCTGGCGGAGGCCAACCAGTGGCCGGAGGACGTCGTCGACTACTTCGGCGACTACGCCAGCGGCGGCGACGAGTGCCACATGGCCTTCCACTTCCCGGTCATGCCGCGCATCTTCATGGCGGTACGGCGGGAGTCCCGGTACCCGGTCTCGGAGATCCTGGCCAAGACGCCGGCCATCCCGTCGGGCTGCCAGTGGGGCATCTTCCTGCGCAACCACGACGAGCTGACCCTGGAGATGGTCACCGACGAGGAACGCGACTACATGTGGGCGGAGTACGCCAAGGACCCCCGCATGCGCGCCAACATCGGCATCCGGCGCCGCCTCGCGCCCCTCCTCGACAACGACCGCAACCAGATCGAGCTCTTCACCGCCCTGCTGCTCTCCCTCCCCGGCTCGCCGATCCTCTACTACGGCGACGAGATCGGCATGGGCGACAACATCTGGCTCGGCGACCGGGACGCGGTCCGCACCCCGATGCAGTGGACACCGGACCGCAACGCGGGCTTCTCCTCCTGCGACCCGGGCCGGCTCTACCTGCCCACGATCATGGACCCGGTCTACGGCTACCAGGTGACGAACGTCGAGGCCTCGATGTCCTCCCCGTCGTCCCTGCTGCACTGGACCCGGCGCATGATCGAGATCCGCAAGCAGAACCCCGCCTTCGGACTGGGCTCGTACACCGAACTCCAGTCGTCCAACCCGGCGGTGATCGCGTTCCTGCGGGAGTACGAGGACGATCTCGTCCTGTGCGTGCACAACTTCTCGCGGTTCGCGCAGCCCACCGAGCTGGATCTGCGGAGGTTCAACGGACGGCACCCGGTGGAGCTGTTCGGGGGGGTGCGGTTCCCGGCCATCGGGGAACTCCCGTACTTGCTGACCATGGCGGGACACGGTTTCTACTGGTTCCGGCTGCGCAAGGAGAACGTCTAGAAGCCCGGCGGGGCGGTTTCCTCCGCCCCGCCCGGGGCACGCATCACTAACACCCCGACCACCCCCGGGGAAAGGACGCGACGTCATGTCGGAAGCCGTCACCCGTACCCTCACTTCCGCTCCGGGTTTCCTGGCGTCCCTGGATCCCCTGTTGCGGGAGTGGCTGCCACGGCAGCGGTGGTTCGCCGGGAAGGGACGTCCGGTCACCGGGTTCTCCCTGGTCGCCGCCACCGAGCTGCTCCCGGCGGAGAGCAAGCTGGGCCTCTACCACCTGCTGGTCCAAGCCCATCAGTCCCCCCTGCCCGGCGACTGCTACCAGCTCCTCATAGGCGTGCGCGAGGCGCTGCCGCCCCGGCTGGCGCCCGCGCTGATCGGACACGTCGACCAGGGACCGCTCGCCGGACGCACGGTGTACGAGGCCCTGTACGACCCCCGGCCCGCCGAGGTGCTCCTGGAGGCGCTGCGCACCCAGGCCCGCATCGGCGGGCTGCGCTTCGAACGGGAGCCGGACCAGGAGATCCGCCCGGGCCTGGTGCCGCGGGTGATGACCGCCGAGCAGTCCAACTCCTCGATCGTCTACGGCGATACGTTCATCCTGAAGCTGCTGCGCCGGGTCGTGCCCGGCGTCAACCCGGACCTGGAGCTGCCGCTGGCGCTGGCCCGCCAGGGCTGCCCCCGGGTACCGGCGCCGACGGCGTGGATCCGCGCCGAGCAGGCCGGGGAGAGCTGGGTCCTCGGCGTGCTCCAGCCGTTCGTGCAAGGCGCGTCGGACGGCTGGGAGCTGGCGCTGCTGGAGCTGGCCAAGGGCGAGGACTTCGCCGTGGAGGCGCGGGCGCTCGGGCGGGCCACCGCGGAGGTGCACACCGCCCTGGCCCGCGCGCTGCCCACGGTCACCCTCGGCCACGCCCAGCTGGAGCTGATGGTCGACGGCATGCTGGAGCGCCTCGACAGCGCCGAGCAGGCGGTGCCGGCGCTGCGGCCGTACGCGCCCGGGCTGCGGTCCGCGTTCGAGGCGCTGGGCGCCCTCGCGGCCGAGGGCCGCACCTGGACCGCCCAGCGCGTGCACGGCGATCTGCATCTCGGCCAGTGTCTGCGCTCGCCCGCGGGCCAGTGGTGGCTGATCGACTTCGAGGGCGAACCGGCCAAACCGCTCGCCGAACGGCGGATGCCGCAGCCTCCGCTGCGGGACATCGCGGGGATGCTGCGCTCCTTCGACTACGCGGCCCACTCGGTCGACCCGCCGATACCCGGCTGGGCGGAGACCTGCCGGGCCGCGTACTGCTCCGGGTACGCCGAGGTCTCCGGGGTCGACCCGCGGACCGACCCGGTGCTGCTGCGAGCGTGCGAGACGGACAAGGCGATATACGAGGTCGTGTACGAGGCCCGGCACCGCCCCGACTGGCTCCCGGTCCCGCTCTCCGCCGTGCGCCGTCTCGCCACCGATGACGGCACCCCCACTCCCTCCCCTCTTACCTCACCCTCGTCCAGGAGGCCCCACCCGTGACTCCCCGCCCCCCGTCCCCCGGTCCGGATCCGCAACAGTCGGCCGAGCAGACGGCCGAGGAGAAGAGCGTCGCGAAGAAGGCGGCCAAGAAGGCCCCTGCCAAGAAGGCCGCGAAGAAGGCGGCGGAGAAGAAGGCGGCAGCGAAGAAGACCGCGAAGAAGGCGGTGACCAAGAAGGCCGCAACCAAGACGGCGCCCACCAAGACGGTCAGCACCAAGACGGCGGCCACCAAGACGGTCGCCGCGAAGAAGGCCACCGCCAAGAAGGCTCCCGCGAAGAAGACGACCGCTGAGAAAGCCCTCGTCGACAAGGCCGCCGCGAAGAAGACGGCCGCGAAGAAGACGGCCGCTCGGAAGGCCGTGCAGCCGCTCGTGGCCGAGCCCGCGTCGCTCGCCGTCTCCCCCGCCGTGGACGCCGACGACCGTGCCCGGCTGCTCGCCGGCACCCATCACGACCCGCACTCCGTGCTCGGCGCGCACCCCGTGCCCGGTGGAGTCGCCTTCCGGGTCTTCCGGCCGTACGCCCGTTCCGTGACCGTCCTCGCCGGGGATCTGCGGGCCGATCTGCACGACGACGGCGACGGCTTCTTCTCGGGACTCACCGCGCTCAAGTCCGTGCCGGAGTACCGGATCCTCGTCGCCTACGACGGTTCCGAGCTGGACACCGAGGACCCGTACCGCTTCCTGCCCGCGCTGGGCGACCTCGACTTGCATCTGATCGGTGAGGGCCGGCACGAGCAGCTGTGGACGGCGCTCGGGGCCGAGCCGATGACCCACCAAGGCGTGCCCGGCACCCGTTTCACCGTGTGGGCGCCGAACGCGCGCGGGGTGCGGCTCGCCGGTACCTTCAACTTCTGGGACGGCACCGGGTACCCGATGCGGTCGCTGGGCGGTACCGGGGTGTGGGAGCTGTTCGTCCCGGCCATAGGAGAGGGCGAGCTGTACAAGTTCGAGATCACCCGGCCGGACGGCTCGCACACCCTGCGCGCCGACCCGCTGGCCCGCCGTACCGAGGCGCCGCCGAACACCTCGTCGATCGTGGACGTCTCGCACCACGTGTGGCACGACGAGGAGTGGCTCGAGCGGCGCGGACGGGTACCGGCCCATGAGGGCCCCTTCTCCGTCTACGAGGTCCATCTGGCGTCCTGGCGGCCCGGACTGACGTACCGCCAGCTCGCGGAACAACTCCCCGCCTATGTGAAGGACCTGGGCTTCACGCACGTGGAGCTGATGCCGGTCGCCGAGCATCCCTTCGGCGGCTCCTGGGGCTACCAGGTCACCGGCTTCTACGCGCCCACGGCCCGGCTCGGCACACCGGACGACTTCAAGTTCCTGGTCGACGCCCTGCACCAGGCGGGGATCGGCGTGCTGATGGACTGGGTGCCGGCCCACTTCCCGCGCGACGACTGGGCGTTGGCCGAGTTCGACGGCCGCCCGCTGTACGAGCACGAGGACCCGCTGCGCTCGGCGCATCCCGACTGGGGCACGCTGGAGTTCGACTTCGGGCGCCGGGAGGTGCGCAACTTCCTGGTGGCGAACGCCATTTACTGGTGCGAGGAGTTCCACATCGACGGGCTGCGCGTGGACGCGGTCGCCTCGATGCTGTACCTCGACTACTCGCGCGAGCCGGGGCAGTGGGTCCCCAATGAGCACGGCGGCCGGGAGAACCTGGACGCGGTGGCGTTCCTCCAGGAGATGAACGCCACGGTGTACCGGCGGGTGCCCGGTGTGGTGACGATCGCGGAGGAGTCCACGGCCTGGGACGGCGTCACCCGCGCCACCCATCACGCCGGCCCGGGCGGGTTCGGCGGGCTCGGCTTCGGCCTGAAGTGGAACATGGGCTGGATGCACGACTCGCTGGGCTACATGTCCCACGAGCCGGTCTACCGCAAGCACCACCACCACGAGATGACCTTCTCGATGGTGTACGCGTACAGCGAGAACTACGTGCTGCCGATCTCCCACGACGAGGTCGTGCACGGCAAGCGGTCCCTGGTGTCGAAGATGCCGGGCGACTGGTGGCAGCAGCGCGCCAACCACCGGGCGTACCTGGGCTTCATGTGGGCGCACCCCGGCAAGCAGCTCCTCTTCATGGGCCAGGAGTTCGCCCAGGGCGCGGAGTGGTCGGAGGCGCACGGCCCGGACTGGTGGCTGCTGGACCCGGCGTACGGCGCCGAGCCGGACCACCGGGGGGTGCGCGATCTGGTGCGGGATCTGAACGTCGTCTACCGGGACACTCCCGCGCTGTGGCAGCGGGACACCGACCCGGACGGCTTCCGGTGGGTCGTCGGGGACGCGGCGGACGACAACGTCCTCGCGTTCCTGCGGTACGACGCGGAGGGCGTCCCGCTGCTGTCGGTGTCCAACTTCTCGCCGGTGGTGCGGCAGGACTACCGTCTGGGCGTGCCCGAGGACGTGCCGGCCTGGCACGAGACGCTCAACACGGACGGGGCGAAGTACGGCGGCGGCGACGTCCTCAACCCCGACCCGCTGAAGCCGGAGCCCCAGGGCCGGCACGGCCGGGCGACCAGCATCCGCCTGACCCTGCCGCCCCTGGCGACCGTGTGGCTGCGGCCCGCCTAGCGCAGGCCTGAGGGCAGCGGGCCGGTGTGCAGTACGCCCAGCCTCTGCGTCGCCCGGGTCAGGGCGACGTAGAGGTCGCTGGTGCCGTAGCGGCCGGGCTCCACGACCAGGACCGAGTCGAACTCCAGGCCCTTCGCCTGGCGGGGGTCCAGCAGGACGACCGTCCGGGTGAGGTCCGGTTCCGCGCCCGCCGTCACGCCGTCCAGCCGGGCCGCGATGCGGCGGTGCAGGTCGCGGGGGGCGATGACGGCCAGCCGGCCCTCCGTCGGGGTCAGTTCGCCGACCGCCTTGGCGACCGCGCCGGGCAGGTCGTCGGTCGCGCGGATCCACGGCCGTACGCCTGTCGAACGCACTGAGCTCGGCGGCTGGAAGTCCGGCTGCTCGGCGCGGACGACCGCCGCCGCCAACTCCATGATCTCCGCCGGGGTGCGGTAGTTGACGCCGAGGCGCGTGTGCTCCCAGCGGTCCTCCACGTACGGCCGGAGGATGTCGGCCCAGGAGCCGACGCCCGCCGCCTCGGCGGTCTGGGCCGGGTCGCCGACCAGGGTCATCGAGCGGGTCGGGCTGCGCCGCATGAGCAGCCGCCAGGCCATCGGCGACAGCTCCTGCGCCTCGTCGACGATGATGTGCCCGAACGCCCAGGTGCGGTCGGCCGCCGCGCGCTCGGCGGCGCTGCGGTGGTCGTCCTCCTCCTGCCGCTCGGCGAACCGCTCGGCGTCGATGATGTCGTGCGCGGACAGGATCTCGCTGTCCTCGTCCTCCTTGTCGTCGAACTCGTACGTCCGCGAGGCGTACGACACGTCCAGCACGCCCTGGGCGTACGCGACTTGGGTCTCCCGCTCGCGCTCGGCCCGCAGCCGCGCCACCCGGTCGTCGTCGCCGAGCAGTTCGGCCGCCTCGTCGAGCAGCGGTACGTCCGCCACCGTCCAGGAGCGGGTCACCGGCCGGCGCACGGCCGCCGCGTCGGCGTCGTCGAGGTACCCCTCCGGCTCGGCGAGGAAGTCGGCGACCACGCGCTGCGGGGTGAGCAGCGGCCACAACTGGTCGATCGCGGTCCAGACCTCGGGGTTCTCGGCCAGCTCGTCGCGGATCTGGGTGATGTCGCTCGGGTCGAGCAGGTTCGAGCCGTCGTAGGGGTCGGTGCCGATGCGCTCGGCGACCATGTCGGTGAGGGTGTTGAGGATGTGGCCCTCGAAGTGCTCGCGGGCCGCGTTGTGCGGGAGCTTGGCCGCACGGGTGCGCTCGCGCGCGACGCTCACCAGACCGTCGTCGAGCATCAGGATCTCGCGGTCGTGCTCGATCGCGATCACCGGATCGGGCAGCGCCTGCCGGTCGCGTACGACGGCGGCGAGCACGTCCGCCATGTCCGCGCGGCCCTTCACGGCGGCCGCCTCCGGGGTGTCCGTGGCCGTCGCCCGCACGCCGGGGAACAGTTCACCGACGGTCGCCAGCAGCACGCCCGTCTCGCCGAGGGAGGGCAGCACCTCGCCGATGTAGCCGAGGAAGGCGGGGTTGGGGCCGACGATCAGTACGGCCCGCCGGGCGAGGAGTTCCCGGTGCTCGTAGAGGAGGTACGCGGCCCGGTGCAGCGCCACCGCGGTCTTGCCGGTGCCGGGGCCGCCCTCGACCACCAGGACTCCGCGGTGCGGGGCGCGGATGATCTCGTCCTGTTCGGCCTGGATGGTCTGCACGATGTCGCCCATCCGGCCGGTGCGGGCGGAGTTGAGCGCGGCGAGCAGCACGGCGTCGCCGCTCGGGTCCTCGTGGCCGGTGCGTTCCCGGTCGCCGAGGTCGAGGATCTCGTCGTGCAGCGCGGTCACCGTACGGCCGCTGGTGCTGATGTGCCGGCGCCGGCGCAGGCCCATCGGGGTGTGTCCGGTGGCCAGGTAGAAGGGGCGGGCGACGTCGGCGCGCCAGTCGATGAGGATCGGGGTGCGCGCGGCGTCCTCGGTGCGCAGTCCGATCCGGCCGATGTGGTGGACGACGCCGGAGGCGAGGTCGATCCGGCCGAAGCAGAGCGAGCCGTCGACCGCGTTCAGCGCGGCGAGCAGGCCCGAGCGCTCGGCGACCAGGATGTCCCGCTCCAGACGGGCCTGCATGGGCGTGTTGCCCTGGGCGAGCGCGTCCTCGACGGAGGTCTCGGTGTCACCGCGCAGCACGTCCACGCGCGCGTACAGGCCGTCGATGAATTCCTGCTCGCGGCGCATTTCATCGTCCGGAAATTCGCTGTTTGACAATTCCACTCCCGCCCGGATATACTGCGCTTACTCAGCTTCTTCGCGATGCAATTCTCTTGAAGTCGCGAATCATTGAATATACGCAGAGAAATCCCCTGAGCGCAATTGCTCGGGGGATTTCTTTGCTTCCGGGGCTCAGAGCACCTCCGCCAGCTCCGCCAGCAGCCGACGCTTGGGCCGGGCCCCCACCATCATCTTCACCGGTTCTCCCGCGCGGAACACCATGAAGGTCGGCATCGACAGCACCTTGTAGGCGTTCGTGGTCTCGGGGTTGGTGTCCACGTCCAGCTGGACCACCTTCAGCCGCTCGCCCTCCTCCGCCGCCAGCGCGCTCAGCACCGGCCCCATCTGCCGGCACGGCGGACACCAGTCGGCGGTGAACTCCACCAGCACCGGCAGTTCCGCGCCGATCACCTCCGCCGCGAAGTCCGCGTCCGTCACCTCGGCCACACCCGCTGCCTTGATCATTGGCCGGCCCCTCCCATCTCGCACAACGGCTCGTCCGTCTCGTCCAGCGCCGCGAGCCGCACCCCGATCCGCGCCCGCACGGCCTGCAGCTCCCCGATCAGCGCGTCGAGCTCGTCCAGCTTGCGCCGGTAGACCGCGAGCGAGGCCGGGCACTCGTCGCCCTCGGGATGGCCGGCCCGCAGACACTCCACGAACGGCCTGGTCTCCTCCAGGTCGAACCCGAAGTCCTGGAGCGTCCTGATCTGCCGGAGCAGCTTCAGATCGCTCTCGTCGTAGGTCCGGTAGCCGTTGCCGCCGCGCCGTGCGGGCAGCAGGCCCCGGGATTCGTAGTACCGAAGCGCCCGGGTCGTGGTCCCGGCCCGCTCGGCCAGCTCGCCGATTCGCATGCGTACGAACGTAAGCCTTGACCCCGACGTCAAGGCAACAGCGGTTTGTGCGCGACGGGAGAGGTGAGCACGATCGAGGTCGTCGTCCGGCCGAGCGCGGAGACCTCTTCGAGGACCTCCTCCAAATGGACGGTGTCCTGGACGGCGACCTTGAGGATCCAGCAGTCCTCGCCGACCACGTGGTGCACCTCGGTGATCTCGGGGCGCTCGACGAGCTCCAGGGTCCTCGGGTGCCTCAGGTTGTAGCCGCCGTGCGGATTGACCCGGATGAAGGCCTGGATGCCGTAGCCGAGCCGGGCGGGGACGACCCTGGCCCCGTACCCGCTGATCACGCCCGCGGACTCCAGGCGGCGCACCCGCTCGGTGACCGCCGCCGGGCTCAGCCGCACCCGGCGGCCCAGCTCGCTGAGCTTGATCCGGCCGTCCGTCTGGAGGAGCTGGAGGATCTGCCGGTCCAGCGCGTCGAAGGCCACTGAGGTTTCCTCGGCAATGGCGCGTGGGCGCCGTGGTTCTTTCGCCGGGACCGCCTGAACTCCCATGGTTCCCCCTTCAGTACCGGGTAGCACGCGAAGAGAATTATGGTCATGGAAAAGGCACGAGAGGTACTGGTCATCGGCGGCAACCGCTATTTCGGCAAGCGGCTGATCCGGCGGCTGCTGGCGGCCGGTGACCACGTCACGGTCCTCAATCGCGGCTCCGCACCACCACCCACCGACGCTGTTCATCTGATCGCCGACCGCGACGACGAGGACTCCCTGCGAGAGGCGCTCGGCTCTCGCACCTTCGACGTCGTCGTCGACCAGGTCTGCTACACCCCGCGCCAAGCGGTGCTCGCACGGCGGGTGTTCACCGGCCGTACCAGGCGCTATGTGATGACGTCGACGGTGGAGGTGTACGAGCACCAGGACTCCCCCACCCCTGTCGTGGAGTCGGACGTCGACCCGCACACGGTCGCCGTCGACCACGAACTCCCTTGGACTGAGGCGGAGTTCCTGGAGCGCCACTACGGCGAGGGCAAACGCCAGGCGGAGGCGGTCCTGGCCGCTGACCCCGACTTCCCGTTCGTGGCCGTACGGGTCGCCCATGTGCTGGGCGGGGACGACGACTTCACCGGACGGCTCGTCCACTACGCCGACCGGATCCGCTCCGGCGCCCCGATCGCCGTGCCGGTGGTGAACCGGCCCGCCACCTACATCCACGTCGAGGAGATCGCCGACTTCCTGTTCTGGGCGGCGGGCGAGGACTTCACCGGACCGGTCAACGCGGCCTCCCACGGCCTGCTGGGCACGGAGGAACTGTGCGAGGCGGTGGCCGCGCACCTGCCCGGGGGCCGGGTGGTGCTGCGGCGCGTGGCGGTCGGCGAGGTGTCGCCCCTGTCCTTCGCCCGCTCCTACGGCATGGACAACTCCCGGGCCACCGGGCTCGGTTTCGCCTTCGGCGACGTACGGCGGTGGCTGCCGGAGGCCGTCGCCGAGACCCTCGGAAAGGGCGCCTGACATGCGGTACCGCACCCTTGGCGGCCTGCGCGTGAGCGCGATCGGGCTCGGCGCGATGCCGCTGTCCATCGAGGGCCGGCCGGACGAGGCACGGGCGCTGGCCACCGTGCACGCGGCGCTCGACGCGGGCGTGACCCTGCTGGACACGGCGGACTCCTACCACCGGCCGGGCGAGGCCCCGGGCCACAACGAGCTGCTGGTCGCCCGCGCGCTCGCCGCCCACGGCGGTGACACGGGCGAGGTGCTGGTGGCCACCAAGGGCGGCCGGGGCCGCTCGGCCGACGGCGGCTGGACGGTGAACGGCGACCCCGGGTGGCTGAAGTCGGCCGCGGAGGCGTCCCTGAAGCGGCTGGGAGTGGAGGCGATCGGCCTCTACCAACTCCACAAGCCCGATCCCGCGGTCCCCTTCGCGGAGTCGGTGGGCGCGCTGAGCGAGCTGCTCGACGAGGGGAAGATCCGGCTGGCCGGGATCTCCAACACGGACGTCGACGAGATCAGGGTGGCCCGCGAGATCCTCGGCGACCGGCTGGTCTCGGTGCAGAACCGGTACTCGCCCGCGGTGCGGGACAGCCGGCCGGAGCTGAGGCTGTGCGCGGAACTGGGACTGGGCTTCCTGCCGTGGAGCCCGCTGGGCGGGATCTCGCGCAGCTCGCTGGACGGGCCGTCGCGGACCGAGGGCGACGACGGACCCCTGGGCGCGTTCCACGCGGTGGCACGGGAGCGCGGGGTGAGCCCCCAACAGGTCTGCCTGGCCTGGCTGCTGGGGCTGTCGCCTACGGTGGTCCCGATCCCCGGGGCGAGTCGTCCGGAGACGGTCCGGGACTCGGCGGGGGCGGCGGACCTGGACCTGAGCGCCGAGGAGCGGGAGCGGCTGGACGACGCCGTCAGGAGCCGGTGAGGGAGCGGGTCTCGGCGGCGTAGAGCTCGACGGGGTCGAAGCCCATGCCGGTGAAGTGTCCGGCGAGTTCGAGGGAGAGCACGCCGTGAATACGGGTCCAGAAGGTGAGGGCGCGATGGAGCGCGGGGGTCGGGGCGGGATGGTCACCGGCCCAGGAGCGATGCTCGGCGAGGTGCGCGTGAAAGGCGTCCTCGGGGATCTTCTCGGCCGCGCACGCGTCAAGGATCACGGTCATGATCTCGGAGGCGATCAGGGTGGTGTCGGGGGGCGCCTGATAGCCCGGGACGGGAGTGCCGTAGATGAGGAAGTACCGCTGCGGGTCGTCCAGGGCCCAGCGGCGCATGGCCCCCGCGAGCTCGGCGAGACTCGGGCCGGACTCGGCGGCGGCCTGGAAGCGGTCGGCGAGGCTGCGGTAGGCGTCCTTGATCAGCTCGGTGATCAGCTCGTCCCGGTTGGCGAAGTACCGGTAGAGGGCGGGGCCGCTCATGCCCATCTGCTTGGCGATGGCGTTCAGCGAGAGCGCGGAGGCCCCGGCCCCGGCAATCTGCTCCCAGGCCCGGCTCTTGATCTCGTCCCGCACCTGGGCGCGGTAGCGCTCGCGAGGAGTCTTGGGATCGGATTCGGGCACGAGCGCCTCCTGACCGGTCGGGATATAGCATCAAGATTTAGCTAGAGGCTATCACCGACAAGGGGAGCGCGGGCTACGGCCGAAGGTAAGGGGAGCGTCGGCGTGGGACTTCCGCAAATGCCATTCGGCCGGGGTCCCGCGGCCCGACAGCCGCATCAGCAGGGCCGCGATCGGGGCCCGGACCTCCTCACCCTCGCCCCGGGTCCACTCGATGTCCGTCGCGATCAGCCGAGCCTTCGGCAGGGGCCAGGGACGCGGCGGAAAGCGCATCGTCCAGACTCGGTCCGCCGCGTCCCGGGCCGCCGCCGGAGGCATCGCGCGCGTGCGGCCCAGCGCTAGCGCGATGTCCTGGCCATGGACCAGGATGTCGAGCAGCGGCTCGCGGGGAGTCGTCGTGGGAGCCAGCCGGCGGGAGCCGACGATGCACCAGATCTCCGTACGAGAAGCGCGGCGCCAGCGTCAGGTCTGCCAGACTCGCCCGTTCCGCGGCGACGATCATCAATCGAACGACCGAGGGGGAACCACCCGTGGCCGTCGAGAGCGAGCTCAACACCGGCGTGCTGCTCTTCCTCCCCTACCGCGCCCTGGAGAACCGCGTCTTCGCCGCCCTCGCAGAGGCCGGTTACGACTTCACCCCCGCGCAGGCCCGGGTCATGCAGCGCATAGGCCCCGACGGCACCCGGCTCACCGAACTCGCCGAACTCGCCGAGCAGGTCGGGTTACGTACGGCGGATCCCGGACCCGACCGACAAGCGGGCCCGGATGCGCGAGGCACTGGCCCTGCTCCGGGAGCTCACCGACCCGTGGGCGTGAACGCGACCTCGTGGGCGGAAACGCGATCTCGCGGGCGCCAACGCGAAAAGGCCCGAGCGGTCAGGCCAATGGGGGGAGTGCCTGACCGCTCGGGGCTCGGTGGGAGCTACGCCTTCGCCAGCTCCTTCTCGCCGCCCTGCTCGGGAACCTCCGCCGGAGCCTCGTCCCCGTCCCCGTCGTCCAGCAGCGTCTTCTCGTCGAACGGGATCTGACCGGCCAGCACCTGGTCCACCCGCCCGCGGTCGATCTCCTTGGTCCAGGTGCCGATCAGCACCGTCGCCACGGCGTTGCCCGCGAAGTTGGTGAGAGCCCGCGCCTCGCTCATGAAACGGTCGATGCCGACGACGAGACCGATGCCGTCCACCAGGGCCGGCTTGTGCGACTGCAGACCACCGGCCAGCGTCGCCAGACCCGCACCCGTGACGCCCGCCGCGCCCTTCGAGGCCACCAGCAGGAACAGCAGCAGCGGAATCTGCTCACCGATGGACATCGGCGTCCCCATGGCGTCCGCGATGAACAGCGAGGCCATGGTCATGTAGATCATCGTGCCGTCGAGGTTGAAGGAGTAGCCGGTCGGGACGGTGATGCCGACCACCGGCTTGCTGACGCCGAGGTGCTCCATCTTCGCGATGAGCCGCGGCAGCGCGGACTCGGACGACGACGTCGACAGGATCAGCAGGAACTCACGGCCCAGGTACTTGAAGAGCGTGAGGATGTTCAGGCCCGCGACCACCCGCAGCAGCGCGCCGAGCACCAGGAAGACGAACAGCACGCAGGTGACGTAGAAGCCCAGCATCAGGACCGCGAGGCTCTTCAGCGCGTCCAGACCCGCGGAACCGGTGACGGCGGCGATGGCGCCGAAGGCACCGATCGGCGCGGCCCACATGACCATCGCGAGGATCCGGAAGACCAGCCGCTGGATGTGCTCCACACCGCGCAGGATCGGCTGGCCCGCCGAGCCCATGGCCTGGAGCGCGAAACCGGCGAGCAGCGCGATGAGCAGGGTCTGCAGGACCTCGCCCTCGGTGAAGGCGGAGACGATCGTGGTGGGGATGATGCCGAGCAGGAACTCGGTGGTGTCCTTGGCCTCGGCGTCGACCTGCGCGTGCCCGGCCTCCTTGACCGCGTCGGTCACCGCGAGGCTGGAGCCCGGGTCGAGGATGTTGCCGACGACCAGGCCGATCCCGAGGGCCACCAGCGACATGACCAGGAAGTAGACCAGGGCGATACCGCCCACGGCACCGACCTTGGCGGCCTTGCGCACCGAGCCGATGCCCAGCACGATCGTGCAGAAGATGATCGGCGAGATCATCATCTTGATCAGGTTCACGAAGCCGGTTCCGATCGGCTTCAGCTCGACCGCGAAGTCGGGCGCGGCCAGACCGACGGCGATGCCGAGGGCGACCGCGACGATCACCGCGATGTAGAGATAGTGCGTGCGGTCCCTTTTGGCTGCGGGTGCCGTTTCGGGGGTACTGGCGGCCACGGCTGCCCTCCTTGACGTCTTCGTCGGCATCACCGGCGTGCGGCTCACGTCCGGGGGTTTTGAGGAATGCCGTGACTATCTCCCGCCCTGTGAGGGCGGTCACGCTTCCGTTCATTTAGTTCACGCTCAACGTGCGAGGCACACTGACGACATGCGCATCCCCGTCCCCCGCCCCCGCAGCCTGGCCGGCCAGCTCTTCGCCATGCAGGCCGTGCTGATCGCGGTGCTCGTCGCCGGGTACGCGCTGTTCACCTACGTCAGCGACCGCCGCCAGGCCGAGGACGCGGCGGGCCGCCAGGCGCTGGCCGTGGCCCGCTCGATAGCGGACTCCCCCTCGGTACGGCAGGCGATCGGCACCGACAACCCCACGTCCTCGCTCCAGCCGTACGCCCTCCATGTCCAGCGGGACACCGGGGTCGACTTCGTCACGATCATGAATCCCCAGGGCACCCGCTGGACCCACCCCGACCCCACGGAGATCGGCCAGCGCTTCATCGGCCACATCGAGCCGGCGCTGAAGGGCGAGTCCTTCACCGAGACGTACACCGGCACGCTCGGCCCGTCCGTCCGGGCGGTCACGCCCATCTGGTCCGACGGGAAGATCGTCGGCCTGGTCAGCGCGGGCATCAAGGTCGAGGCGATCAGCCAGCGCGTCCAGGGCCAGCTGACCGCGATGATCGGCGTGGCGGGCGGCACGCTCGCGCTCGGCGCGGTGGGCACGTACGTCATCAACGCCCGCCTGCGCCGCCACACGCACGGGATGAACGCGGCCGAGCTGAGCCGGATGCACGACTACCACCAGGCCGCGCTGCACGCGGTGCGCGAGGGTCTGCTGATGCTGGACGGGCGGTACCGGGTGGCGCTGATCAACGACGGCGGCCGTGAGCTGCTCGGCCTGTCGGAGGAGGAGGCGGTGGGCACGTCGGTCGCCGACCTCGGCCTGCCGCCGTCCCTCACCGGCGCGCTGCTGTCCTCCGAGCCCCGGGTGGACGAGGTGCACCTGACGGCGGACCGGGTGCTGGTGGTGAACACCTCACCGGTGTCGGGCGGCGAGCGCCGAGGCACGGTCGTAACCCTGCGAGACGTCACCGAACTCCAGTCCCTGATGGGCGAGTTGGACTCGGAACGCGGCTTCACGCAGGCGCTGCGCTCACAGGCGCACGAGGCGGCGAACCGGCTGCACACGGTGGTGTCGCTGATCGAACTGGGCCGCTCCGAGGAGGCGGTGGACTTCGCCACGGCCGAGCTGGAACTGGCACAGGCGCTGACGGATCAGGTGGTGGCGGCCGTGGGCGAGCCGGTGCTGGCGGCTCTGCTGCTGGGGAAGACCGCGCAGGCGAACGAGCGGGGCGTGGAGCTGGTGGTGTCGGAGGACAGCCGCCTGGACGACGGCCTGCTGCCGCCGACGCTTCCGGCCCGGGACCTGGTGACGATCCTCGGAAACCTCATCGACAACGCGGTCGACGCGGCGCAGGGAAGTGTGCGGGCGCGGGTGACGGTGACGGCGTACACGGCAGGCTCGGAGCTGGTGCTGCGCGTGTCGGACACGGGGACGGGGGTGGACCCGGCGCACACGGAGGAGGTGTTCGTACGGGGCTTCTCGACCAAGCCGGCGGCGGGGCCCGGTGGGCGGGGGCTGGGGCTGGCTCTCGTACGGCAGGCGGTGGGGCGGCATGAGGGGTCGCTGACGGTGGCGGGGGCGGAAGGGGGCGGGGCGGAGTTCGAGGTGCGGTTGCCGTTGGGGGGTGCCGTGGAGCGGGGTGGCCTGCAGAGCGGCGCTCTGGAGCGGGCTGGCCTGCAGAGCGGCGCTGTGGAGAGCGGTGCCGTGGGAGGCGGGCAGTGATGGCTGAGCAGCCGATTCGGGTGCTGGTCGTGGAGGACGATCCCGTCGCCGCGGACGCGCATGTGATGTACGTGGGGCGGGTGCCGGGGTTCGTCGCGGTCGGCAAGGCGCATACGGGGGCGGAGGCTCGGCGGATGCTGGAGCGTACGGCGGTGGATCTGCTGTTGCTGGATCTGCATCTGCCGGACGGGCACGGGTTGCAACTGGCGCGGTCCCTGCGGGCGGCCGGGTACCACGCGGACGTCATCGCGGTGACGTCGGCGCGGGATCTGGCGGTGGTGCGGGAGGGGGTCTCGCTGGGGGTCGTGCAATACGTGCTGAAGCCGTTCACCTTCGCGACGCTGCGGGATCGGCTGGTGCGGTACGCGGAGTTCCGGGGTGCCGCGGGTGAGGCGAGCGGGCAGGACGAGGTGGACCGGGCGCTGGCCGCCCTGCGGGCACCTTCGCCCGCCGCGCTGCCCAAGGGGCTGAGCGCGCCGACTCTGGAGCGGGTGACCGTGGTGCTGCGGGACTGCGAGGAAGGGCTGACCGCGGCGGGGGTGGCTGAGGCGGTGGGGATTTCCCGGATCACGGCCCGGCGGTACCTGGAGCATCTCGTGGACGCGGGGAGGGCGGGGCGCAGTCCGTTGTACGGGCAGGTGGGGCGGCCGGAGTTGGTGTATCGGTGGGTTCGGGGTGGGGGGAGTTAGGCAGGAGTTCGCCGGCCCAGGTGCGGGCCTGGGCGGCTTCGTTGGGGGCATTGGCTCGGGTGTAGGCATCGGCGGCGCGGAGGTAGTGCACGAGGGCTTCGGCCGGTTGATGGGCGGTCTCGTGGCCGGAGGCCAGGTTCTGCAGGGCTTGGCCCGCCCGGTACCAGTCCTCGAAGTCCTGGAAGATCTCCACAGCCCGGGTGTGCGCCTCGATCGCTTCCTCCACCCGTCCAGCCTCATCCAGGGCGAGCGCCAGATTGCCCCATGCCATGCCCTCGCCGTGGCGGTCCCCAACCAGTCGTAGCAGGTCGCGGGCGCGGGAGTGAGCCTCGATCGCCTCCTCCCCCCGGCCCGCCTCCCGCAAGGAAATGCCCAGGCTGTTCCACGCGCCGGCCTCGCCGTGGCGGTCGCCGGCACCCTGGCACAGGTCACGGTCGCGAATGTGCGCCTCGATCGCCTCTTCCACCCGGCCGGCTTTCCTCAGGCCGAGGCCCAGGTTGTTCCACGCGGCGGACTCGCCGTGGCTGTCCCCGGCCGACTGGCACAGGTCCCGGTAGTGGGTGTGGGCCTCGATCGCCTCCTCCACTCGGCCCGCCTCCCGCAGGGCAAGGCCCAGATGGTTCCACGCCGTTGCCTCGAGTCGCCGGGCTCCTGCACGGTGAGCGGCCTCCTGCGCGACACCGGCCACGGTGATTCCGTCGTCGAAGTACCGCCGCCAGTCGAGGTACACCGCAAGACAGCTGGCCAGCCATACCGCCAAGATCGCGAAACGCTCCTCCCGCGCCCAGGACACCGCCGCCACCAGCCCAGCCCGCTCCCCGTCGAACCATGCCAGCGCCCGCCCCCGGTCAGTGAACAGCTGCGGTTCCTCGCGGCCCGGCAGCCACCGCAGCCTGTCGTCCGCCGCATCAGCCAATTGCAGGTAGAACGCCAACACCCGCTCCCTCGCGACCTCCCCCTCCTCCCTCAACTCCGCGTCCCCCGCGACCAGGCCCACCCCATACGCCCGCACCAGGTCGTGCAGCCGCCAGACACCACGCGCACTCCCACGCTCGACGAGGTGGGCACGCGCCAGTTCCTTCAACCTCCCGAGCGGCGGAGCATCAGCACCGACCAACGCGGCGGCGACTTCATCACTCACCTCGGGTCCCGGTGCAAGGGCCAGCAAGCGCAGCAGACGAGCCTGGTCGGTCGGCAAGCGGCGGTACGAGAGGTCGAATGCGGCCCGCACACTGCGGTCGCCGTCATCGAGGTGGGCGAGCCGATCATGCGACGCGGTGAGTTCGTCGACGAGCTCCGCCACCGGCATCCCCGGATCCTCCGCCAAGAGCGCCGCCGCGATCTGAAGGGCCAGCGGCAGATGGCCGCACAGGGACGCCAGTTGCGCTGCCCTGTCCGCGTCGACCGCCACGCGGTTGTCGTCCGGGTCGGCGATGCGGAGGGCGAGGTCCAACAGTTCGTACGCCGCCTCCGCCGTGAGCTGCTCCAAGGGCACGAGCCGGGCCCCGAGTTGAGCGAGCCGGTCGCGCGAGGTGACCAGCACCCGATGCCGGGTGTCCCCCGGCAGCAGCGGCCGTACCTGATCCGGCGAGGACGCGTTGTCGGCGAGGATCAGCACCGGCCCGCGTTTCTTGGCGAGCACGGATCGGTAGAGGACCGTACGGTCGTCAGCCGCCGTCGGGATCTGCTCCGGCGGCACCCCCAGTGCCCGCAACAGGGACTGGAGCGCCTGGTCAGCGGTGACGGGCTCCTCGTCGTACCCGTGCAGGTCGACGAAGAGGACACCACCGGGAAACCACCCCTTCCCACAGGCGAGATGGGCGGTCTCCACGGCCAGCGCGGTCTTGCCGACTCCGCCGAGCCCGGAAACTGCGGCCACGAGGACGGCCGCTTGACTCGGGGAGCCCGCCTCGCTCGCCGGATCCAGCGCCCGCAACAGCGCCTCCGTCTCCCCACCCCGCCCGGTGAACCCCCCAGGCCGGGGCGGCAGCGAAGCCATGGCCTCCGGCGCGGCGGCCCCGCTCTGCTGCTGCACGACAACCTGAACGCCCACGACCTCCCGCAGAAAGACGCCACCCCGAAAGTCGCTGTGATCCCCGTCGTACCAGGCGACTCCGCTCCCCGGCGCATGCCGCTCCATGGCCTCCTGGACAGCGACGGCAACCCGCTCATTCCCGCCCAGCAGCTTGGCCACCCGCTCGCCCCAGCCCCGCACGGCCTCCTGCCGCCCCGGCCGCTCAGCCGCCTCGGCGATAACCTGCGCGGACGCCCCCGGATCGACCCCGACCTCCGTCGCGAGCTCCTCCAGAACCCGCCGCCCGGCCTCCCCGCCGGCGCCCTCCGCCAAGGCCGCCAGTAACGCCGCTCTCATGTGCTCGTCCCGTCCCCCGATCCGTACGGTAGGTCAACGGTAGGGCGTCACCCGGCAGTTGTCCCGGCACTCGCCGCTCTCTCCGGCCGCGCGTACACCACGATCTGCGCCCCGAGCCCGACCACGGCGAGCGCCTCCAGCACGGACAGCGTGACCAGCAGTCCCCCGCCCTCGCCGGCCGCCCAGAACACGACGAGCGCGGCGAGCGGTACGACGCAGAACGCCGTGAGGTCGACGGCCCCCTGTATGGCCTTGCGGGACTTGCGACGCGCGTCCCCCCGATGGGCCTGCTCCCACCCGAAGGCGACGAAGTCCCCGTCGCCGGACTGGGCGAGCCGAGCGAGCCGAGGCCCCAACTCCCCGCGCACATAGCGCCCGATCGCCGAGATCTTCTCGTCGTTGACCAGGTACGTCCACCCGAGAACGACACACACGGGCGGCAGTGCCAGCAGCATCGACGCCTGCTCGGCCTGGGCGGCCGCGGCGATGACGGCGGCGACGACGGTGAGGGTGACGTAGAGGAGGTTGTCGCGGAAGCCGATACGGGTCTTCTGCTCGTCCTTGACGGTCTGGTACTCGGTGAGGAGCAGCTGGCCGATGGTGACGTCGGGCTCCGCCACGTTGTTTCCTTCCCCCGGTGCGCGTGCTTGGCAGTACCTTAAATGCGTGCCGCACACTTCACACACCGTCGTCGTCGTGACCGCGCTGCCCGTCGAGTACGACGCCGTACGAACCCATCTCGGCGACGAGGTCGAGGAGTTGGTCCACGAGGACGGAATGCGCGTGGAGGTCGGTCCGCTCGCGGGCACGGACTGGCGGATGGCCGTGGCAGAGCTGGGCGAGGGGGCGGTGAACGCGTCCGCGCTGACGACGCAGATCATCGGCTGGCTGCGCCCCGAGGCGGTGCTGTTCGTGGGCGTGGCCGGGTCGTTGAAGGACGACGTGGCGATCGGTCATGTCGTCGTCGGTACGAAGGTGTACGCGGTCCAGGGCGGCAAGGTGACACGGGACGGCTTCCAGGCCCGCCCGGAGGTCTGGCACGGGTCGAACCGGCTGGTACAGGCGGCGCGTTCGGCGTTGCGCGGTCTGGACGGGGTGCGGGGTCATCTGAAGCCGATCGCATGCGGGGACGTGGTCCTGACGGACGACAAGTCGGCGTTCGCCGAGTTCATCAGACGCAACTACAACGACGCGAACGCCATCGAGATGGAGGGCGCGGGGGCCGTCCATGCGGCGCACGTGAGCGGGCAGTTGGACGCACTGGTGATCCGCGGCATCAGCGACCGCGCGAACCCCGGGAAGGCGAAGGCCGACAAGGGGGGTTCGCAGAAGCGGGCGGCCGCGCGGGCGGCGGAGGTCGCGGTGGGGGTGCTCCGGAAGCACCGGCCGCGTGGGGGCGGGGGCAGCGGGTCGTCGTCCTCCGACTCCAAGGAGGGGCCCCAATACGGCGGCGACCACATCGACTTCCGGGGCGGGGTCTTCAACGGGCCTGTTGTCGGCAAGCGGGTCGACCGGGAGCGGTAGGGGGGCGGTACTGAATCCGGTTACGGCGGATCAGGCGGTGCTGGCGCCGCTGGACGCGAACCGAGTGGGCGAAGTCCTCCAAGGCGCCAACGTCCAATCCGCCGCAGACGCATTGACCTGACTAGACCACTCCACTTACGTTCACACGGCAGCCACCCCCGCGCCACCCACGAAGTGAGCCCGCAGGAGGTCATGCCCGTGCGCCCCACCGCCGCCCCCGCCGCCCTACTCCTCGCCACCGTCCTCGCCGCCACGACCCTCACCGCGTGCGGCAGCGGTTCCGGTGATGATCCGGACACCGTGAAGGTCTCCTTCAAGCAGTCGACGGACAACAACATCAAGGTGATGGACACCTTCCTCGGGGACATCAAGAAGCAGTTCGAGGACAAGTACCCGGGCAAGAAGGTCGAGTTCATCCCCATCAAGGCCCCGGACTCGGAGTACTACACCAAGCTCCAGCAGATGCTCCGCTCCCCCAAGACCGCCCCGGACCTGGTCTACGAGGACACCTTCCTCATCAACTCCGACATCACCAGCGGGTACTTGAAGCCGCTCGACGACTACCTCGCCAAGTGGGACGACTGGGACCAGTTCATCGACACCGCGAAGGCCGCGGCCAAGGGCGAGGACGGCAAGACGTACGGCGTCCCGGACGGCACCGACACCCGCGGACTCTGGTACGACAAGGCCATCTTCGAGAAGGCCGGCCTCCCCGCCGACTGGCAGCCGAAGACCTGGGACGACGTCCTCGAAGCGGCCCGGACCATCAAGGAGAAGGTCCCGGACGTCACCCCGCTCAACGTCTACACGGGCAAGCCCGCGGGCGAGGCGGCCACCATGCAGGGCTTCGAGATGCTCCTCTACGGCACCGAGGACCGCCTCTACGACGACGAGTCGAAGAAGTGGATCGCCGGAAGCCAGGGCTTCAAGGACTCCCTCGCCTTCGTCGAGACCGTGTACAAGGAGAAGCTCGGCCCCGACGTCGCCGACGCCCTCGACCCCAACTTCGGCACCCGCGTCCGCGGCGAACTCCTCCCCCAGGGCAAACTCGGCATCGACCTCGACGGCTCCTGGCTCCCGCAGGACTGGCTGGAGGGCAGCGGCCACGAATGGCCCGAGTGGTCCGAGAGGCTCGGCCTCGCCGCCATGCCGACCCAGCACGGCCAGGCCCCCGGCAAGGTGAGCATGTCCGGCGGCTGGACCTGGGCGATCCCGGCCAAGGCGGCCAACCCCGACCTGGCCTTCGACTTCATCAAGACCATGCAGACCAAGGCCAACGCCCAGAAGTGGTACATCGCCAACTCCGGCATCGCGGTCCGTGAGGACGTGGCGAACGATCCCGCGTACGCCGACGCCCAGCCCGGCATCAAGTTCTTCACGGACCTGGTGGCGAGCACCAACTACCGCCCCGCGTATCCGGCGTACCCGAAGGTCTCCACCGCCATCCAGGAGGCGATGGAGAGCGTGACGACAGGGGACGCGTCGGTGGAGGAGGCGGCGGCGAACTACGACGAGGAGCTGAGGAGCGCGACCGACGACCAGGTGATCGAGAAGTGAGCCGCCGCGTATGAGGCCGCGGACGCGAACCCGCGCTCTCTCCCCTGTCCTCCTCCGCGCCCTTCCCCTCACCCCCGCCGTCGTCCTTCTCCTCCTCTTCCTCGCCGGACCGATCGCCTACTGCGCCTGGATCGCCTTCACGGACCTCCAACTCACGGGTCAGGCTGAGGAGTCGTTCGTCGGTTTCGAGAACTTCCGTACGGCCTTCGGGGACGAGGCGTTCCTGAACGCCGTATGGCTGACGCTCGTCTTCACGGTCGTATCGGCGCTGATCGGCCAGAACACCCTGGGCCTGGCCCTGGCGGCCCTGATGCAGCGTGCCTCCCGACCCATCCGCACGCTCACGGGCGGCATCGTGATCGCGGCCTGGGTCCTCCCGGAGGTCGTGGCCGGCTTCCTCCTCTACGCCTTCTTCCGCCGCGAGGGAACCCTGAACGCCATCCTGGACTGGCTCCATCTCCCCTCCCAGAACTGGCTGTTCACCTTGCCGATCCTGGCGGTGTCGTTCGCGAACGTGTGGCGCGGCACGGCCTTCTCGATGCTGGTGTACTCAGCCGCGCTGAACGAGATACCCCGGGAGATCACGGAGGCGGCGGAGGTGGACGGCGCGGGCGGCTGGCGCCGGATGTGGCACATCACGCTGCCGATGATCCGCCGCTCCATCGGCACGAACCTGATGCTGATCACCCTCCAGACCCTCTCCGTCTTCGGCCTGATCTGGGTGATGACGAGGGGCGGCCCGGGCGGAAAGAGCCAGACCCTGCCCCTCTTCATGTACGAGGAGGCGTTCCAGAAGAGCATGATCGGCTACGGCACGGCGGTGGCGCTGCTGTTGCTGGTCGTGGGCTCGCTCTTCTCGGTGGTGTATCTACGGCTGCTGCGGACGGAGGTGTAGGGCGCGCCATGCGATCCCGCAGAACAACTCGCCGACTGGCCGCCGACGCGGGCCTGTTGGCGGTGGCGGCGGCCTTCGTCCTGCCCCTGGCGTGGGTGGTCCTGTCGTCGCTGGACCCGCGGGCCGACCTGACGGTGAAGGTGCCGGACGGGGTGACGTGGGACAACTTCGACGCCGTACTCACGGAGGACATCACCTTCACCCCCCTGCTGAACAGCTTGCTGCTGTGCGGCGGCGGAACCGCGCTGACAGTGGCCTGCGCGGCCCTCGCCGCATACCCCCTGTCCCGCTTCCGCTCCCGCCTGAACCGCCCGTTCCTCCTGACGATCCTGTTCGCCACCTGCCTGCCGATCACGGCGATCATGGTCCCGGTGTACGCGCTGTTCGTCCAAGTCAACCTGATCGACACGATGCGCGGCACGATCTTCTTCTTCGCTGCCTCTCAACTGCCGTTCGCCATATGGCTGATGAAGAACTTCATGGACGGCGTCCCGAAGGAACTGGAGGAGGCTGCCTGGACGGACGGGGCGAACTCCTTCCAGTCCCTCATCCGCATCGTGCTCCCGCTCATGGGCCCGGGACTCGCGGTGGTGACCGTCTTCTCGTTCGTGATGATGTGGGGCAACTTCTTCGTCCCGTTCATGCTCCTCCTCACCCCGGACCAGATGCCGGCGGCGGTGAGCATCAACGAGTTCTTCGGCAACCGGGGGACGGTGGTGTACGGGCAGCTGGCGGCATTCTCGGTGATCTACTCGACACCGGTGATCCTGCTGTACGTGCTGGTGGCTCGACGGTTGGGCGGGGGGTTTGCTCTGGGTGGGGCGGTCAAGGGGTGAGCTGCTGGGCCCTGGCACGCGCTTTGGCGGCTTCGGTGGGGGCGTTGGCTTCGGTGTAGGCGTCGGCGGCCTGGAGGAAGTAGGCGCGGGCTTCGGCGGGGTGGTGAAGGTTGTTGTGGGCGAGGCCGAGGCTGTAGAGGGTGTCGCCCATTCCGTACCAGTCCTCGAACTCACCGGAAATTTCCAGCTCCTTGCCGTATGCGTCGATCGCTTCCTCTGTCCGACCCATGTCACCCAGGACGTTGCCGAGGTTGCACCACGCCTCCCCCTCGCCGTGGCGATCTCCTGTCGCCTGGTAGAGGTCGCGGGCGCGAGTGAGGGCATCAACCGCCTCCTCCAGTCGACCCCCACTCTCCAGGGCGCAACCGAGGATGTTCCATGCAAATGCCTCGCCGTGGCGATCCCCGAAGGCTTGATAGAGGTCGCGGGCGCGAGTGAGAGCATCAACCGCCTCCTCCACCCGCCCCGCATCGTCCAGAGCGCTGCCGAGGTTGTTCCACGCGCTGGCCTCGCCGTGGCGATCCCCGAAGGCTTGATAGAGGTCGCGGGCGCGAGTGAGAGCATCAACCGCCTCCTCCACTGGACCCGCCTCCCGCAAGGCGATACCGAGAAGGGTCCACGCGTTGGCCTCATGTGAGCGGTCCCCAATGCGGTGGGCCACGTCCTGCGCAGTACCCGCCACGGTGATCGCGTCATCGAAGTGTCGCCGCCACCGGAGGTACACCGACAAGCATGGGGCCAACCGCAGCGCCGCATCCGCGAACCGCTCCTCCCGCGCCCACGACACCGCTCCCACCAGCCCTGCCCGCTCCCCGTCCAGCCAGGCCAACGCTTCCGGACGCTCCACGAACCGCTCTGGCTCCGGCATCCCCGGCAGCCACCGCAAGCGCAAATCCGCCGCACCCGCCCACCGGCAGTAGAACGCCATCAACCGCTCCCGCGCCGCCGCCCCCTCCGGTACCCCTACAAGCCCCACCCCATACGCCCGCACCAAGTCGTGCAACCGCCACCGCCCACGCCCGCTTCCCCTCTCCGCCAGGTGAGCGCGAGCCAGGGCATCCAGCGTCCGAGCCGGGGAGAAGTCCTCCCCCGTCATCGCGGTCACCGCCTCAGTGGTGACTTCGGCGCCCGGCGCCAGCGCGAGCAATCGCAGCACCGCGGCCTGATCATCGGGCAACTGCCGATACGACAGATCGAAGGCCGCCCGGACACTGCGCTCACCGTCGTCGAGGTGGACGAGCCGGTCGCGTAACTCCGAGAGCTCATCGGCCAGTTCAGCAACCGGCTTCTCCCGGTCCAGGATCAGGAGCGCGGCAGCGATCTGAAGGGCGAGCGGCAAATGCCCACAACGCGTGGCGACTCGCACAGCCGCCTCCCGCTCTTCCCCGACCCGCCAGTCACCCGGGTCGGCGATCCGCAACGCTCGATCAAGCAGTCCCACAGCTTCCTCAGGCGTCAGCTCAGCCAACGCGACGAGTCGAGCGCCGAGTTGAGGCAGCTTGCTCCGTGAGGTGACCAGCAACCGATGTCGCACACCCCCCGGCACCAGCGGCCGTACCTGCTCCGCCCTGGAAGCATTGTCGGCGAGCACCAACACCGCCCCCCGCTCCTCCAGGACCGATCGATACAACGCTCCCCGCTCATCCCCCCGCCCGGGGATATGCTCCGGCTCCACGCCCAACGCCCGCAGCAACGCCTCCAGCGCCTGTTCTGCCGTAACGGGATCGTCGCCGTAGCCGCCCAGATCCAGAAACAGCACCCCACCCGGAAACCATCCGCGCCCACACGCAACGTGAGCAGCCTCCACGGCCAGCGCGGTCTTCCCGATCCCCCCGAGACCGGACACGGCAGCAACCAGCACCGCCTCCGCCCCGCCCTCCCCCGAAGGATCAAAGGCCCGAAGCAGTTCCACCAGCTCTCCACCCCGCCCGGTGAAGCCGGCCACCCTCGCGGGCAGGGCATTCAACGCCGTAGGGGCAGCCGCCCGCTGATAGAAGTTCCCCTTCGCCACGACGGGCCCGTGGAACTCCCCGCCCCGAAAGTCGACATGATCTCCGCCGCCGGCCATCGCACCTCCCACACCCGCACGGTACGCCCAACACCCCCTCTGGCCAGCCCACTTGGCAGTACCGTAAGAACGTGCCCACCGTCGCCGTCCTCACCGCCCTCCCCCTCGAATACACGGCGATCCGCGCCCACCTGACGGACCTCGAGAAGCGCGTGCATCCGGATTACGGCACCAGGGCCGAGGTGGGTCGGCTCCCGGGCACCCCCTGGGAGATCGCGCTCCTGGAGCTGGGCGAGGGCACACGCGGCGCGGCGGCGCTCACCGAGCGGGTGGCGACCTGGTTGAGCCCGCAGGCCATCCTCTTCGTCGGTGTGGCCGGTGGCCTCAAGGACGACATCCGCATCGGCGACGTCGTCATCGCCACCAAGGTGTACGCCATCCACGGCGGCAAGGAGACCCCGGACGGCTTCCTCGACCGCACGGAAACCTGGCACGCCCCGCACGCCCTCGAATCGGCGGCCCGGCATGCGCTTCGGAGCGAGCCGCACATCCACTTCAAGCCCATCGCCGCCGGTGAAGTCCTCCTCGCCGACGCCGACTCCCCTCTCGCCCACCGCCTCCGACAGCGCTTCAACGACGCCGTGGCCATCGAGATGGAGGCGTCCGGCGTGGCGCACGCGGCCCATCTCGCGGGCGGGGCGGGGGCGTTGATCATCCGAGGGATCAGCGACAAGGCGGATGCGGGGAAGGGGGAGGCGGACAGGCGGGGCTGCCAACCCGAGGCCGCCGCACGAGCGGCGGAGGCGGCGGTGGCCGTACTCCGGGAACTGGAGCCGAGGGAGAACACCCCGCAGCCACCCCACCACGGCCCGGTCCCCACCGCCTCGACCACCCTCCCGCCGCGCCCGCTCGGCTTCACCGGCCGATCCGCGGATCTGTCCCACCTCCTCACCCACCTCTCCCCCGCACCGGACGGCACGCCCACACCCCCGCTCCTCATCTCCGCCGTCACCGGAATGGGCGGAATCAAGACGGCGCTGGCCATCGAGGCCGCTCACCAGGCGCTGTCCGAGGGCTGGTTCCCCGGCGGCACGCTCTTCGTCGACCTGCGCGGCTACGACGACAACCCGGTCACCGCGGATCAGGCGGTGCTGGCGTTGCTGGACGCGCTGGGCGTACGTGGCACTGAGCTGCCGAAGACGACGGCACGGCAGTACGACGTGTACCGCGGCCTGCTGTCCGAGGAGCAGCCTCGGATCCTGCTGATCCTCGACAACGCCTCGGACGCGTCCCAGTTCGTCCCCCTCCTCCCCGGCACCGGCCGCCACGGCGTCCTGATCACCTCACGCGACCGACCCGACTCCGTGCCTGTGCGGATCGTCGCCCTGGAGACGCTTCCCGAGGACGAAGCCGTCGCGTTGGTGACCACGGCCCTTGGCGGCGACCCACGAGACGAGCGTGCCGCCCGTGAACCGGACGCCCTCCGCGAACTCGTCGCCCTCTGCGGCCACTTGCCCTTGGCTCTGCAGATCGCCTCCGCCATGCTGCGCCGGCGCCGGAACCACTCGATCGCCTCGCTGGTGGCAGAGATCAAGAAGACCGGGGATCCGTCCGTCGTCCTCGACAAGGGCAGCAGGGGGATGGACCAGTACGGCCGTTCCCTTGCCCTTCGGCCGGTGCTGGAGACGTCGTATCGCCGACTGCCCGCCGATCAGGCGCGGTTGCTTCGGCTGCTGGCTCTCGCGCCGGGGGCTGATACGGGTACTGAGGCCGTGGGGGCGCTGGTCGACCTGGACGTGGATGTCGCCGGAGAGCTGTTGGAGGACCTCGGCGCCGCTGGTCTCGTCACGGCCGTGGGGGTGGCTGATGGCGTGCGGTGGCGGCTGCACGACTTGGTGCGGGCTTACGGAGCGGGGCTTGTCGGGGTGGAGGAGGGGGAGGCCGCGCGGGAGCGGGTGCTGAGGTTCTATGTGCGCTTGGCGAACGCGGCGGACGACCGGCTGCGGTGGCTGCCCGGGGACGCCGAGCCGGAACGGTTCGGGGACCGGGGGGAGGCCTTTGCGTGGTTCGACGGGGAGCGGGCGGGGCTGGTGAACGCGGTGTCGTGGGCGCGCGAGGAGCGGTTCTCGAAGCGGGCGATGCGACTGTCCTGGTGTCTCGGGCTGTACCTCCACTGGCGGCGGTACTTCGACGACTCCGTCACCGTCGCCGGTGTCGCACAGGAGGCCGCCCATCGCGCCGGCGACGGCCCCAGGGAGGCCGTGGCCTGGAACAATCTCGGCCTCGCCCTGCGGGAGGCAGGCCGGGCGGAGGAGGCGATCCACGCACACACCCGCGCCCTGGACCTGTGCCAGGACACCGGCGACCGCCACAGCGAGGCCAGGGTGTGGAACAACCTCGGCAACGACCTGCAGGAGGCAGGCCGGGCAGACGAGGCGATCCACGCACACACCCGCGCCCGCGACCTGTGCCAGAACCTCGGCGACCACGACGGGGAGGCCAGTGTGTGGAACAACCTCGGCAGCGCCCTTCGGCAGGCGGGCCGGCCGGAAGAGGCGCTTGAGGCACACACCCACGCCCGCGATCTGTACCGGAACACCGAAGACCGCCACGGCGCGGCCAGTGCGTGGAACAACCTCGGCCTCGCGCTACGGGAGATGGGCCGGATGGAGGAGGCGCTGGCGGCGCTGGGCGAAGCTCGGGCGATCTTCCAGGAGTTCGAGGACTGGTACCGGACAGGCAAGGTCCTCCAAGGCCTGGCCTTCACCCACCAGGCCAGCCACCGTCTCACCGAAGCCCGCGCCCACTACCTCCGGGCCGCCGACTCCTACACCCGGGCCAACGCCCCCACCGAAGCCGCCCAGTGCCGCGCCCAAGCCGACCGGCTGGCCTTCTAGCCCTCCGGCAGCACCCCCGCCCTGAACGGCTCCGCCCCCACCACCCTCCGCACCCGATCCACCTCGATCAACAACACGCCCGTTCCGCCGCCTCGCCCTCCACGAAGCGGACCACGTGCCCCCGGATCTCGGCCCTGTCGTAGGGGTTGTCGACCGCGTGGTGGGACAGGGATACGTACGGATTGCGCCGCAGGTTGTCCACCTTGACGCGGCCCATCGACGTGTTGACCATGACGTACTCGTCTTCGATGTCCGCTCACACAGGCGAGACGTGGGGCGCGCCGTCGGGGCCGACCGTCGCGAGGTGCCAGAAGTTCGGAGCCAGGAGTCGTTCCCGAATATGCCCGTTGAGCTTGCCGTTCACGCAAGGCCACCCTTCCGGGGCGTCCGCGCGAACGCCCCGGCGTGATCCTCGCCGGACCCCGACCCGACCAACCGGTAATCTTCGGCCACCGCCGTCGCCACGTCCGGAACCGTACGTTCCTACAATCCGTAATCCTGGCCGAACAGCCCGTAGTCAGCGCACGCCGGCGCCCCTAGCTTGTGGCCCGTGCGCCGACCCCCAGCTCAACCGAACCAGCCCTCCCCTTCGACTCCCCCGTTCAACGCCCCCGCCGCCAGAAGACTCCGTGCCGCCCTGAACATGGGCCCCGAGCATGTCGCCTACGGCATGCGCGTCTCGTACGGGCTCCCCTACGTCACCCCCGACCTCGTCGTCGCCTGGGAACGCGGGGTCACCTCCCCCTCCAACCCCGAGCTCACCGCCCTCGCCGGCGTCCTGTGGTGCTCGCCCGGTGAGCTGCTCGGCCGTCCGCGGACCCTGCGTGAGCACCGCATGTCCCGCGGGCTCGCCGTCGAGGACGTCGCCCGTGCCGTGGGGCACGAGCTGCACGCCTATGTCCGGATGGAGGAGAGCGACGACTGGCGTGGCACCGACCGCCAGTCCGCCGCCCTCGCCGATCTCCTCGGGCTCTCCGTGGCCGACTTCGTCACCGTCACCGGCCGCGACGGCAAGCTCGCCGACCTCCTGCGCAGTGCCGTCACGACGCGCTGGCAGGCGTACGTACGCCCGATCGGCAAGCTCGCCCCGCTCGACCGGAGGCTTCTGGAGGACGCCCTCCAGGATCTGCACGCGGACTACCACGGCCAGATGGTCGCCACCCTCAGCTGGGGCGGCGGCGACAGCGGATCCAGCGCGTCGGGGCGGGAGTTCCTCGACCGGATCGTGGACCACTTCTGGACCAAGGTCAGTGATCGTTCTCCAGGTGGAGCTTGAGCAGGTCCACCCCGTAGTCGCCCCCGTTCGGCGTGCGGATCATGGTGTGGATGTGCTGCTGGGACGGCTCCCCGCCGCCCATGCCCATGCCGCCGCCCTCGCTGGAGTTCTCCGAGCCGTCCTCGCTGTAGAACAGCGGCGCCTGGGCGTCGTACTCGATCAGGACCACCGGGCTGTGCACCCGGTAGTAGAAGGCCGAGTCGTCCTCCGTCTCGCCCATCCAGAAGAAGTACGTGTCGTCCAGGTGCTCCTCGACCTCGGTCATCCTCACCTCGGCGTGCGCCTCGCTGATGTACCCGACGTACACCCCGACGAGGTCGAGGAGCTTCTGCCGCTGCGCGGAGGTGAGGTCGGAGCCGGGGACGCCCTCGTAGGCCAGCTCCAGGTTGTCCTGGCCGGCCCCGGACTTCATGTCCTCGTTTCCGTTGGACTGGGACGAGACCGCCTTGCCGCGCTGGGTCTTGTCCAGGGAGCGGACCATGGCCAGGCCCGCCTTCGTCTCCGGGCGGAACAGGGTGATCTGCTCCCCCTGATACGTCGCCGACGTAGGTTCCGAGCCCATGAAGGTCGGGGTCATCACCACCTGGTCGCCCAGGACGAAGTAGTTGATGGCGACGTGGTGGCCCTCGAACTGGAAGCCCCACGGCTTCGTCGTCGACGGGGTGCTCATGAAGGTGAAGTAGTAGTGGCCCTCGGTCAGGGTCTCCTGGCCGCCGCCCCTGGAGTCACCCAGGAACGCGTTCAGCTTCATGATCCCGCGGGTCTGCTTCAGGCCGTCCGCCGACAGGGCCGTGCCGAGCAGCGCGTAACCGAGGTCGCGCTGCTCGGTCGTCAGGTCGCCCATCCGGACGCCCTCGCGCTCGTAGCCGTCGACGTTGCTCCAGGCCGTCCACTCGTCGGCGTCGATGTCGAAGGTGCAGGACCGGCGTTCCTTGGTGGAGAGCCCGTCGAGGAACGCCTGCGCCGCCTTGACCAGCGCGTCCGTGGACACGCCGGTGGAGTGGACCGAGAACAGGTCCTCGACGACGGTGCCGTCGATGGTGACGCCCTTGACGTCGGCGTACTTGACCTGGCTGGCTCCGGGGCCCATGCCCCCGCCGCCGCCCGCGCCGGGTCCGCCGGAGGGCATACCGCCGGGAGCGGCGGCGGAGGCGGTCCCGGAAGAGGCCTCCGAGGAGGAACCGCTCGAACAACCCGTCATCGTCGCCACCGCCGCGGCGCCGCCGACGAGCAGGGACTTGTTCATGAACCAGCGCCGGGTGCGCTCGGTCTCGGGGGTGCGGGGCCGGTGCCCGTGGTCATGTGCGTGCATACGCACCACGGTCCGGCCCGCACCTGAAGCGCCGCTGGGCCGGACCTGTGAGAAGCCTGGGCGCGAGTCCTGCGGCCCGGAGATTTCCCCGGCCTAGAAGACCGACTCCGCCTCGTCCATCCGGTCCTTCGGCACCGTCTTCAGCTCGGTCACCGCCTCCGCCAGCGGCACCATCACGACGTCCGTCCCGCGCAGCGCGGTCATACGGCCGAACTCGCCCCGGTGCGCGGCCTCCACCGCGTGCCAGCCGAAGCGGGTGGCGAGGACACGGTCGTACGCCGTCGGAACGCCACCGCGCTGGACGTGGCCGAGGATGACCGGCTTGGCCTCCTTGCCGAGCCGGCGCTCCAGCTCGAACGCCAGGGCCGTACCGATGCCGCGGAAGCGCTCATGGCCGTACTGGTCGATCTCGCCCTTGCCGTAGTCCATGGAGCCGTCGGCGGGGTGGGCGCCCTCGGCGACGCAGATGACGGCGAACTTCTTGCCGCGGGAGAAGCGCTCCTCGACCATCTTGACCAGGTCGGCCGGGTCGAACGGGCGCTCGGGCAGGCAGATGCCGTGGGCGCCGGCGGCCATGCCGGACTCCAGGGCGATCCAGCCCGCGTGACGGCCCATGACCTCGACGACCATCACGCGCTGGTGGGACTCGGCGGTGGTCTTCAGGCGGTCCATCGCCTCCGTCGCGACGCCGACCGCGGTGTCGAAGCCGAAGGTGCGGTCGGTGGAGGAGATGTCGTTGTCGATCGTCTTCGGGACACCGACCACCGGCAGGCCCGCGTCGTACAGCATCCGGGCCGCCGTGAGCGTGCCCTCGCCGCCGATCGGGATCAGCGCGTCGATGCCGAAGTCCTCGACCATGTCGCCGGCCCGCTCGCAGGCCTCGCGCAACCGGTCGCGCTCCAGGCGGGAGGAACCGAGGATGGTGCCGCCGCGGGCCAGGATGCCGCTGACGCTGTCCAGGTCGAGGCCGCGGTAGCGGCCTTCGAGAAGGCCCGAGTACCCGTCCTCGAAGCCGATGACCTCGTCGCCGTACTGAGCGACGGCCCGGTGCACGACCGACCGGATCACTGCGTTCAGGCCGGGGCAGTCGCCGCCTGCGGTGAGAACTCCGATACGCATCGTGCTGTGTCTCCTGCTCGCTGTTGACACCGGTGAGCCAGTCCGATTGTTTCACGTCCCCGAGGGCGATGCCGCTTCCCTCAAGCTGACGGGCGCCTTATATAGCGCCGGAGGTATTGTCAAGAGGGTTCTGCTCACCTCGGTGGGCGATTTTTATGACGTTCGCTTGACCAATTCGCTGGACGAAGGGGAGACCACGCGTGACGCGCAGCGTGTACGTGACGGGTATCGACCGCGGTGACGGCCGCCAGGTCGTCGAACTGGGGGTCATGGAACTCCTGACCCGGCAGGTCGACCGGGTCGGTGTCTTCCGGCCCCTCGTCCACGACGGGCCGGACCGGCTGTTCGATCTGCTGCGCGCCCGCTACCGGCTGACGCAGGACCCGGCCACGGTCTACGGCATGGACTACCACGAGGCGTCCGCACTGCAGGCCGAGCGGGGCACCGACGAGCTGGTCTCCACCCTCGTCGACCGCTTCCACTTGGTGGCCCGCGACTACGACGTCGTGCTCGTCCTCGGCACCGACTACGCCGACACCCAGTTCCCGGAGGAACTCTCCCTCAACGCGCGGCTCGCCAACGAGTTCGGCGCCTCCGTCATACCCGTCGTCGGCGGCCGCAGGCAGACCGCCGAGTCGGTGCTCGCCGAGACCCGCAACGCCTACCGCGCCTACGACGGTCTCGGCTGCGACGTCCTCGCCATGGTGACCAACCGGGTGGACCGGGAGGACCGCGACGCCATCGCCGAGCGGCTCTCGGGACGGCTGCCGGTCCCCTGTTTCGTGCTGCCCGACGAGCCGGCCCTGTCCGCGCCCACGGTCGCGCAGATCTCCCACGCCCTCGGCGCGAGGGTGCTCCTCGGCGACGACTCGGGGCTCGCCCGGGACGCGCTGGACTTCGTCTTCGGCGGCGCGATGCTGCCGAACTTCCTGGGCGCCCTGACCCCGGGCTGTCTGGTGGTGACCCCCGGGGACCGGGCCGACCTGGTCGTCGGCGCGCTCGCCGCGCACAGCGCCGGCACCCCGCCGATCGCCGGGGTGCTGCTCACCCTCGACGAGGTGCCGAGCGACGACGTCCTCACCCTCGCCGCCCGGCTCGCCCCCGGCACCCCGGTGCTCTCGGTGTCCGGCAACAGCTTCCCGACCGCCGAGCAACTGTTCTCGCTGGAGGGGAAGCTGAACGCGGCCACCCCGCGCAAGGCGGAGACCGCGCTCGGCCTGTTCGAGCGGTACGCCGACACCGGCGATCTGCTCAAGCGCGTGAGCGCCCCGAGCAGCGACCGGGTGACGCCGATGATGTTCGAGCACAAGCTGCTGGAGCAGGCCCGGTCCGATCTGCGGCGGGTCGTCCTGCCCGAGGGCACCGAACCCCGGGTGCTGCACGCCGCCGAGGTGCTGCTGCGGCGCGGGGTGTGCGATCTGACGCTGCTCGGTGACGTCGACCGGATCCGCAAGAAGGCCGCAGACCTCGGCATCGACCTGGGCGGCTGCCGGCTGATCGACCCGGCCACCTCCGAGCTGCGCGACTCCTTCGCCGAGAAGTACGCCGACCTCCGCGCCCACAAGGGCGTGACCGTGGAACTGGCCTACGACGTCGTCTCGGACGTGAACTACTTCGGCACCCTGATGGTCCAGGAAGGCCTCGCCGACGGCATGGTCTCCGGCTCCGTGCACTCCACGGCCGCGACCATCCGCCCGGCCTTCGAGATCATCAAGACCAAGCCGGACGCCTCGATCGTCTCGTCCGTCTTCTTCATGTGCCTGGCCGACAAGGTCCTCGTCTACGGCGACTGCGCGGTGAACCCCGACCCGAACGCGGAACAGCTGGCCGACATCGCCATCCAGGCCGCCGCGACCGCCTCCCAGTTCGGCGTGGAGCCGCGGATCGCGATGCTGTCGTACTCCACGGGCACGTCCGGGTCCGGCGCCGACGTCGACAAGGTGCGCGAGGCGACCGAGCTGGTCCGGCTGCGCAGGCCCGATCTGCGGATCGAGGGCCCGATCCAGTACGACGCCGCCGTCGAGCCGTCGGTGGCGGCGACGAAGCTGCCCGACTCCGATGTCGCGGGACAGGCGACGGTTCTGATCTTTCCCGACCTCAATACGGGCAACAACACCTACAAGGCCGTGCAGCGTTCGGCCGGCGCCATCGCCGTCGGACCGGTGCTGCAGGGTCTGCGCAAGCCCGTCAACGACCTGTCCCGCGGCGCGCTGGTGCAGGACATCGTCAACACCGTCGCCATCACGGCGATCCAGGCCCAGTCCCCCACAGAGAAGGCGTCCCAGCAGTGAGCTCGTCAAGCGGCACCCGTGTCCTGGTCCTCAACTCCGGCTCCTCGTCCGTGAAGTACCAGCTGCTCGACATGAGCGACGGCAGCCGGCTCGCGGTGGGCCTCGTCGAGCGCATCGGCGAGGAGACCTCCCGGCTCAAGCACTCCCCCGAGGACGCCGAGCCCCGGGAGTGGACCGCCCCGATCGCCGATCACGAGGCCGCGCTGAAGGCCGTGTCGGAAGAGCTGTCCAAGGACGGTCTCGGGCTCGACTCCCCGGAGCTGGCCGCGATCGGGCACCGGGTGGTGCACGGCGGCCGGCGCTTCACCGAGCCGACCGTGATCGACGACGCCGTGCTCGCCGAGATCGAGCGGCTGATCCCGGTCGCCCCGCTGCACAACCCGGCCAACCTCACCGGCATCCGCACCGCCCAGGCACTGCGCCCCGATCTGCCGCAGGTCGCCGTGTTCGACACCGCGTTCCACACCACGATGCCGGAGGCGGCCGCCCGCTACGCCATCGACGTGGAGACCGCCGACGCGCACCGCATCCGCCGCTACGGCTTCCACGGCACCTCGCACGCCTACGTCTCCCGGGCGACGGCGAAGCTGCTGGGCAAGTCGCCGGAAGAGGTGAACGTGATCGTGCTGCACCTCGGCAACGGCGCCTCGGCCTCGGCGGTGCGCGGCGGGCGGTGCGTGGAGACCTCCATGGGGCTGACGCCCTTGGAGGGGCTGGTGATGGGTACCCGCTCGGGAGACATGGACCCGGCCGTCATCTTCCATTTGATGCGTGTTGGGGGAATGTCCGCCGACGAGATCGACACTCTTCTCAACAAGAAGAGCGGACTGATCGGCCTGTGCGGCGACAACGACATGCGCGAGATCCGCCGCCGGACAGACGAAGGTGACGAACAGGCGCAACTCGCCTTCGACATCTACATTCACCGCTTGAAGAAGTACATCGGCGCCTATTACGCCGTGCTCGGACGGGTGGACGCGGTCGCCTTCACAGCGGGAGTCGGGGAAAACGCGAGTCCGGTGCGAGAAGCTGCGATCGCCGGCCTGGAGGAACTGGGACTGGTGGTGGACGGCGAGCTGAACGCCGTACGCGGTGACGAACCGCGGCTGATCTCGCCGGAATACTCACGGGTAGCTGTGGCCGTGGTGCCGACCGACGAGGAACTGGAGATCGCTGCACAGACGTACGCGCTTGTAAAAGGCTCACGGAACCTCACCTGAGCGGCATCCCGCCCCTTTGTATTTTCCGCCAGACGGAATATTCCGTAGCGAAACAAACCGATAGGATCGCCCCCATGCGCCGTTCGAAAATCGTCTGTACTCTCGGCCCCGCGGTCGACTCCCATGAACAGCTCGTCGCGTTGATCGAGGCGGGCATGAATGTGGCCCGTTTCAACTTCAGCCACGGCACGCAGGAAGAGCACCAGGGGCGGTACGACCGCGTCCGGGCCGCCGCTCAGGAGACCGGCCGCGCGATCGGTGTCCTCGCCGATCTCCAGGGCCCCAAGATCCGTCTGGAGACCTTCGCCGAGGGCCCGGTGGAGCTGGAGCGCGGTGACGAGTTCGTCATCACCACCGAGGACGTCCCGGGTGACAAGCAGATCTGCGGAACCACCTACAAGGGCCTGCCGGGCGATGTCTCGCGCGGCGACCAGATCCTCATCAACGACGGAAACGTCGAGCTGAAGGTCCTGGACGTCGAGGGCCCCCGGGTCAGGACCATCGTCATCGAGGGCGGTGTCGTCTCCGACCACAAGGGCATCAACCTGCCCGGCGCGGCGGTGAACGTGCCGGCCCTGTCCGAGAAGGACGTCGAGGACCTGCGGTTCGCGCTGCGCATGGGCTGCGACATGGTCGCGCTGTCCTTCGTGCGGGACGCCGACGACGTCCAGGACGTGCACAAGGTCATGGACGAGGTCGGCCGCCGCGTCCCGGTCATCGCCAAGGTGGAGAAGCCGCAGGCGGTGAACAACATGGAGGACGTCGTGATGGCGTTCGACGGTGTGATGGTCGCGCGTGGCGACCTGGCCGTCGAGTACCCGCTCGAGAAGGTCCCCATGGTGCAGAAGCGGCTCATCGAGCTGTGCCGCCGCAACGCCAAGCCGGTGATCGTGGCGACCCAGATGATGGAGTCGATGATCACCAACTCCCGTCCCACCCGCGCCGAGGCCTCCGACGTGGCGAACGCGATCCTGGACGGTGCCGACGCGGTCATGCTGTCCGCCGAGTCGAGCGTGGGCGCCTACCCGATCGAGACCGTCAAGACGATGTCGAAGATCGTCCAGGCGGCCGAGCAGGAGCTGCTCGCCAAGGGCCTGCAGCCGCTGGTCCCGGGCAAGAAGCCGCGCACGCAGGGCGGTTCGGTCGCCCGCGCGGCCTGCGAGATCGCCGACTTCCTCGGCGGCAAGGGCCTGATCGCCTTCACCAAGTCCGGTGACACCGCCCGCCGGCTGTGCCGCTACCGCGTCGCCCAGCCGATCCTGGCCTTCACCACCGACGAGTCCACCCGCAACCAGCTCACCCTCAGCTGGGGCGTGGAGTCGCACGTCGTCCCGTTCGTGAACAGCACCGACGAGATGGTCGACCTGGTCGACGGCGAACTGGTCAAGCTGGGCCGGTTCAACGAGGGCGAGATCGTCATCATCACGGCCGGCTCGCCCCCCGGCGTCCCCGGCACCACCAACATGGTCCGCGTCCACCACCTGGGCGGCGACCACACCAACTGACGGCCCGCGAAGGGCCTTGACCGGCCCGCGAAGGGTCGCGTACGGCGCTGAGGGCGCCCCCTGGACCAGGGGGCGCCCTCAGGCGTTGTGCGGCTCCCGAACGGGCTTGTGCGGGGCGTCAGTCGGTCGTGAACTGGTGCAGTCCGGGCACGTGCAGGGTGCCGCCGAACTGGCCGGCCTGCACGACCTTCACCTTGGTGAAGTAGATGAGCGGGATGTTCAGCGGCGGCGGGTTCTCCGGGCTGAACGTCACCGGGATCAGCCCCAGCAGATTGCCGGAGATGGACTCGGTGTACATGATCGTCTTGCCGTCGCGGATCGTGGACGTCGTCCCCGAACCGGCCTGCACGTGGTACGTCTTGCCCGACTGCGGGTCCTTCACCGTCTGGTGCAGATCGCCGATGTCGGTGCCGTCGGAGATGACGTACTTCAGTACTTCCTTGGTGGTGCCGTTGGCCGTCTTCACCTTGACGATGCCCTGGTAGTCGGCGCCCTTGAGCAGCAGCGAGCTGGCGTCCAGGTACCACGGATCGTCGGGCAGCGGCACGGAGTTGTCGACCCCGCCCTTGTCGTCCGTGGCGACCGGGCAGTCCTCCGGGTCGGTGGTGGAGCTCGCCGAGGGGCTCGGGGTGGCGGTGGCTTCGTCGGCCGCCTCCTCCGCCTCCTCCTCGACCGCCTCGCCGGCGTCCTCGACCGTCTCGGTGGTGTCCTTCACCGCGTCCTCGACCGTGTCGGAGACCGTGTCGGTGGTCTCCTCGACGGGCTCGGAGGCGTTCTCCTCCTCGGCGCTCGGCGACGCGGAGGCCGACGGGGTGGCCGACGGCGACGGGCTCGCGCTCGCCGTCTCGTCCTCGCCGCCGGTGAAGATGTCCTCGAGGGCGTTGCCGATGTCGTCCAGCACGGTGCCGTCGGACTCGGAGGGCGAGGGCGACGGGGACGCCGTGGCGGTGTCCTCGCCGGCGCCGGACTGCGGCTCCGTGGTCTTGCTCTCGGTCGGGCTCGCCGTGGGCTCGGTCTCGTCGTCGGAACCTGAATCCGGCGAAGAGGGACCGCCCGCGGAGGCCGACGGGGTGGGGGTCGGCTCGGCCGTGTCCTCGGCGGCGGGAGACTCGCTGGTGCTCTCGCTCGCGGACGGCGACGGGGAAGCGGACTCGCCCTCCAGGGCGGCCACGCAGTCCTTGTACTCGTCGGCCGTCAGGCTCTTGGCGGCCGGCTGGTCCTCCGCGTTGGCGAGCGTCGGCGTGAACCCCATCCCCATGAGGACCGCGGTCGGCATCGCCGCCAGGGCTATCGCCTTGCCGGCCGGCATGTGGAACCTGGTGAACAGCGGCTTCTTGGGAGCCGCGTGCCGCGGCCCGGTTCTCGCACGGGACGTGTCCACGTCAGTCCCGTGGGTCACCTCGTCAGCCGGCACTGTGCCTCCCGTTCGCCCCGTTCGCCGGGCTCGTTCCTGACAGATCGTTCGGCTCACCCACCGGGTCCGGGTCCGCCTGCGCCGGGATCGCGCCCTCGGGGGCGGCTCCCTGCTTGACCGTGTCCTCCTGCGCCGGCTGCGACTGCGACGGCGCACCGGGCGCCCACGCGACGGCCATCGCGCCGCCCACGAGGGCGAACAGGAAGCCGATCAGGAAGCCACCGAGGTTGGACACGGGGATGGACACCAGCGCCAGCAGGATCGCCGCGACGCCCGCGAAGGTGCGTACGTGCTTCTGGAACCAGAGGCTGACGCCGAGGACGACCAGCAGTACACCGATGATCAGGGATCCGGCGCCCGCGGTGGTGGACATCGCCAGCGTCAGATGACCGATCTGGAGGTTCGCGTACGGGAAGTAGGCGATGGGGAGTCCGCCGAGGATGACGAACAGACCGGCCCAGAAAGGCCTCTCGCCCCGCCAGGCGCGGAAGTGCCGCCTGATGACCCGGATGTAGTGCTCGTCACGGCCGGGTACGGCAGGAGTCTCGGCGCTCATGGAAAACAGCTCCCTGCTGCGGCGTTGCTGTGGTGGTGAGTTGTGATGCTCGGGGTGCGGACGTGTGAAGAGGACGCCCGTACGGTGGACGGGCGGGGGCGCCACCGGCTCCCCCGCCCGTCAGCGAGTGCTTAGTAGCACTCCTTGACACCCGTCGACAGCTTCATCGACAGACCGCTGAGCTTGAAGGTTCCGGCGGTGGTCGCCCACGCCGTCTGCTTCACGTCCTTCAGCACGACCGAGTCGGCCTGCTGAGCGAACCCGAACGGGTTGGACTGCTCCTTGCCGCCCTTCATGCCCGGACCCTTGGTGGCGTCCTTCGCGGCCACACCGATGTCGATGCCCTTGAACGTGGCATCGGCCTCGAGCTCGGCGACGTCGATGTACAGGTTCTCGGCCTCGACCGGCTTGTTCGGGTCTTCGCCGGCCCGCAGGATCAGGCTGACGCTCCCGAGCAGCGGGATGTCGGGCGTGACAACCGACTGGCACAGGCTGTTGATGGTCGCGGACTTGAACGCCGAGACCGCGACGGGGTGGACCGTCTTCTTGCCGCTGAGCGTGTAACCCTCATCGAGGGCGCCGTACTGGGCGAAGCCCGTACCGTCGAGCTGCTTGGTCGTCACCTTGAACGACTGGCCCGACACGCTGAACGACGCGGCGAGAGCGCCCTGCGCGAGGGCGACACCTATCGCTGCCGTGGCGGCCACGCTGGGCACCATCACGACGGCGAACCGCTTCCATCTGGTCCCGCCACGCACCTGGGACTCCATATTTCCTCCTTCTCGGACGTACATCTCCTGGCCCTGACTGGCCACTTCGACTACGGCTCAGCCGGGCAGGGATGGGAGAAGTGCTACGTCCTCGGGAAGGAGAGCGCCCGCGGTCGACGGCGCGAACCGCGCCCGAATCACCGGCGATCACCCCCGAGCGACAACCACTGGTCGCGCCTGACACGCATCACGCACAACCTTGCTGGACAGGCTTCGCCGGGTGGGCGAAGACCCCCCTGTCCAAGAGCCGGCGCCACTGCCGCCGGCTCTGCTCGGTGGGGACCCTGGGCTCCCGTCGACCCGACCGGCTGTCGGGTAGTACGGGAATGGACCGAGCGTCGCCGATCGTGGTGCATTCTCGCCGCCCGCACAAGGGGCTTCGTTACTCGGTAGTAACGGGCGGATAACCGAACAACGACCCGTCGGTCTCGGACAGGCACACAGGGTGGCTGCAAGCGGGCGGACAAATGCCTGAATGGCCGGACAGAATCCGACAGAACAACGCCCTGGACTTACTGGAAGTAACAGCGGCCGCGATTACCAAGATTTGGCAAAGCGCGGCCGCACTGACGCTCCGTCGGCAGTTCTTTCACTCGGGCAACACGCGCCCTCGCGTTTAGTGACTGGTCAGAACGGGGCTGCCGACCCGGTCGGCCCGCTCAGAAGAGAGCGCGGGCAAGTGCCCTGCGCGCCGCCGCGACGCGCGGATCCTCGGCCCCGACGACCTCGAACAGCTCGAGCAGCCGCAGTCGTACGGCTTCCCGCTCGTCGCCCGCCGTGCGCTGAACCGTCTCGATGAGCCGCCCGAAGGCGTCCTCCACATGCCCGCCCACCAGGTCCAGGTCGGCCGCGGCGATCTGGGCCCGCGCGTCCCCGGGGTTGGCGGCCGCGTCCTTGCGCACCTGTTGCGGATCGGCACCCTGCACCCGCTGGAGCAACTCGGCCTGCGCGAGACCGAGTTTGGCCTCGGTGTTCGCCGGGTCGTCGCTCAGCACGTTCTTGTACGCCTGAACCGCCCCGCCGAAGTCCCCCGCGTCCAGAGCGCGTACGGCGGACTCCAGCAGCGCGTCGTACGGACCGGCCGGAACCGCGGGAGCCGCCTGGGCGCCCGCGCCGGGCTCGGCGTCCGGGTCGACGGCCAGTCCGGTGAGCCCGAACCGCTGCTCGGCCACGGTCACCAGCTGGTCGAGGGTCTCGCGGATCTGCGCCTCACCGGCGGCCCCCTGGAAGAGCGGCAGCGCCTGCCCGGCGACGACGGCGAAGACCGCGGGGATCCCCTGCACGCCGAACTGCTGCATCAGCATCTGGTTGGCGTCGACGTCGATCTTGGCGAGGACGAAGCGACCGTTGTACTCGACGGCGAGCCGCTCCAGCACCGGGCTGAGCTGCTTGCAGGGCTGGCACCACTCGGCCCAGAAGTCGATGACGACGGGCACCTCGGTGGACCGCTGAAGTACGTCTCGCTCGAACCCGGCCTCGTCGACGTCGATGACGAGGTCGGCGGGCGAGACGGCCCCTCCCCCGCCCTGCCGGGCCGTTTCGGCGCGCGCCTGCTCCGCCTTCGCCTTGGCCTCCTGGGCCGCCTTCACCGCGGCGAGGTCGACGACTCCGCTCATGGACATGTTCCGTGGCTGCATGCGTCTATCCTCCCCCGTTCTCGCGCGCGAGTGAAAAGCGATGAGAAAGCCGGTCGAGCTTCTCTGTTGTTCGACTGTCTTCGACGCCGGGTCCCCACCCCACGCCAGTGGTTTCGCTACGAGTCGTAGCGTAATGGCACCGGGTGCCTCCGGTACACCGGGTCTCCGTGATCTCCCTCACGGCGTCAACGGGAACCGGACGTGGTTAAGGTCTGGGGATGCAGAGCAGCACTCCCGCCCCACGCGCCACAGGGCGCCCCCGCAGCGCAGCGGCCGACGCCGCGATCCTCGCGGCGACGCGGGAAGCGCTGGTGGAGCTGGGCTGGTCGAAACTGACCCTGTCGGACGTGGCCGTGCGGGCAGGGGTGGCGAAGACGACGCTGTACCGCCGCTGGTCGGGCAAGAACGAACTCGTGGTCGACGCGGTGGCGGAGCTCTTCGACGAGCTCGAACTCCCCGACCGCGGAACGCTGGGCGCGGACATCGAGGGCGTGGTCCTGCAGTTCGCGGCCATCCTGGCCCGCCCGGAGGCCAAGAGCGGCCTGATGGCGGTGGTGGCGGAGTCGACGCGGGACGAAGCGCTCCGCGAACGCATCCGCGCCTCCATCGTCGACCGGCAGAAACGACTGGTCCTGGAGGGCAGGTCCCGCGCCCAGGCCCGAGGCGAACTCCCCCCGTCCACGGACGAGTCGGAAGCCGCCCGCACGGTCGACCTCATCTTCGACGTGGTGGCGGGCGCGGTGGTCCACCGCTGCCTGGTCAGCGCGGAACCGGCGGACGAGCAGTGGGTCCGAAGCTTTACGACGGTGTTGGTGGCCGGCCTGGCGGCAGCAGCTTCCTGACTGCGCGCCCGTACCGGCCACCGAAGGGTGCGGTCAGAAGCCCGCCGGCTCCGTGTACACCCCCCACTCGTCGCGCAGCACGCCGCAGATCTCGCCCAGCGTCGCCTCCGCGCGCACCGCGTCCAGCATCGGCTCGATCATGTTGGAACCGTCCCGCGCCGCCGCGAGCATCGCGTCCAGCGAGGAGCGCACCGCCGCCTCGTCGCGCGCGGCCTTGCGGTCGCCCAGCACCCGCACCTGCTCCCGCTCGACCTCGTGGCTCACCCGCAGGATCTCCAGGTCCCCGGTGACCGAGCCGTGATGGACGTTCACGCCCACCACCCTCTTGTCGCCCTTCTCCAGGGACTGCTGGTAGCGGAAGGCGGACTCGGCGATCTCGCCGGTGAACCAGCCGTCCTCGATCCCGCGCAGGATGCCGGAGGTGATCGGACCGATGGGGTGGCGGCCGTCGGGGTGGGCCCGCAGCCCCCGCTCCTTGATCTGGTCGAAGATCTTCTCCGCGTCCGCCTCGATCCGGTCCGTGAGCTGCTCCACGTACCAGGCGCCGCCCAACGGGTCCGCCACGTTCGCGACGCCCGTCTCCTCCATCAGCACCTGCTGCGTCCGCAGCGCGATCTCCGCCGCCTGCTCCGAGGGCAGCGCCAGCGTCTCGTCCAGCGCGTTCGTGTGCAGCGAGTTCGTCCCGCCCAGCACCGCCGCCAGCGCCTCCACAGCCGTACGCACGACGTTGTTGTACGGCTGTTGCGCCGTCAGCGAGACACCCGCCGTCTGCGTGTGGAATCGCAGCCACTGGGCCTTCTCCGACCGCGCGCCGTACACGTCCCGCATCCAGCGCGCCCAGATCCGGCGCGCCGCGCGGAACTTGGCGATCTCCTCGAAGAAGTCGACGTGCGCGTCGAAGAAGAAGGACAGGCCGGGCGCGAACACGTCCACGTCCAGGCCCCGGGACAGGCCCAGTTCGACGTACCCGAAGCCGTCCGCCAGCGTGTAGGCCAGCTCCTGCGCGGCCGTCGCGCCCGCCTCGCGGATGTGGTAGCCGGAGACCGACAGCGGCTTGTACGCGGGGATGCCGGCCGCGCAGTACTCCATGAGGTCGCCGATCAGGCGCAGATGCGGCTCGGGCTGGAAGAGCCACTCCTTCTGCGCGATGTACTCCTTGAAGATGTCCGTCTGGAGCGTGCCGTTCAGGACGGACGGGTCCACGCCCTGCCGCTCCGCCGCCACCAGGTACATGCAGAACACCGGCACCGCCGGGCCGCTGATCGTCATCGAGGTCGTGACATCGCCCAGCGGGATGTCCTTGAACAGGACCTCCATGTCCGCCGCCGAGTCGATCGCCACCCCGCAGTGGCCGACCTCGCCCAGCGAGCGCGGCTCGTCGGAGTCGCGGCCCATGAGCGTCGGCATGTCGAAGGCGACCGACAGGCCCCCGCCGCCGTTGGCGAGGATCATCTTGTAGCGCTCGTTGGTCTGCTCGGCGTTGCCGAACCCGGCGAACTGCCGGATCGTCCAGGTGCGCCCGCGGTATCCGGTCGGGTACAGCCCGCGCGTGAAGGGGTACTCCCCCGGCCAGCCGATCCGCTCGAAGCCGTCATAGGTGTCCCCGGGCCGGGGGCCGTACACCGGCTCCACGGGGTCGCCGGAGAGCGTGGTGAAGTCAGCGTCGCGCTTGCGCGCGGCGTCGTACCGGGCCTGCCAGCGACGGCGGCCTTCCTCGAGGGCGTCAGCGTCCATGCCTCCAAATTACTAGGACGTCCTAGTAAATGTCGACGGCTGACGGTGATCGACTGGGGCGTTCGAGTAATGCTCCACCACGACCCGCCGGACGCGCGTGCTCGTCCGGCGGGATGACGCGGTCACGCCTTCGCGACCGCCGGCGCGTCCTCGTCGACCTTCGCGTCCAGCTCGCGGCTGATCTTCCGCTCCACGAAGAACGCGGCCGTCGGAATCGTCCCGGCGAGCAGGACCCACAGCTGCTTGGCGACCGGCCACTTCGCCTTGGAGCCCAGGTCGAAGGCGAAGACCAGGTAGACGACGTACAGCCAGCCGTGCGCGATCGAGACGACCCGGGTCGCGTCGGCGGCGCCGTCCAGGTCCAGCGCGTACTTGCCGATCATGCAGAGGCACAGCAGTACCAGGAGCACACCGGTGACGTAGGCCATGACGCGGTAGCGGGTGAGCACGCTCTTTTTCATGCCGACGAGCGTAACGGCACGTTCCGGGCGATCTTTCCCCGGGTCACTGCTCCCGGAACCGGGTCACTGCTCCTCGAAGTCGTGCGCGGCGATCCGCAGCGGCCGGAGCATCGCGAAGATCTCCGCGCACTCCTCGGCGTCGTACACCCCGAGCCCGAAGTCCATCGCCATCAGGTCGCGCGTGGCCGCCTCGACCACCTCGCGGCCCTTCTCCGTGATGGAGGCGAGCGTGCCGCGTCCGTCGTTGGGGTTGGGGCGCTTGTCCACCAGGCCCGACCGCACCAGCCGGTCGACCGTGTTCGTCACCGAGGTGGGGTGCACCATCAGCCGCTCGCCGATCTTGGACATCGGCAGTTCCCCGGCCTTGGAGAAGTTGAGCAGCACCAGCGCCTCGTAGCGCGCGAAGGTCAGCCCGTACGGCTTGACCACCGAGTCGACCTCCGCGAGCAGGATCTGCTGGGCGCGCATGATCGAGGTGATCGCGGCCATGGACGGCACGTTTCCCCAGCGCTGCTTCCAGAGTTCGTCGGCGCGGGCGATGGGATCGAAGGGAAGGCTGAGCGGCTTCGGCACGGCACCAGACCCTACCGGTCGGTCATATGGCGGTCAGCCCCGTCTCGCCCATCGGTCCCCGGGAGGTCCGGCGGACCTCCCGGACGAGGCACAGACAGCACACCGTACCGAGCGCGCCGATCCCGCCGACCACGTGCGCGACCGGCCAGAACTCGGCCGCGGCCCCGGCCAGCGCCATGCCGATGCCCTGGATGGTCATGATGCCCGCGGTGTGCACGGTCATCGCCCGCGCGCGCAGTTCCGGCGGCACGGCGTCCACGAACCAGCGGTCCAGGCCGAGGGTGTACGCCCCCGCGAGCCCGGTGACCAGCAGTGCGGCCAGGATCCAGCCGAGGCCGGGCGATAGCGGGTAGACCAGCAGGGGCAGCAGGGCGCAGGCCGCGAGCGGGAGGACGATCCGGGAGCGGGCGGCGGGCGTGAGGGCGGAACCGGCCCAGACCTCGCCGATAATCGTGCCGACCGGCATCGCGCCCATCAGCAGCCCGACGCCGGCCGCGTCCATGCCGATCTCGTCGGCGTAGGCGGCGGCCAGCGCCTCCGGCGCGACCATGAACATCGGCGGCACCCACAGAAGCAGCAGCAGCGCGCGGATCCTGCGGTCGCCGAGCACCTGGCGGGCGCCCGCCAGCGAGTACCGCACGAGCGAGCCGCCCCGGTCCCTGGCGGGCCTGCGCCGGGTGCCGAACCGCAGCAGCAGCGCGGAGCAGAGGAAGGTGCCCACCGTGATGAGCAGGGCGCCGCGCGGGGTCACCACCGTGAGCAGCGCGCCGCCCACCCCGAAGCCCACCAGCAGCGCGCTCTGCGCGACCATCCGCAGCAGCGAGCGGCCCAGCACGAAGAGGTCGCCGTCCCCGAGGACCTCGGCGAGCGTGGCCGTCCTGGTGCCGCTGAACACCGGCGAGACGACGGCGATCACACAGCGCAGGGCGAGCAGCGCGGCGACCGGGGCGCCGGGCGCGGCCATGGCCGCCGCGCATCCCGCGCACACCAGGTCGCACAGCACCAGCACCCGGCGCGCGGGATACCGGTCGGCGATCCCGGACAACAGCGTCCCGCCGATCAGGTACGGCAGGAAGCCGAGGGCGAACGTCAGCGCGCTCAGCAGGGGTGAGCCGGTGAGGCCGTACACGAGCACGGTGAGCGCGATCTCACCGACGACCGTGCCGAGCAGGGAGAGCGCGTAGGCCGCGAAGACGGCACGGAACTCCCGTACGGCGAAGACGCGTCGGTAGCCGGTGGGTTCCTGGAGGGCTTCCGGCGCGGCCGGGCCCGGCTGTTCTGGCATGGCCGCAGCCTGCACGCGGGTGCGCCGCCCGCCGTAGAGTTTCGGCGACAGCCGAATGTTCCGGACCCGGGAGGGCCGTGCCGTTCCACCTGCGCTTCGGCGACGACGACCTGCTGCGGTGCCGTTTCGCGGTCTCCCCGCTCTGGGAGACCCAGGAGGCGGTGCGCACCCTGCGCCGGCCCGACCGGCACGGCTATCACCCGCACTGGCTCCGCCGTATCCGGGAGGCGGCCGGCGCGCTGGACCTGGCCCCGCTGTGGCTGCTCATGCCGAGGCGCGGGCACTCCCCGGACTTCCTCGGCCCGCCGCCGATCGGCCCCGCGGGCGACTTCGCGCAGGAGATCGCGGTGGTCCGCTCGGCCGATCCGGAGGCGGCGCGCGCCGACATGGCCCGCGCGCTCGCCGACACCCCGGGCGCCCTGGACTCCACCGCGGGCAGGGCGCTGCTCGCCGACCCGGGCCGTGCCGTCCATGAGCTGGCCGATCTGCTGGAGGCCGCCTGGCGCGTCCTCGTCGAACCGGACTGGCCGCGGCTGCGGGCCCTGCTGGAGGCCGACGTCGCCTTCCACTCCCGGCGCCTGGCCGAGGTGGGGCTCGGGGCGCTCCTGCCCGAGGTGGACCCGCGGCTCGCCTGGAACGGCCGCACCCTGACCCTGGAGGTGGACGGCGAGCATGTGCGCGACCTCGACGGGCGGGGCCTGGTCCTGATGCCGAGCGTCTTCTCCTGGCCGGATGTGATCAGCGGCTTCGAGCCGCCCTGGCAGCCCACCGTCGTCTACCCGGCCCGGGGACTCGGCGGCCTGTGGGCCGAGCCCGTGGACCGCACCCGCGAGGCGCTGGTACGGCTGCTGGGCCGGGGCCGGGCGGCCGTGCTCGCCGCGCTCGACGAGCCCGCCACCACCTCCGCGCTCGCCCACCGCCTCGGCCTCGCGCCCTCGTCGGTGTCGGCGCATCTGACGACGCTGCGGGACACCGGACTGCTCGTCGCACGGCGCTACGGCCATCAGGTGCTGTACGAGCGCACACCCCTGGGGATCGCGCTCGCCTCGGGCGGCTGACCCATGTCCATTCCGTGATAAATCACATCTTTGTGGAACGATTGGTGACGGAACGTCACCTCCGCTCAAGGGAGCAGCATGCCCCGGCTGATCCACCCCCTCGCGGCTCTCGCGGTGCTCGGACTCGCGGCGGGCTGCACCGCCGCCTCCGATGTCGACGAGGCCTCCGTCGCCGGCGCCGCGTCCAAGAAGAGCCGCGCCGTCCCCGCCTCTCCGTTCTGGGTCGACCCCGACAGCCCGGCCGCACGCCAGATCGAGCTGTGGGAACGAACGGGCCGTACGCAGGACGCTCAGGTGCTGCGCCGGATCGCCGACCGGCCCGCCGCGCTGTGGCCGGCCGGTGAGACCGACCCGGGGCCCAAGGTCCGCTCGGCGACCGCGGCGGCCTCCGCCGAGGGGCGTACGGCGCTCTTCGTGGCGTACGACATCCCGCACCGCGACTGCGGCCAGCACTCCGCGGGTGGGGCCGCGGACGCGGACGCCTACCGGGAGTGGACGGGGAAGTTCGCCGACGCGCTCGGCGAGAGCAAGGCGCTGGTCGTGCTGGAGCCGGACGCGATCGCGCACATGGTGGACGGCTGCACCCCGGCCGAGCTGCACGCCGAGCGGGAGCAGCTGCTGACCGAGGCGATCCGCCGGTTCAAGCGGCAGCCCCACACCCGGGTGTACCTGGACGCGGGCAACCCGTCCTGGATCAAGGACCCCGGGAAGCTGGTCGAGCCGCTGCGCCGGGCCGGGATCGCCGAGGCCGACGGCTTCGCGCTCAACGTCTCCAACTTCCAGACGAACGAGGACACCAAGGCGTACGGCCGTCAGCTCTCCCAGAGCCTCGGTGGCAAGCACTTCGTCATCGACACCAGCCGCAACGGCAACGGCCCGCTGCCCGGCGTCTGGTGCAACCCGCCGGGCCGCGCGCTGGGCACCCCGCCCACGACGGACACCGGCGAGCCCGCGCTCGACGCCTATCTGTGGGTCAAGCGGCCCGGGGAGTCGGACGGGAGCTGCGAGGGCGGTCCGGCGGCCGGCCGGTGGTGGCCGGAGTACGCGCTGACGCTGGCCCGCAACTCCCCGTCCCGGTAGCTCACTTCACCTGGATCCACTGCGCCTTCGACGGGGTGCCCTCGGCGTCGGTGACGAAGAGCATGTACCAGCCGGGCGGTACCAGCGCCGGGTCCTTTGGCACGGTGACCGTGACGGAGCCCTCGGACCGGGTCAGCCCCAGCTCGATGGAGCGCTGCTCGACGTCCGTCGTGTGTGTCACCGCGCTCGGGCGCATCAGGCGGGCCTTGACGATCCGCTCGGGGTGGTCGGTGCGGTACGTGGCCCGGCGGTCGTCGGCCAGGAGCTCGGGGCCGTCCTTCAGTACGGGCCGGGCGGCGCCGTTCCTGTGCAGGGCGGGCGGGGTGAAGATCTCCATGCGCTGCTCGAAGTGGCCGAGCTTGGTGTTCTGCTGGTCGTCGAAGAGCGGGTCCGAGCCGAACGTGGCGACCCGCCCGTCGGGCAGCAGCAGTGCCTCGGAGTGGTAGTTGCGGCCCACCTTGGGCGCCGCCGCCTCCCGGAAGACGTTCTCCTCGGGGACGTAGAACTGGGCCTTGAGGATGTTGCTGGCGCTGCGGCCGCGGTAGTCCTCGGAGCCGTTGGCGGTGAAGACGGTGTCGTCCGGCATGATCACGCTGTTCAGGTAGCGCGTGCCCTGGGGGAGGTCGGGGCCGTCCTCGAAGACGGGGTTGTCCTTCTTCAGGTCGACCACGGCCGTGCGCGGGGTGGACTTCCTGGACTCGCCGACGCCTCCGCCGCCGAGGATCATCACCTTCTGGTCCTGGGCCGGGGGCAGCAGGAGGGAGGCGGCGGTCTCGGTCTCGTCCGGGTCGCGCAGGCCCGGCACCTTCTGGAAGGTGTTGGTCTTCAGGTCCCACAGGCCCGGCTCACGGCCCATGTTGTCGGGTCCGTACCCGGCGTTGGCCGCCGGGTAGAAGAGCTTCCCGCCCTTGGTGAGGAACAGGGCGGGATAGGTGGGGAAGTAGCGCTTGGGGCCCGGGGTCCACATCTTGGTCTTCGGGTCGTAGATCTCGTTGTCCCCGGGGTCGACCGCACCGACGTCGTCGAGGCCCGAGACGGCGAGGACCCGTCCGTCGTCGAGGCCGACCAGGGTCGGGTACCAGCGGGCCTTGTCCATCGGGTCGACCGGGATGTACTTCTCCGCGACGGGGTCGAACTCGTAGGCGGCGCGGATGCCCTGGAAGTCCTGCTTCTCCAGGGTGATCTTCTCGGAGAGGCCGTAGGTGTCGGCGGCGTCCTGGCCGGTCAGCCCGACGACCTCGTACTGCGCCTGCCGGTCGGTGACGGACAGGGGGCCCTTCTCGACGGCCTCGACGAAGACGCGGGCCTCGGCGGCGGTGACCTTGGTCTGCCAGGGCTGCATCACTCCGGCCTGGTCGTACGTCACCTTGAAGGTGCGGGTGGCCTTGGGCACGGTGACGTCGAACCGGGTGACGTACTCGACTCCGGCGGGTGAGCGGAAGCGGGTGCCCTTCTTCAGGAACACGGCCTTGTCGGGGTTCTCGTTCTTGACCCGCATCCCGCCGCCGGCCCGCTCGACCTCGCCGTCGAGGCGCTCGTAGCGCGCGGTGCCGCCGGCCACCAGCAGTCGTCCGTCGGGGAGTTGGGCGTGGCCCGAGCAGAAGAAGTCGTCGGGGGTGGGGATCTTCTTGAAGGTGTTCTTCTCCGGGTCCCACAGGACGGTGTCGAAGGACCCCTCGTCGAACTTCTTCTGCTCGTTGCCCGAGCCGGCGACGATCAGCACCTTGCCGGTGTGCAGCAGGGCCGCGTGGATGGCGTTGGTGCGGTACTCCTCGGGGATGTCGACCTGGCTCCAGGAGCCGTACCGGGCCTGGTAGGCGGGCTGGGCGATCTTGTAGGCGTGGTACTTCTCGCCCGCGAAGTCCAGCGCCGCCGGGGCGTTGAGGCCGGCCAGGACCGCGATGCCGCCGATGCCGAGGACTCTCTTCTTGGTCTTCTGCGAGGGCTGGTAGGCCATGGGCTAGTTGCCTCCTGTCGAGGTGCCGGGGACGGGGGCGGTCGCTCCGCTGGCGGCGAGCGTCGGTTCGGCGTCCTCGACGGACCGTGCGGCCGGAACCGACGACCGGCGTTCACGGCGGTCCTTCAGCAGCGTGGAGGCCCACACCGCGACCGGCGCCAGCGAGATCGTCATGGCGAGCACCGCCCAGGTCCGCATGGCCACATGGGTGTGGGCGCGGGCCATGGACGCGGCCAGCGAGATGGCGAGCAGCGCCGCCCAGGCCAGATGGATGCGGAAGGTGAGCAGCCGGTCGGGGCTGGCGTCGCCGCCCTTGGGGGTGACGACGAACCGGCTGGGCCTGCGGATCAGCGCCTCACCGAGGGACTTCAGGTAGATCGGCGCCGACAGGGCCGACATCGCCATGCCCGCGAGCCCGCTGGAACCCTGGGGTTCGTGCGGCGAGACGTTGTGCCGGCGGTTCCACAGATACAGGCCGATCTGGAGGGCGGCCGCGTCGCTGTAGAGCATCAGCCACACGGAGGCGGTGACCTGGGTCCCGGAGGCCCCGAACCAGAGGAACAGGAAGCAGCTGAGGCTGCCGAGGAACCAGTTGACGGCCGTCATCGGGTAGTAGACGAGCATCAGCGTGTACGAGAAGAGGCGGCCCGGAGGCATGGTGAACGGTGCCTTCCAGTACTGCTTGAAGAGGGTCTCGTAGGTTCCACGCGACCAGCGCACCTGCTGGGTGAAGAAGTCGGTCCAGGAGGCGGGCCCCTCCCCGACGGCGAGCACGTCCGGGGTGTAGACGGACCGCCAGTGCGCGCCCGTGCGCGGATTGCGGCGCCGGTGCAGTTCGAAGCCGGTGGCCATGTCCTCGGTGATGGAGTCGTACAAGCCGCCGATCTGCCGGACGGCGGAGATCCGTACGACGTTGTTGGTGCCGACGAACATGGGGGCGCGGTAGCGGTTGCCGGCGCGCTGGATGAGCGCGTGGAAGAGGAACTGCTGGGACTCGGCGGCCTTGGTGACGGGGTTGTGGTAGTTGCCGTACACCTGCGGGCCGACCACGAAGGCGACGTCCGGGTCGCGGAAGTAGCCCATCATCCGCTCCAGGAAGTTCGGGAGCGGGACGTGGTCGGTGTCGACGGAGGCGAAGAACTCGTAGTCGTCGCCGTGCATCGCGATCCACGCGTTGTAGTTGCCGTGCTTGGTGCGGGCCTTGTGGGCGCCCTTGGGGCGGTTCCACTCCGGGACGCCGAGGCGGGTGAAGTGCCGGACGCCGAGTTCCGCGCAGAGGGCCTTGGCGCGGTCGTCGTCCCCCTCGTCGAGGAGCCAGACGTCGAGCGGGCCGTCGTGGGTGATCCTCCTCGCGCCTTCGAGGGTGGCGCGGACCATGGAGAGGGGTTCCTTGCCCGGGACGTACGTCGTGAGGAAGGCGACGCGGGTGCCGGGTTCGGGCACGACCGGGACGGGGTCGCGGGCCACGAGGGTGGCGTGGGCGACGGAGGCGACGTTGACCACCATGAAGAGCTCGATGAGCCCGATGGATATGAGCATGGCGACGTCGAGCCAGACCAGCCAGCGGTCGGCGCCCTCGCGTTCGACCCAGTGGGTGGGCCAGACGAGGTAGACGAGCAGGGCGCCGGTGAGCAGGGGCGCCAGGGTCATCAGGAGGATCGCGCGTATTCGGTGCGGCTCACGGGACAGCAGCGAGGTGTACTGCACGCGGTACGAAGCACCGGCCGGCTCCATGAGCGGTCCGGCGAGTCGGCTGTGGGTTTCGTAGTCATATCCCTCCGGCCGCACAGCGCCCTCCAGTGATCGAGGAGTCATCGACGGTCGTTGCCGATACCACCACACAAGTGGAGATTCAGGGGCGTGTCGAACTGGAGGCGTCCAGGTGGGTGCCCGTCACTCCGCCGGCAGCCGCCGGGCGGTGAGGGCGAGTCGAGCGCGGGTCAGGCCGGTGGGTTCGGTGGGTTCCAGGCCCAGGCTCAGGCCTAGTTGTTCGATTCGGGAGCCGGTGGCGCGGTAGTGGCCCGCACCGCGCCCTCGGGCAGCTCGGCGAGGGGCGCCAGGGCGCCCAGGTCGGTGTGGCGGACGACGGGTTCGCGCGCGCTGGTGAAGCGCGGGGCGGTGCGCGCCTCGCGCCAGGACCGCTCAGGACTGCCGGGCGCGCCGACGCCCGCGCGGACGCCGGCCGGGAGAGGGGCGGGGTCCGGGGCCACGGCGATGACTACCCCATCGACCACGCGCTGTCGGCGCATGACGGGGAGGCGATGTGCTCGGACGGGTCAGCGCTGCGCACGCCGTAGGTGGTGCCGGACCGCGCGCTGGGCCACCGGGCCCAGGTCGTCCAGTGCGGCGACCAGGCGCCCGAGCTGCTCCAGCGCGTCCAGGGCCGAGCCCGCCCCGGCCGCGTCCACGCCTTCGTACAGCTCGATCCCCACGAAGGAGGCCGCCACGGCTCGCGCGAGGCCCGGTGCGTCCACGAACTCGCCGAACGGGGTCTGTGCCATGACCCTGCTCAGGACCTTCTCGATCTCGGTGATCCACAGATCGAGTCCGGCCGCCGTGGCCGGACCGAGGCTCTCATGGGTCTGGGCGCCGGCCAGGAGCTGGCCGAGCAGGGAGACGTAGCCGGAGGCTCTCTCCTCCTCGTGCATCTCCCGGCCGAAGGCGAGGAGTTCGGAGAGCGAGGTGATGGTGGCGAAGCGGTCGCGGTAGCGGGCGACGCGCTGTTCGGCACCGTACCGGCAGGCCGCCGCCAGCAGGTCGTTCAGGGAGCCGAAGTGGTAGAAGACCAGCGCCTGGTTGACCCCGGCGGCGGCCGCGACCGTACGCGCCGAGGTCTTCGCGATCCCCTGCTCGGTCAGCGTCCGCAGCGCCCCGTCGAGGAGCTTCGTCTTCGTCTCCAGGGACTTGGCGGTCTCCGGGCTCACGCGCGCGCCTCCTCGCGCACCGGGCGCAGACCGGGTCGTACGCCGCACTTGCGGAGGTCGCTGTAGGTGGCGCGGAAGGAGCCCTCGTAGCCGAAGAGCGGCCCGAAGTACCGGTTCACCACCCGGACCTTGACGCGGAAGCGGTCCGTGGCCTCGTCGTACGACTCGCGCACCTCGGCCGTGGCGCCGATCAGTTCGGGGACCCGGACGTCCACGGCCCCCTCCCGGAAGCGGTGTTCGCCGGAGCGGATGAGGAGCGAGCCGTCGGGCTCGGCCCGGAAGTACAGGTCGGTGGCGAGGTGCTGGTGGGTGCCGAGGTAGTCGAGGACCCGGTCGCCCCGGGGGCCCAGCACCATCTGGGCGTCGAAGCGGCGGGAGCGGCCCGGCAGGTCGAAGGTGCGCACGAAGCTCACCGTCTCACGGCCGAAGGTGTCGGTGTACGGCACGTTCTCGATGACGAACGGCACCCGGCGCCCCTCGCGCGGGACGAGGATGTTGCGGGTGGTGCCGAGGGCGAGGAACGGCTTCACGAACGCCCCGCCGTGCCAGATGCGGTCCATGACGCCTCGGCCGGTGCAGGCCTCCCCGCTCGTCAGGCCGACGGAGAAGCGACGCTGGAGCTGCGGGTGCAGCCGGTCGAAGTCGGCGCCCATCGCGGTGCGGAAGATCGAGGTCATCGCGGGTTCTCCAGGGCCTTGAGGAGTCGGGGGGCGCACGCGCGGGTCGGCGGGCGGCGCAGGCAGCGGCGGGCGGCCGGGGTGTGGGACAGGGGCGCCTTGAAGAGCGCCAGGCACACGGCGACGGTGAGCAGCAGCGGGCAGAGGTACGCCATCGAGGCGGCGAAGGGGCCGAACAGCCACAGCAGGGACTCCAGCCCCAGACCGGTGCAGGCGAAGGCGATGACGAGCGCGCGGACCGTCAGCTCGGCCAGCCAGTTCAGGCGGGCCCGCTCGGGGGTGACACCCCGCTCCAGCCACAGCCGCAGCCGGTCGAAGGACCAGGCCGTCGCCCAGCCCATGAGCGGACGGAACACCAGCCGGTCGGCGAGCGCCCCCAGGGCGCCCCAGCGGGGCCGGTAGTCGTACCCGGTGAGGAAGCGGACACCGTCGCCGTCGGGGATGTACCGCCAGTAGCCGCTGCCCTCGGCGAGCAGGGAGAGGGGGTGCGGGGAGGCGAAGCGCAGGGCGGAGGTGCGGGTGCCGTCGGGGCGCTCCTTCTCGCCGGCCGAGACTCCGGTGCCGGCGACGGTGAGGAAGGGCAGCACGCGCGTGGCGTAGCGGAAGCGCTGCGGTTCGCCCTCCGCGCGCGGGAGGTGGTCGATCTCGGTGAAGCGGAGGTCCCAGCGCTGGTGCTGGGACGGCTCCTGCGTACGCGACCAGAGGTCGTCGAGATCGGCGCGGATCCGCGCCTCTATGTACAGACCGGTGTGCCTCACGCGAATCCCCCAGGTCGGCAAGCGGTTTGAGCGACTGCTCAAACTTTCTGGGCAGGAAGGTACACGGTTTTGAGCGACTGCTCAAACAGCGGGCACGAGAAAACCCCGGCCCGCGCGGGCCGGGGTTTTCTCGTACGGTGCCGCCACTCGGCGGCCAGAGGGCACTAGTCGGCGGCCAGGTACCGCTCCACCGTCTCCACCTTGGAGGTGAGCCCGTCGGTCACGCCGGGCCGGATGTCCGCCTTGAGCACCAGGGACACGCGCGGGGCGCGTGCCTCCACGGCGGCGACGGCGCGCTTGACGACGTCCATGACCTCGTCCCAGCTCTCGCCCTCGACCGAGGTGAACATCGCGTCGGTGCGATGCGGCAGACCGGACTCGCGGACGACCCGGACGGCGTCGGCGACGTACTCCCCCACGTCCTCGCCGACACCGAGGGGCGTCACGGAGAAGGCGACGATCATGACGTCTTCACCGCGTCCTCCTGGCGCGCGCGGAAGGCGATGACCGCGTCCTCGGCCTCGCGCTTGAGCTTGCGCTCGGCGAAGAAGCCGCCGGCGGGGAGCACGGAGAGGACGAAGTACAGGGCGCCGGTGCCGAAGGACCACTTCGCGCGGTTCCAGGCGTCGGCCCAGAAGATCACGTACAGGATGAACAGGATGCCGTGGATCGCGCCCATCACGGGCACCGCGTTGAAGTCCGTGGTCCGCTTCAGCACCGAGCAGACGAGCAGGAGGAGGAAGGAGACCGCCTCGGGCGCGGAGACGAGGCGGAGGCGGCGGAGGGCGGAGGCGGTCTTGATGTCCACGGGTCACCTTCGGTGGGAGAGACGTAGGGGTTTGTGAACGCAAGCACAAACGTTCGTCCATTGTGGCAAACGGGCGGGGGTGCTCCGGCCCGGGGGTCGCGGTCCATCCTCCCCTGAGGGGACGTTCAGGGTGTATCTCCACCTACGGGCTCTGTCGGCGGCGGGCCACCGCCGTTACCTTCGCTGCGTGGCGATGTTCCGACTTCAAGGCAGCAAGGTGCTCGCCGTCGAGATGACCGGGGACGCCGTGAAGGCGAAGAACGGCTCGATGGTCGCGTACGACGGACAGATGGCGTTCAAGAAGCTCAGCGGTGGCGGTGAGGGCATCCGGGGCATGGTGACCCGGCGCATCACCGGCGAGCAGATGACGGTGATGGAGGTGAAGGGGCACGGGACCTGCTGGTTCGCGGACCGGGCGGCCGAGATCAACCTCGTCGGCCTTCAGGGGGACAAGCTGTACGTGGAATCGAGCAATCTGCTCGCGACCGACGCGGGACTGCGGACCGGCACGTCCTTCACCGGGATGCGCGGCGCCTCGCAGGGCAACGGCCTGTTCACCACGACCGTGGAGGGCCATGGCCAGGCGGCGATCACCTCGGACGGCCCGGCGGTCGTGCTGCGGGTCAGCGCGCAGTACCCGCTGACCGTCGACCCGGGGGCGTACATCGCCCACCAGGGCGACCTCCGGCAGTCCTTCCAGTCCGGCGTCACCTTCCGCACCCTGCTGGGCGAGGGCGGCGGCGAGGCCTTCCAGATCCGGTTCGAGGGCGACGGCCTGGTCTACGTCCAGCCGAGCGAGCGGAACACGATCGCGGGGGACGTCTGACATGGCCTTCCGTGAGATCAACTCCAAGATGATCGAGGCGACCGTGCTGCCCGGGCAGCGGCTGTTCAGCCAGCGCGGCGCGATGCTCGCGTACAAGGGCGACGTGTCCTTCACCCCCAGCACCACCGGCGGCCAGGGCGGCCTGATGTCGATGATCGGACGCCGGGTGGCCAACGAGGCCACCCCGCTGATGACCGTCGAGGGCAGCGGGACCGTCCTGTTCGGGCACGGCGGCCATCACGTCCAGGTGATCGGCCTCACCGGGGACACCCTCTACGTCGAGGCGGACCGGCTGCTGGCCTTCGAGGGCACGTTGGAGCAGGGCACGATGTTCATGGGCTCCCAGGGCGGGGTGATGGGCATGGTCCGCGGACAGGTCACCGGGCAGGGGCTGTTCACGACCACCCTGAAGGGACACGGCTCGGTCGCCGTCATGGCGCACGGCGGCGTCCTGGAGATCCCCATCAGCCCGCAGCGCCCGGTCCATGTCGACCCGCAGGCCTACGTCGCCCACCACGGCGACGTACGCAACAAGCTGTCGACCGCGCTGGGCTGGCGGGACATGGTGGGCCGGGGCTCCGGCGAGGCCTTCCAGCTGGAGCTGAGCGGCAGCGGCGCGGTGTACGTCCAGGCCTCGGAGGAGAAGCTGTGAGCACCTACCCGGGTGCGGGTCCGGTCGTCCACGACCCGATGACCCTGCCGTCCGACGACAACGTCGACAACTACACCTTCTGCGTCGAGCTCAAGGGGACCCAGTGGTTCCTGCAGAAGGGGAAGATGATCGCCTACTACGGCTCGATCGACTTCAACGGCATCGGACACGGCCGGCTCGACCGCCTCGTCCGTACGTCCTTCCATTCGCCTCTGCACGCGAGCGACTGGGTCGTCGCCGAGGGCTCGGGCAAGATGCTGCTCGCCGACCGGGCCTTCGACGTGAATTCGTACGACCTCGAAGACGGCAATCTGACCATTCGCTCAGGCAACCTGCTCGCTTTTCAGCCAACTCTTTCGCTGAAGCAGTCGATCGTGCCGGGATTTCTGACCCTCATCGGAACCGGAAAGTTCGTGGCCGCATCTAACGGTCCGGTGGTGTTCATGGAGCCCCCGATCCGGGTGGATCCACAGGCGCTCGTCGGCTGGGCCGACTGCCCGTCCCCGTGCCATCACTACGACTATCAGTACATGACCGGCCTGATGGGCGGCCTACGTGCGATGACGGGCCTCGGAGGGGCATCCGGAGAGGAGCACCAGTTCGAGTTCGTGGGAGCCGGCACCGTGCTCCTGCAGTCCTCCGAGACCCTCATGGCCGAGCAGGCGACGGGGACCGTCCCACACCAGGCGGGTGTGCCCGGAAGTGGGGGCTCCACAGGTGGCTCACAGCAAGCCGGCGCACCGCGTCTTCCCGGACAGCTGGGGGACCTCCAGCGTCGCTTCGGGCTGTGAGCGGTAGTCTGCGGAGTGTGACGACTTCGAACGCGTGCGCACTGTCACACCGCCCTCACTAGTTCGCTTTTCAACATTTTAGGTAGACTTCATTCATGGAGACCGAGACGGCCACGCGCTGGCTGAGCGATGCGGAGCAGTGCGCCTGGCGCACCCACCTGGAGGTCAACAGACTGTTGACGTACCAGCTCGAGAGGGACCTCCAGCCGTTCGGCCTGACAATGAACGACTACGAGATCCTGGTGAACCTCTCCGAGTCGGAGGACGTACGGATGCGGATGAGCGACCTCGCCTCCGCCACCCTCCAGTCCAAGAGCCGCCTCTCCCACCAGATCACGCGCATGGAGAACGCGAACCTGGTCCGGCGTGAGAACTGCGAGTCCGACCGCCGCGGCCTCTACGCCGTCCTCACCGAGCACGGCATGGAGACGATGAAGAAGGTGTCGCCGCATCACGTGGCGTCCGTGCGCCGGCACTTCATCGATCTGCTGACGCCGGAGGCGCTGGTGGAGCTGGACAAGGCCCTCAAGCCGATCGCGGAGCACCTGCGCGGACAGCGCGGCCGCCCCTGATCCCTCAGTCCCTGTCGCAGGCGATCGGCAGGCGGAGTTCGAACAGGGCTCCGCCCGCCGGGGCGTCGCCCACGGTGAGGGTGCCGCCGTGCCGCTCGGCGACATCGCGGGCGATGGCGAGGCCCAGACCGGCGCCGCCGTCGTCGCGACTGCGGGCCTCGTCGAGCCGTACGAACCGCTCGAAGATCCGCTCCCGGTCCCCCTCGGCCACCCCGTCCCCGTCGTCGGCGACCTGAAGGACGGCCCGGTCGCCCGCCCGCCGGACGGTCACCTCGACCGCCGAACGGGCGTGGCGGGCGGCGTTGTCGAGCAGATTGGCGAGCACCCGCCCCAGCTGGCCCCGGGATCCGGCGACCGCCACCGGCCCGTCCGCCATCACGCGCACCCCGGCCCGCCCCTCGGCCTCCGCGGCGGCCAGCGCGGCGAGATCGACCCGGGTGTCACCGGGCCGCTCCCCCGCGTCGAGCCGGGCGAGCAGCAGCAGATCCGCGGCGAGGTGCTGCAGCCGTACGGTGTCCTCGACGGCCCCGTCCAGATCCAGGAACTCCGGATGGGCGGCGGCCACTTCGAGCTGGGTGCGCAGCGAGGCGATGGGGCTGCGCAGCTCGTGCGAGGCGTCCGCGACGAAGCGCCGCTGGCGCTCGACCGAGGTCTCCAGGGCGGAGAGGGTCTCATTGGTCGTACGGGCCAGCCGCGCGACCTCGTCATGGGTGTCCGGCTCGGGAACCCGCCGGGACAGGTCCTCGGAGGCGGTGATCTCCGCCATCTCGCGCCGGATGCCCTCCACCGGGCGCAGCGCCCGCCGGGTGACCAGCCAGGTCACCGAGCCGACGACCCCGAGCAGCGCGGGCAGCCCGATCAGCATGACGGTGGAGGCGGTGGACACGGCGTCCCGCTCGGCCTCCAGCGAGGCGCCGGCGTGGACGACGACGGTCGCGCCGCGCGGGTCGGTGACCTCCAGCTCGGCGAACCGGTACTCGGTGCGCTCCCCGTCGACGGTGGCCCACCCCTGTGTGTGCCCCTCGATGTCACCGACCTCGCCCAGCTCCGGATCGTCATCGTCGTCCTCGTCCTCGCGTCCGGTGCCAGGGCTGCGGACCGGCGCGACACCGTCCACACCGGTCCCGCTGACGACCTCCAACCCTTCGCTCACGGCCAGCACTCGCCCGTCCCTGTCCACCACCTGCACGGGATGGTCCTCGTCCAGATCGAGCTCGCCGTACGGCACGTCCTGCGCGATCTGGGCAGCGACCGAGCGGGCGGCGTCGTCGGCCTCCGAGTCCGCCTGGGCGGTGAGGTTGCCGCGCAGGGTGACCAGCACGACGGCACCGGCGGCGACCAGGGCGACGGCGACGACCAGGGTGGCGGCGAGGGTGGCCCGGGCGCGGACGGACCCGAACAGGCGCCTCATCTCCCGGACTCCAGCCGGTACCCGGCGCCGCGCACGGTGTGGATGAGACCGGCGCCGAGTTTGCGGCGGAGGGTGCTGATGTAGACCTCGACGATGTTGGGGTCGCCGTCGTAGGCGAAGTCCCAGACGTGGTCGAGGATCTCGGACTTGGAGACGACCTGCCCGGCCCGCAGGGCGAGCTGCTCCAGTACGGCGAACTCCTTGGTGGTGAGCGGGATCTCGGCGCCGTCCCGGAAGACCTGGTGGGCGCCCGTGTCGACGCGCAGGGCCCCGAGGGCGAGCACCGGCGATCCGGCACCGCCGCTTCGCCGGCGCAGCAGCGCCTTGACGCGGGCGACGAGCACGACGTACGAGAACGGCTTGGTGAGGTAGTCGTCCGCCCCCGTGTCCAGCCCCTCGGCCTCGTCGTACTCCCCGTCCTTGGCGGTGAGCATGAGGATCGGCACGTCGTTGCCGGCGGCGCGGAGGGCGGAACAGACCCGGTAGCCGTTCATCCCCGGCAGCATGATGTCGAGCACGACGAGGTCGTACGGCAGTTCACCGGCCCGGTGCAGCCCCTCAAGACCGTCGTGCACGACATCCACGGCGAACCCCTCGGCCGACAGCCCCTTGGCCAGCGACAGGGCCAGCCGCTTCTCGTCCTCCACGATCAACAGGCGCATGTCCCCCAGGGTGGCAGAGCGAAGCTGAAGTGATCTTCAGGTGGGTTCAGGGTGGCTTCAGGTCGGATGACGGACCTTGGTGGCGAACGAGCGGAGCAGTCACACACCTTCTGGAGGACCCATGAAGCGCAACATCCTCATCGCCACCGTCGCAGCGGCGGCCCTGGTGGGCGGGGGTACGGCGGTCGCCTTCGCCGGCGGTGACGAGGCGCGGCAGGAGCGGGCGGTGGACGTGCGGGACGACTCCGCGCGGGACGACTCGGCGGAGGACGACTCCGCGGAGGCGCGCACCGCGAAGGTGACGGCGGCTGAGGCGATCGGGGCGGCGCTGAAGGCTCAGCCGGGGACGGCGGTCGGGGCGGACCTGGAGGACGACTCCGACGACTCCGATGACTCCGGCGACGGCTTCCGTGGCTGGGAGGTCGAGATCCTCGGCGCGGGAGCGCAGTCGTACACGGTCCAGGTGGACCCGGCGACGGCGAAGGTCGTCGGCACGCAGGTGGAGGACGACGATGACGACGACGCCGATGACCAGGAGCGCGCCGCTTCGGGTACGACGGCCCGGGAGGCGGCCGAGGCCGCGGCGGCGAAGGGCTTCGTGACGTCGCTGGACCTGGAGGACGACGACCGCACGACGACCTGGGACGTGGAGACGGAGAACGCCCGGGGCGCGGAGAGCCACTGGAACGTCGACCTGGACACGACGAAGGTCACGGCCGACAAGAACGACGACGACTCGGACGACTGACGACGCGGACGACGGAGAACCCGGGCCGAAACGCCGGAGAGGCTGATCCAGCTTCTCCGGCGTTCGACGTGTGCGCGGTTCAGCCCCGCGTCAGGCCCTCGACCAGTTCGTCCGCCGCGCGGTACGGGTCCAGCTCGCCCGCGACGATCTTCTCCGCGAGTGCGCTCAGCCGCCGGTCTCCGTGGAGGTCGCCGATCCGTTCCCGCAGCGCCGTCACCGCGATGGTCTCCACCTCACGTGAGGCCCGGGCCCGGCGGCGCTCCGCCAGCACCCCCCGCTCCTCCATCCACGCCCGGTGCTTCTCCAGCGCCTCGACCACCTCGTCCACGCCCTCCGAGCGCGCCGCGACGGTCTTCACGATCGGGGGCCGCCAGTCGCCGGGACCCCGGGACTCGCCCAGACCCAGCATGTGGTTCAGCTCACGAGCCGTCGCGTCGGCGCCGTCCCGGTCGGCCTTGTTCACGACGTACACGTCGCCGATCTCCAGGATGCCCGCCTTGGCCGCCTGGATCCCGTCGCCCATGCCCGGCGCCAGCAGCACCACCGACGTGTCGGCCTGCGACGCGATCTCGACCTCCGACTGGCCCACCCCGACCGTCTCGACCAGGATCACGTCGCAGCCCGCCGCGTCCAGCACCCGGATCGCCTGCGGGGCCGCCCAGGCGAGGCCGCCCAGGTGGCCGCGCGTGGCCATGGAGCGGATGTACACCCCGGGGTCCGAGGCGTGCTCCGACATCCGGACCCGGTCACCGAGCAGCGCCCCGCCGGAGAAGGGGGAGGAGGGGTCCACGGCCAGGACGCCCACCCGCTTGCCCTGCTTGCGGTACGCGGTCACCAGGGCGGAGGTCGACGTCGACTTGCCGACCCCCGGCGACCCCGTCAGGCCCACCACGTACGCCCCGCCCGTCAGCGGGGCCAGCGCCGCCATGACCTCCCTGAGCTGCGGGGACGCCCCCTCCACCAGGGAGATCAGCCGAGCCACGGCCCGGGGCCTGCCCTCCCGTGCCTGGGCCACCAGCGTGGAGACGTCCTGCATCACAGCTCCGATCACCTAGAAGAGAACAGCTCAGGCCTTGGGGACCCGCACGATCAGCGCGTCACCCTGGCCACCGCCGCCGCACAGCGCGGCCGCGCCCACGCCACCGCCCCGGCGCTTCAGCTCCAGCGCCAGGTGCAGGACGAGTCGCGCACCCGACATGCCGATCGGGTGGCCGAGGGCAATCGCACCACCGTTGACGTTCACCTTTTCCGTGGACACCCCGAGGTCCTTCATTGACTGGACCGCGACCGCCGCGAACGCCTCGTTGATCTCGATCAGATCGAGGTCGGAGACCTCCAGGCCCTCCTTCTTCAGGGCGTGCAGGATGGCGTTGGAGGGCTGGGACTGCAGCGAGTTGTCCGGGCCCGCCACGTTGCCGTGGGCGCCGATCTCGGCGATCCACTCCAGGCCCAGCTCCTGCGCCTTGGCCTTGCTCATCACGACGACCGCGGCCGCGCCGTCGGAGATCTGCGAGGACGAGCCGGCGGTGATGGTGCCGTCCTTGGTGAACGCGGGACGCAGCTTGCCCAGCGACTCCGCCGTCGTCTCGGCGCGGATGCCCTCGTCCTTGCTGAAGACGACCGGCTCGCCCTTGCGCTGCGGGATCTCCACCGGGGTGATCTCGGCCTCGAAGATGCCGTTCTTCTGGGCGGCGGCGGCGCGCTGGTGCGAGAGGGCGGCCACCTCGTCCTGCGGCTCGCGGGCGATGCCGAGGCGGCTGTTGTGCTTCTCCGTGGACTGGCCCATGGGGATGTTCTCCCACGGGTCGGTCAGTCCGTCGTAGGCCATCGCGTCGAGCATCTCGATGGCGCCGTACTTGAAGCCCTCACGGGACTTGGGCAGCAGGTGCGGGGCGTTCGTCATCGACTCCTGGCCGCCCGCGACGATCACGTCGAACTCGCCGGCGCGGATCAGCTGGTCGGCGAGCGCGATGGCGTCGAGGCCGGAGAGGCAGACCTTGTTGATGGTCAGGGCGGGCACGTTCATCGGGATGCCGGCCTTGACCGCGGCCTGGCGGGCCGGGATCTGGCCCGCGCCGGCCTGGAGGACCTGGCCCATGATCACGTACTGCACCTGGTCGCCACCGATCCCCGCACGGTCGAGGGCGGCCTTGATCGCGAAGCCGCCGAGGTCGGCTCCGGAGAAGGACTTGAGGGAGCCCAGCAAGCGGCCCATGGGCGTCCGAGCGCCCGCGACGATCACCGAAGTTGCGGAAGACATGTCGTGCGATCCCCTTCCAGCTTGCACAGCCGAGGAGTGAACGAGGGTTTACTTCGAATGTACTGAGTGGCACTCCGTGCCGTCACCGGGCTGTCGGTGTGATCGCTGGCACGTTGCGTAACCACCTCGGGAGCGCTGCACTGGCATCATGCTGACGCGAATCGACCACATCGGGATCGCCTGCTTCGACCTCGACAAGACCGTCGAGTTCTACCGGGCCACCTACGGCTTCGAGGTGTACCACTCGGAGGTCAACGAGGAGCAGGGGGTCCGTGAGGCCATGCTCAAGATCAACGATACGTCGGACGGCGGCGCGACCTACCTCCAGCTGCTGGAGCCGACCCGCGAGGACTCCACCGTCGCCAAGTGGCTCGCCAAGAACGGCGAGGGTGTGCACCACATCGCCTTCGGTACGGCGGACGTCGACGCGGACGCCGCGGACATCAAGGGCAAGGGCGTACGCGTCCTGTACGAGGAGCCCCGACGCGGCTCCATGGGGTCACGGATCACCTTCCTGCACCCCAAGGATTGTCATGGAGTACTGACAGAACTGGTCACTTCGGCGCCCGTTGAGTCACCTGAGCACTGACCCTCGTACATATGGGCCGGTAGGGTTGGGGTCGGTCGTCGCTCTCGGGCGTTCGACCGCGGGCCGGGGTCCGGGTTTCGGGGGACGAGCGTCGGGGCAGCAGCCCATGCTCCGCCGTTGATCTGACACCATTCCCCGGGGGCCCCGTTCGGCGGATGGACGGAGCTCGTATGGAGTGACTTGCGACCAGGGGACGGATGGGACCGCGCAGTGCGGGGCTACGAACGCCAGGAGCGAGAGCCGGCGGCTGACGTCGACCACCTCTCTCGGTTCGAGGCCGAGATGGAGCGGCTGAAGACCGAGCGGGAAAAGGCGATCCAGCACGCCGAGGACCTCGGCTACCAGGTCGAGGTGCTGCGCGCCAAGTTGCACGAGGCGCGGCGCACCATCATGTCCCGGCCGGACTTCGGCGGCGGCGACATCGGCTATCAGGCCGAACAACTGCTGCGGAACGCGCAGATCCAGGCCGACCAGCTGCGGCAGGACGCCGAGCGCGAGCTGAGCCAGGCCCGCGCGCAGACGCAGCGCATCCTCCAGGAGCACGCCGAGCAGGCCGCGCGGCTCCAGGCGGAGCTGCACCAGGAGGCGGTCACCCGCCGTCAGCAGCTCGACCAGGAGCTCGCCGAGCGCCGGCAGACCGTCGAGAGCCATGTCAACGAGAACGTGGCCTGGGCCGAACAGCTGCGCGCCCGCAGCGAGTCCCAGGCCCGCCGGCTCCTCGACGAGTCCCGCGCGGAGGCCGAGCAGGCCATGGCGGCCGCCCGCGCGGAGGCCGAGCGGCTCACCGCGGAGGCCCGCCAGCGGCTCCAGAGCGACGCGGAGGCCGCCCGCACCGAGGCCGAGCAGCTGCTGCGCCGGGCACGTACCGACGCCGAGCGGCTGCTCAACGCCGCCTCCACCCAGGCCCAGGAGGCCACCGACCACGCCGAGCAGCTCCGCAGCTCCACCGCCACCGAGTCGGACGCGGCCCGCCGCCAGGCCGGTGAGCTGAGCCGGGCCGCCGAACAGCGGATGGCGGAGGCCGAGGAGGCGCTGCGCAAGGCGCAGTCCGAGGCGGAGAAGATCCTCACCGAGGCCAAGGAGGCCGCGGGCAAGACGCTCAGCAGCGCCGAGTCGGCCAACGAACAGCGCACCCGTACGGCCAAGGAGCAGGTCGCCCGGCTGGTCAGCGAGGCCACCAAGGAGGCCGAGGCCACCAAGGCGGAGGCCGAGCAGATCGTCGCGGACGCCCGCGCCGAGGCCGAGAAGGTGCTGACGGAGGCCGCCGAGAAGGCCCGTACGCTCACCGCCGAGGAGAGCGCCACCCAGCTGTCGAAGGCGGCCAAGACCGCCGAGGACGTCCTCAACAAGGCGCAGGAGGACGCGCAGAACACGACCAAGGCCGCCGCCGAGGAGGCCGAGCGGATCCGCCGTGAGGCGGAGACCGAGGCGGACCGGCTGCGCGCCGAGGCGCATGACATCGCCGAGCAGCTCAAGGGCGCGGCGAAGGACGACACCAAGGAGTACCGCGCCAAGACGGTCGAACTGCAGGAGGAGGCGCGAAGGCTGCGCGGCGAGGCCGAGCAGTTGCGCGCCGACGCGGTCGCCGAGGGCGAGAAGATCCGCGCGGAGGCCCGCAGGGAGGCCGTCCAGCAGATCGAGGAGGCGGCCAGGACCGCCGAGGAGCTGCTGTCGAAGGCCAAGGCGGACGCGGACGAGCTGCGTCAGGGCGCCACGGCCGACAGCGAGAAGGTCCGCACCGAGGCCATCGAGCGCGCCACGACGCTGCGCCGGCAGGCCGAGGAGACCCTGGAGCGCACCCGGCAGGAGGCCGAGCGGCACCGGGACGAGGTCGTCGAGCAGGCCGAGGGCATCCGGGCCGAGGCCGAGCGGGCCGCGCGCGAGCTGCGCGTGGAGACCGAGCAGGCCATAGAGGCCCGCCGCGCGGAGGCCGCCGAGGAGCTGACCCGGCTGCAGACCGAGGCCGAGCAGCGGCTGACGGCCGCAGAGCAGGCGCTCACCGACGCCCGGGAGGAGGCCGCGCGGATCCGCCGCGAGGCCGCCGACGAGAGCGAGCGGCTGCGCGCGGAGGCCGCCGAGCGGATCCGCGTCCTCCAGCAGCAGGCCGAGGCCGAGGCCGACCGGCTGCGCACCGAGGCCGCCGCGGACGCCTCCGCCTCCCGCGCGGAGGGCGAGGCCATCGCCGTACGCCTGCGTTCCGAGGCCGCCGCCGAGGCGGAGCGGCTGAAGACGGAGGCCCAGGACACCGCCGACCGCGTCCGGGCCGAGGCGCAGGCAGCCGCCGAGCGTCTCGCGACCGAGGCGTCGGAGACGCTGGCCGCCGCCCAGGAGGAGGCCGCCCGGCGCCGTCGGGAGGCCGAGGAGACGCTGGGTTCGGCCCGGCAGGAGGCCGACCAGGAGCGTGAGCGGGCCCGCGAGCAGAGCGAGGAGCTGCTGGCCTCCGCGCGCAAGCGGGTGGAGGAGGCGCAGACCGAGGCGGTGCGGCTGGTCGAGGAGGCGGACCGGCGCGCCACCGAGATGGTCTCCGCCGCCGAACAGCACGCCCAGCAGGTGCGCGACTCGGTCACCGGACTGCACGAGCAGGCCCAGGAGGAGATCCAGGGGCTGCGCAGCGCGGCCGAGCACGCGGCCGAGCGCACCCGGCGGGAGGCCGAGGAGGAGGCGGACCGGGTCCGCGGCGACGCCTACTCGGAGCGGGAGCGGGCGGCGGAGGACGCGGGCCGGATCCGGCGCGAGGCGGCGGAGGAGACCGAGGCCGCCAAGGCGCTGGCCGAGCGTACGGTCTCGGAGGCGATCGGCGAGGCGGAGCGGCTGCGCGCGGACGCGGCCGAGCACGCCCAGCGGGCGCGCACCCAGGCCTCGGACGCCATCGCCGAGGCCGACCAGGCGGCGGCGCGGACCCGGGCGGACGCCCGCGAGGACGCCAACCGCATCCGTTCGGACGCGGCGACGCAGGCCGACACCCTCATCACCGAGGCGCGCAACGAGGCCGAGCGGCTGACCACGGAGACCCTGGAGGACACCGACCGGCTGCGTCAGGAGACGGTCGCCGAGGCCGAGCGGGTCCGCGTCGAGTCCGTCGCGAAGGCCGACAAGCTCATCGCGGACGCCACCGGCGACGCGGAGCGGCTGCGCGCCGAGGCCGCCGAGACGGTCGGTTCCGCGCAGGCGCACGCCGAGCGGATCCGTACCGAGTCCGAGCGGGTCAAGGCCGAGGCGCTGGCCGAGGCCGAGCGCACGGTCGGCGCCGCGCGCGCGGAGGCCGAGCGGACCCTGGACGAGGCCCGCAAGGACGCCAACAAGCGGCGTTCGGAGGCCGCGGAGCAGGTCGACACGCTCATCACGGAGACCGCCGCCGAGGCGGACAAGCTGCTCTCCGAGGCCCAGACGCAGGCGCACAAGACCACCGCGGACGCCGAGGGCCAGGCCGACACCATGGTGGGCGCCGCCCGCAAGGAGGCCGAGCGGCTGGTCTCGGAGGCGACGGTCGAGGGCAACTCCCTGGTGGAGAAGGCCCGTACGGACGCGGACGAGCTGCTGGTCGGCGCCCGCCGGGACGCCACCGCGATAAGGGAGCGCGCCGAGGAGCTGCGCGACCGCATCACCAGCGAGATCGAGGAGCTGCACGAGCGGGCCCGCCGCGAGGCCGCGGAGACGATGAAGTCGACCGGCGACCGCTGCGACGCGCTCATCAAGGCCGCGGAGGAGCAGCTGGCCAAGGCCCAGGCGAAGGCCAAGGAGCTGGTCTCGGAGGCCAACTCCGAGGCGGGCAAGGTCCGTATCGCGGCGGTGAAGAAGGCCGAGGGGCTGCTCAAGGAGGCCGAGCAGAAGAAGTCCTCGCTGGTCAAGGAGGCCGAGGAGCTGCGGGCCGAGGCGATCCGCGAGGCGAAGCGGACGGTCGAGGAGGGCAAGCGCGAGCTGGAGGTGCTCGTGCGCCGACGCGAGGACATCAACGCCGAGATCTCCCGTGTCCAGGACGTGTTGGAGGCGTTGGAGTCCTTTGAGGCCCCGGCGGCCGGCAAGGACGGGGGCGTCAAGGCGGGCGCCACCGTCGGCGCCCCACGATCGGGTGGCAAGTCCTCGGAGAGCTAGCCAAGCGAAGCGATTCCGGTGTCTTCTGGGGCCTTTGACCAACTTTTTGGCAAGTGGTCCGACGGTTAGCCACTCAAAAGGGGTGTCATTCTCCAGATCAAACACGTATCCGCTCGATGACACACCGCTTCGGCCCCTAGGATTCCACCTATCACCTCACCGGTCTCATTCGACAGGAACCCCATGAGCGACACTTCCCCCTACGGCTTCGAGCTTGTGCGGCGTGGGTACGACCGCGCTCAGGTGGACGAACGGATCTCCAAGCTCGTCTCCGACCGTGACAGCGCTCTCGCCCGCATCACCGCTCTGGAAAAGCGCATCGAGGAGCTCCACCTCGAGACGCAGAACGCCCAGGCCCAGGTAACCGACGCCGAGCCGTCGTACGCCGGTCTCGGCGCGCGTGTCGAGAAGATCCTCCGCCTCGCCGAGGAAGAGGCCAAGGACCTGCGCGAGGAGGCCCGGCGCGCGGCCGAGCAGCACCGCGAGCTCGCTGAGTCGGCGGCCCAGCAGGTCCGCAACGACGCAGAATCGTTCGCGGCGGAGCGCAAGGCCAAGGCGGAGGACGAGGGCGTCCGGATCGTCGAGAAGGCCAAGAGCGACGCCTCCCAGCTGCGCTCCGAGGCGCAGAAGGACGCGCAGTCCAAGCGCGAGGAGGCGGACGCCCTCTTCGAGGAGACCCGGGCCAAGGCCGCGCAGGCCGCCGCCGACTTCGAGACCAACCTGGCCAAGCGCCGCGAGCAGTCCGAACGCGACCTGGCCTCCCGTCAGCAGAAGGCCGAGAAGCGCCTCGCGGAGATCGAGCACCGCGCGGAGCAGCTGCGCCTGGAGGCCGAGAAGCTGCGCACGGACGCCGAGCGCCGCGCCCGCCAGACCGTGGAGACCGCGCAGCGCCAGGCCGAGGACATCGTCGCCGACGCCAACGCCAAGGCCGACCGCATCCGTTCGGAATCCGAGCGCGAGCTCGCGGCGCTGACCAACCGCCGCGACTCGATCAACGCCCAGCTGACGAACGTCCGCGAGATGCTGGCCACCCTCACCGGTGCCGCGGTGGCCGCCGCCGGCACCCCGGCCGAGGACGAGCCGATCTCCCGCGGGGTTCCCGCTCAGCAGTCCCGGTAACGCCTCGGCGTACAACTGCTGAACACCTGCGAAGCCCTCTGTCACTCCGGTGGCAGAGGGCTTTGTCCCGTTTTAGCGTGTCGGCATGATCGAGCTCGAGGGGCTGACCAAGCGGTACGGCGAGAAGGTGGCGGTCAACAATCTCACCTTCACCGTCAGACCCGGCATCGTGACCGGGTTCCTCGGCCCCAACGGCGCCGGCAAGTCCACCACCATGCGCATGCTGCTGGGCCTGGACCGGCCGACGGCGGGTGACGTCCGGATCGACGGCAAGCACTACGACCAGCTGAAGGACCCGCTCAAGTACATCGGGGCCCTGCTGGACGCGAAGGCCATGCACGGCGGCCGCAGCGCCTTCAACCACCTCCTCTGCCTGGCGCAGAGCAACGGCATCCCGAAGGCGCGGGTGCACGAGGTCCTGGACACCGTCGGTCTGACGGCGGTCGCGCGGAAGAAGGCAAAGGGCTTCTCGCTCGGCATGGGCCAGCGGCTCGGCATCGCGGGCGCGCTGCTCGGCGATCCCCGGATCCTGATGTTCGACGAGCCGGTCAACGGACTCGACCCCGAGGGCATCCACTGGATCCGCAACCTGATGAAGTCGCTGGCCGCGCAAGGCCGGACGGTGTTCGTCTCCAGTCACCTGATGAGCGAGATGGCGCTCACCGCGGACCATCTCGTGGTCATCGGCCAGGGCCGGCTGCTCGCCGACACCTCCATGGCCGACTTCATCGCGCAGAACTCGCGCTCCTACGTCCGTATCCGCACCCCGCAGCGCGAGCGGCTGCTCGATGTGCTGCAGCGGGCCGGGATGACCGTCGTACAGACCGGGAGCGGGACGCTGGAGGTGGACGGGGAGAAGTCGGAGCGGATCGGGGAGCTGGCCGCGCAGCAGCAGATCGTGCTGCACGAGCTGAGCCCCCAGCAGGCGTCTCTGGAGGAGGCGTTCATGCAGCTGACCGCGGAGTCGGTGGAGTACCACGCCCATACCGAGGCGCCGCCCGGGCAGCGGCAGCCATGGGGCGACGGCTGGCGCGGGGAGGGCTGAGCGATGGCGACGAGTCAGGTCATCCGTTCGGAGTGGACGAAGATCCGGTCCGTGGCGTCGACGGTGTGGACGCTGTCCCTCGCGGTGGTGGTGACGGTCGCGCTGGGCATGCTGATCTCGCTGCTGTCGAAGAACGAGTTCGACAACATGGACCGCGAGGACCAGCTCTCCTTCGACCCGACCTTCATCAGCTTCGCCGGGATGAGCCTCGGCCAGCTCGCGATGATCGTGTTCGGGGTGCTGGTGGTGTCGAACGAGTACAGCACCGGCATGATCCGCACCTCGCTGGCCGCGGTGCCGCAGCGCGGCTCCTTCCTGTTCAGCAAGATCGCGGTGGCGACCGGGCTGGCGCTCGCGGTGGGTCTCGTCACCAGCTTCGTCACCTTCTTCCTGGGGCAGGCGATGCTCGGCGAGCACAAGGCCGTCATCGGTGACGACGGAGTGCTGCGGGCGGTGATCGGCGGCGGTCTCTACATGACGCTGATCGCGATGTTCTCGATGGGCGTCGCCGCGATGCTGCGCTCGCCGATGCTGTCGCTGGGCATCCTGATGCCGTTCTTCTTCCTGGTCTCCAACATCCTCGGCAATGTCCCGGCCACCAAGAAGATCGGCCGCTATCTGCCCGACCAGGCCGGCAGCAAGATCATGCAGGTGGTCACCCCGGTCGACAACGACACCCCCTACGGCCCCTGGGGCGGTCTCGGGATCATGGTGCTGTGGGTGATCGCGGCACTCGCGGGCGGCTTCGCGCTGCTGAAGAAGAGGGACGCGTGAGGGTGCGGAAAAGGGACGCCTGAGGGAGGAAGAGGGACGCCTGAGGGTGAAGAAAGAGGGGCGCCTGGAGGAATCTGTCTTTGCCCTGTCTTGAAGGGAACCGTCAGCGCCCGGATATCCTCCTAACCCTTACGGGGGCGTGTGCCCCGCTGTCCTGAACCTTTCGATGGGTGCGGAGCATGATCGAGGCAGTCGGCCTGACCAAGCGCTACGGCGACAAGACCGCTGTGTACAACCTTTCCTTCCAGGTGCGGCCCGGTGCCGTCACCGGCTTCCTGGGGCCCAACGGCTCCGGCAAGTCGACGACGATGCGGATGATCCTCGGCCTGGACAACCCCACCTCGGGGCAGGTGACGATCGGTGGCTACCCGTACCGCAAGCTGCCCAACGCCCCCCGCCAGGTCGGCGCCCTGCTGGACGCCAAGGCGGTGCACGGCGGCCGCAGTGCCCGCAACCATCTGCTGAGCCTCGCCCAGCTCTCCGGGATCCCGGCCCGCCGGGTCGACGAGGTGCTCGGGGTCGTGGGCCTCCAGGACGTGGCCAGGCGGCGCTCCAAGGGCTTCTCGCTCGGTATGGGCCAGCGGCTCGGCATCGCCGCGGCGCTGCTCGGCGACCCCCAGGTGCTGCTCTTCGACGAGCCGGTCAACGGCCTCGACCCGGAGGGCATCCTCTGGGTGCGCAACCTGATGAAGTCGCTCGCGGCGGAGGGCCGTACGGTCTTCGTCTCCTCGCACCTGATGAGCGAGATGGCGCTGACCGCCGACCACCTGATCGTCATCGGCCGCGGCCAGCTGCTCGCCGACATGAGCGTGCAGGACTTCATCGCCGCGAACTCCGCCGGCTTCGCGCGGGTGCGGACCCCCGACACCGAGCCGCAGCTGCGCGAGAAGCTGTCCACGGCGCTGGCCGAGGCGGGCGGGCACGTCCTGTCCGAGCAGGACGGCGCGCTGCGGGTGACGGGCCTCGCCCTGCCGCGCATCAGCGACATCGCCCACGAGACGGACGTACGGCTGTGGGAGCTGTCGCCGCACCAGGCCTCGCTGGAGGAGGCGTACATGCGGATGACGCAGGGCGCCGTCGACTACCGCTCGACCATCGACCAGAAGGCCGGGCTCCAGCAGCCTCTGCCGCCCGGCGCGCAGCCGCCGATGCCGGTGCCGGGGCAGGGCCAGCCGGGCTGGTACGCGCCTTTGTCGCCGCAGCAGGGCGGTCAGCCGTTCGCGATGCCCCAGGGCGCCCCCGGGGCCCCCGGACAGCCCCCGCAGCCCGCCCAGGGCCCGTACGGCGCCCCCGCGGCGGCCGCCAACCCCTACGCGCAGCCGGCCCCCGCGGCGGCCGCCAACCCCTCTCCCGCTCCCACCGCCGCCCCCTCCCCCGCTCCCGCAGTCGACACGACCAAGCCCGAGGACGCCCGATGAGCACCCCGCAGCCCCCGATGCCGCAGACCGCCGCACCGAACTGGCAGCCGGCGCCCGGCGCTTCGCACCCCGGTTACACCTCGCCGATCCCGGTGACCCGCACCCACCTCGGCCACGCCCTCGCCTCGGAGTGGACGAAGATCCGGTCGGTGCGCTCCACGATGTGGACGCTCGGCGTGTTCGTCGTGCTGGTCGTCGGCATCGGCCTGGCCACCGCCGCGCTGGTCTCCGCCAACGCCGGCGAGGGCGAGCTGGCGGGCGAGAACCCGCTGTCCTTCGGCTTCTTCGGGCTGCTGCTCGGCATCATGTGCGTCATCACGCTGGGCGTGCTGACCACGGCGTCGGAGTACGGCACCGGCATGATCCGCACCACGATGACCGCGTGCCCGACCCGCGGCCGGGTGCTGGCGGCGAAGTCGGCCGTGTTCTTCGCGCTCGCCTTCACCGTGACCCTGTGCTCGTCGGTGCTGGTCGCGCTCGCGGACGTCTCGATGCTGACCGACGCCCGGGAGCCGACCAGCTCCGAGTGGCTGAAGGGCACGGTCGGCGTCTCGCTCTACATCGCGCTGCTCGGCCTGCTCTCGCTGGTCGTCGGCTCGATCATCCGGCACTCCGCGGGCGCCATCACCATCATGATCGGCGTCGTGCTGGCGCCGCTGGTGATCGCGCTGTTCATGTTCTCGGAGTCGTTGGAGGACCTGCGCGACTTCCTGTTCGAGTACTCGATCCCGAACCAGCTCAGCGTCTTCTACACGCAGTCCCTCACCGACACCGGCCCCTCCGGCTGGGACCCGCTGTGGGTCATGCTCGGCGTGACGGCGGCCGCCTTCGCCGGCGCGTACGCGCTGCTGGAGAAGCGGGACGTCTAGGACCTAGAACTTCGGCGCGTTCCGGGACCGCTGCACCCGTGTGGTGCGGCGGTCCTTCGCGTTCCAGCAGGACTTGTGCCAGTGCCTGCGGTCGTCGACGCCCGCGTGGGCGGGCCAGGCCACGACGTGCGGGACGCCGTCGGGGATCAGCTGGTCGCAGCCGGGACAGCGGTACGACTTGCCCTGCGCGCTGGCGCCCGCCACATGCCGTACGTTCCAGTCCTCGCCCTGCCACTCCTCCGAGGACTGCCAGCCGCCGTAGCGTCCGGAGCGGTCGTCCTCGGCGCTCCGGCCGGACGGGGCCGACGCACCGCCGGCCTTGGGACGGTTGCGACGCGGGGACACAGGACACCTCACGGGGCTATACAGGAAGCAGGGGCCGTGTCCAGCCTACGCGGCACGGACAGGGGTACGCGTAGGGCACCAAACGCCACAAGTCCCCTGCCGCGGCGACTCATTCTGCAGACAATCCGCAAATCCCTTCGTCAAGCCGTGTCCTCGGCACGTGTCAGACGGTTATGCCGGGTGGGGGAGCTCCGCGTCGGAGCCAAGGAAGCAGGAAAAAGCAATGCGCGTTGGAAGTTTCGTGTTGGCGGCCCAGTTCCCGGGGCAGGGCGAGGGGGAGGCGCTGCACCGCGCGGTCCGCTCGGCCGAGGTCGCGGAAGAGGCGGGGCTCGACTCGGTCTGGCTGGCCGAACACCACTTCGTGCCGTACGGCACCTGTCCGTCGGCGATCACCCTGGCCGCGCTGCTGCTCGGCCGCACCCGCCGGATCCGGATCGGCACCGCCGTGACCGTGCTGCCCACCGCCCACCCGGTCGCCGTCGGCGAACAGGCGGCGCTGCTGCACCTGACGAGCGGCGGGCGCTTCTCGCTGGGCGTCGGGCGCGGCGGACCCTGGGTCGACCTGGAGGTCTTCGGCTCCGGTCTGGAGGCCTACGAGACGGGGTTCCCGGAATCACTCGATCTGCTGGTGCGCTGGCTGCGCGAACCGTCGGTCGCGGCCTCGGGAGACCGCTTCTCCTTCCGTGAGGTCCCGGTCGTCCCACGGCCCTCGGAGTCCCTGTCGGGCCCACCCGGGCCCGAGGTCGTCGTCGCCTGCACCTCGCCGAAGAGCGTGCGGCTCGCCGCCGAGCGCGGGCTGCCGATGCTGCTCGGGATGCATGTGGGCGACGAGGAGAAGGCGGAGATGGTCGGCCTGTGGCGGGAGCACGCGCGCGCGAGCGGACGGACACCGGACGAGATCCGGGCGGTGGCCCATGTCTCGGCCGGCGTCTGCCAGATCGCCGACCGGCGCACGGACGCGGCGGAGACCCTCTTGAAGGCGATGCCGGGCTGGCTGAAGCAGGGCCTGGAGGCCCATGTGACGGTGGACGGCCGGCACCGGACGATGCGGGACCCCCTGGCCTACACCGAACTGCTCTGCGGGCTGCACCCGGTGGGCACGCCCCGGCTGTGCGCGGACCGGCTCGCGGCGACGAGCGAGCGAACCGGCATCTCCCGTTTCGCCCTGCTCGTCGAGGGCTCGGGCGACCTCGCGGCCACCGAGGAGAACGTACGCCGGCTGGGCACCGAGGTGCTCCCGCACCTCGGCTGAACCAGGGGCCCGCGACAGGCCCCGGGCCTGCCCTGCCGGAAGCTTGCCGCCCCGGTACTCCATGCACCTCCCGCGTACGGAGCGGCAAGCAAACGGCTCACGGGGTCAGCAGTCCCGGAGCTCCGGGGACTGGTTCAACAGCTGGTTGCGCACCGAGGTGAAGCGAGCCAGCGTCTCGTCGACCGAGGAGTCCAACGGGAACACCGCCACCCGGTGGCAGTTCTGGAAGGCCAGCCGCACACCGAAGTGCCGCTGCAGCGCGCCGCGTATCGCGTCACTCGCAAGCGCACGCAGCAGCTGGCCACGCGCCTGCTCGTCCGGCGGGGGCGTCTGGTTGTCGGCGAACTCTCCACCGTCGACCTTCAGCTGAGCCACCAGGGAGCTGATCATCTCCCATGCGTAGGGCAGGGAGGTCCGGACGCAGTCGACGAAGGCGGCTTCGTCGACCTCGCCTCGCTCGGCCTGTTCCAGTAGGGCCGGTGAGACGTCGAGCGACATGAGTTCTCCTCTCGCACCCCCGAACAACAGGGGTTGCCGGACAGGGACGGGAGTTCACTTCCCGAACACGCTGCGTGCACGGATCGCGACCTCCCGTTTACTACGGTAGGCAACAGACCGTGACGGCACCAGAAGAATGCGTGCATGGGCAACTCCCAGTGGGCACACAATCGGCCACAACCGAACAGGGCTTATCCAGGGCGAATCGCGTGCACACCAGCCCGTCGAGTAGCGTTGCCGACCATGCGTCTCGTCATTGCCCGATGCTCCGTCGACTACGCGGGCCGGCTCACCGCCCACCTCCCGTCCGCACCCCGTCTGATCCTGGTGAAGGCGGACGGCAGCGTGTCCATCCACGCGGACGACCGGGCCTACAAGCCCCTGAACTGGATGTCCCCGCCGTGCTCGTTGAAGGAGGGCACCGGTGACGAGGACGGCGTGTGGACCGTCACCAACAAGGCGGGCGAGAAGCTCATCATCACGATGGAGGAGATCCTCCACGACTCCTCGCACGAACTCGGCGTCGATCCGGGCCTGATCAAGGACGGCGTGGAAGCACACCTCCAGGAACTGCTCGCGGACCGCATCGAAACGCTGGGCGAGGGCTACTCGCTGATCCGGCGCGAGTACATGACGGCCATCGGCCCGGTGGACATCCTGTGCCGGGACGCCGAGGGGCGGACGGTCGCGGTGGAGATCAAGCGCCGGGGCGAGATCGACGGCGTGGAGCAGCTCACGCGCTACCTGGAGCTGCTGAACCGCGATCCCCATCTGGCCCCGGTCCGCGGCATCTTCGCGGCCCAGGAGATCAAGCCCCAGGCCCGCGTCCTCGCGACGGACCGGGGAATCGGTTGCGCGGTGCTCGACTACGACGCGCTGCGGGGCATCGAGGACGACAAGCTGCGGCTGTTCTGAGTTCTCTGTCCCTCTCCTACGACGCCTCTACGACGACGAAGGCCGGGTCCTGGGAAAGGACCCGGCCTTCGTGTGCCGTGCGGCGCCTCAGATCACCTCGGCCGAGGTGCTGGGGCTCTCCGGCGCGCTCGCGGAACTGCTCGTCTCCGCGGGGGCGCTGGAGGTGGCGGGACCACTGGCCGAGTCCGAGGTGGACGGCGTCGTGGACGGCTCCGTCTCGGTCGGCGTCGGAGTCGGGGTCGGCGTCGTCTCGGTCTCGCTCGGCGTCGGAGTCGGCGTCGAGGACGTCGGCGGCCTGGTGGTCGACGGCGGCCTCGTCGTCGAACTCGGCGGCTTCGTGGTCGGCTTGGTCGGATCCTCGCCCGGACCGTCCGAGCCGCTCGGGTCGTCCGACGGCTCGGCGGGGTCGTCCGTCGGCGTCGGGTCGTCCGACGTGCCGAGGGTGCCGTCCGGCCCGGGGTCCGTCGGCCGGCTCGTCGCCGTGCCGGTGTCGCCCGAACCCTCGCCGTCGTCCGCCTTGTCGGCGCCCAGGCTGTCGTCGCCCGGGTCCTGGCTGGCCGAGGGGTTGACGCCCACTTGGTCGGACGGGGTGCCGGTCTCGCCCTCGGACGTGGCGCCGAGGGTGACGACCGTGCCGAGCACCGCCACCAGCAGCGCCCCCGCGCCGGCCGCGACGAGGTTGCGCTTGGCGAGGCCCTTCAGGCCGCCCCGCGCCTTGCGCGAGGGACCGGGGGACGAGGTGCGGTGGATGACCAGCGGCGGGTCGCTCGCGGGCGGCTGGAGCGGCGGGAACGGAGCCGGGATGCCACCGGGCGGCGACTGCGACTCCTCGTGCCGGGCGTCCGGCACCTCCTCCCCCGCCATGGCGCCGATCCCGGCCACGAAACCGACGCCGGGCGTGTCCCCGGTGCGGTCGGCGACCAGCGCCAGCGCCCGTCGGCCCGCGACGGTGCCCCGCTTGTCCGCGAGGGCGCCCCGCAGACCGATGGAGGCCTCCAGTTCCGCGCGGGCCCGGTCGAACTGTCCGCCGCAGAGCGCGAGGATGCCCAACTCATGGTGGAAATAGGCCTGTTCTCCCACGTCCCCGGCGAGCCTGGCGGCCTCGGCGCCGGACCGCAGGGCCCGCTCCCAGGCGCTCCAGTGCAACCCGGCGGCGAAGGCGGGCGCCGCGGTCCGGGCGAGCAGGACCGTCGGGTTCTCCTCGCCCTCCTCGGGCGCCGTGGACGTCGGCACCAGCACGCTCAGTGCGGCGAGCAGGGCGTCCGCCTCGGCGCACACCCGCTCCGGGGTGACCGAGGGGTGCCCGGACCACCAGGCGTAGTGCTGGGCGGCGGCCAGGGCGCCGGCCTCGACGCCCTCGGCGTACCCGGCGGCCGCCAGCTGGGTGCGGACGCCCGCCGCGAGGCGGTAGCGGGTGCCGACCGGGGAGACCAGACCGCAGGCGGCCAGCTCGCCGAGCGCGGCGTCCGCGTGGGTGTCGCCGACGAGGGCGGGCAGATGGGCCTGGTGCGGCACCTCGCCGCCGAGCGCGACGGCGATGCGCAGGGCGGCGCGGGCGGAGGCGCTGAGCCGGGAGGCGAGCAGCGGGGCGGGCGCGGCCGCCTCGCCGAGCGCCGGCAGGGGTATCTCCACCCCGTCCTCGGCGTCGAACGGCACGTCGACGGGCGCGTCCAGGGGCAGCGAGTCCTCGAAGACGCCGTACTCGTCGACGGCCCCGGCCCCGGCCCGCAGCTGGTCGCGCTGGCGCAGCAGGGCGCCGGCCTGGACGAAGCGCAGCGGCAGGCCCTCGGACTCGAACCACAGGTCGCCGGCCCAGTTGGCCTCGTCCTCGGTGAGCGCCCGGCCGACGGCCCGCTCCAGCAGGTCGAGTCCGTCGGCCCGCTCCAGACCGCCGAGGAAGACCTCTTCCAGCGCGGAGTCGGCGGACGGTGCGGGCACCTCGGGGGTGGCCGCGATCAGGAACGCGCACTCGGGCGTGGCGTCGAGCAGTTCGTCGAGGGCGGCGCCGCCGATCTCGATGTCGTCGAGGACGACGACCGCGCCGATCTCCCGGACGCAGGCGAGCAGTTCGTCGCGGTCCGGGCGGTGCAGGGGTGCGTCGTAGACGGCGTAGAGAAGGTCGTGGAGCAGGTCGCTCGCGGTGCGGTGGAAGCCGTTCAGCCGGACCACGCCGTCGGGGGCGAGGTCCGCGCAGTCCTCGGCGACGACGTCGAGGAGGCTGGTACGGCCGGAACCGCCGGGACCGGTCAGGCGTACGGAGCGGCCGCGGGCGAGCAGCCGGACGAGCCGTTCGCGCTCCTCCTGGCGGGCCAGCAGGGGCAGTTCCGGCTGGGGCGGTCCGGGCGGGACCGGCGGCCTGGCCGCGCGGTCGGCCTCGGCGCGGGCGGCCGGGGTGAGCTTCGCCGGACGGGTCGGGCGTTCGCCGGGCGGGCATGCCTCGATCTCGCTGCCGTCGACCGGATTGACGGTGAGCAGGAAGTCGCCCGAGACGAGCTGGACGGTCCGGGCCAGTGCGGGCGTGTGCTGTCCGAAGTCGGGTGTGAGGGGGTCCCTGGGCGGGCGCTGGCGCGGCGCGTCGGCGCCGTCGTCCTGGCCGTACTCCTCGGGTCCCCGGTTGTTCGGGTCCATAGGTTTCAAGCCCCCCAAAAGCGTCGTGTGCTGACCCCTCCCGGCCGTTGTGCACACCGCGCTGTCGCTTCTGGTCCGGGCCCGCTCGAAGGGTTGTCACGCAGCGGGCGACCGAACCCTAAACCTTCGCACAGTATCTCCGACAGGCCGGGGTACCGCGCCGTCCGAGACGTCACAGCTTCGTGAGGATTGTGCGCGAGGTGCGCTTCGCGACCGGAACGTCCCGGCCGCTGAACCCCTCCCGTGCCGGTCGTCACACGCGCGGCAGCGACTCCACCCCGATACCGCCCTCGATGGCGAGGATCCGGTGCAGCCGGGTGGCCACCAGCAGGCGCTGCATCTGCGGCGGCACCGCGCGCAGCACCAGGCGTCTGCCGCAGCGGCCGGCCCGCCGGTGCGCCCCCATGATCACCCCGAGTCCGGTGGCGTCCCAGAATTCCAGCTCGGACAGGTCCAGCACGAGATCGCCGACTCCGTCGTCGACGGCCGAGTGCAGGACCGTACGGGCGTCCGCCGCGCTGCGGACGTCGAGGCGGCCCCCGACGACCAGCTCGGCGTGGTCGCCCTTGATGTGCATAGCGCTCCCCTAAGCGTGCGTCTCGTGCTCCGCGATGTGTGTCCGGTGATGCAACCTCTGACGGCGGGAAGCGGTCAGAGGTTGCCGTCTGTAAGCGAACCGATACCGAATTCACCCCGGGGAGTGATACTCCCGGGGCCTGTGCGGTTTCAGTGGCTCAGTGCTTGTAGAAGCCCTGCCCGCTCTTGCGGCCGATGTCACCGGCGTCAACCATCCGGCGCATCAGCTCCGGCGGAGCGAACTTCTCGTCCTGGGACTCGGTGTAGATGTTGCTGGTGGCGTGCAGCAGGATGTCGACACCGGTGAGGTCCGCCGTGGCGAGCGGGCCCATGGCGTGGCCGAAGCCCAGCTTGCAGGCGAGGTCGATGTCCTCGGCGGTCGCGACGCCCGACTCGTAGAGCTTGGCGGCCTCGACGACGAGGGCGGAGATCAGGCGGGTGGTGACGAAGCCGGCGACGTCGCGGTTCACGACGATGCAGGTCTTGCCGACGGATTCGGCGAACTCCCGCGCGGTGGCCAGGGTTTCGTCGCTGGTCTTGTAGCCGCGCACCAGCTCGCACAGCTGCATCATCGGCACCGGCGAGAAGAAGTGCGTGCCGACGACCCGTTCGGGACGCTCCGTCACGGCCGCGATCTTGGTGATCGGGATCGCGGAGGTGTTGGAGGCGAGCACCGCGTCGTCCCGCACGATCTTGTCGAGCGCGCGGAAGATCTCGTGCTTGACCTCGAGCTTCTCGAAGACGGCCTCGACGACGATGTCGGCGTCGGCGCAGGCGTCCAGGTCGGTGGTGGCGGTGATCCGGCCGAGGGCGGAGTCGGCGTCGTGCGCCTCGAGCTTGCCCTTGCCGACGAACTTGTCGTACGAGGCCTTGATGCCGTCGGTGCCCCGCTTCAGGGCCTCTTCGGTGACGTCGCGCAGAACGACGTCCCAGCCCGCCTGAGCGGAGACCTGGGCGATGCCGGAACCCATCAAGCCGGCGCCGATGACGGCAAGCTTCCGTGCCACTGTGCGACTCCCCATTACACGCTGTTTACGTTGCCTCTCGGCCGGACCCTAGCGTTCGTGAGGCGCTGTGTGACCGGTTAGTAACGCGAGTCACGTCTCATCTGACGGACATCACACCGGCAGGGGTCATTCCGCGCCACGGACGGCGTAGTTGAGCACCATCTCGCCCAACAGGTCCTCGATGTCGTCGAGAAGGACGAGCACTTCGCGTGACACTTCGTCCGGATTGCGCCCCTTGAGCATCTCGCGGCCGACGGAGACGAAGACGGTGTGATGGGTCCAGGCGATCTGACCGGCGACCAGTCCGGGGAGCCGGTCGGCGTCGGAGGCGCGGACCTCCGCGCGCAGGGTGGCTTCGAGGTGGTCGTTGATCTCCTGCTGGAGACTCCACAGCCGGGACCGCAGCGTCGGCGCCTCGTGGATGACGCGCATGAAGCGGTCGTACCCCTCCATGAGGCCGATCCGCGGCGAGACCGCCTCGGCCTCGGCGCGCAGTTCGCGCAGTACGGCGCGGGCGGCCGACTCCCCCACGTCCCGTCCGCGCACCCAGCGCGAGAGCTGCTCGACGACTCCGGCGGACCGGTCGAAGAACAGGTCCTCCTTGGCCGGGAAGTAGTTGTAGACGGTGTTCACGGAGACGTCGGCGGCCTCCGCCACCTCCGCGATGGTCACGGTCACGAAGCCGTGCTCCAGGAACAGCCCGGTGGCGATGTCCGAGATCCGCTGTCTCGTCTCGCGCTTCTTCCGCTCCCTGAGCCCTTCCGCCATGCCGCCATCCTAGCTTCGATGGGCTCACTTAAATTTTGGGGTCATTGCAAACTTTAAGAGACTCTGTTTTTCTTGGGCCATGCCCATCATCAGTACGGCCTCGCTGGCCCGTACCTTCCGGACGAAGACCGGCACGGTGGAAGCCGTCCGCGGGGTCGACCTCACCGTCCGCGAAGGGGAGATCCTCGGGTTCCTCGGACCCAACGGCGCCGGGAAGACGACCACCCTGCGGATGCTCACCACCCTCCTGAGACCCACCGGCGGCGCCGCCACCGTGGCCGGGCACGACCTCGCGACCGACCCCGCGGGGGTGCGCCGGGCGTGCGGTTACGTGGCCCAGTCGGGCGGAGTCGACCCGCAGATCTCGGTGCGCGAGGAACTGGTCACCCAGGGACGCCTGTACCGGCTGACGAAGGACCGGGCGGCCCGGCGTGCCGCCGAACTCGCCCGCGATCTCGGCCTCACGGAACTGCTCGACCGCAAGTGCGGCGCGCCCTCCGGCGGTCAGCGGCGCCGTCTCGACATCGCGATGGCCCTCACCCACCGGCCGAAGGTGCTGTTCCTCGACGAACCGACGACCGGCCTCGACCCCGCGAGCCGGGCCGACCTGTGGGAGCTGGTGCGGCGGCTGCGCGACGAGCACGGCACGACCGTCCTCCTGACCACGCACTACCTCGACGAGGCCGACGCCCTCGCCGACCGGCTGGTCGTCGTCGACCAGGGCGTGGTCGTGGCCGAGGGCACCCCGAGCGCCCTGAAGCTGAAGTACGGCGGCTCGATCGACGCCTCCCTCCAGGACACCTTCCTCGCCGTCACCGGCCGCGGTCCCGCCCCGGCCGACGCCGCCCCCGTAGCCGTATAGGAAACCGATGCTCCTTCACGACACCGCGCTCATCTACGGCCGGTACCTCCGCCAGTCCCTGCGCTCCCGGTTCGCGCTGCTCTTCGGCGTGCTGATGCCGTTGCTGTACCTGCTCTTCTTCGGACCGCTGCTCACCGATCTGCCGCTGGGCGCGCGGGGCAGTTCCTGGCAGGTGCTCGTGCCCGGGCTGCTGCTCCAACTGGGCCTGTTCGGGGCGTCGTTCGCGGGCTTCGCGGTCATCATCGAGTCGGGCCAGGGCGTGCTGGAGCGCATGCGCGTGACCCCCGTCAGCCGGCTCGCCCTGCTGCTCGGACGCGTCCTGCGCGACGCCACCGTGTTCGTCTTCCAGGCGGTGCTGCTGGTGCTGGCCGCGCTGGTGATGGGGCTGCGGGCGCCCCTGCCCGGCGTGCTGATCGGCTTCGCGTTCGTCGCGCTGCTGACGGTGTCGCTGGCCTCGCTGTCGTACGCGCTCGCCCTGAAGGTCCGTACCCCGCAGGAGTTCGGCCCCGCGGTCAACGCCATGACGATGCCGATGATGCTGCTGTCGGGCCTGATGCTGCCGATGACACTGGGGCCGGCGTGGCTGGACGACCTGTCCCACTTCGTCCCGTTCCGCTATCTCGTGGACGCGGTGCGCGACGCCTACGTCGGTGCGTACGCCACGCAGCACATGCTCTACGGCGTCCTGGTCGCGGGCGCTTTCGCCGCCCTGGCCGTGACGGTCGGCACACGCGTGTTCCGAACCGCCGGAGCGTAACTACGCTGGCCTCATGGTCAATCTGACGCGCATCTACACCAGGACCGGCGACCGCGGCACCACGGCGCTCGGGGACATGAGCCGGGTCGCCAAGACCGATCTGCGGATCTCGGCGTACGCCGACACCAATGAGGCGAACGCCGTGATCGGGACGGCGATCGCGCTCGGCGGCCTGGACGAGGAGGTCGTGAAGGTCCTCACCCGCGTGCAGAACGACCTGTTCGACGTGGGCGCGGACCTGTCGACGCCGGTGGTGGAGAACCCCGAGTTCCCGCCGCTGCGGGTCGAGCAGTTCTACATCGACAAGCTGGAGGCCGACTGCGACCGCTTCAACGAGCGGCTGGAGAAGCTGCGGTCCTTCATCCTGCCCGGCGGCACCCCGGGCGCGGCCCTGCTCCACCAGGCCTGCACGGTCGTGCGCCGGGCGGAGCGGTCGACGTGGGCCGCGATGGAGGTCCACGGCGAGGTCATGAACCCGCTCACCGCGACCTACCTCAACCGGCTATCGGATCTGCTCTTCATTCTCGCGCGTACGGCCAACCAGGCGGTCGGGGACGTGCTCTGGGTCCCCGGCGGGGAGCGCTGACCTCCCGGACGGCGCCTTCTTCGGCCAGATCGCGTAGGACAGCGCGATCAGGCCGTGGATGCCGGCCGCCCGCCAGGCGATGAAGATCCAGCTCTCCAGGGAGCCCGTGCGGCTCGGGTCGTCGACGTACCACATGGCGATCAGCAGCAGCACACTCGCGACGGCGGCGGCCGTGACACTGCCCAGCCACACCTTGCCCTCGTGGCGGGCCCGGGCCATGCCGTAGCGGGGCGGGCCCACCGGCCGCCCGGCGCCGCCGAAGCGGTGGGCGGCGTGACCGTCGAGCCACTTCACCGTGCGATGCCCGTGGCCGACCGTGTAGCCGATGTACAGCGCGGCGAGGCCGTGCTTCCAGCTCGGGTCGGCGCCGTTCTTCAGGTCCACCGCGGTGGCGACCAGCAGCACCACCTCCAGCAACGGCTCGCACAGCAGCAGGGCGAGCCCGGTGCGCGGCATCCGCAGCGGGTAGCGGAAGGCGAGACCCGCCGCCAGCAGCACCCAGAAGCCGACCTCACAGGCGATGATCAGTCCGACGATCACGACACGCTCCTCTCGGTCACCCTTCCAGGCTCCCGGCGCGCGGCGCGGCTTTCGTCGTCGGCGGTGACGAACCGGCGGTACATCGAAAGATGCAGTACGGGACCCTTCCCCGGGATCAGGCGGCGAGGCCGCGGGCCGTGTTGGATGGATCCATGGCCGTACCGCTCCCCCGCCCGCACCGCGACGACGTCCGGATCGCGTTCGCCGGGCTGCTCGGCGGGCTGCTCATCTGGGGCGTCGGGCTCGGCACCCGCCCCTCCGACGACCCGATCGTGCTCTGGGAGGGCCGCTGGCCGGTCCTGGTGCCGCTCACCGTCATGGCCGCCTGCGAGCTGCTGCGCCGCACCCGCCCCCGGACCGGCCTGATCGTCGGAACGGTCGCGATCGTCGCGGACACCCTCACCCAGGGCAACCTGGCGACGGTCGTGATGTTCACGGACCTGATCTACGCGGCCGTCCTGTACGGCCCGCCCGCCACCGCGCGCCGGGTGCCACGGATCACCGGTCTGCTGACGGTGGTCGGCACGGTGGTGCCCGTCGCGGTCTGGCAGGAGCCGGAGGCGCTGCTGATCGGCGTGGTCACCGGGATCATCGCCTTCACCCCGGCCGCCACCGGCTGGATCGTCCGCAACCACCGGGACGCCGCCGAGGCCGCCCGGCTGCACGCCGAACAGACCGCGCTGCTCGCGGAGATGGACCGCGCCCAGGCGGTCACCGCCGAACGCGCCCGGATGGCCCGCGAACTGCACGACATGGTCGCCAACCACCTCTCCGCCATCGCCATCCACTCCACCGCCGCGCTCTCCCTGGACGACCCGAAGACCTCCCAGGAGGCCCTCACGGTGATCCGGGAGAACAGCGTCGAGGGACTCGCCGAGATGCGCCGGCTCATCGGCATCCTGCGCGACAGCAGCGGCGACCTGGAACCGGCGGCGGCCCCCACGCTCGACGGACTCGGCGCGCTCGTGGAGAGCGCCCGCACCAACGGCCTCGACGTCCGTCTCGACACCGAGCACGGCAAGCTCCCCGCCCCCGTCGAACTCGCCGCCTACCGCATCGTCCAGGAGTCCCTCACCAACGCCCTCAAGCACGCCTCCCCCGGCCGGGTCACGGTCACCCTCGCCCAGCGCGACGGCGTCCTCGACGTGACGATCACCAGCCCCTACGGCGACCATGACGGCCCTCGCGCCCCCGGTTCCGGAGCCGGTCTGGTCGGGATGCGGGAGCGGGCCGCGCTGCTGGAGGGCGGCTTCGAGGCGGCCCCGGAGACCTCGGCGGAGGGCAGGATCTGGGCCGTGCGTGCCACGCTTCCCGTGACCGAAGGAGACCGAGAATGATCCGCGTCCTCGTCGCCGAGGACCAGTCCGCCGTTCGCGCCGGACTGGTCCTGATCCTGCGCAGCGCGCCCGACATCGAGGTGGTCGGCGAGGCGGCGGACGGCGAGCAGGCGGTGGCGCTGGCCCGCGAGCTGCGCCCCGACCTGGTGCTGATGGACGTACAGATGCCGCGTCTGGACGGGGTGTCGGCGACCCGGACGGTGGTCGGGGAACAGCTCGCGGACGTGCTCGTGCTGACGACGTTCGACCTCGACGAGTACGTGTTCGGCGCGCTCCGGGCGGGCGCGTCCGGGTTCCTGCTGAAGAACACCGACGCCCGGGATCTCCTGGAGGCCGTACGGACGGTGGCGCGCGGCGAGGGTGTCGTCGCCCCGGCCGTCACCCGGCGGCTGATCGCCGAGTTCGCCGCCGGACCCGTGCGCGAGCCGAAAACCGATCCGGCGGTGCTCGAATCGCTGACCCGGCGGGAGCGCGAGGTGCTGTCCTGTCTCGGCGAGGGGCTGTCCAACGCGGACATCGCGGCCCGCCTGGAGATGGCGGAGGCGACGGTGAAGACGCACGTCAGCCGGTTGCTGGGGAAGCTGGAGCTGCGCAGCCGGGTCCAAGCGGCGGTGCTGGCGCAGGAGTTGGGGATCTAGCGTTACCGCTCACCAAAGTGGTCTGGACCTATTGACCTGTGGTCCAGACCTTTCTATTCTCGCGGCACCGTGGGCGAGAAGGCTCAGTCCCGCCCCAACACCCCTTTCAGAAAAGGGAGGCGCAGCATGCGCTTCAGACACAGAGCCGCGGCAGGGTTCGCGACCCTGTTGCTCCCCTTCGCCGGCCTGGTCGGCCTCGCGAGCCCCGCCCAGGCGGCCACCGAGGCCACCGCCACCTACGTCAAGACCCAGGACTGGGGCTCCGGCTTCGAGGGCAAGTGGACGGTGAAGAACACCGGCACCACGACCCTCACCTCCTGGGCCGTCGAGTGGGACTTCCCCTCCGGCACCTCCGTCGGCTCCGGCTGGGACGCCGACTTCAGCTCCTCCGGCACCCACTGGACCGCCAAGAACAAGTCCTGGAACGGCACCCTCGCCCCCGGCGCCTCCGTCTCCTTCGGGTTCAACGGCACCGGCTCCGGCTCCCCGGCCAACTGCAAGCTCAACGGCGGCAGTTGTGACGGCGGCTCGGTCCCCGGCGACGCGGCTCCCTCCGCGCCGGGCACCCCGACCGCCTCCGGCGTCACCGACACCTCGGTGAAGCTCTCCTGGAGCGCGGCCACCGACGACAAGGGCATCAAGAACTACGACGTCCTGCGCGGCGGCACCAAGGTCGCGACGGTGACGACCACGTCGTACACGGACACCGGTCTGACCGCAGGCACGGACTACTCCTACACCGTGCAGGCCCGGGACACCGCCGACCAGACCGGACCGGTCAGCGGCGCGGTCGCGGTCCGCACCACCGGCGGCGGCACCGACCCCGACCCGGAGCCCGGCTCCAAGGTCAACCTCGGCTACTTCACCGAGTGGGGCGTCTACGGCCGCAACTACCACGTCAAGAACCTGGTCTCCTCCGGCTCCGCGTCGAAGATCACGCACATCAACTACGCGTTCGGCAACGTCAAGAACGGTCAGTGCACCGTCGATGACACCTACGCCGCCTACGACAAGGCCTACACCGCCGACCAGTCGGTCAGCGGCACCGCCGACACCTGGGACCAGCCGCTGCGCGGCAACTTCAACCAGCTGCGTCAGCTGAAGGCCAAGTACCCGCACATCAAGGTGCTGTACTCCTTCGGCGGCTGGACCTACTCCGGCGGCTTCGGCCAGGCCGCGCAGAACGCGGCCGCGTTCGCCAAGTCCTGCAAGGCCGTGGTCGAGGACCCGCGCTGGGCCGATGTCTTCGACGGCATCGACATCGACTGGGAGTACCCGAACGCCTGTGGTCTGACCTGTGACACCTCGGGCCCGGCGGCCTTCAAGAACCTCTCCCAGGCACTGCGCGCCGAGTTCGGCTCGAACTACCTCATCACCGCGGCCATCACCGCCGACGGCTCCTCCGGCGGCAAGATCGACGCGGCCGACTACGGCGGCGCCGCCCAGTACCTCGACTGGTACAACGTGATGACGTACGACTACTTCGGCGCCTGGGACAAGACCGGCCCGACGGCCCCGCACTCCCCGCTCACGTCGTACAGCGGCATCCCGAAGGACGGCTTCAACTCCGCGGCCGCCATCGCCAAGCTCAAGGCCAAGGGCGTCCCGGCGAGCAAGCTCCTGCTCGGCATCGGCTTCTACGGCCGCGGCTGGACCGGCGTCACCCAGTCCGCCCCCGGCGGCACGGCGACCGGCCCGGCGACCGGCACCTACGAGGCGGGCATCGAGGACTACAAGATCCTCAAGAACTCCTGCCCCGCCACCGGAACCGTCGGCGGCACGGCGTACGCCCACTGCGGCAGCAACTGGTGGTCCTACGACACCCCGGCCACCATCGGCACCAAGATGAGCTGGGCCAAGAGCCAGGGCCTGGGCGGTGCCTTCTTCTGGGAGTTCAGCGGCGACACCAGCAACGGTGAGCTGGTGAGCGCCATCAGCAACGGGCTGAAGTAAGCACCTTCAGCTAGGCGACATTGACGCGCTGACCGGGCGGGGCTGCCTCAAGCCACGCGAGAAACCCGGTCAGCGCGTCTTCGCTCATCGCGAGCTCGAGCCGCGTGCCCCGGTGCAGACAGGTCAGGATGACGGCGTCGGACAGCAGCGCCAGCTCCTCCTCGCCCTCGGGCAGCCGGCGTCCGGCGACCTCGATGGCGGCGCGCTCCAGAACGCGGCGCGGGCGGTAGGCGTAGGAGAAGACGCGGTACCACTCGATGCGGTCGCCGTTGTAGCGGGCGACGCCGTAGGACCAGCCCTTGCCGCTGGTGTCGGTCTTCTCGGGAGTGTCCCAGCGCAGGGAGCAGTCGAAGGTGCCGCCGGAGCGCTGGATGAGTCTGCGGCGCAGCCCGAAGACGAACAGCCCGAGCACCACAAGGGCCACGACGATTCCGCACACAGTCAGAGCGAGGACCATCGACACCGACCTCCTCGTCTCCTAGGTACCTTCAGATCAGGTAACGGAACGGAAAAAACATCCATATCTGCCTCAGCCGCGGCCGGCCCCGGATCGCTCCGGTTCCAGCCGCGGCTGAGTGACGTCATCGCGTGGCGCGACCCCGCTGAATCTAGCGGGCCGCCGCGGCACGCAGGCGGACGTCGGCGCGACGCTCGGCGGCGGCGTCGCCCTCCGCCTTCGCACGCTCCAGCTCGCGCTCCGCGCGCTGGACGTCGATCTCGTCCGACAGCTCGGCGATCTCGGCCAGCAGCGACAGCTTGTTGTCCGCGAACGAGATGAAACCGCCGTGCACCGCGGCGACGACCGTTGCACCTTCACTCGTACGGATGGTCACCGGGCCCGACTCCAGCACACCGAGCAGCGGCTGGTGACCGGGCATGACGCCGATGTCGCCGGACGTGGTGCGCGCGACGACCAGGGTGGCCTGGCCGGACCAGACCTCTCGGTCGGCGGCGACCAGCGCGACGTGCAGCTCAGCAGCCAAGGGAGGCTCCTCGGGTCACCACCCGGCGGTTGTGCCGGGTGTTGGTTACAAGTCTAGTGGGCGTGCGTGAGGGGGCGGGACGTGCCCCGCCCCCTCACCAAGAGCACGTGGCTCAGGAGACGCCCAGCTCCTTGGCGTTGGCCTTGAGGTCCTCGAGGCCACCGCACATGAAGAACGCCTGCTCCGGGAAGTGGTCGTACTCGCCGTCACAGATCGCGTTGAAGGCCGCGATCGACTCGTCCAGCGGGACGTCCGACCCGTCGACGCCGGTGAACTGCTTGGCGACGTGGGTGTTCTGGGACAGGAAGCGCTCCACGCGACGGGCACGGTGGACGACGAGCTTGTCCTCCTCGCCGAGCTCGTCGATACCGAGGATCGCGATGATGTCCTGGAGGTCCTTGTACTTCTGCAGGATCGTCTTGACGCGCATGGCGGCGTCGTAGTGGTCCTGCGCGATGTAGCGCGGGTCCAGGATGCGGGACGTGGAGTCCAGCGGGTCCACGGCCGGGTAGATGCCCTTCTCGGAGATCGGACGGGAGAGAACCGTCGTCGCGTCGAGGTGGGCGAAGGTGGTGGCCGGGGCCGGGTCGGTCAGGTCGTCCGCGGGGACGTAGATCGCCTGCATCGAGGTGATCGAGTGACCACGGGTCGAGGTGATGCGCTCCTGGAGGAGACCCATCTCGTCGGCCAGGTTCGGCTGGTAGCCCACCGCGGAGGGCATACGGCCGAGCAGGGTCGACACCTCGGAACCGGCCTGGGTGAAGCGGAAGATGTTGTCGATGAAGAACAGCACGTCCTGCTTCTGCACATCGCGGAAGTACTCCGCCATGGTCAGACCGGCGAGGGCCACGCGCAGACGGGTGCCCGGGGGCTCGTCCATCTGGCCGAAGACCAGCGCGGTCTTGTCGATGACGCCGGAGTCCGACATCTCCTCGATGAGGTCGTTGCCCTCACGGGTGCGCTCACCGACACCGGCGAACACCGACACACCGTCGTGGTTGTTGGCGACGCGGTAGATCATCTCCTGGATGAGCACCGTCTTGCCGACGCCGGCACCGCCGAACAGACCGATCTTTCCACCCTTGACGTACGGGGTGAGAAGGTCGATGACCTTGACGCCGGTCTCGAACATCTCGGTCTTCGACTCGAGCTCGTCGAAGTTCGGCGCCTTGCGGTGGATGCCCCAGCGCTCGCCGTCGTAGGACTCGTCGACGTTCAGCACCTCACCGAGGGTGTTGAACACCTTGCCCTTGGTGAAGTCGCCGACCGGCACCGTGATGGAGGCACCCGTGTCGGTCACCGGGGCCTGGCGGACCAGACCGTCGGTGGGCTGCATCGAGATCGTCCGGACCAGGCCGTCACCCAGGTGCTGGGCGACCTCCAGGGTCAGGATCTTCTTCTCGCCGGCGTTGGCCGGGTCGGCCACCTCGACGTGCAGGGCGTTGTAGATGTCGGGCATCGCGTCGACGGGGAATTCCACGTCGACGACCGGGCCGATGACCCGGGCGACGCGGCCCGTGGCAGCGGCCGTCTCAACTGTCGTCGTCATTACCTGTCACTCCCCGCGCTCGCGTCGGCCAGGGCTGCGGAGCCACCGACGATCTCGCTGATTTCCTGGGTGATTTCGGCCTGGCGGGCCGCGTTGGCAAGCCGGGAGAGGTTCTCGATGAGCTCTCCGGCGTTGTCGGTCGCCGACTTCATCGCGCGCCGCGTGGCGGCGTGCTTGGAGGCGGCCGACTGGAGGAGCGCGTTGTAGATACGGCTCTCCACGTAGCGCGGCAGCAGGGCGTCGAGGACGTCCTCCGCCGACGGCTCGAAGTCGTACAGCGGGAGGATCTCGCCCTTGGGGGCGGCCTCCGCCGCGACCTCGTCGAGGCTGAGCGGCAGCAGACGGTCGTCGAGCGCCGTCTGCGTCATCATCGAGACGAACTCGGTGAAGACGATGTGGAGCTCGTCCACGCCGCCCTCGGCCGTGTCCTTCTCGATGGCCTCGATGAGCGGTGCCGCGACCTTCTTGGCGTCCGCGTACGACGGCTCGTCCGTGAACCCGGTCCACGACTCCGAGACCTTGCGCTCACGGAAGTTGTAGTGCGCCAGACCACGCCGGCCGACGATGTAGACGTCGACCTGCTTGCCCTCGCGCTCCAGGCGCTCCGTCAGCAGCTCCGCCGCCTTGATGGCGTTGGAGTTGAAGGCGCCGGCCAGACCGCGGTCGCTCGTCAGGAGCAGCACCGCGGACCGCGTGACCGTCTCGGCCTGCGTGGTCAGCGGGTGCTTGGTGTTCGAGCCGGTGCCGACCGCCGTGACCGCGCGGGTGAGCTCGGTCGCGTAGGGCGTGGAGGCCGCCACCTTGCGCTGCGCCTTGACGACGCGCGAGGCGGCGATCATCTCCATCGCCTTCGTGATCTTCTTGGTCGCGGTGACGGATCGGATGCGACGCTTGTAGACCCGGAGCTGGGCTCCCATGAGTCAGGTCCCTTCCTTACGTCACTTGGAGGCGCTGGTCGCCTTCGGGGCGGCCGGGGCCTCTTCGCCGAGAAGCTTGCCTTCCGACGTCTCGAACTGCTTCTTGAAGTCCGTGATCGCGTCGGCCACGGCCGTCAGCGTGTCGTCGGACAGCTTGCCGCCCTCCTTGATGGAGGTCATGAGGCCCTGCTCCTTGCGGTGCAGGTACTCCAGCAGCTCCTTCTCGAAGCGGCGGATGTCCGCGACCGGCACGTCGTCCATCTTGCCGGTGGTACCGGCCCACACGGAGACGACCTGGTCCTCGGTGGACATCGGCTGGTACTGAGCCTGCTTCAGCAGCTCGACCATGCGCTGACCGCGCTCCAGCTGGGCCTTCGACGCGGCGTCCAGGTCGGAACCGAAGGCGGCGAACGCCTCCAGCTCACGGAACTGGGCGAGGTCCACGCGGAGACGGCCGGAAACCTGCTTCATCGCCTTGTGCTGCGCGGAACCACCGACTCGGGAGACGGAGATACCGACGTTCAGCGCGGGGCGCTGACCGGCGTTGAACAGGTCCGACTCCAGGAAGCACTGGCCGTCGGTGATGGAGATGACGTTGGTCGGGATGAACGCCGAGACGTCGTTGGCCTTGGTCTCGACGATCGGCAGACCGGTCATCGAGCCGGCGCCCATGTCGTCGGAGAGCTTCGCGCAGCGCTCCAGCAGACGGGAGTGCAGGTAGAAGACGTCACCCGGGTAGGCCTCACGGCCCGGCGGGCGGCGCAGCAGCAGCGACACGGCGCGGTAGGCGTCGGCCTGCTTCGAGAGGTCGTCGAAGATGATGAGGACGTGCTTGCCCTCGTACATCCACTGCTGACCGATGGCCGAACCGGTGTACGGCGCCAGGTACTTGAAGCCGGCCGGGTCGGACGCCGGGGCGGCGACGATGGTCGTGTACTCCAGCGCGCCGTTCTCCTCCAGCGCGCGGCGGACCGACGCGATCGTCGAGCCCTTCTGACCGATGGCGACGTAGATGCAGCGGACCTGCTTGTTCGGGTCGCCGGTGCGCCAGTTGTCGCGCTGGTTGATGATCGTGTCGACGGCCAGGGCGGTCTTGCCGGTCTGGCGGTCACCGATGATCAGCTGACGCTGGCCACGGCCGATCGGGGTCATCGCGTCGACGGCCTTGTAGCCGGTCTCCATCGGCTCGTGCACCGACTTGCGCTGCATGACCGTGGGGGCCTGCAGCTCCAGGGCGCGGCGCCCGGACGTCTCGATCTCGCCGAGACCGTCGATCGGGTTGCCGAGGGGGTCGACGACACGGCCGAGGTAGCCCTCGCCGACGGCCACGGAGAGAACCTCACCGGTGCGCTGCACCGGCTGCCCCTCCTCGATGCCGCTGAACTCACCGAGGACGATGGCGCCGATCTCGCGCTCTTCCAGGTTGAGCGCGAGGCCGAGGGTGCCGTCCTCGAACTTCAGCAGTTCGTTGGCCATGGCCGAGGGAAGACCCTCGACCTTCGCGATGCCGTCGCCGGCAAGGGTGACCGTACCGACCTCCTCGCGCGAGGCCGCGTCCGGCTTGTACGACTGGACGAAGGTCTCCAGTGCGTCCCGGATCTCCTCCGGCCGGATCGTGAGCTCCGCCATCTGGGTTCCCTGCTCTCCTTGTTGGGCCCGAAGTTTCACTTTGGGGGTCTGGGGGCGACCCCCAGGATTCTTCATGTACGGCCCAACCAGGGCCGTCGTAAGTACGTACTGCTATGAAGTTGCTGCTCAGCTCGCCAGTCGGCGGCCGGCGTCCTCGATGCGGTCGGCGAGGGAGCCGTTGATGACCTCGTCACCGACCTGCACCCGGATCCCGCCGAGGACCTCGGGGTCCACGTCGAGGTTGAGGTGCATCTGGCGGCCGTAGAGCTTCGCCAGCGCGGCGCCGAGGCGCTGCTTCTGGCCGTCGCTCAGCGGCACCGCAGAGGTGACCACGGCGACCATCCGGTCCCGGCGCTCGGCGGCGAGCTTGGACAGGGACTCGAGGCCCGTCTCCAGGCTACGTCCACGCGGCGCGGTCACAAGGCGCGTCACCAGACGCTCGGTGACGGCGGTGGCCCGGCCACCGAGCAGGCTGCGCAGCAGCTCGCTCTTGGCCGCCTTGCTCGCCGAGCGGTTGGTCAGCGCGGCCCGCAGCTCGGTGCTGGAAGAGACGATCCGGCCGAACCGGAACAGCTCGTCCTCGACGTTGTCGAGCGTGCCCGCCTTCTGCGCGGCGGTGAGGTCGGCGGTGTTCGCCAGCTGCTCCAGGGCGTCCACCAGGTCGCGGGACTGCGACCAGCGGGCGCGCACCAGACCGGCCAGCAGGTCCACGGTCTCGCCGCCGACCTGGCCGCCGAGCAGCCGCTGGGCCAGCTCGGCCTTGGCCTCACCGGCCTGCGCCGGGTCGGTGAGGACCCGACGCAGCGACACCTCGCGGTCGAGCAGCGCGGTGACGGCCGCCAGCTCGTCGGCGAGCTGCGCCGCGTCCACGGACGTCGAGTCCGTCAGCGCGTCGAGACGCTCACGTCCGGCTGCCAGGGCCTCGCGGCTCGCTCCGTTCATCGCGTGGCCTCGGCCTTCTCCTCGAGCTCGTCGAGGAAGCGGTCGATGACACGGCTCTGGCGGGCGTGGTCCTCGAGGGACTCGCCGACGAGCTTGCCGGCCAGGTCGGTGGCGAGCTTGCCGACGTCCCCACGGAGCGCGGACGCGGCGGCCTTGCGGTCGGCCTCGATCTGGGCGTGACCGGCGGCGACGATCTCCTCGCGCTGCCGCTGGCCTTCCGCACGCATCTCGGCGATGAGCGCGGCACCCTGCTCCTGCGCCTCCTGGCGCAGACGCGCGGCCTCGTGCCGGGCCTCGGCGAGCTGTGCCTTGTACTGCTCAAGGACGCTCTGGGCCTCGACCTTCATGGCCTCGGCCTCTTCGATACCGCCTTCGATCGCCGCGCGGCGCTCCTCCAGAACCTTGTTGATGTTCGGAAGCAGCTTCTTCCAGAAGAAGAAGAACACGATGGCGAAGGCGATGGTGCCGACGAGCAGCTCGGGGCCGGGCGGAACGAGCGGGTTCTGCTCTTCCTCGGCCGCCAGCTGTACCAGGTTGGCGATCACATCAGTGCCTTTCGTCGATTCGTGTCAGTAAGGGTTGATCACTTACCGAACACGAACGGCATAACGATGCCGATGAGGGCGAGCGCCTCACAGAAGGCGAAGCCCAGGATCTGGTTGGCGCGGATCAGACCGGCAGCCTCGGGCTGGCGGGCGAGGGCCTGCGTGCCGTTACCGAAGATGATGCCGACGCCGACGCCGGGGCCGATGGCGGCGAGACCGTAGCCGATGGAACCGAGGGAGCCGGTGACCTCAGCGGCAAGCTGCACAGAGGACATGCTGTAACTTCCTTCTCTTTGCGGACCGGTGGGGGTTGGCCACCGGACGACTTGGGGGTGGTGCGGGCGGGTTGGGGCTCAGTGGTGCTCGGCGAGAGCGCCCTGGATGTACGAGCAGGCGAGGAGCACGAAGACGTACGCCTGGACCGCCTGCACGAAAAGCTCGAAGAGGATCATGATGATGGTCATCACGAAGGAGACGCCGGCCGCCGGGATCATCCAGCTGTTCAGCAGGTACCAGGACGCGACGGTGAACATGACCAGCATCAGGTGGCCGGCGAACATGTTCGCGAAGAGTCGCACCGCGTGCGTGAACGGGCGGACCAGGACGTTCGAGAAGAACTCGATGACGACCACGAGCGGGAGAACCGCGCCCAGCGACTTGTCGTAGCCGGTGAGGTTCTTGAAGCCGCCGACGAAGCCGTGCTTCTTGAAGGTCAGCGACATCCAGACGACGTAGACGATCCCCGCGAGGATGATCGGGTACGCGATGATCGACGACACCGGGAACTGTGCCAGCGGGATCACGGACCAGATGTTCATGATCCAGATGAAGAAGAACAGCGAGACCATCAGGGGGACGTACTTCTCGCCCTCCTTCTTGCCGAGGGTCTCGTAGACGATGCCGCGGCGCACGAAGTCGTAACCGGCCTCGCCGACCATCTGCAGCTTGCCCGGCACAACCTTGGCCTTGCCGAACGCAGCCCAGAAGAAGCTGACGACAAGGAGGGTGGTGATGAGCGCGAGCAGCATCACCTTGTTGAACTCGAACCCTCCCACCGTGGCGATCGGCTTGAAGAGGAACGAGTGCAGGCCCGGAGCCGGAAAACCACACCCGTTGTCGGACATGATCCGACAGCTCCAGTCAAAGGCGAGCTGGGTCTGGTCAGCACTCACCGCGGGCTCCTTCGGCGTGACGCATGGGTACGGCAACCTCGTTGTGTCGGCGCGGCGCGCAGCCGCGGGTCGGCACCGGACTGGTGTAACGGATGTGGGGGCGGCTCTGGGGCATCAAGCCTCGCGATCGAGCAGGCGTCAGCTCAGATGCCCGCGCCCGCGATGCCGCAGTTGGCACCGGACGATAGCAGGAGTTCTCCCCGCCCTTTATCCCGCCCCTACCCCTCACGACGACGGCCCTGTCTTCTCGGTCTTCTCACTCTTCGCGGAGTCCGGGTCGATGTAGAAGATCTTGGCCTTCATGTGCGCGCGAGCCTGCGCGGCCATCCACACGACGGTTGCGACGACGAGCGAGATCGCGAACGTCTTCGCGTTGAAGAGAGAGGTGTCCTTGAAGAGGGCGACGAAGATCAGAAGAAGCAGGAGCTGGGCGACGTAGAGCATCAGCCCCATGGCCTGGAACAGCTGCGGGAGCGTTTTTGCCGTCCACTGCAGGACGTAGAGGCCGATCCCCATGAACAGGATGGCCAGCAAGGTGCCGATCACCGCGCCGAGCGCGCCCTTGCCGCCGGCCACCGCAGCGCTGACGGCGACGACGATCGCGCCGGCAGCCGCTGTGGGCACAGCGATCTGCAGAAGGTTCCGGGCGTCATTGGACGGCATGGCGGCAACTCCGCTTTCACAGGGGGCAGGGGTGTCGTCATGGACGAGCGTAGTCCCGGACTGAGAGAGAACCTCACTCCGATGGACCCTCGCACTGGGGTCCTTCGGCACTGTCCCGGGTTCTCGTGAACCGTATCACAAACTATTTGATGAGGTCTTTACCTGGCAGGTGTGCTCGCTGTCACACATGAGAGTGACAGTGCGCGTATGTGCAGGAACGGCGCCTCTTTGTCTGGTATTGCACTGCTTCGTTCCCCCACGAATTGGCAATGCTCTAGTCAGATTCTTACCTTGCCGTCAGCGCGACGACTCGGCTTTCCGCCGGTCCAGGAAGCGCGAACGGGCGCCCAGAGCGGTCGCCCCGTTGACCGAGGCCACCCCGGCGGCCACCGGAGTGCGCTCCTCGTGCGATTCCTCGCAGCCGGTCTGCAAAGTGGCCGCCGCCGGTTCCGCTACGGCCCCGCGCCGGCGATAGCGCGGGGGCACAAAGGCCTCGGCCCAGCGCGGGGTGCGCGGCGTGAAGCGCGGCAGGAGCAGCAGGATCAGTCCGATGGCGCTGAGGAACACCACACCCAGCACGATCCACATGGACGCCGAGTTGACCGAGTAGGCCAGCGCCCCGAAAGCGATCAGCGCGGACCAGAAGTACATGATGAGGACGGCCCGGCTGTGGGAGTGGCCGATCTCCAGCAGCCGGTGGTGGAGGTGGCCCCGGTCCGCCGCGAACGGGGACTGGCCCCGCCAGGTGCGCCGCACGATGGCCAGCACCAGGTCCGCGGCCGGGATCGCGATGATCGTCAGCGGCAGCAGCAGCGGGATGTAGACCGGCACCGTCTGGTGCACGGCCGCCTTCTCCGAGCCGGCGAACAGCTTCAGTGCGTCCGGGTCGACCTGTCCCGTGATGGAGATCGCACCCGCGGCCAACACGAGCCCGATCAGCATCGAGCCGGAGTCGCCCATGAAGATCCGCGCCGGGTGCATGTTGTGCGGCAGGAAGCCCAGGCACATGCCCATCAGGATCGCCGAGAACAGCGTGGCCGGGGCGGCGGCCTCGATGCCGTACGACACCCAGACCCGGTAGGCGTAGAGGAAGAACGCGGCCGAGGCGATGCAGACCATGCCGGCCGCGAGGCCGTCGAGGCCGTCGACGAAGTTGACCGCGTTGATGGTGATGACGACCAGCGCGACGGTGAGCAGGGTGCCCTGCCACTGGGTGAGTGCGACCGAGCCCACACCCGGGATGGGCAGCCACAGGATCGTCAGACCCTGCATGACCATGACGCCGGCGGCGATCATCTGGCCGCCCAGCTTGATCAGGGCATCGATCTCGAACTTGTCGTCCAGGACACCGATCAGCCAGATCAGCGCGGCGCCCGAGAGCAGGGCACGCGGCTCGTTGGAGTTCTCGAAGACCGTGCTGAGGTTCGCCAGATGGTCGGCGACCAGCAGGCCCGCGCACAGGCCGAAGAACATGGCGATACCGCCGAGCCGCGGAGTGGGTTCCCGGTGCACGTCACGCGCCCGGATCTCCGGCATCGCTCCGGCCACGATCGCGAACTTCCGCACCGGCCCTGTGAGCAGGTACGTCACCGCGGCCGTGATGCAGAGCGTCAGCAGGTATTCACGCACGGGCTTCCCCACAGGTCTCGCTGGCCATCTCAGCCCCACACCCTAGCGATGCACGCATATGGTTGGGGACTTCCGGGTAGCGACGATGGTTGCACGAGTGGCTGTGCATGCCCGACCGCCTGCCCCGGCTCAGCCGGGATAGGGCGGGAATCCCCCGGCCAGCTCCCGTACTTCTTCACGTGCGCGCACCGCTTCGGTCTCGCCGCGCAGCACCTCTGCCATGAGCACGGCGATCCGGGCCATCTCCACTTCCCCCATGCCCTGAGTGGTCAGGGCGGCCGTGCCCAGGCGCAGGCCGCGGGCGTCGCCGTGCGGCAGGGCACAGCAGTCCAGGACGACCCCGGCGGCGGCGAGCAGTCCGCGGCCGGTGCGGCCGTCGACGCCGAGCGGCGCCGGGTCGGCGGTGATCAGGTGGGTGTCGGTGCCTCCGGTGGTGACGACGAGCCCCTCCTCGGCGAGGCCGGCGGCCAGCACCCGGGCGTTGGCGACCACCTGATGGGCGTACGCGGTGAAGGCGGGTGTTGCCGCCTCGCCGAACGCGACGGCCTTGGCGGCGATGGTGTGCATCTGCGCGCCGCCCTGGGTGAAGGGGAACACCGCCCGGTCGACCCGCTCGGCCAGTTCGGCGCCGCACAGGATCATCCCGCCGCGCGGCCCGCGCAGCACCTTGTGGGTGGTGGCGCACACGATGTCCGCGTACGGCACCGGGCTGGGCGCCGCTCCCCCGGCGACGAGCCCGATGGGATGGGCGGCGTCGGCGATGAGATACGCCCCGACCTCGTCGGCGACCTCGCGGAAGAAGGCGTGGTCGAGGTGGCGGGGGTAGGCGATGGACCCGCACACGATCGCCTTGGGCCGGTGGCTCAGGGCGAGGGCGCGCACCTGGTCGTGGTCGACGAGCCCGGTCTCCGCGTCGACGCCGTAGGGGACGAAGTCGAACCAGCGGCCGGAGAAGTTGGCGGGCGAACCGTGGGTGAGATGGCCGCCGTAGGGCAGGCCGAGGGCGAGGACGGTGTCGCCGGGCCGGAGCAGGGCGGCGTACGCGGCCAGCACGGCCGACGAGCCGGAGTGGGACTGCACATTGGCGTGCTCGGCCCCGAACAGCGCCTTCGCCCGGTCCACGGCGATCCGTTCGGCGACGTCGACGATCTCGCAGCCGCCGTGGTGCCGGGCCCCCGGATAGCCCTCCGCGTACTTGTTGGCCAGCGGCGAGCCGAGCGCGGCCAGCACGGCCGGCGAGGTGAAGTTCTCGGCGGCGATCATCTGCAGGGTGGTCGCCTGCCGGTCCCGTTCACCGAGCAGGATCTCCGCCAGCTCGGGATCCTGCCGACGCAGGACATCGGCCTCTAGGACAGGGGTGACCGACATGGTGGGCTCCGGGGCGACGATCTTCGATGGCGGTTCGCCTCCGGGGCGCCTGAGCCCCTGCGGCTCACTCGCCCTGGTGACGTAAGCCCAATGTAGGCCCGGTGTGGGCGGTTCGCTCGGCTATGTCCGGGTGGGTACTCCGGTCAGGGCCGTCACCACCGGGTCCAGGGCCTGGTGTATCTCGTCGCCGATCGAGCGGAAGAAGGTCAGCGGGGCGCCGTACGGGTCGAAGACCTCGTCCGCCTCCGCCGTCGGGGCGAGCAGCCAGCCGCGCAGGGCCGCGGCGGCGCGGACCAGGGCGCGGGCGCGCTCGACGACGCCGTCCTCCAGCGGGGGCAGCGTCGCCGGGTCGATGGCCCGCACCAGGCGGGTGAACTCCTTCAGGGTGAAGGTGCGCAGGCCCGCCGAGTGGCCCATCGACACGACCTGGGCGCGGTGGTCCCGGGTCGCCGTCAGGACCAGGTCGGCCCGGATCACGTGCTCGTCCAGGAGCTCCCGTCCGACGAAACCGGAGGAGTCCGCGCCGAAGTCGGCGAGGACCGTCTCCGCGTTGGCCTCCATGGGCGCGCCCTCGTGGCCCCAGGTGCCCGCGCTCTCCACGACCAGCGCCCCGCCGAGCACGCCGAGCCGCTCCGCCACGAAATGGCGGGTCAGCCGCTCGGTGATCGGCGAGCGGCACACGTTGCCGGTGCTGACATGGAGGATGCGGAAGCTGTCGCGCGGAAGCCCGACGAAGGTGGTCGTGATCTCCGCAGCACGTTCCCCGTTGCCTATGCCACGCCCCGCGTCAGGGGCTGTCAATTCGCCACCTCGAGGTCGGGTACGACCTTGCGCAGCTCCTCGGCCGAGAGCGCGCCCGCGCGCAGCAGCAGGGGCACCTCACCGGTGACGTCGACGATCGAGGAGGGGACGTTGCCCGGGGTCGGGCCGCCGTCGAGGTACACGGAGACGGAGTCGCCGAGCATGCCCTGGGCCGCGTCGCAGTCCTCCGGCGCCGGGTGCCCGGTCAGGTTCGCCGAGGAGACCGCCATCGGGCCGACGTCGGTCAGCAGTTCGAGGGCGACCGGGTGCAGCGGCATGCGCACGGCGACCGTGCCCCGGGTCTCGCCCAGGTCCCACTGCAGGGACGGCTGGTGCTTGGCGACCAGCGTCAGCGCGCCCGGCCAGAACGCGTCGACCAGCTCCCAGGCCAGCTCGGAGAAGTCGGTGACCAGACCGTGCAGGGTGTTCGGGGAGCCGATGAGCACGGGCGTGGGCATGTTGCGGCCCCGGCCCTTGGCCTCCAGCAGATCGCCCACGGCCTCCTTGGAGAAGGCGTCCGCGCCGATGCCGTACACGGTGTCCGTCGGCAGCACCACGAGCTCGCCACGGCGGACGGCGGACGCGGCCTCACGCAGACCGGTCGTGCGGTCGGTCGCGTCATTGGTGTCGTATCGCCGTGCCATATCTAGCGGGCCTCCTCGTACACGTACTGCTGAAAGGTCTGGGTGGTGCTCACGGCAGGGCCTTGCGGGCCGTGGCGAAGCGGGGGCGGTTGTTGAGGTCGGGGTGGTCGGCCGCGTCGGCCCAGCCCCGCTCCTCGGTGAAGATCCACGGCACCTGGCCGCCCTGGGTGTCGGCGTGCTCGATGACGACGACTCCGCCGGGGCGCAGCAGCCGGTGCGCGGTGCGTTCCAGGCCGCGGATGAGTTCGAGGCCGTCCTCCCCCGAGAACAGGGCGAGTTCGGGATCGTAGTCGCGTGCCTCGGGCGCCACGTACTCCCACTCGGTCAGCGGGATGTACGGCGGATTGGAGATGACCAGGTCGACCTGGCCGTCCAGGTCGGGGAAGGCGTCAAGGGCGTTGCCCTGCCGCAGGTCGACCCTGGACCCCTCCATGTTCTTCCGGGTCCAGCGCAGGGCGTCCTCGGACAGCTCCACGGCGTGCACGCGCGAGCGCGGCACCTCCTGGGCGAGGGCGAGCGCGATGGCGCCGGAGCCGGTGCACAGGTCGACGATGAGCGGTTCCACGACGTCCATCGCGCGGACGGCGTCTATGGCCCAGCCCACCACCGACTCGGTCTCGGGGCGGGGCACGAAGACGCCGGGACCGACCTGGAGTTCCAGGTACCTGAAGAAGGCCCGTCCGGTGATGTGCTGGAGCGGCTCGCGCTGCTCACGGCGCGCGATGACCTCCCAGTACCGGGCGTCGAAGTCCGCGTCCTTCACGGAGTGCAGCTCGCCCCGCTTCACGCCGTGCACGAACGCGGCCAGCTCCTCCGCGTCGTTGCGCGGCGAGGGCACGCCGGCGTCGGCCAGCCGCTGGGTGGCCTGAGCCACCTCTGCGAGCAGCAGGTTCACGCAAGTCCTCCGGAAGTACTCGTACGTGCCTTCTATGCGGCGGCAAGCTTCGCGGCCGAGTCCGCGTCCACACAGGCCTGGATCACCGCGTCGAGGTCGCCGTCCAGGACCTGGTCCAGGTTGTACGCCTTGAAGCCGACGCGGTGGTCCGAGAGGCGATTCTCCGGGAAGTTGTACGTACGGATCTTCTCGGAGCGGTCGACGGTACGGACCTGGCTGCGGCGGGCGTCGGCGGCTTCCTTCTCCGCCTCCTCCTGCGCCGCGGCGAGCAGCCTGGAGCGCAGGATACGCAGTGCCTGCTCCTTGTTCTGCAGCTGGCTCTTCTCGTTCTGGCAGGAAGCGACCACTCCGGTGGGGATGTGCGTGATGCGCACGGCGGAGTCCGTGGTGTTGACGGACTGTCCGCCGGGCCCGGAGGAGCGGTAGACGTCGATCCTGAGGTCGTTCGGGTTGATCTCGACGTCGACCTCCTCGGCCTCCGGCGTGACCAGCACACCGGCCGCGGAGGTGTGGATACGGCCCTGGGACTCGGTCGCCGGGACGCGCTGCACGCGGTGCACGCCGCCCTCGTACTTCAGCCGGGCCCACACGCCCTGTCCGGGCTCCGTGGCGCCCTGGCCGCCCTTGGTCTTCACGGCGACCTGGACGTCCTTGTAGCCGCCCAGCTCGGACTCGGTGGCGTCGATGATCTCGGTCTTCCAGCCGACGCGCTCGGCGTAACGCAGGTACATGCGCAGCAGATCACCGGCGAACAGGGCGGACTCGTCGCCGCCTGCGCCGGCCTTGATCTCGAGGATGACGTCCTTGTCGTCGCTGGGGTCGCGCGGGACGAGGAGGAGGCGCAGCTTCTCCGTCAGCTCCTCGCGCTGCTTGTCCAGCTCCTTGACCTCGGCGGCGAAGTCCGGGTCGTCCGCGGCGAGTTCACGCGCGGTCTCGATGTCGTCGCCCGTCTGCTTCCAGGTGCGGTACGTGGCGACGATCGGGGTGAGCTCGGCGTAGCGCTTGTTCAGCCTGCGCGCGTTGGCCTGGTCGGCGTGGACCGACGGGTCGGCGAGCTGCTTCTCCAGATCGGCGTGCTCGGCGACGAGTTCCTCGACGGCCTCGAACATCTTTCGGCTCCTGAAATGCGTACGAAGGGAAGTGGCAGGGCGACCAAAAACGCCGGTCCCGGGCACACCCCGGGAGGGTGTGGCCGTGGACCGGCGAAATGGGGCTCGCTACTTCTTGGAGCCGGCGGAAGCCTTGCCGAAGCGGGCCTCGAAGCGGGCCACACGGCCACCGGTGTCGAGGATCTTCTGCTTGCCCGTGTAGAACGGGTGGCACTCGGAGCAGACCTCGGCGCGGATGGTGCCGCTGGAGATCGTGCTGCGGGTGGTGAACGACGCGCCACAGGTGCAGCTGACCTGCGTCTCGACGTACTCGGGGTGGATGTCGCGCTTCAAGGGAGTCTCCTAGTTTCGGGAGGGCGCCGGGTCGCCGCCGCGGGATGCGGAAGCGTGAACCGGAGCCGACGTACCAGTCTGCCAGGACTGGGGCCATCCCCCAAAACGGGGGGCACAGGTGATCTATTCCCGGGGCCCCGGCGAGGCGCTCAGGAGGAGCTGACGACGTCCTTCGCGGTGCCCGTGGCCGTTCCCTCGGTCGCCGACTTCGGGATCGCCCGGTCGTTCTTCAGGGCCTTCCAGACCTGGGCGGCCTTGGTCTCCTCGACCAGGACGCGGTTGCCGTCGGCCGGGTCGTACTGGACCGGCATCGTGACCATCGTCATGTTGCTCGCGCTGATGCCCTTGAGGCCGTTCGCGAACGACATGAGCTTGTTGACCGAGCCGAGGTCGGAGTCGGTGGTGACGGTCTTGGTCGCGGTGTCCGCCAGGTCGTAGAGCTTCTTCGGGTTGGTGAACAGCCCGACGTCCTTGACCTGGTTGATCAGCGCCTTGATGAAGGCCTGCTGGAGCTGGATCCGGCCGAGGTCGGAGCCGTCGCCGACGCCGTGCCGGGTGCGCACCAGGCCGAGGGCCTGCTCGCCGTCCAGCTGGTGGGTGCCGGCCTTCAGGTTCAGGTGGCTGTCGTCGTCGTTGATGTCCTCGGTGGTGGTGATCTCGACGCCGCCGAGGTCGTCGACCAGCTTCTGGAAGCCGCTGAAGTCGACCTCCAGGTAGTGGTCCATGCGCAGATCGGTGATCGACTCGACGGTCTTCACCGCACAGGCGGCCCCGCCGGTGGAGTACGCCGAGTTGAACATCACGCCGGACGCGGCGTCGTGGGTGTTGCCGTCGGTGTCGGTGCACTCGGGACGGTCGATGAGGGTGTCCCTCGGGATCGAGACCACGCTGGCCTTCTTGTGGCCCTTGTAGACGTGGACGATCATCGCGGTGTCGGAGCGGGCGCTGCCGTCGTCGGGGCCGCCGCCGAGCTTCTGGTTGCTCCCCGAGCGGGTGTCGGAGCCGAGGACGAGGATGTTCTCCGAGCCGTTGTCGGCCTTTTCCGGGCGGTCGGTGCCGAGGGCCTGGTCGATGTCGACGCTGTTGATGTTGCCGTTGAGCTTGAAGTACAGGAACCCGGCTCCGGTGCCGCCCAGGACGACGATCCCGGCGGCCGTCCAGGCCATGATCAGCAGACCTTTGCGCTTCTTGTCGCGGGGCTTGCGGCGCCGGCCCTTGGCGCGGCGGCGCGCACCCGCGGTGCCGGTGTCACCCGGTATGCCGGACTCCGGCGTGCTCTCGGCGGACATGTGCTCCTCGGTTCTCGTCCGGTCGGTTACCCCCTGCTTTCAGGGCCAGGCGTGGTCCGAAGACCTGTACCGCACCATCGTCGCTCCGCCAGGTCAGACGGCGAAACTCGGGAAAGGGTTGCACAACGCACTGTGGCCACCCTGTGAAAAGGTGGCCACAGTGCGTACCGAACTATTTCGGGCGAACGTCTCTCACCTGCGTTTTCAGCCGAAGATGTCGTACTGCTTGTACGTCGTCCCGACCGAGATCCTTGTGGCGAAGATCTCGCTGGTGGCCTTGCCGGTGCCCTTGTAGAGGTACAGCGTGCCGCCGGGCGTACGGGCCAGGAGGTCGGCCTTGCCGTCACCGCTGACATCGCCGACCGCGGCGACCTTGTTGTACGACGTGCTGCTCCACGTCCGCACCTTCACGCGGGACGAGAACGGCGCCGAGGCCGAGCCGGTGCCCTTGTAGAGGTAGACGTAGCCGTTGCTGCGCGTGCGGGCGACCAGGTCGGCCTTGCCGTCGCCGGAGAAGTCACCGTGGCCGACCAGGACGTCGTACTGGCTCCAGCCGGTGCCGGTGCCGATCTGCACGCGGGACGAGAAGGTCCCGTTGCCCTTGCCCGGGTACAGCCACGCCTTGCCGGCGGAGTCCACGGACACCAGGTCCGGCAGGTAGTCGCCGGTCAGGTCGCCGGGGGTGACGATCCGGGTGCGGGTCGCCCAGTTGTCGGCGACCTTCGAGGTGGCCCAGGAGCCGCTCGCGGGCACCCAGTGCTTCCAGTAGACGTCTCCGTCGGAACTCCGGCGGACCAGCAGGTCCTGAAAGCCGTCGCGGTTCAGGTCGTTCTGGAGGACGACGTTGTACGCGCTCCAGTTGCCCCACGACTCACGGGCGCCGAACGCGCTGCCCGTGGAGTCCAGTTCGTAGCCGGTCTTGGTGGAGGAGCTGCGCACCCACAGGTCGGCCTTGTGGTCGAGGCTGAGGTTGCTGTCGTCGACGCGCGGGTAGGCCGCGCCGACGTACGTCCGCACCTTGGCGAAGACGCTGTAGGCACCCTTGGCCACGCAGTCCTGCACGCCCCAGGAGACGACGCCCACGATGCGGTTGTTGACGACGAGCGGGCCGCCGGAGTCGCCGTTGCAGGCGGTCGTCGTACCGGAGTCGCTGCCGCTGGCCGGGTTGCCGGCGCAGACCATGTGGCCCTTGACGAAGTCGGCGCCGTAGGCGCCGGAGCAGGTGGCGTCGGACTGGATCGGCAGCGTGGCCGTCTTCAGCGTCGGGGAGATGTCCTGGCTGGTGGAGCTGGTCCGGCCCCAGCCGTAGACCTTGGCGCTGGTGCCGGCCGTGTAGGCGGCGGTCTCGGTGGCGGTCGCCATCCGGATCGGGGGCGCCGTGACGGGGCTGCCCAGCGTGAGGACCGCGATGTCGTTGTCGATCGTCCGCGAGCTGTAGGACGGGTGGTTCCACTGGCGCCGGACCGCGGTGGCGGTGCCGCCGTTCAGGTCGTTGTCGGGCAGCTGCGCGGTGCCGGTGACGACGGCGCCGTACGCCTTCCAGTTGTAGCCCTGGATGCAGTGCGCGGCGGTGAGGATCTTCGTCGGCGAGACGACGGCGCCGCCGCAGAAGAAGTAGACCCCGTTCGTCTCGTCCTGGTACCAGAGCTGGGCCATCCACGGCGCGTTCGTGATGGTCGTCGTGGTGCCGCCGATGATCTTCGCGTCGATCGTGGAGGAGCTGCTGTACGACGACTTGGCGGACGAGACTCCGGCGGTGTCGTCGTGAGCGGCGGCCCCCAGGACGCGCTGCTCCAGCTCGGCGAGCGTGGGCGAGCCGGCGCTCGTGATCGCGGGCGGGTTCGGCTCAGCCGAGGCGGCGCCCGCGGTCGAGGTCAGCAGCGCGGCGCCGACGGCCGCGGCGATGCCTGCGGCGGCGACGGGAAGCGCGATACGTATCCGGCGTCTGTGACGGCCACTGCCGGACCGGGTCGTGGACAAGGAAGTCCCCCCAGAGGTGCATGAGTCGGAAGAGGCGCCTGATGCACCCCTTCCTCTCAGCGCCGAAAAGCCGATCCCCGTCACTGCTGTGACGGGGATCGGCTTTTTTCGAAGCGGCGGCGACTAGTCGCCGTTGCCGGGCGTCGGCGTCGTCTTCTGGATCTGCATCAGGAACTCGGCGTTCGACTTCGTCTGCTTCATCTTGTCGAGCAGCAGCTCCACCGCCTGCTGCTGGTCGAGCGCGTGCAGCACCCGGCGCAGCTTCCAGACGATGGCGAGCTCGTCGGGGGCGAGCAGGATCTCTTCCTTACGGGTACCGGACGCGTCGACGTCCACCGCCGGGAAGATCCTCTTGTCCGCGAGCTTGCGGTCGAGCTTCAGCTCGGCGTTGCCCGTGCCCTTGAACTCCTCGAAGATCACCTCGTCCATGCGGGACCCGGTGTCCACCAGCGCGGTGGCGAGGATGGTCAGCGAGCCGCCGTCCTCGATGTTGCGGGCCGCGCCGAAGAAGCGCTTCGGCGGGTACAGGGCGGTCGAGTCGACACCACCGGACAGGATGCGGCCGGAGGCCGGGGCGGCGAGGTTGTACGCACGGCCCAGACGCGTGATCGAGTCGAGCAGCACGACGACGTCGTGACCCAGCTCCACCAGACGCTTGGCGCGCTCGATGGCGAGCTCGGCGACCGTGGTGTGGTCCTCGGCCGGGCGGTCGAAGGTCGAGGAGATGACCTCGCCCTTGACCGACCGCTGCATGTCGGTGACCTCTTCCGGACGCTCGTCGACCAGGACGACCATCAGGTGGCACTCGGGGTTGTTGTGCGTGATCGCGTTGGCGATCGCCTGCATGATCATGGTCTTGCCGGTCTTCGGCGGGGCCACGATCAGACCGCGCTGGCCCTTGCCGATCGGCGACACGAGGTCGATGATCCGGGTCGTCAGCACACCCGGGTCGGTCTCCAGACGGAGCCGGTCCTGCGGGTACAGCGGGGTGAGCTTGTTGAACTCCGGGCGGCCACGGCCGTGTTCGGGCGCCATGCCGTTGACGGAGTCCAGCCGCACCAGCGCGTTGAACTTCTCGCGGCGCTCGCCTTCCTTCGGCTGACGCACGGCACCGGTGACGTGGTCACCCTTGCGCAGGCCGTTCTTGCGGACCTGGGCGAGGGAGACGTAGACGTCGTTCGGGCCGGGCAGGTAGCCCGAGGTACGGATGAAGGCGTAGTTGTCGAGGATGTCGAGGATGCCCGCGACCGGGATCAGGACGTCGTCCTCGTTGATCTGCGGCTCCTGGCCGCCCATCTCGTCGCGGCCACGACGGCCCCGGCGGTCGCGGTAACGCCCGCGACGGCCACGACGGCCACCGTCGAAGTCGTCGTCGTCCTGCTGCGCCTGGCCACGGTCCTGACGACCGCCGCCACCCTGCTGCTGCCCCTGCTGCTGGCCGCGCTGGCCGCCCTGCTGGTCGTCGCCCTTGCGGCGCTCGCCGCGGTCACCGCGGTCACCACGGTCGCCGCGCTCACGGTCCCGGCCCCGCTCACGGCGGTCCCGGCGGCGGCCCTCGCCGCCGTCACCGGCGTCGCCCTGCGGCTGGGCCGGCGTCTCGGCCTTCGGCTCGCTCTTGGCCTCGGCGGCGACCGTCTCGGGCGCGGCGGCCGCGGGGGCGCCGACCTCGGCGGTGGCACGGCGACGACGGCGCTCGGCGGGCGCGTCGTCGGAGGCCGGCTGGCCGGGGATCTCGATCTGCTGCTGCGCCACGGCCTTCTCGGCGGGCGCCTCGGCCTTCTCCGCCTTCTTGGCGGGCGCGTCATCGCCGGTACGGGCCTTGGAGGTGGCCCGGCGCTTCGGCTTGGTCTCGGTGGCGGCCTCGGCCTTCGGGGCCGCGGCACCCCCTCCGGCCTGCGCTTCCTTGATGACCTCGATCAGCTGGCTCTTGCGCATGCGCGCGGTGCCCCGGATGCCGAGGCCGGATGCGACCTGCTGCAGCTCGGCCAGCACCATGCCCTCGAGGCCGGTACCGCGGCGCCGCCGGGAGCCGGCACCGGTGGCAGGCGCGGAGGCGTCCGTGGCGGGCGCGGCAGCGGTCTCCTCGACACGTGCGCCCATCAGATCGGTGGTGTCGCTCACGAAGGGTCCTTCCCTGGAGCGGACGTCGGCCTGTCTGGCTCGGCGACCGGTTGTGCTGTCCGGCTTCGGTCCTTGTCGTGGACCGGCCGGGGCGGTGGTCCGCCAAAGCGGCGGAAGAGATATCTGGTGATGGCGCTTCCCAAAGCCGTGGCACCGAGTGTCCGTGTCACGTGGCTTGGTCGCACCGGTTCCGGAGCGTGCCCGGCGAGTCGCTCAGTGCTCGCGTACGAGGTACTGCCCGCGTACGTCGTACGGAACACAGTGCGGCTTGGGAGGCTCCCGGAAGAATGTCTGTCCCGGACGGGGACACAAAGCACCTCGCCATGGTGGGGTCGGGTGCAGACTTGAGGTTAACACTACCGGATCCAACAAACATTCCCCCTCTCGAAATCCGGCAACCGTGTGTCAGGGCGCAAGCGGCAGCACGCTCGCTCCCTGGGCGTCGAGCTCGAGCCGGTTCGCGGCCCAGCCCTCGCCTGCCAGATCAGCCACCTTGTCGGCACTGTCGTCGTCGGCCAGCGCCAGTACGGTCGGGCCCGCTCCGGAGATCACCGCGGGGATCCCGTCGGCGCGCAGCCGCTCCACCAGCGCGGCGCTCTCCGGCATGGCCGGGGCGCGGTACTCCTGGTGAAGACGGTCCTCGGTGGCGGGCAGCAGCAGCTCGGGGCGCCGGGTGAGGGCCTCGACGAGCAGGGCGGCACGGCCCGCGTTGGTGGCGGCGTCGACGTGCGGCACGGTGCGCGGGAGAAGGCCGCGCGCGGTCTCGGTGAGGACCGGCTTTCCGGGCACGAAAACCACCGGAACGATGGAATCGGCGGGATCCATCCTGATCGCCCGGGCGGCGCCGGACTCCATCCAGGAGAGCGTGAAACCGCCGAGCAGGCAGGCCGCGACGTTGTCGGGGTGGCCCTCGATCTCGGTGGCCAGCTCCAGCAGCGCGGCGTCGTCCAGACGGGACTCGCCTCCTATGGTCACCGCGCGCGCGGCGACGATGCCGGCGCAGATGGCGGCGGAGGAGGAACCGAGGCCGCGGCCGTGCGGGATGCGGTTGGCGCAGACGATCTCAAGACCGCGCGGCTGTCCGCCGAGCAGGTCGAAGGCGGTGCGCAGAGAGCGTACGAGAAGGTGGCTCTCGTCACGCGGCAGCGTCTCGCTGCCCTCACCCGCGATGTCGATATGCAGCCCGGAGTCGGCCACCCGGACGACGACGTCGTCGTAGAGCCCCAGCGAGAGGCCGAGGGCGTCGAAGCCCGGGCCGAGGTTGGCGCTGGTGGCGGGGACGCGCACCCGGACGGCGGCGGCGCGGAAGGCTGGACCGGCCATCGCTCGATGACTCTCCTTGAGCTGCGTGATTGTCGAAGACATTCGATGACGTACGAAGACCCTGTGCGCCGTGGAGACGGCGCGGCACCCCGCCATACGCGGAGGCATATGCAGCGGGCGGGTTCAGTACAGCCTATCGAAGGAAGGTTCTGTGGCGACATAGGGCGCACAGGAGGCGCACGATGCGTGTCGTATGCCCCCTGTGCACCCCCCGTGTGCCGCTGATCAGGCCAGGCCCAGCCGCTCGGCCGCCGTGGCCGCGTCGACGGGGACGGTGACGGGCTGCGGGGCGCCGGCGACGGCCCAGTCGGGGTCCTTCAGGCCGTTGCCGGTGACGGTGCACACGATCTTCTGGCCCGGGTCGACCTTGCCCAGCTCGGCGGCTTTCAGCAGACCGGCGACGGACGCGGCGGACGCCGGCTCCACGAAAACGCCCTCCTGGGAGGCCAACAGCCGGTACGCGCGCAGGATCTCACGGTCCGTCACCTCGTCGATGAGGCCGCCGGACTCGTCCCGGGCCGCGAGCGCGAACTGCCAGGAGGCGGGGTTGCCGATCCGGATGGCGGTGGCGATCGTCGAGGGGTCCTTGACGACCTCACCGCGCACGATGGGCGCGGAACCGGAGGCCTGGAAGCCCCACATGCGCGGGGTGCGGGTGGCGACGCCGTCGGCGGCGTACTCCCGATAACCCTTCCAGTACGCGGTGATGTTGCCCGCGTTGCCGACCGGCAGGACGTGGATGTCGGGGGCGTCGCCGAGCATGTCCACGATCTCGAACGCGGCCGTCTTCTGACCCTCGATACGCACCGGATTGACCGAATTGACCAGCGCCACGGGGTAGTTGTCGCTCAGCGCGCGGGCGAGGGTCAGGCAGTCGTCGAAGTTGCCGTCGACCTGGAGGATCTTCGCGCCGTGGACGAGCGCCTGGCCCATCTTGCCGAGCGCGATCTTGCCCTGCGGGACGAGAACGGCCGAGACCATGCCCGCGCGTACGGCGTAAGCGGCCGCGGAGGCCGAGGTGTTGCCGGTGGAGGCGCAGATGACCGCCTTCGCACCCTCCTCCTTGGCCCGGGTGATGGCCATGGTCATCCCGCGGTCCTTGAAGGAACCGGTGGGGTTCGCGCCCTCCACCTTCAGGTGGACCTCGCAGCCCGTGCGCTCGGAGAGCACCTGCGCGGGCACGAGCGGCGTGCCGCCCTCGCGGAGCGTCACGACCGGCGTGGTGTCGGATACCGGCAGCCGGTCCCGGTACTCCTCGATGATTCCGCGCCACTGGTGGGTCATTGCTGGTTACTCTCCTTCAACCCGCATGATGCTGGCGACACCGCGCACGGTGTCGAGCTTGCGCAACGCCTCGACGGTGCCGCCGAGGGCCGCGTCGGACGCACGGTGGGTCACGACGACGAGGGACGCCTCGCCGTTGTTGCCCTGCTGCCGAACCGTGTCGATCGAGACACCGTGCTCGGCGAAGACGGTCGCCACCTGGGCGAGAACACCCGGTTTGTCGGCGACGTCAAGGCTGATGTGATAGCGCGTGACGACCTCGCCCATGCCCGAGACCGGGAGGGCGGCGTAGGCGGACTCACCGGGTCCGGTGGTGCCGCTGAGCCGGTTGCGGCAGACGGCGACGAGGTCGCCGAGGACCGCGGAGGCCGTCGGGGAGCCGCCCGCGCCGGGGCCGTAGAACATGAGCTGACCGGAGGCGTCAGACTCGACGAAGACGGCGTTGTACGCGCCGCGCACGGAGGCGAGCGGGTGCGTGAGCGGGATCATGGCCGGGTGCACCCGGGCCGACACGGACTGGCCGTCCCCGGCCCGCTCGCAGATGGCGAGCAGCTTGATGGTGCAGCCCATCTCCTTGGCGGAGGCGAAGTCGGCGGCGGTGACCTCGGTCATGCCCTCGCGGTAGACGTCGTCGAGGCGGACGCGCGTGTGGAAGGCGATGCCGGCGAGGATGGCGGCCTTGGCGGCGGCGTCGAAGCCCTCGACGTCGGCGGTGGGGTCGGCTTCCGCGTACCCCAGGGCGGTGGCCTCGTCGAGGGCCTCCTGGTAGCCGGCCCCCGTGCTGTCCATCTTGTCGAGGATGAAGTTGGTCGTGCCGTTGACGATGCCGAGCACGCGGTTGACCTTGTCACCGGCGAGGGACTCGCGCAGCGGGCGGATCAGCGGGATGGCACCGGCGACGGCGGCCTCGTAGTAGAGGTCCTTGCCGTGCTCCTCGGCCGCGGCGTGCAGGGCGGCGCCGTCCTGGGCGAGCAGCGCCTTGTTCGCGGAGACCACGGAGGCGCCGTGCTCGAAGGCGGTGGTGATGAGGGCGCGGGCGGGCTCGATACCGCCGATGACCTCCACCACGACGTCGATGTCGCCGCGTTTGACGAGTGCGGTGGCGTCGGTGGTGATCAGCTCGCGCGGGATGCCCTCGCGCACCTTGTCGGGCCGCCGTACGGCCACACCGGCGAGCTCCACCGGAGCTCCGATGCGGGCGGCGAGGTCGTCGGCGTGCGTCGTCATGATGCGCGCCACCTCTGAGCCGACCACTCCACAGCCCAGCAGCGCCACCTTCAGCGGACGCGTACGCATCATCCGACCTCGTTTCCTTTACTTCTGCGGTTGGACCAGTCTCACTCACCGGACCGGAGTTTCTATCCCTGGTCCGGATCGTGAGACGACTATTTCAGTATGTTGAAGGGCGGAGACCGGAAGATCTTCCGCCGCTCTCGTACTGTGCTCGCTGCGAGGGCTCAGCCGACGTCGAGACGCAGGAGGTCCTCCTCCGTCTCCCGGCGGACGATCACGCGGGACTCGCCGTCGCGCACGGCGACGACGGGCGGCCGCAGCACGTGGTTGTAGTTGCTGGCCATGGACCGGCAGTAGGCCCCGGTCGCCGGTACGGCGATCAGGTCACCCGGTGCCAGATCGGCCGGCAGGAACGCGTCCTTGACCACGATGTCCCCGCTCTCGCAGTGCTTGCCGACGACCCGGGCCAGCATGGGCCCGGCGTCGGACGTGCGCGAGACGAGGGCGACGCTGTACTCCGCGTCGTACAACGCCGTACGGATGTTGTCGGACATGCCGCCGTCGACGGAGACGTAGGTACGAAGGTTGTCGAGCGGCTTGATGGTGCCGACCTCGTAGAGCGTGAAGGCCGTCGGACCGACGATGGCCCGCCCCGGCTCGACGGAGATCCGCGGCGTCCGCAGCCTGGCGCCCTCGCACTCGCGGGTGACGATCTCGGTGAGCGCCTTGGCGATCTCGTGCGGCTCGCGGGGGTCGTCGTCGCTGGTGTAGGCGATGCCGAGGCCGCCACCGAGGTCGATCTCGGGCAGCTCGACACCGTGCTCGTCGCGAATGTCCTTGAGCAGCCCGACGACGCGGTGGGCGGCGACCTCGAACCCGGACATGTCGAAGATCTGCGAGCCGATGTGCGAGTGGATGCCGATCAGCTCCAGCGAGTCGAGCTGAAGCGCCCGCCGCACGGCCTCCGCGGCCTGCCCACCGGCCAGTGGGATGCCGAACTTCTGGTCCTCGTGGGCGGTGGCGATGAACTCGTGGGTGTGGGCCTCGACGCCGACGGTGATACGGATCTGCACGCGCTGCCGCTTGCCGAGCTCGCGAGCGATGTGGGCGACGCGCACGATCTCCTGGAAGGAGTCGAGGACGATGCGCCCGACGCCGGCGCGGATGGCGCGCTCGATCTCTTCCGGGGACTTGTTGTTGCCGTGGAAGGCGATGCGGTCGGCGGGCATGCCGGCGGAGAGGGCGGTGGCGAGTTCGCCGCCCGAGCACACGTCGAGGTTGAGCCCCTCCTCGTGCAGCCAGCGCACGACGGCGCGGGAGAGGAAGGCCTTGCCCGCGTAGAAGACGTCCGCGTCATGGCCGAACGCGGTGCGCCAGGCCCGCGCCCGGGCCCGGAAGTCGGCCTCGTCGACGACGTAGGCGGGGGTGCCGTGCTGTTCGGCGAGGGTGTTCACGTCGATACCGCCGACGGTGAGGACGCCGTGCTCGTCACGGGTGACGGTCTGGGCCCACACCTTGGCGTCGAGGGCGTTGAGGTCCGCCGGCGGCGCGGAGTAGTGCCCCTCGGGCAGGACATCGGCGTGCCGGGGCCCGGCGGGGTGTGCGGAACGGCTCATGACTCTTCTGGCTTCCTCAGAGGTGTTCGGGTGCGTCGATGCCGAGCAGGGACAGGCCACCGGCCAGCACCGCCCCGGCGGCTTCGGCGAGCGCGAGCCGGGCACGGTGGGCGGCCGAGGGTTTCTCCGCACCGCGCGGCAGCACGGCGGGCAGAAGGACGAGAACGGCATCGGCGACGCTGACGAGGTGCCGGGCGAGACGATCGGGGGCGCGGTGCGCGGCGGCTTGGGCGAGGATGCGGGGGTGGTCGGCGAGGAGGGCGAGGAGGGGGGCGCCGGCGGGCACGGGGCGGGCTTCGGCGGGCACCGGGCGGGCTTCGGCCGGCGTGGGGCGGGCTTCGGCCGAGGGTGGGGTGAGGGCTTCGGCCGGCGGTGGGGTGGGGGCTTCGGCCGACGACGGGGTGACGGCGTCGGTCGGCGCGGTCAGGGTGTCGGTGGGCGCGGTCAGGGCGTCGGTGGGCCCGGCGATTGCTTGGGTCCGCCCGGTTGGGGCTTGGGTCGGCCCGGCGAGGACGCGAGTCCGCCCGGTGGGGGCTTCGGCCGGCCCGGTCAGGGCTGGGGTCCGCCTGCTGGAGGTCTCGGTCGGCGGCGCGATGACAGCGTCGGCCGGCGCGGTCAGGGCGTCGGTGGGCCCGGCGATTGCTTGGGTCCACCCGGTGGGGGCTTGGGTCGGCCCGGTGGGGGCTTGGGTCGGTCCCGGTTCCGCTGAGAAGTTGAGGTCGGCGGCGTTGCGGGTCAGGGCCCGGGTGCGGGCGTGGGCGTAACGGACCCGGAAGAGGGGGTTGGCCTCGCGCTGGACGAGGTGTTCGTCGGAGATGCGGGGCCGGTCGTGGGCGGCGGGGTGGAGCAGCGCCCAGCGGGCGGCGTCCCGCCCGAGCGGGAGCGGATCGGCGGGCGCGGGGACGGGTCGTACGTTGACGTCGAGGGGCGCGGGTGCGCCGGGCCGTCCGCAGGCGTCGACGCGCACACCGAGCACGTCCTCCCAGGCGGCCTCGGGAGGGGCCGCGCAGCTGGTACGTACAAGAGCACCCTGAGCCCGCAGCAACCGCGCGCAGACGTCCATGACGACGGCGGCCCGGACCTCGTGGGGGCAGTGGAGCTGCACGACCTGCCCGGTGGGCCGCTCGGCGAACCCGTACCGCGGTCCGCGCCGCAGGATCTCCTCGACGAGACCGACGCCCTGGGAGCCCTGGCCGGCGAGGCTGAAGTTGATGAATCCGGGCCCGGTGACGACGACGTCGGCGACACCGTCGGCTCCGACGAGGTGCGGGCGCAGGATCTCGGCGACGCGCAGGGGCGGCTGCCCGGCGGATCGAGCGAGCTGAAGGGCGACGTTGGTGGCGTAATCCCCACAGCCACCGGCCCCGGGCACGGTCACGAGAACCCGCTCCGGCACGGCCACGTCCAGCTCCCCGTCATCGACAGCACGACGCACCGCGCGCAGCACGGTACGGGAGAGCTCGACGGGGGTCACGGGACAAGCGTATGGGAGAAGGGGGGTGGGTAAGCGAGCGGGTTTGGACGATGGTCCGGGATGTGGACAGGCCGGTGCCCGAACGGCTCAGGGAGCTCAGGAGTCAACGCGAGCCGCTGCGCTCAACGCCGATCGGCGGCGGCTCCGAGAACCCCGCCGAAGAGAGGTCCACCACCCTCACCCTCGCTCTCGCCCGTCCCGCCGCGCTTCCGCTCGATCAGCTTGCGTACGAGGCTGACGAGTTCGGCGGGTTCGAAGGGCTTGGCGAGGAAGGCGTCGACGCCGACATCGAGGCCGCCGTCGACCTCGTACTGAGTGCAGGCGCTGACGATGGCGAGGGGCAGGTCCCGAGTACGGGGATCCGCGCGAAGGCGCGCGGCGGTGCGCAGTCCGTCCAGCCGGGGCATGACGACGTCGAGGGTGACGACGTCCGGACACACCTGATGCACCACATCCAGACACTCGGCACCATCGGCCGCGGTCACGACCTCGAGGCCCTCCAGCTCGAGATTGACCCTGATCAGCTGCCGGATGACCTTGTTGTCGTCCACAACAAGCACCCGGCCCGACGCGCCTGGCACATGTTGAGAGTAGGTCCGGACCGGCCACCGCGTCCGGGTTTTGCCCACTTCCACCCCGTGCGGACGACCCGACCCTCCCGGAAACCCGTTCATGAACACCCTGTCAGAGCTGGTAGGGTTCTACCCGTCGCCGCCAAGCAAGGCGCCCGACACGCCCCCGTAGCTCAGGGGATAGAGCAACGGCCTCCGGAGCCGTGTGCGCAGGTTCGAATCCTGCCGGGGGCACTCGCCGGTCAGACAGCAGGAATCTGGCTCTGAACTGTGCGGATGCCGACAGAAGAGGGCGGGAGTCAGTTTCACTGGCTCCCGTCCTCTTTCGTTTTTCTCAGCGTTCGCTTGCGTGAGCCGCGGCGGTCGCCGGTTGTTGGCAGCGACGCTGCAACACGGCGATGGACTCGCCGCGTTCAGACCACCGCGGGCATGAGAAAGGCAAGGAGGTCGATGCGCTCCTTGCCACTCTTAACTTATAGCCGACGGGGGGCCTTGCGGCAAGGTCACCTCTCTGGCGCAGAATTCCCTCCTCGATGGCCGTGACCAGGGGGAATTGGGGTTCTGATGATTGATGTGATCGTGGTTGGCGGGGGGCCTACCGGGCTCATGCTCGCCAGTGAGCTGCGGCTGCACGACGTGGACGTCGTCGTGCTGGAGAAGCTGGACGCGCCCACCAAGGAGTCCCGGGGGCAGGGACTGCACGCGCGCAGTGTGGAGATCATGGATCAGCGGGGGCTGCTGGACCGGTTCCTCGCGGTGAGTGAGAAGTTCCAGGTCGGGGGGCTCTTCGGCGGGGTCGTCAAAGGCTGGCCGGAGGGGATGGACACAGCGCATCCCTACGGTCTCGCCACCCCGCAGCCGGTGAGTGAGCGGTTGCTCGGTGAGCGGGCCCTCGAACTCGGTACCGACGTCCGGCGCGGGCAGGAAGTGGTCGGGCTGAGTCAGGACGACGACGGGGTGAGCGTCGAGCTGGCGGACGGTACGCGGTTGCGTTCGCGGTTCCTCGTGGGGTGCGACGGTGGGCGCAGCACCGTGCGCAAGCTGATCGGGGTCGGGTTCCCGGGTACCGCCTCCACCGTGGAGACGCTGCTGGGGGACATGGAGGTGACCGCTGACCCGGAGACGATCGCGGCGGTCGTCGCTGAGGTCCGCAAGACCCAGCTGCGGTTCGGCGTCATTCCGCAGGAGGGCGGGGTGTGCCGGATCGGTGTGCCCGCCGAGGGTGTCTCCCAGGACCGGGGCGCGCCGACGCTGGAGGAGTTCAAGGAGCGGCTGATCGCCGTCGCGGGCACCGACTTCGGGGTGCACTCGCCGCGCTGGCTCTCTCGGTTCGGGGACGCCACCCGGCAGGCCGAGCGGTACCGGGTCGGGCGGGTGCTGCTGGCGGGCGACGCGGCACACATCCATCCGCCGACCGGCGGCCAGGGGATGAACCTCGGCGTCCAGGACGCCTTCAACCTCGGTTGGAAGCTCGCCGCGGCCGTGGCGGGCTGGGCGCCGGAGGGGCTGCTGGACACCTACCACTCCGAACGGCACCCGGTGGGCGCCGCCGTGCTGAACAACACCCGCGCCCAAATCACCCTGTTGGGCACCGACCCGGGGGCGACCGCGCTGCGGGAGCTGTTCTCGAAGCTCATGGACTTCGAGGACGTGAACCGGTACGTCACCGGGTTGATCACCGCGGTCGATGTCCGCTACGACCTGGGCGAGGAGCATGACCTCGTCGGGCGGCGGATGCGGGACGTCCAGCTGAAGGAGCGGGGGCGGTTGTACGGGCTGATGCACGCCGGGCGCGGGCTGCTGCTCGACCGGACGGGGCGGTTCTCTGTCGCCGGCTGGGGGGACCGGGTCGACCACGTCATCGACGTCAGCGAGGAACTCGACGTGCCCGCCGTGCTGTTGCGGCCGGACGGGCACGTGGTCTGGGCAGGCGATGATCAGCGGGAGCTCGAGGGCCGGCTGTCCCAGTGGTTCGGCGCCCCTTCGGACTGACCCGACGGCCGAAGTGTCCGACTAACTAGCCGCCCTCGCGGCCAGCGCCACGCGCAGGCACTCCGTGAAACGGGCCGTGATCGTGCCGGTGGGGTCCAGGTGGGGGTTGAAGATCGTGACGTCCAGGCCCCGGCAGCGGTCGTCGGCCAGTGCCGTGGTCAGGACGTGGCCTAGTTCCGCCCAGCTCAGACCGCCGGGGAGGCGGTAGTCGACGGCCGGCATGAGGGTGTCGTCCAGGACGTCGGCGTCCAGGTGGGTCCAGTAGGGGGTGGGGAGACGGGCGAGGGCCTGGGCTGTCGCCGCCTCGATGCCCAGTGCGCGGACCTCGGTCAGGTTCATCGCGTGCAGGGCCTGGGGCAGCGGCTGCATGCCCGCCTCCGCCGACTCCGGCTCGTCCCGGAAGGCGAAGGCCACCACGTCCTCGTCCCGGAGCAGCGGGCCCCGGCCTTCGAGGTCCGTCAGGACCGCCGGGCCCCGGCCGGTGGCCAGGGCGAGTTCCATGGAGGCGGCCTCGCCGTTCGGCTCGGCTGACGGCTGGTAGAAGTCCGTGTGCCCGTCCAGGAACAGGAGTCCGGGCCGGCCGCGGCGGCGCAGGGCCAGGAGGTTGCCCAGCAGGACGGTGCAGTCCCCGCCGAGGACCATCGGGAAGAGGTCCTGGTCGAGGGCGGTGGTCACGGCGTCGGCCAACTCGGTCGAGTAGCGCGCGATTCCGGCGGGGTTGAGGACGCCCGTCTCCGGGTCGCGGACGGGGTCGTACTCGGGGGGTTCGAGGCGCCGCGCCAGGGCCACCTGGAAGCCGTCCAGCAGTCCTGCCCGCCGTAGCGCCGTCGGCAGGTGGGTCACGCCGCCCGGGCGCAGGCCCAGTACGGACGGTGCCTCGATGATCGCCAGGCTCTGCACGTTCGTCTCCTCCACGTGCTCGATGATCGGCAGGCTCCGCACGATCGTCTCCTCCACGTGACGGAAGCAGCACGCTCGGCAGTGCGTCGAGGCCTACGCCGAGCGCTTTCGGGACGTCGTCTTCTTCGCCTGTGTCTTCTTGGCTGTGCTCTTCGCCGTCGTCTTCTTCGCCGTCGTCTTCTTCGCCGCCTGGGCCGACTTCGAGGTCGACTTCTTCGCCGACGCCGTCTTCTTCGCCGCCGTCTTCTTCGCCGTCGACTTCGTGCCCGTCGGCTGCTTCGGGGTGGACTTGCTGCGGGGAAGGTGTCTCACCTCCGCCGGTTCCTCGCCCCGGGACTCCTTGGCCTCACGGACGCTCTTCTCCAGGGCCGCCATCAGGTCCAGGACCTTGCCGCCCTTGGCCGGTTCGGGGGTCTCGCGCGGGGTCTCGCCGGCGGCCTTCGCGGCGATGACCTCCTCCACCGCCTCGCGGTACTCGTCGTGCAGGTCCTCCAGGTCCACCTCGCCGAGCGTGTCCATCAGGGCGTCCGCGAGGTCCAACTCCTTGTCGCGGACCGTCACGTCCACGTCCGGCGCCACGCCCTCCGGGGCACGCACCTCGTCCGGCCAGAGGAGACCGTGCATGGCGATCGCGTCGCCCACGACCCGGAGCATGCCGAGGCGTTCCCGGCCGCGCAGGGCGAACTTGGCGATCGCCACCTTGTTGCTGCGCTTGAGGGCTTCCCGCAGGAGTGTGTACGGCTTCGCCGCGGGGGCACCGCTCGCCGCCAGGTAGTACGCCGCGTCCATCTGGAGCGGATCGATCCGGTCCTCCGGCACGAACGCCACGATCTCGATCGTCTTCGCCGTCGGGATCGGCAGCTGGGACAGATCCTCGTCGGTGATCGGCACGATCGTGCCGTCCGCGTCCTCGTACCCCTTGCCGATCTCCGACTGGGTGACCTCCCGGTCCTCCAGCTCGCAGAACTTCCGGTACCGGATGCGGCCGCCGTCCTCCGTATGGATCTGGCGGAAGGAGATCGAGTGGCTCTCGGTCGCGTTCACCACCTTGATCGGGATGCTGACCAGACCGAACGAGATGGCACCGTTCCAGATGGATCTCACGTGCAGCACCCTTTCGCCGGGTTTGAGGCGACTTAAGATCTCTTCATCCTATTTCCATGGGATTCTCATCGTATGACGCCGATCACAGAGGTGGAGGGGCGACGGCTCGCGCTCAGCAACCTGGAGAAGGTGCTGTACCCGGCGACCGGCTTCACCAAGGGCGAGGTGCTGCACTACTACGCCACCACCGCCGAAGTGCTGCTGCCCCATCTGCGTGACCGGCCGGTCTCCTTCCTGCGCTACCCGGACGGGCCGGACGGACAGGTCTTCTTCACCAAGAACGTGCCGCCCGGTACACCCGAGTGGGTCACCACCGCCGAGGTCCCCCGTTCGGAGGGCCCTGCCCGGATGGTCCTCGTGCAGGATCTGCCGAGTCTGATGTGGGCGGCGAACCTGGTCACCGAGTTCCACACCCACCAGTGGGTCGCCCAGGCGCCCGGCGCCGCCGACCGGCTGGTCTTCGACCTGGACCCCGGCACCCCCGCGACGGTCGTGGAGTGCTGCGAGGTCGCCCTGTGGCTGCGCGAACGGCTCGCGGCGGACGGGATCGAGGCCCACGCGAAGACCTCCGGCTCCAAGGGGCTGCATCTGCTGGCCGCGGTCCGGGGCTCGTCCTCCGACGAGGTGTCGGAGTACGCCAAGAAGCTCGCCGTGGAGGCCGAGCAGGCCATGCCCCGGCTCGCCCTGCACCGGATGACCCGCAGCCTGCGGCCCGGGAAGGTCTTCGTGGACTGGAGCCAGAACGCCGCCCGGAAGACCACGGCCACCCCCTACACCCTGCGCGCCCGCCCCGAGCCCTGGGTCTCCGCGCCCGTCACCTGGGCCGAGGTCGAGCAGTGCGGCTCCCCCGCGCAGCTCGCCTTCACCGCACCGGACCTCGCCCCCCGGATCCAGGACTACGGCGACCTGCTGGCACCGCTGCTCGACCCGGACCGGGCCACGGCACTCCCCGGGCGCTGACCGGTCCGGGACCACATCGAGCGGCGCGGGCTGGACATCGTGGACGGAGCCCGGCTGTTCGCGGCGGCCAACACGGCGACCGCGGACGCGGCGATCACGGCGTGGAACGCCAATTTCACCCATGCGCAGCGGCGGCCCGTCACGGCGATCCGGAGGGCCGACACGGACGACAACGCGGCGACCACGGCCGACCCGGACTGGGAGCCGCTGCCGCGTACGCCGCCGTATCCGGACTACGTCAGTGGTCACTGCGCGATCGACGGGGCCGCGATCACGGTGCTCGACACGCGGACGTACAGGACCGCGGCCGAGTTCAACCGCCACGCGATCGACGCCCGGGTCCTCGGCGGGATCCGCTACCGGACCAGCGGCAGGGTGGGCAACGGGATGGGACGGGAGATCGGTAAGTTCGCCCTGGACCACTGCTTCGGGCCGGTGGACTAGACCCTCCCCCACGTGTTCCGGTCCCGCGCCATCGCGTGCAGCGCCTCCACGTCCGCCGGTTTGAGGACCCCGCCCTGCCTCGCCAGCTCGCCGAGGCCCGTGTCCTGGAGGACGCGGACCTCGCGGACCGGGGCCGTCACCGAGACGTCCGCCGGGCCCGCGAGGCACAGGACCGGGTGGACCTCGGCGGTCAGGGCGTAGGACGCCCGGTCCGCCTCCGCGCGCAGGCGGCGCAGCAGTGGCCGGGGTTCCCGGCGGGCCGCCGTGACCATGGGGTCCGCCACCCTGACGCGCTGCTTGCGGGCGTACAGGGAGTGGATCGCGAACAGGCCCGCCGGGCCGATCGCCAGATGGTGGATGCGGGCGCCGCCGGGCAGCGGGATCGAGTGGAGGGTGTGCCAGCCCGCGCCGTCCAGGCGGTCCAGGGCCTCGCCGACCGTCTGCTCGGCGGCGAGCGCGTGGCGCCTGGGGTCCGTGCGCAGGCGGCGGGCCGGCCCCGGGTCCCGGTCCAGGGCGATCAGGAGCGCCTCGCCGGGGCGGTTGGGCGCCAGGTCGTCGTCCGGGTGGAGCGTGAGGCGGGCCAGTTCCGCCGGGGTCGGGACCGGCGGCGGGCCCACCGTCACCGGGCCGGTCAGGAAGGGGCCCAGGGCCTCCAGGACGTCCTCCCTGCGCTCGTCGCTGAGCAGGTTGACCCTGGCCGCCTCACGGTCGTACCACGCGATGTTCCTGCCGTCCGTGAGGCAGACGTACAAACGTTCCTGACCGTGGCGCCAGGCCGGCACGACACGCAGTCCGCTCATGCACCATCACCCCTTTGACCATGGGAACAGGCGGGGTGCTCCAGGGGCAAGAACCCGGTTACCTTTGAGAGGAGTTGGGAGGGGAAGTTGGGGGAGGCGCCAATTGCGTACCCGCGGGAAGCAACCCGACGTTCCTGCTCCGGACACCCCGTGGGACGAGATCGTGCCCGGCCTGTGGATGGGCGGGCACGAGTTCCAGGCGGTGTCGGGACGGGTGGAGTTCGTCGTCGTGCGGGACGAGTTCGATCTCGTACAGACCCTGCTGCGGCTGCCCGGGCACGGGCCCGACGGCGAGGTGGAGCACCATGTGTGGCCCATTCCGGACGGGCCGCTGGACGGGACGCAGCTCGCGGGGGTCATCCGCCTCGCGCAGTCCGCCGGGGAGGCGCTGGACGCGGGGCGGTCCGTGCTCGTGCGCTGCTTCCACGGCTACAACCGGTCGGGGCTCGTCATCGCCCAGACGCTGGTGCGGCGGGGGCACTCCGCGGAGGAGGCGATCCGGCTGATACGGTCCCGGCGCTCGCCCTGGGCCCTGCACAATGACCTCTTCGTCGAGTACCTGCGTGCCGGGCTCTCGACCGCCCGCCTCCTGGAGGAGCTCACGGAGTGATCGACCCGGGCGGGCAAAAGGGACTTCCCTCCGAATAAGGTGTACGGGGCCACCGCTCACCTCAGAACCGCAGGAGCACCGTGCCCCTCAGCCGTGTCCGTACGACCGTCGCCGTCGCCCTGCTCCTGGCGACCGCGGCGGGCTGCGGTGACGCCGGGGGGCTCCAGGGCGCGGGCGCCACCCCGACCGCGGTCAGCCCGGCCCGGCTGTGGCCGGAACTGACCCCCGCGTCCAGCCCGGCCTTCGAGATCGGCGAGGTGACCACCGAGGTCGTCAAGGGCGTCGAGGTGCCCGGTGACGACATCCGGGAGGTGGACCCGGTCGCGGTCGTGCGGGCCGAGATCGCCGATCACCCCGGCGACTACGCGGGCGCGAAGGCGCCGTACCGGCAGACGGCCGACCGGATGGCCGACTGCGGCCCGGGCGGCGACAAGGCCCGCTGTCCCGTGCTGACGCCGTACTACCGCGACCTGAACGGCGACGGCCACGAGGACCTGACGCTCGGCTTCCGGCTGCTGCCGGACGGGCTGACCGCCATCCGCGTCTACACCGTCCAGAAGCACCGGCTGGTGCGGGTCATGTCCTACGACGACGCCGTCAGCGCGGTCGAGCTGGCCGGGCGGTCCGTCATCGTCCGCGCGCCCTCGGAGGTCGCCGGGTACGAGTACCGGCTCCAGTGGACCTGGGACGCCGACGCCAACGCGATGCTGCTGACCCACGACGAGATGCTGCGCACCGGGGAGCACAAGAGCTCGGTGAAGCCGGAGCACGACAGCTCGGTGAAGCCGGAGCACGAGAGCTCGGTGAAGCCGTCGCCTTCCGCGAGCGCGCGCCCGTCCGAGTCCGCGAGCGGCCGATGAGGCTCGCGCTGCCCCGCTGGGCCGGGACGCTGTTCACCAAGGCGGCCGTGTTCATCACCGTGATGTGCTGCGCGCTCACGGCGCTGATCGGCGTGCTGGTGCATGTCTCGGTGACCAACCAGACCGTCGGGCGGGCCCGCGGCGAGGCGCTGGACCGGCTGACCGACGCGACCACGGCGTTCGAGGCCGGGGACCGGCTGATGCCGGGGGCGGGCGTCGATCCGGCGGGGCTGCCCGGAGGTCTGCGGGATCTCGCGGTGTCCGGGGACCGGGGCACGATGGTCGCCGATCACGAGGGCCGGCCGACGATGTGGGCGGCGGGCCCGGCCGACGGCGGACGGGCGCTGGCGGTGCAGGTGGACTACTCGCAGCAGGCCCGCACGATCGACGGTCTGGACCGGGCGATCCTGTGGTCCTCGGCGCTGGCGATCGGGACCACGCTGCTGGTGGGCGCCCTCGCGGTGACCCGGGTGACCCGGCGGCTGCACACCACGGCCCAGGTGGCCCGGCGGATCAGCGGCGGCGACCTGGACGCACGCGTCGACGACCCCCGGACGAAGGATCCGACGCGCCCCCAGGACGAGGTGGCCGCGGTGGCCGCCGCGCTGGACTCCATGGCGGCCTCGCTGCAGGGCAAGCTCCAGGCCGAGCAGCGGTTCACCGCGGACGTGGCGCACGAGCTGCGCACCCCGCTCACCGGGCTGCACGCGGCGGCGGAGCTGTTGCCTCCGGGGCGCCCGACGGAACTGGTGCGGGACCGGGTGGCGGCGTTGCGGACGCTCACCGAGGACCTGCTGGAGATCTCCCGGCTGGACATGGGCCGGGAGCGCCTCGACGTGGACGCCGAGCAGCTGGGGCCGCTGGCCGAGCGGGCGGTGCGGGCGGCCGGGGACCGTACGGAGGTCGTGGTCGAGCGGGATGTGACGGTGGAGACCGACCGGCGGCGGCTGGAGCGGGTGCTCGGGAATCTCCTCGCGAACGCGCACCGGCACGGGCGGGCACCGGTGGTGCTGACGGTCGACGGTCCGGTCGTCACCGTGCGGGACCACGGGGACGGGTACCCGGACTACCTCGTGGAGCACGGGCCGCAGCGGTTCCGGACCGAGGGCGGGACGAAGGGGCACGGTCTCGGCCTGACCATCGCGCTGGGCCAGGCCGAGGTGCTCGGGGCGCGGCTGGAGTTCGGGAACGCGCCCGACGGCGGCGCCCTGGCCGTGCTGACGCTTCCTCAGGGCCCGGCCTGAGGCGGCGCAGGAGTGGCCCGCGTCCCTTATGGCTCACTGTGAGGGGCGCCGAGCGGGAGCCGATCCTAATGTGGCGAATAGTCAAGTTCGCCCCCTTCGTGGAGGTACTCCTCATGTCCCTGCGCTCCCGCCTCTCCATATCCGTCGCCGCCTGCGCCCTCGTGGCCGCGGCCGCCACCCCCGCAGTCGCGAACGACGACTGGGGCTCCTCCCGCGGCGACAGCGGCCGCCAGCAGAACCAGAGCCAAAGCCAGAACCAGAACCAGAACCAGAGCCAGAGCCGGAGCCAGCAGCGCCTTTACAAGGGCGTGGTCACCGCGAACACCCTGCTGCTGCGCAGCGCTCCGAACCGGGGCGGCCAGGTCATCCGGACCGCGCACCGCGGGGAGATCGTCAAGATCTTCTGCAAGGCGGTCGGCCAGAACATCCAGGGCAACCCGCTGTGGTACCTCCTCACGGACGGCACCTGGGCCTGGGGCGCCGCCCGGTACATCGACAACATCGGGGCCTCGCCACGCTGGTGCTGAGCCGCAAGGCGCACAAGACGCCCGATTTGGGTAAGTTCCGGACATGAGCAAGGCCGGAACCACCGTGGCGCGAGCGGACACACCCGCTCCCGCCGTACGCCTCCCCCGGCGCCGTGGCATCGAACTGGCCCTCATCGTCGTGGCCGTCCTGCTGTCCGTGTACGGCTACTGCGCTGTCGGCCTCGCCCATGACGGCACGGTCCCGCCCGGCGCCGCCGGCTACGGCGCCGGGCTCGGTGTACTGGCGCTCGTCGCCCATCTGGCGGTGCGGCTGCGGGCGCCGTACGCGGATCCGCTGCTGCTGCCGATCGGGGTGCTGCTCAACGGCCTCGGCCTGGTCCTGATCTACCGACTCGACCTGGAGACACCGGGCGACCGGGCGGCCCCCGCCCAACTCGTGTGGTCCACGCTCGGAGTGGCGTTCTTCATCGTGACGGTGGTACTCCTGCGCGACCACCGCGTCCTCCAGCGCTACGCGTACGTCAGCGTGGTCGCCGCCCTCGCGCTGCTCATCCTGCCGATCCTGTTCCCCGCCGTGAACGGCGCCCGGATCTGGATCCGGATCGCGGGATTCTCCATCCAGCCGGGCGAGTTCGCGAAGGTGCTGCTGGCGGTGTTCTTCGCCGCCTATCTGGCCGCGAACCGGGGGGCGCTGGCCTATGCGGGCCGCCGGGTCTGGCGGCTGCAACTGCCGACCGGACGGGTCCTCGGGCCGATCGTCACCATCTGGTTGCTGAGCGTCGGCGTCCTGATCCTGGAACGGGACCTCGGCACCTCGCTGTTGTTCTTCGGCCTGTTCGTGGTCCTGCTGTACGTCGCCACCGGGCGCACCGGGTGGATCGCCGTGGGGCTGCTGCTCGCATCGCTGGGGGCGGTGGCCGTCGGGTGGCTGGAGCCGCACGTGCACAGCAGGGTCCAGGACTGGCTGCACCCCTTCGCGTCCATCGAGGCGGGCCAGGGCCCGAACCAGCTCTCCCAGTCCCTGTTCGCCTTCGCGGCGGGCGGCATGCTCGGCACCGGCCTGGGGCTCGGCCACTCGGTGCTCATCGGCTTCGCCGCCAAGTCGGACTTCATCCTGGCCACGGCGGGCGAGGAGCTGGGCCTGGCCGGCCTGTCCGCGATCTTCCTGCTCTACGGCCTGCTGGTGGAGCGGGGCTACCGGGCCGGGCTCGCCCTGCGCGACCCCTTCGGGCAGCTGCTCGCGGTGGGGCTCGCCTCCATCGTGGCGCTCCAGGTCTTCGTGATCGCGGGCGGGGTGACCGGTCTGATCCCGCTGACCGGGATGGCGATGCCGTTCCTGGCGCAGGGAGGCTCCTCCGTCGTCACCAACTGGGCGATCGTGGCGCTGCTGGTCCGGGTGAGCGACTCGGCACGACGGCAGTACGACACGCTCCCCGAGGAAGCCCGGTGATCCGGCACATCCGGCTGGCGGCCGTCTTCTGCGCGCTGCTGCTGGCCGCGCTGCTGGTGAACGCCACCCGCGTGCAGGTCGTGGAGTCCGGCGCCTACGACGAGAACCCCGCCAACCGGCGGCAGACCATCGCCCGGTACGCCGCACCGCGCGGCGACATCCTGGTCGGCGGCCGCCCGGTCACCGGCTCCAAGGACACCGGCGAGCAGCTGCGCCACGAACGCACCTATCTGGACGGCCCGTTGTACGCGCCGGTGACCGGCTTCGCCTCGCAGGTGTACGGCACGACGTTCCTGGAGCACACCGAGGACGGGGTGCTGTCGGGCACGGATCCGATGCTGTCGCCGTTCCCGCTGCTGGGCGACCTGACCCGGGCCCGCGCGCCCGGCGGCGACGTGGTGACCACGCTCAACGCGCGGGCACAGCGCGCGGCCTACGACGGACTCGGCGGCCGCAAGGGCGCGGTGGCGGCGATCGAACCGTCCACCGGACGGGTCCTGGCGCTGGTGTCCACGCCCTCCTACAACCCGGAGGCGCTGTCGGGGAACGGTCCGACGGTGTCCCGGTCCTGGGTCGGGCTGAACGAGGACCCGGACAAACCGATGCTCAACCGGGCGGCACGGCAGACGTATCCGCCGGGGTCGACCTTCAAGGTGGTGACCGCGGCGGCGGCGCTGGACGCGGGGGTGGTGACGGACGTCGACGAACCGACCGACTCCCCCGACCCCTACACCCTGCCCGGGACCTCGACGAGCCTGACCAACGAGGCGAAGGGGTGTGCGGACGCCTCCCTGCGGGCCGCGTTCGAGTGGTCGTGCAACACGGTGTTCGCGAAGCTGGGGGTGCGGGTCGGGGTGACCGATCTGGCGGCCACCGCGCAGGCCTTCGGGTTCAACGACACGGGGGTGCGGATCCCGTACTCGGTGGCGCCGAGCACCTTCGACACGACGGTGGACCGGGCGCAGCTCGCGCTGTCGGCGATCGGGCAGTACAACACGCGGGCGACGCCGTTGCAGATGGCGATGGTGGCGGGGGCGGTGGCGAGCGGGGGCCAGGTCCGTGAGCCGTACCTGGTGGAGCGGACGACGAGGCCGGGCGGCGCGACCATCGCCACGGCGGGTTCCCGGACGGTCCGGCAGGCGATGCATCCGTCGACGGCCGTCCAGCTGCGGGAGCTGATGACGAACGTGGTGCGCGAGGGCACCGGCACCAACGCGGCGATCCCGGGGGCGACCGTCGGCGGCAAGACCGGCACCGCCCAGCACGGCATCGGCAACTCCGGTACGCCGTACGCCTGGTTCGTGTCGTGGGCGCAGGGCGAGCGGGACCTGGAGGCGAAGGTGGCGGTCGCGGTGGTGGTGGAGGACGCCGAGGCGGACCGCGGGGAGATCAGCGGGGGCGGGGACGCGGCGCCGATCGCGCGGGCGGTGATGAAGGCGGTGCTCGATGGGTGAGACGGGGGGTTCCACGACAGGAGCGACCGACCTAACGTTCGGTCCATGACTGCCGCATTCGAGCTTGCCGAAGTCAACATCGCCCGCCTCAAGTTCCCGCTGGACTCACCGGAGTTGAAGGACTTCGTGGACGCCCTGGACCCCGTCAACGCCGACGCCGACGCCGCGGACGGATTCGTGTGGCGTCTGCAGTCCGAGGGCGGCGACGCGACGGACATCCCCGTCCTCGGGGACGAGTGGCTGATCATCAACATGTCGGTGTGGCGGGACACCGACTCGCTGACGGCGTACATGTACCAGGGCCGCCACCGGGAGATGCTGGCCCGCCGCCGGGAGTGGTTCGAGAAGGTCCAGGAGGCGATGCTGGCGATGTGGTGGGTCCCGGCCGGCCACCGCCCGACCGTCGCCGAGGCGGAGTCCCGCCTGCTTCACCTGCGCACGAACGGCCCGACGCCGTACGCCTTCACCCTGCGCACGTCCTTCCCGCCGGGTGAGTCGCAGCCGCTGCTGGGCGAGGTGCCGGAGGGCCTCGGCTGCTCGGTCTAGTCTCCTGAGCCGGGAGACCGGCGGCCGTCCTCGATCGCCCGGCTCACCTCCGCCATCCGGTCCCGTTCCTCCGCCGCGAAGCGTTCGGCGTCGAGTTTCTCGGCGATCTCCTCGTCCTCGGCCATGAGGAGATCCAGGTTGGAGTCGCCCATCTCGAAGACGCCCATGTCGACATAGGCCTGCTGGAGGCGCTTGCCCCACAGGCCTATGTCCTTCACGCAGGGGACTATGCGGGAGAAGAGCAGCTGCCGGAACAGCGCCAGGAACTCGGACTGTTCGGTGTACTCCTCGGCCTCGGCGGTCGGGATGCCGAAGTTCTCCAGGACCTCGACGCCCCTGAGGCGGTCGCGCATGAGATAGCAGCCCTCGATGACGAACTCCTCGCGCTCGCGCAGCTCGGCGTCGGTGAGCTGCCGGTAGTAGTCGCGCAGAGCCATGCGGCCGAAGGCCACGTGCCGGGCCTCGTCCTGCATGACGTAGGCGAGGATCTGCTTCGGGAGCGGCTTGTCGGTCGTGTCGCGGATCAAGCCGAAGGCGGCGAGGGCGAGGCCCTCGATCAGGACCTGCATCCCGAGGTACGGCATGTCCCAGCGGGAGTCGCGGAGGGTGTCGCCGAGCAGCGCTTGGAGGTTGTCGTTGATCGGGTACAGCATGCCGATCTTCTCGTGCAGGAAGCGGCCGTAGATCTCGGCGTGCCGGGCCTCGTCCATGGTCTGGGTGGCCGAGTAGAACTTGGCGTCCAGGTCGGGGACGGACTCCACGATGCGCGCGGCGCAGACCATCGCGCCCTGTTCGCCGTGCAGGAACTGGCTGAACTGCCAGGAGGCGAGGTGCCGGCGCAGCTCGGCCTTGTCCCGGTCGCTGAACCTGGCCCAGTACTTGGTGCCGTACAGGGAGATGGACTCGTCAGGGACGCCGAGGGGGTCGTAGGGGTCGACCTCCAGGTCCCAGTCGATGCGCTTCTGTCCGTCCCACTGCTTGTCCTTGCCCTTCTGGTAGAGGGCGAGAAGGCGGTCGCGGCCGTCGTCGTACTCCCAGGAGAAACGTGCCTGGCCGGTGGCCGGTACCTGCCAGAGGGGGTCTCCCGCGGGGTTGGCGTACAGGTCGTGTGTCGGCATGTCTCGCAGGCTCCCGCGCGGTAGACGCGGGGTCAACAAGTGGCGCGCGAGGGATTGACGAGCTTGCTGACAGGCAGTCTCATAAGACTACGGAGGATGTGACCCCGGGTAACAGGTTGGGAGAACCATGACGACGCTCACGGAAGCCGACGCGCTCGCGGGCCTGCGCGACGCGCTGGGCCTGCTCAAGGACCGGGAGCAGGTGGCCGAACGGCTGCTCGACTCGTCCGCGAAGCATTCCTTCGATCCCGACAAGGAGCTCGACTGGGACGCGCCCTTCGAGGAGGGGAAGTGGTTCTGGCCGCCGGAGCTGGTGTCGCTGTACGACACGCCCCTGTGGAAGCGGATGGGTGAGGAGCAGCGGATCCTGCTCTCCCAGCACGAGTCGGCGGCACTGGCGTCGCTGGGGATCTGGTTCGAACTGATCCTGATGCAGCTGCTGGTGCGGCACATCTACGACAAGGCGGCGACGAGCGCGCATGTGCGGTACGCGCTGACCGAGATCGAGGACGAGTGCCGGCACTCGAAGATGTTCGCCCGGCTGATCTCCCGCGGTGAGACGCCGTGGTACCCGGTGAGCCGGGCACATCAGCAGCTGGGCCGGCTGTTCAAGACGATCTCCACGACTCCGGGGTCCTTCACGGCGACGCTGCTCGGTGAGGAGGTGCTGGACTGGATGCAGCGGCTGACGTTCCCGGACGAGCGGGTGCAGCCGTTGGTCCGGGGCGTGACGCGGATCCATGTCGTGGAGGAGGCCCGGCATGTCCGGTACGCCCGTGAGGAGTTGCGGCGGCAGATGGTGACGGCGCCGAAGTGGTCGCAGGAGTTCACGCGGGTGACGTCCGGCGAGTTCGCCCGGGTGTTCTCGGTGGCCTTCGTGAACCCGGAGGTCTACACGAACGTGGGCCTCGACAAGCGGGAGGCGATGGCCCAGGTGAAGGCGAGCGGCCACCGGCGGGAGGTCATGCAGACGGGAGCGAAGCGGCTGACGGACTTCCTGGACGACATCGGGGTGCTGCGCGGTGTCGGACGCCGGTTGTGGAGGTCTTCGGGGCTGCTGGCGTAGGCGAGGGCCGGGGCGGGGGTCTGGGCGGGGCCCGGGGCGGGCGTCTGGGGGCGTGCGGGCGAAACAGTTACGCTGCACGTCATGAGCCCCCCGGCCCCTACGCCCGCTTATCGCCGTCTCAGTGTCGAGGAGCGGCGCAGCCAGCTGCTCGCCGCCGCTTTGTCGCTGTTCGCGCATCGGGCGCCCGAAGAGGTGTCGCTGGACGATGTGGCGGAGGCCGCCGGGGTGTCGCGGCCGCTCGTGTACCGGTATTTCCCCGGCGGCAAGCAGCAGCTCTACGAGGCCGCCCTGCGGTCCGCCGCTGAGGAGCTTCAGCTCTGTTTCGACGAGCCCCGGGAAGGGCCGCTGCTGCCCCGGCTCGGGCGGGCGCTCGACCGGTACCTCGCCTTCGTCGACGAGCACGACGCCGGGTTCAGCGCGCTGCTGCAGGGCGGCAGTGTCGTCGAGACGTCCCGGACCACCAGCATCGTCGACGGGGTCCGGCGGGCCGCCGCCGAGCACATCCTCCGGCACCTCGGCGTCTCCGGTCCCGGGCTGCGGCTCCGGATGACCGTCAAGGTGTGGATCACCGCCGTCGAGGCCGCCTCCCTGCTCTGGCTGGACGAGGGCAAGCAGCCCCCCGTCGACGAACTCCGCGACTGGCTCGTCGACCAGTTCGTCGCCGTCCTCTCCGTGACCGGCGCCCGCGACCCGCAGACCGCCGCGCTGGTCCAGGCGCTCGCCGGAGATGGCTGACACTGGTGCCGTGAAGAGCGAAGACACCCCCTTCGAGGGCGGTCCCATGGACGGGCGCGTCCTGCCCGTGCTGCTGGGGATCACCGGGCACCCGCCCAAGACGTACCGCATCCCCGTCCCGGACCCCGACGGCGGCCCGCCCACCGTGCTGGTCTACCGGCGCGTCCCCCGCGTCGAGGGCCGGCCCGTCGGGCTCAGCCGCCGCTGGAAGTACGCCTACGACCCCGAAGGGCTCCTGGCGCCGAAGCGCAAGTGGCCGTGGTCGAGGCCAGACGCCACGCCGGGCGGCAAGCCGGACGACGCGGACGGGTGACGTGGTTGCGCCGAACCGCGCACACTCGGCGCGCGCGGGGCGAGCGCCCGCCTGATGCTCGCGGTGCGGGGCAGAGAGGCTGCCCGCACCGGAGGTGATGACGTGTCAGGAAGGCTTCTGCGCTTGGTGTGTACGGCGGCGGTGGCCGCCTGCACCGCCCTCGCGCCCGTCCCCGCGCTCGCCGTACCCGAACCCGGCGAGCCGTCCGTTTCCGGGCAACCGTCCGTCTCCGACGGGCCGTCCGCGGCCGAGCCGCCCGCCGCCGAGGAACCCTCCGTCGCCGAGTTGCTGGCGGACCTGCAGCGGCTGTACCGGGACGCCGAGCGCGCCACCGAGGCCTACAACGCCACCGAGGAGAAGCTCGGCAAGCAGCGTGCCGAGGTCGCGCGCCTGGACGGGGAACTCGCCCGCGTCCGCCTCTCGCTGCACGACAGCCGGGGCGCGGCGGGGCGGCTGGCCCGGCAGCAGTACCAGAGCAGCACCGAGATCTCCTCGTACGTACGGCTGTTGCTCGCCCGCGATCCCCAGCACGCGCTCGATCAGGGGCATGTGATCGGGCAGTTGGCGCGGGAGCGGGCCGAGACGGTGGGGCGGCTGACCGGCAGCGAACGCAAGGCCGCCGGACTCGCCCGCAAGGCCCGCGCGGCCCTCGACAAGCAGCTCGCGCTGGCCGAGCGGCAGAAGAAGGACCGCGCGGAGGTGGAGGGGCGGCTGAAGGACGTCCAGGAGATGCTGGTCGCGCTCAGCGCCGAACAGCTCGCCGAGATCGCCGAGTTGGAGAGGAAGGGCGTCGACAGGGCCCAGCGGGACCTCGTCACCTCGGGGGCCCTCAGCAGTGAGCGCGAACCCTCGCCCGGCGGCGAACGGGCGGTGCGCTACGCACTGCGGCAGCTCGGGAAGCCGTACGAGTGGGGCGCGGAGGGGCCGAAGACGTACGACTGCTCAGGGCTCACCTCGGAGGCTTGGAACGACGCCGGTACCCCCATCCCCCGCACCAGCCAGGAACAGTGGGCCCGGCTGCCGAGGGTGCCGCTGAAGGAGCTGCGCCCCGGCGACCTGGTGATCTACCACCGCGACGCCACGCACGTGGCCCTGTACCTCGGCGAGGGCGAGGTGGTCGAGGCCCCCAGGACCGGCGAGCGGGTCAAGATCTCGCCGATCGCGTCCCACCCGATCCTGGGAGCCGTACGCCCGGACCGGATCAGGCCAGAGACGCCAGGTACGCCTCGGTCTTAGCCGGATCGTAGAAGAAGTTCTCGAAGTCCGCCGGGTCGTTGAAGGCGTTGGCGAAGCGGTCCGCCGCCGGCTGGAGCTGGCCCGCCGCGCCGATGAGGTTGAGGATGTGCTCCGGCGGCGGGGCCAGCATCGCGTTCGTCCACTTGGTGACGTGCTGGGCGGTGTCCCAGTAGCGGTCGAACGTGGACTGCATCCACTCCTCGTCGAACGGCTTGTCACCGTGCTCGACGATGGACGCGAGGTAGGCGGCGGCGCACTTGGACGCCGAGTTGGAGCCCTGGCCGGTGATCGGGTCGTTCGCCACGACCACGTCGGCCACGCCCAGCACCAGCCCGCCGCCGGGCAGCCGGCCGATCGGGTTGCGGACCGTGGGCGCGTAGCGGCCGGCCAACGTGCCGCCCGCGTCGGTCAGTTCGACCTTCGTCGCCCGCGCGTACTCCCAGGGCGTGTACCGCTCCATGAGTTCCAGGGTCAGGGAGAGGTGCTCCGCCGGGTCCTTGACGCCGTTGAAGACGTCCAGCGGGCCTCCGGGTATGCCCTCCCAGAACAGGATGTCGGCGCGGCCGGAGGTGGTGAACGTCGGCATGATGAACAGCTCGCCGACACCGGGGACCAGGTTGCAGCGGACCGCGTCGAACTCCGGGTGCTCCGGGCGCGGGCCGAGGCCGTGCACGTAGGCCACCGCGAGGGCGCGCTGCGGCTCGCTGTACGGCGAGCGCTCCGGGTCCCGGGCGAACATCGACACCAGCTCGCCCTTGCCGGCGGACACCAGCACCAGGTCGTACGTACGGGAGAAGTAGTCGAGGTCGCCGACGGCCGCGCCGTGGATGACGAGCTGACCGCCGCGCTGGGCGAAGGTCTCCATCCAGCCGGCCATCTTCACCCGCTGGTCCACGGACTGCGCGTACCCGTCGAGGTGCCCCACCCAGTCGATCGCGCGGGCCGCGGGGCCCTCCGCCCACGAGCCCGGCGCCGCCACCGAGACGCCGAGTGCTTCGATCTTCGGGGCCTGGGACTCCCAGAAGTTCAGCTGGAGATCGCGCTCGTGCTGGAGTGCCGTGTGGAACATGCACTGCGTCGACATGACCCGGCCGGTGCGGATCTCGTCCGCGGTCCGGTTGGACATGAGGGTGACCTCGTACCCGTGCGACTGGAGTCCGAGGGCGAGCTGGAGTCCGGACTGGCCGGCTCCGACGACGAGTATCTTCCGCATACGGGGTCTGGTCTCCTACTCGGGTGTTTCGTCCAGCGCGTGTCCCACGAGGGACAGGAGGGTCTCGATGACCGAGATCCGGCGCCGCGCGTCCATGATCATGACAGGTATGTGCGCGGGGATGGTGAGCGCCTCCCGCACGTCCTCCGGCTCGAACCGCTCGCTGCCGTCGAAGTGGTTGACCGCGACGATGTACGGCAGCCCGCAGCTCTCGAAGTAGTCCAGGGCCGGGAAGCAGTCCTTCAGGCGCCGGGTGTCGGCCAGCACGACCGCGCCGATCGCGCCGCGCACCAGGTCGTCCCACATGAACCAGAACCGCTGCTGGCCCGGCGTGCCGAACAGGTAGAGCACCAGGTCGTCGTCGAGCGTGAGGCGGCCGAAGTCCATGGCCACGGTGGTGGTCAGCTTCTGCGGCGTGGCGGTGAGGTCGTCGGTCTCCTCGCTCGCCTCGGTCATCAGCGCCTCGGTCTGCAGAGGCGTGATCTCCGAGACGGCGGTGACCAGCGTGGTCTTGCCCACGCCGAACCCGCCCGCCACCACGATCTTCGTGGCTATGGGGGCCCGGGTGCGGTCCGTCTGCCAGGACTTCAGGTCCTCATCGGGGTCCGCAATACCGGTGTCATCAAAGACGACGGAGTCCACTCAGCACCCTTTCGAGCAGAGCGCGGTCCGGACGGCCGGTGCCGTGACCGGTGCCGGTGCCGTACACACGGATCTTTCCCTGGTCCGCGAGGTCGCTGAGCAACACCCGGACCACGCCGAGCGGCATGCGCAGCAGCGCGGCGATCTCGGCCACGGTGCGCATCCTGCGGCACAGTTCGACGATGGCCCGCATCTCCGGCATGACCCGGGTGCTGAGGGAACCCTTCGTCAGTTCCTTGCGCTCCTGCGGGGCCTCCAGGGCCGCCACGAAGGTCTCCACGAGGAGGACGTGGCCGAACCGGGTACGGCCGCCGGTGAGCGAGTAGGGGCGGACCCGCGCGGGCTTGCGGTCGCCGCCGCGGACGGGGAGCTTCTTCGGTGCGCTGCTGCTCATCGGGGACTCCCGGTCGACTCGGCTTCCAGGGATTTTCGTAGCTCGCTGCGGAGTTCGGGCGTCAGCACGTGGCCGGCGCGGCCGACGAACAGGGCCATGTGGTAGGCGACGACGCTCATGTCGCAGTCGGCGGAGCCGTGGACGCCGAGCAGGGAGCCGTCGCTGATCGACATCACGAAGAGGCTGCCCTCGTCCATGGCGACCATCGTGTGCTTCACCCCGCCGTACTCCATGAGGCGGGCGGCGCCGACGGTGAGGCTGCCGATGCCGGAGACGATGGTGGCGAGGTCGGCGGCGGAGCCCCTCGGGCCGGTGCGCGTGGGTTTGGCCGCCTTGGCCTCCTCGTTCCTTCCCGGGTCCGAGGAGAGCAGGAGCAGGCCGTCGGAGGAGACCACGGCGACCGACTCGATACCCGGCACCTCCTCGACCAGGTTCGTCAGCAGCCAGTGCAGGTTGCGGGCCTCACTGCTCAGTCCGAAGGTACTGGGCGCGGTCAACTGCTTGCCTCCTCGACTGTGCCCCCCGTGGCTTCTTCGGAATCTTCGATTTCGGCTTGTACGTCGCGGTATCCGGCCTCCGCCCCCCGGCGGAAACCGCCGAGCCTCCGGCGGAGGGCGTCGGCGTCCACGGAACCGCTGCGCTGGCGGGGCGGTTCCGTGGGGGCGGTGATCTTCGGGGTGCGCTTGGGGAGGCCCTTCGCGGTGAGCCGGTCCTCGTCGTCGGCGCGGGCGTGCTCTGTGTCGGCCTCGGCTTCGGGTTCGGGGGTGCGTTCGGCTTCGGACGCGGGTTCCGGCTGGGCCGGGACCAGGAGTTCCATCGTGGTTTCCGCGAGGGCCTCGGTCGGCCTTTCCGTGGAGCCCGCTGCGGAGTCGTCTGTGGAGGCCTTCGCCGGTTGCTCCTCCGACTTGTGCTCCTCCGACTTGTGCTCCTCCGACTTGTGCTCCTCCGACTCGCGGACCGCCCGCTCCGCCAGGGCCACCAGGTGGTCGTCGTGGGCCCTGGCGCCGTGGAGGACGTTGGAGTTGGCCTCCGCGTCGGCGCCCGGGAGGGAGAAGGTGTGGGTCGCGCCGGGGGTGGGGGCGGCCGGGGCCGGGACCGCCGTGGGCGGGGCCGGGGAGAGGAGCTGCTGGGGCAGGACCGCCACCGCCGCCACGCCGCCCTGCTTCTGCTCGCGCAGCTGGACCCGGACTCCGTGGCGGTGGGCCAGGCGGGCGACCACGTACAGGCCGAGGCCCAGACCCTCCTCGCCCTCCTGGTCGTAGGAGGCCTCCGGGTCGAAGTCGGCCAGCCGGGCGTTGAGGCGGGTCATGCGGGCGTCCGTCATGCCGATGCCCTCGTCCTGGACGGAGAGCATCACCTCGCCGTTCTCCAGGAGCCAGCCGGAGACCTCGACCGGCAGGTCCGGCGGGGAGAACGACGTGGCGTTCTCCATCAGTTCGGCCAGCAGGTGCGACAGGTCGTCCGCGGCGAAGCCCGCGATGTGCGCGTGGGGAGGGAGCGCCGCGATGCGGACCCGCTCGTAGCGCTCGATCTCGCTCACCGCGGCCCGGACCACGTCCACCAGCGGGACCGGGCCCGCGCTGTGCTGGACGTGTTCCGTACCGGCCAGCACCAGGAGGTTCTCGCTGTGGCGGCGCATCACCGTGGCGAAGTGGTCCAGCTTGAAGAGCGTGGCCAGGCGCTCGGGGTCCTGCTCCCGCTCCTCCAGGCCCTCGATCACCCCCAGCTGGCGTTCCACCAGGCCCAGCGTGCGCAGGGCGAGGTTCACGAAGGTCGAGCCGATGCTCGTGCGCAGGCGTTCCAGCTGGGCCGTCGACTCCGCCAGTTCCGTGCGCAGTTCGTCCCTGGCTTCCGCCATCTTCTGGCGCTGGCCCACGAGGTGCTTGCGGTCGGACTCCAGCGTCGCGATGCGCTCGTGCAGGGCCACCGCCTGGGCGTGGAGGGTGTTGACCGAGTCGACGACCTTCGCGAACTCGTCCTTGCGGCCCGTGAAGCGCACCGGCTCCTGTGCCGCCGGCTCCTCCGCTCCGGCCAGCCGCGCGGAGCCCAGCCGCAGCACCGCGAGGGGCCGCGTCAGACTGCGGGCCATCCCCGTCGCGACGCCGATCGCGAGCAGCACCAGCACGCCGAGGATCGCGATCCGGATCTCCAGCTCGGTGACGTCGTCGTCCCGGAGGAGGGCCAGGTCCTTGGTGCGCCGGTCGTGCAGGGCGGACTCGGCGCCGCGCATCATCTCGACGCGGGCGGACAGCGCCTCGTCCAGTTTCTTGACGCTGGTGGCGAGTTCGGCGTCGGAGAGGGTGGGCTGGTCGGTGAGGGAGGCGAGGTACTTCTCGGCGGCCTCGGCCTCCGGTCCGGTGACCGTGGAGTCGTAGGACGTGACGGACTTCTTCGGCGCGGTCTCGCGGAAGTCGGCGAGGGCCGCGTCGGAGCGCAGCCGGGCCTCCTGGGCGGCGGTGGTGAGCGCGTCGCGCTGCTTGCGGTCGGCGTCGGAGGAGGAGCTGACCGTGCTGGGCAGACCGGTGATCGGGTCGATGACGGTCTGGGTGGAGCGCGGGACGCTCAGTGCGGCGAGCAGCAGACCCCGGGTGGAGGCGGCCTGTTGTACGGCGGTGTCGAGCTCGGTGAGGGCGTGGGCGCCGGAGCCCGCACGGGGCGGCATCTCCTCGGCCAGCCGCTCGGCGAGGCCGTGCAGTTCGGTGAGGGCGGCGGAGTACGCCTTGTGCGTGTCGAGAGCGCTGCTCTTGCCCGTGAGCGCCGCTCTGCGCAGGGCCGCGATGTCGTCCAGGTCGGCGCGCAGGGAGGCCGGGGTGTCGGGGTGGGCGCGCAGTTCCTCGACCAGGCGGTCCACACGGGCGCTGCGCTGCTCCGAGGGGGCCTTCGACTTGGGGCGTCCCGCGGCGACGTAGGAGGTGACCTCGTCGCGTTCGTCGGCCAGCGAGTGGGCGAGCGCGAGGGCGTCCTCGGTCTGCTCGGAGAGGGTCACCAGCTCCTGGGTGTCGTGCAGCTGCGCGGAGGCGGTGACGATCGACGGGGCGCCGGCCGCGGCGATGGCGGCGGCGACGACGGCCACGGCGACGATGAGCCGGTTGCGTACGTGGGTGGGCCGCCCTTTGCCGGCCGAGGTGACGCCGGTCCCGGTCGTGGCGCCGGTCCCTGCCGTGGTGCCGGTCCCAGTCGTGGCGCCGGGCGTGTGCTCCGGGCCCCCTGCGGAGGCCTTCTGCTTGCCTGAGCGACGAGGCCGCGTCTTCTGCACCGGTGCTCGCATTCCTGAACTCGTGATACCCATGGGCCCGGGTGACGCTCCGTCAACTGGCGCATACGCCCGGTACGCTTCCCGACCCTCCCAGTGCCGGTGGGCGGTTCTCTCGCATCACCTGACCCGCCACCCGAAGGAGTGAACCTCGGAGGGGAGTTGGCGGGCAAGTTCCCGCGGCGCTTGCGGAGACCTTGTCCGGCGGGCCGGTTGGACGTCTGCGGCGGGCGGTGGCAGGATTCGCCACCACGTCTGCCCGGAGTGAATCATTACCGCCCAAACCAGGCGGTTGACCTGCGCGAGTCCGCCAATTGCGCAGCGGTTGCCAGCCTTTGGCGAACGTTGTGAAGGGCTCGTGCAGACTGACCGGATGCGCACTGAACTTGTTTCGGAGCCCGGCGATCCCGCCCGCCCCAACGAGGACTTCGCCAGTGTCGGACTGCCCGCTTCCGGACAGGGCGGAACGGTGGTCCTCCTGGACGGGGTGACCCCGCCCCGGGACGGCACGGGCTGTCTGCATTCCGTCCCCTGGTACACCGCTCGCCTCGGCGGGGCGCTGACCGAACTGACCGTTTCACTCCCGGATGTTCCTCTCGCCGACGCCCTGTCACTCGCCCTCGCGCGTACCGCCGAGGCGCACCGGGAGACCTGTGACCTTTCTCACCCGCGGACACCCCAGGCGACGGTCGTCATGGTCCGCTGGTCGCCCGAGACCGTCGAGTACCTGATCCTCTCGGACTCGGCCCTCCTGGTGGAGTCGCCCGACGGCACCGTGACGCCGTACCTCGACGACCGGCTCTCCCTGCTGCCCCGCTCCGCCCTGGCCACCGACGCGATGGTCGACGCGGACCTCCGCAACAAGGAGGGCGGCTTCTTCACGGCCGCCGCCGATCCCGCGGTGGCGGCCAGGGCGGTGACCGGGACCCTGCCCCGCTCCGGCGTCCGCGCCCTGGCCGCCTGCACGGACGGCGCCACGCGCTGGGTGGAGAAGTTCGGCGCCGGTGACTGGGGGGACCTCTTCGGCGTCGTACGCAAGGAGGGGGCGCAGGCGCTGGTCGACCGGGTGCGGGCGCTGGAACTGGCGGACACCGAGCGGCGGTTCCTGCACCGGAGCAAGACGCACGACGACGCGACGGTGGCGTTCGTGGAGTTCTAGCCGGGTGGGGTCCGGCGGGCGCCTGCCGAGGCGTCGGGGCGGGTCGATCGCGGACGTTCTTCCGCCGGTACGTCGGGTTCGGCAGCCCCTGCTGGGTCGAGATTCACCCGAGTGGACGCGGACGCGGTCCGGGGGTCGCGCGCCAGGAGGACGAGGGCGACATCGCGGGCAGGCGGGCGCGGGCTCAGCCCTGCTCCATCTCCTCGTTCAGCTGGTTGAGCAGCCGGGCCAGTTCCGAGACCTCACGGGGGTCCCAGCCGGAGAGCCGGCGGGCGTACCGGGCCCGCCGGGCCTCCCGTACCTTGCTCACCCGCCCGCGGCCCTCCTCGGTGAGGTGGACCAGCCAGGCCCGGCCGTCGGCGGGGTCGGGCTCGCGGGCGACCAGGCCCAGGTCCTCCAGGGCGCGCAGCTGGCGGGACATGGTGGCCTTGCCGACGCCGATGTAGGCGGCCAGCTCGGTCGCGCGCTGCCGCCCGCACTCGTCCAGGCGGATCAGCAGCCCGTACGCCGCCGACTCCAGGTCCGGATGGACCTCCCGGGCCATCTCCCCCTGGCTGGCCCGGGCCCGGCGCAGCAGCACGGTCAACTCCCGCTCCAGGGACAGGAACTCGGGCTGCTCCACACCACGCCCGGGCACTCCCGCGGGCACCCCGGATCCGACTCGACGTCCGTCGCCGTTCCCGTCTTCGCGCACGTCAGCCCCTGCCTCGGTTTCCCAGCTCTGAAAGTTTCCGTCAAATGGCGCCATCGCCCCAGCTCCGTCAGTATTTCTCAGGCGTAGACCAACGGCAGCCTCCAGGCCCTCTTCCACCCGCCGACCCCCGTCCGCAGCGTCCTCAACAGGCACTGCCTGGCATGCCCATGGCAGCATCTTCGGACGGTGGACCAACAGCGGGCCAACGACGACCCGGCCGGCCTCCGTCCTCACGCACCGTCCTTGTCGCACCGTGCGTCTCAGCGCATCACCGAGCCTTCGGAGGCACGTCATGCCCGTGCACAGACCCGGCCCGCTCCGTCTTCTCCTCGTCGGAGCACTGCTCACCGCGCTCTCGCCGGTACTCGCCACCCCCTCCCCGGCCGCCGAATCCCCGGACCGGGGCTCCGCCTACATGGGTATGGGCGTCGCGGCCCACGACGGCGTCCACGGTCTGCCCCATGACACCCGCGCTTCCCAGTCGGAGGGCGTCGACGTCTCCTCCCACCAGGGCGACGTGGCCTGGTCCACCCTTTGGAGCAGCGGCGTGAAGTGGGCCTATGCGAAGGCCACGGAGGGCACGTACTACACGAACCCGTACTTCGGCCGGCAGTACAACGGCTCCTACGACGTCGGCATGATCCGCGGCGCCTACCACTTCGCCACCCCGGACACCACGTCCGGCGCGACGCAGGCGAACTACTTCGTCGACCACGGCGGCGGCTGGTCCCGGGACGGCCGGACCCTCCCCGGCGCGCTGGACATCGAGTGGAACCCCTACGGTGCCGCCTGCTACGGCAAGAGCCAGGCCGGCATGGTCGCCTGGATCCGCGACTTCCTGAACCAGTACAAGGCCCGCACGGGCCGCCACGCCGTGATCTACACGGCCACGAGCTGGTGGACCCAGTGCACGGGCAACTACTCCGGCTTCGGGGCCGCCAACCCCCTGTGGATCGCCCGCTACGCGACGACGGTGGGAACACTGCCGGCCGGGTGGAGCAACCACACGATGTGGCAGTACACCTCGACCGGGCCGACGGTCGGTGACCACGACAGGTTCAACGGCGCCCTGGACCGCGTCCAGGCCCTGGCGTACGGCTGAGCGCACGACGAGGGCCCAGGCTCCCTCACGGGACCCGGGCCCTCGCCCTGAACCGGTGGCGTCCGTCACGCCGCCACCGGAACCTCCGGCGTCGCGCCGCTCGTGGCCGGGGACAGGGCCAGGTCGAGGACCTGGCGGACGTCCGTCACGGCGTGGACGTCGAGCTTGTCCAGGACCTCGGCGGGGACGTCGTCGAGGTCGGGCTCGTTGCGCTTGGGGATGATGACGGTCGTGACGCCCGCCCGGTGCGCGGCCAGCAGCTTCTGCTTCACCCCGCCGATCGGCAGCACCCGGCCGGTCAGGGAGACCTCGCCCGTCATGGCGACGTCCGTGCGGACCAGCCGGCCCGACAGCAGCGACGCCAGTGCCGTCGTCATCGTGATGCCCGCGCTCGGCCCGTCCTTCGGCACCGCGCCCGCCGGGAAGTGGATGTGCACGCCCCGGTCCTTCAGGTCGCCGACCGGCAGTTCCAGTTCGGCGCCGTGCGAGCGCAGGAAGGACAGCGCGATCTGCGCCGACTCCTTCATCACGTCACCCAGCTGGCCGGTCAGCGTCAGACCCGCCGCGCCCGTCTCCGGGTCGGCCAGGGACGCCTCCACGAAGAGCACGTCGCCGCCCGCTCCGGTGACCGCGAGACCGGTCGCCACGCCCGGCACCGCCGTACGGCGCTCCGCCGGGTCCTGGGCCGACTCGGGCACGTGGTGGGGGCGCCCGATCAGACCGCGCAGATCGCCGTCCGTCACGGTGAAGGGCAGCTCCCGCTCACCGAGTTCGTGCTGGGCCGCGACCTTGCGGAGCAGCCGCGCGATGGAGCGCTCCAGGGTGCGCACACCCGCCTCGCGGGTGTACTCGCCGGCGAGCTTGCGCAGCGCGCTCTCGTCGATGACGACCTCGTCGGTGTTCAGGCCCGCCCGCTCCAGCTGGCGCGGCAGCAGGTGGTCCCGGGCGATGACGACCTTCTCGTCCTCGGTGTAGCCGTCCAGGCGGACCAGCTCCATACGGTCGAGCAGAGCCTCGGGGATGGCCTCCAGGACGTTCGCCGTCGCGAGGAAGACGACGTCCGACAGGTCCAGCTCCACCTCCAGGTAGTGGTCCCGGAAGGTGTGGTTCTGCGCCGGGTCCAGGACCTCCAGCAGGGCCGCCGCCGGGTCGCCCCGGAAGTCGGAGCCCACCTTGTCGATCTCGTCGAGCAGGACCACCGGGTTCATCGACCCGGCCTCCTTGACGGCCCGCACGATCCGCCCGGGCAGCGCGCCGACGTACGTACGCCGGTGGCCGCGGATCTCCGCCTCGTCGCGGACGCCGCCGAGGGCGACCCGGACGAACTTCCGGCCCATCGCGTGGGCCACGCTCTCGCCGAGCGACGTCTTGCCGACGCCGGGGGGTCCCACGAGGGCCAGCACCGCGCCGCCGCGCCGCCCGCCGACGACGCCCAGGCCCCGGTCGCTACGGCGCTTGCGCACCGCCAGGTACTCGGTGATCCGCTCCTTCACGTCCTCGAGACCGGCGTGCTCGGCGTCCAGCACGCCCTTGGCGCCCTGGATGTCGTAGGCGTCCTCGGTCCGCTCGTTCCACGGCAGTTCCAGAACGGTGTCCAGCCAGGTGCGGATCCACGAGCCCTCGGGCGACTGGTCGCTGGACCGCTCCAGCTTGTCGACCTCCTTCAGGGCCGCCTCGCGGACCTTCTCGGGCAGGTCGGCGGCCTCGACGCGGGCCCGGTAGTCGTCGGACTCCTCCCCCTCCGCCTCGCCGTTCAGCTCGCGCAGCTCCTTGCGCACGGCCTCCAGCTGGCGGCGGAGCAGGAACTCGCGCTGCTGCTTGTCGACGCCCTCCTGGACGTCCTTGGCGATGGTCTCGGCGACGTCCTGCTCGGCGAGGTGGTCGCGCAGCTGCTGGGTGGCGAGCTTCAGCCGGGCCACCGGGTCGGCGGTCTCCAGCAGCTCCACCTTCTGCTCGGTGGTGAGGAAGGGCGAGTAACCGGAGTTGTCGGCGAGCGCGGACACGTCGTCGATGGCCTGCACCCGGTCCACGACCTGCCAGGCGCCGCGCTTGCGCAGCCAGGCGGTGGCGAGCGCCTTGTACTCCTTCACCAGTTCGGTGACCTGTCCCGGCAGCGGGTCCGGGGCGCTGTCGTCGATCCGCAGGCCCTCGACCCACAGGGCGGCGCCGGGGCCGGTCGTCCCGGCACCGATCCGCACGCGGCCACGGCCGCGGATCAGCGCGCCCGGGTCACCGTCGGCGAGCCGGCCGACCTGTTCGACGGTGCCGAGCACACCGGTGCTCGCGTAGGTGCCGTCGATCCGCGGCACCAGCAGCACCCTGGGCTTTCCCGGCTGGGACCGGGCGGCGGCCTGGGCGGCCTCCACCGCGGCGCGTACATCGGCGTCGTTCAAGTCCAGCGGGACCACCATTCCGGGCAGCACGACCTCGTCGTCGAGCGGCAGCACAGGCAGGGTGAGCGAGGTAGACGTCGAAGCCATGATCTCCCCTTCGGCAGTCAAGTTGAGTTATGCCGACTCAATGCACGGGAGTCCTTGAATGTTCCCCGACCGTCGTTCGCTCTGAGCGATCAGCCGCAGGCCCTCCGGTGACCTGGAGGTTTCTTCGGTCAACCAGGTGCCGGGGCCACCCCATTCCCCGACGGCTTCCCAATCCCCGACGGCCTCCCATTCCCCGCTGGCCGCACCGCTCACAGAAACGCACCGCACACTGCGAGCTCGCTCACAGCCTGTGCGACGATCTGCCGGGCTGCACGGGGACTTGGGGAAGCGGATGACCGAGCAACAGCGGCGGGGGCCGGCCCGGCGCGCGCTGATCGCGGGCGGGGTGGTGGCCGCGGCGGGGGCGGCGCTGCCGTGGGCCCTGAGCCGGGGAAGCGACGGCACGGCCCCCGCCGCACCCCGCACCGCGGTTCCGGTGGCGAGCCGCCGCCCCCGCTCGGACGACCGGCCCAACGTCCTCCTGGTGCTCACCGACGACCAGCCGAAGGAGACGGAGTGGGCGCTCCGCCGTACCGTCGACTGGCTCGGCGGCACCGGCGTCACCTTCGATCGGGCGTACGCCAACACCCCGCTGTGCGCGCCCTCGCGGGCCTCGGTCATGTCGGGCCGCCATGCCCGGCACCACGGCCTCCTGGACACCCGCCACCCCTACCACCTGGACCAGCGCACGACGGTCCAGCGCCGGCTGCGCGAGGCGGGCTACCGCACCGGTCTGTTCGGCAAGTACCTCAACTTCTGGCGCACCGACGACGACCCACCCCACTTCGACGAGTGGCTGCTCCAGGAGCCGGTGCGCTACTTCAACGGCCACTACAACGACAACGGCACCGTCCGGATCATCCCCGGCTACAACACCACCGTCATCAAGGACCGCGCCCTGGCCTTCATCGAGGCCTCCCGCGCGGACGACCGCCCCTGGTTCGCCTACGTCGCCACGCGCGCGGCGCACGAGGCGAACACCCCGGAGTCGAAGTACACCCACGCACGCGTGCCCGCGTGGGAAGGCCGCCCCTCGGTCTTCGAGACGGACAAGCGGGACAAGCCCCCCTTCCTCCAGGCGGCGGACCACACCTTCCGCGAGGGCAGCGCCCTGCGCGCCCGCCAGTTGCGCACCCTGCTGTCCGTGGACGACGCGATGCACGACTTCCGCGAGAAGCTGCGCGCGCTCGGCCAGTTGGAGAACACGCTGGTGCTGTTCACCAGCGACCACGGCCTGTGCTGGGGCGACCACGGCTGGCTGCGCAAGTCGGTGCCGTACCGCCCGAGCCTGGAGGTGCCGTTCCTCCTGTCCTGGCCCGCCGGGGGTCTGGGCTCGGCTCGCGCGGACGACCGTCTGACGGGGCTGATCGACATCGCGCCCACCTTCCTGGACGCGGCGGGCCTCCCACCCGACCCGGAGCACGACGGCCACTCGCTGCTGAACCGCGACAACGACCGCCGCCACCTCCTCGCCGAGTGGTGGTGGAACCAGCAGGACCAAAGGCCGATCCACAGCTGGACGTCGTACATCGGCAGGGCGGAGCAGTACACGGAGTACCACCGCACCCGCCTCGACCGCGCCGGACGTCCGACGCTGGGTGACGGGAAGGTGCTGTTCCGGGAGTACTACGACCTGCGCGCGGACCCCTGCCAGCTCACCAACCTCCTCCACGCGGCGAGCGCGGAGGAGGAACGGCGGCTGGGCATCCCGGAGTTCAGGGCATAGGGACGGAGAGCCCGTGGCCGTGGGGGAACACCGGGTCCTCGGTGTCGTTGGGCACGTCCGGCCGGGACGCCGCCACGGCCGCCATGGAGCGCGGCAGTTCGAAGGGCAGCCGCCCCTCGGGCCGGGCCCGGCCGAAGGCCACGTCGAGCAGGGCGGCGTCCGAGGCCCCGAAGTCGGAGACCAGGGCGGCGGCCCGCTCGGCGATCTCGGGCAGGACGGCGGGCCGCTCCAGGTTGACGCAGACCAGGGTCGGTACCGACTCCAGCAGGCGCAGGATCTCCTTCAACTCGGCGTCGGGGAAGGCCAGTGACCCCGAGTGGAAGAAGGACTCGAACAGGCCGGGCCGCGGTTCGTGGGGCGTCCGCAGGCGCAGTACGGCGAGATCCGCGTCCGCCGGATCGGCGACGACCTCGCCGTAGGCCCGCGCGGTGGCGGCGTCCACGCCCTGGACGTACAGCCGGGGCCGTCCGGTGACCGGCAGGAGCCCGTCGTTGGTCAGCACCGTCAGCGACCGGCGCTGGGCGGCCTCCCCGAGCGCCGTGAAGTCGGCGGCGCCCACGATCTCCTCGGCGCGGTCGGCATCGACGTACGGATTCTCGAAGAGCCCGAGGACGAACTTCTCGCGCAGCACCCGCCGTACGGACTGGTCGATGCGCTCCTCGGGAACGACACCTCCGCGCACCAGCTCCACGATCACCTCGGGGCACTCCTCGCCGCCGAACTGGTCGGAGCCGGCGTGCAGGGCCTTGGCCGTGCGCTCGGCCACCGTCAGGTGCTCCACGCCCCAGGCCCGCGCCTCGGCGGGCTCCCCCATGATCTCGGCGTCGGTGAGCAGGCCCCAGTCGGTGCAGATGATCCCCTCGAAGCCGAGCCGTTCCCGCAGCAGCCCGGTCAGGACGTCCCGGTTGAAGCCGAAGCCGACCTCCTCCCAGTCGGTGCCGACGGGCTGGCCGTAGTAGGGCATCATCTGCGAGCAGCCGGCCTCGACGGCGGCCACGAACGGCCGCAGGTGGTGCTCGCGCAGACCGCCGGGGTACACCTGCTCCTTGCCGTGCGGGAAGTGCGGGTCCTCACCGTCCTTCTGCGGCCCGCCGCCGGGGAAGTGCTTGACCATGGCGGCGACCGACTCCGGGCCGAGCGCCGGGCCCTGGAGTCCTCGTACGTACGCCCGCACCAGCTCGCCCGCCGTCTCGGCGCTCGATCCGAAGGTGCCCGACTGCCGGGACCAGCGCGGCTCGGTCGCCAGGTCGATCTGGGGATGCAGCGCGACCCGGAAGCCGACGGCCAGGTACTCGCGCCGCACGGTGTCCGCGAACCGCTCCACCAGTGCCGGGTCCCCGATGGCCGCGAGCCCCAGCGGCTCGGGCCAGGCGGAGAAGTCGCCGGAGTTGAAGGAGGCGCCCGGGTTGTCGGTGAAGGCGTGCCGGGGGTCGGTGGAGAGCGTGACCGGGATGCCGAGCCGGGTGCTCGCCGCGACTTCCTGCATGCGGTTGGCCCAGGTCGCCATGGCGCGGGCGCTGCCCTGCCCGATCAGGTTGAAGTGGCTCAGATGGCGCCCGGCGACCAGCTCCGTCGTGCCGGACCGCAGGAACGGCCCTTCCTCGGCGAGGGTGCCGTCGGGGTTCATCGCCACCATGGTGTGGAAGAGCTGTCCGGCCTTCTCCTCCAGCGTCATCCGGGCGAGAAGATCCTCGACACGCTCGTCGACGGGCACCTGCGGGTCGCGGTACGGGGGTGTGGTCACCGGGGCATTCCTCACTTGACGGTACGGATGAACTGGACGGCGAGCGCGCCCAGTACGGCGGCGACGGCACCGAACAGGAACAGCGCGCCGTAGTTGTCGCCGCCGCCGATCGCGAGGAGCGCCGGGGCGGCGATGGGGACGAGGGACTGCGGCAGGGCGTTGCCGATGTTCAGCACGCCCATGTCCTTGGCGGACTCCTCGGGGTTGGGGAGCACGGCCGCGGCGAGCGCCATGTCGACGGAGAGGTAGAGCCCCTCGCCGAAGCCGAAGACGGCCAGGGCGACGACGTACATCCCGAAGGACTGCGCACCGGCGATCATTGCCAGGCTGACGGCCATGACCAGCGAGGAGCCGAGGACGTACGGCTTGCGCCGCCCGGAGCGGTCGGAGAGCTGCCCGCCCAGCACGGAGCCGAGCACGGTGGCCGCCACCATGGCGATGGTCCCGGTGAACACCTTGCCGGTGACGTCGTCGTCGCTGTATCCGAGGCGGTCCATCAGGAAGTAGACCTGGTAGCTGGTGACGCAGGAGGCGCCGGTGAAGACCAGGAAGCGGCCGGCGAAGTTCCAGGCGAAGTCGGGGTGCTTGCGCGGGTCGACCCAGAAGCTGCGCAGGAACTCCCTGAGGCTGTACGGCGCGAAGGCCCCGGCCCGCGCGGGCCGGTCCGTCATCACCGCGGCCAGCAGTCCCACCGCGACCAGGCCGATGGCGCCGGGTACGAGGAAGGCGAGGGCCATGGAGCCGCTGAACACCTGGGCCAGCGCCGAGCCGGCGATGATCGCGAGCGGGATGGTCATGCCGACCAGGCCGGAGACCCTGGCCATCTGGGCCTGCGGGATCAGGTCGGGGATGCAGGAGGTCAGCGCGGCGAGGGCTGCGTTGATGCCGAGCTGGGCGAGGGCCCAGCCGAGCAGCAGGGTGGGCACGTTCGAGCCGAGGGCGACCACGCCGAGCCCGGCGAGCCCGGTGATCATGCCGCCCGTGAGCCAGGGGCGACGGCGGCCGAAGCGGCTGGTGGTGCGGTCGGACAGGGCCCCGAAGACGGGGTTGCCGAGCATCGCGAGCAGTGCGCCGACGGACAGCACCTGTCCGAGGGCGGCTCCGCGCTCGCCCTCCGGCACGATCTGGCTGACCCGCAGGGCGAGGGTCACCATGACCGGGGTCAGTACGGCCAGATAGGCGCCGAACTGGGCGAAGGCGAGGGTCATGACCAGCTTGGCGGGGGCGGCCTGCTGGGTGGGCTCGGGCGAGGGAGCGGTTCTCGCGCCGAGCGGGGCGTCGTGGCTCACGGCCATGCGGCACTCCAGGGGGACGGGGAGCGGCCTCCTCGCCGCACCTGGCAGCAAAGGGAACCAGCGAAACCGAGTAGGTACTAGGTTTTCTCCGCGTGGCCAGAATCATGCTGCGCACGACTTGAAATCACGGCTCACTTACACGTGTAATCATCGATTTCGCCGTTCGGTTAAGGTGACCGCCATGCAGCCCAGGGAACCCCGCAGGACGTACGCCGTCGGTGACGAGCGCCGCTCCCGCATCCTCGACGCCGCCGTCGAGCACTTCGCCCAGTGGGGCTTCCACGCCTCCTCGCTGGCCCGCATCGCCAAGGACGTGGGGATCACCCAGGGCGGGCTGCTCCACCACTTCCGCAGCAAGGAGGACCTGCTGGTCCAGGTCCTGGAGCGGACCGAGGAGCAGGACAAGGAGCGGTTCTTCGCCGAGGAGTTCCCCACGGCGACCGCCTGCTACGCCGGCCTGCTGCGCCTCACCGAGCACAACGCGGCCCGCCCCGGCCGCACCCGGATGTTCAACGTCCTGCTGGCCGAGGCGGGCGACGTGGCGCACCCCGCCCACCCCTACTTCGTCCGCCGCTACGCCGAGTTGGGGGAGGTCATGTCCGCCTCGCTGCGCCGGGCCGTGCAGAGCGGGGAACTGAAACCGGACACGGACGTGGTCGAGGTCTCGCAGGAGACGGCCGCCGTGATGGACGGCCTCCAGCTCCAATGGCAGCTCAACCCGAAGGACTTCGACATGGTGGGCCGCTTCCGCCAGTACGCCGACCGACTGCTGCGCTCGATCAAGACGGACGGAACGGGGCTGTGACCGTTCACCACAGGACGGGGTTCAGGCCGGTCCGCACCCGCTCGTAGACCTCGCGGACGTGTGGCCGGCGGACGGCGGGGAGCCTCGCCAGGGTGGCCAGGAAGACCCGCTTGTCCGGGTGGAAGGGGTACCCCGGGTGCGGCGGCAGCGGGTAGTCGTCACGCAGGACGCCGTCCGGAAGCGTGCCGGAGACCGGCAGCGGCGAGGTCTCCGGGGGCCGGGCCAGATACGCCCAGACCTCCGCGGCCAGCGGGACCGCCGGCACCGGGACGGAGGGCCGCCACGGTTCGCCGGTGCGCGGATCGCGGGGCACGAGGGCGATGTCGGAGGCATCGGTCCGGCCCGGTCCGGCGAGGGCCACGGACCTCGCCCCGGGAGCCGGCGGGAGGATCCTGGCGGCCACCCGGCCGAAGGTCTCGGCGAGGAGTCCGCGTGGAAAGACCACCGGCCCGCCCTCGCAGACCGCCACCAGATGCGCCAGCGCCGCACCCGTCGCCGCCGCCCAGCGCACGTCCCACATGCCGTGCCGGTCGATGGGCGGCAGACCTCTCAGGTCCGCCCGCTCGTCCGGCGGCGGCGCTGCCTCACCCCCGGGAACGCGTCGTACGGCGTCCGGTTCCAGCCATACCGCGTGCCAGATCCCGCAGTCGTCCGTCCGCGTCGCCACCGCGCGGCCGCACCGCTCACACGCCAGATTGGGCCCGTCCTCACCGCTCAGCCCCAGGCAGGAACCCTCGCACCGCTCGGGAATCAGCCCCGTGCCGCGGGAGTCGCCGGGCGCGACCGCGATCCGCCCGGACGCCCCGACGGACAGGGCGGGGACCGGCGCGTACACGCCATGGGCCGCCGCCGCCTCCGCGCCGACGTCGTCGTACGTCCGCCAAGGAGCGCCGGAGGGCAGGGGATCGACGGCGTACGTCCCCGGCGCCATCAGCGGCGGGAACAGGCCGTGCCCGTACGACGCGTGGGCGTGCGCGGGAAGCGCGACCCGCCGGACCGGCGCCGTCAGCGGCGCCTCGCACCCGGCGCACACGAACACGTCCACGAACTCCCCCTCGCCCCAAGGGGATCCTCCCAGCCGCCGGGTCCGCGCACCCAACGGTTTTCCGGCGCCGGACCTGCCAAAATGAACGGATGCCCACTGCGTACGACATCCCCGAAGTCCTGGACCGTCGCGAGGGACCGCACGGCGAGGTAGTGCTGCGCCGGCACGGCGAGCTGCTCCAGATCATCGCCAACGGCTGTTTCCTGATGGACACCTCGGACGGCCGCTCGGAGCGACGGCTCGTCGACGCGGCGTGGGACGCGCTCGACGGCCGCCCGCTGCCAACGGTGCTGATCGGAGGCCTGGGCGTCGGCTTCTCGCTCGCACACGCCGCCGCCGACGACCACTGGGGCCGCATCACCGTCGTGGAACGCGAATCCGCGGTCATCGACTGGCACCGCACGGGACCCCTGCGCGACCTCACCGAACAGGCCCTCGCGGACCCCCGCACCGAGATTGTCGAGAGTGACCTGATCGAGTACGTCAATGAGACTTCCGCCACGTTCGACGCGCTCTGCCTGGACATCGACAACGGCCCCGACTGGACCGTCACAGAGGGCAACCACAGCCTGTACTCGGCGCCCGGACTGGCAAGCTGCGCAAGGGTGTTGAGCCCCGGCGGGGTACTCGCGGTATGGTCCGCGCGGCCCTCTCCGGAATTCGAAGAAACCTTGCGGAATGCCGGGTTCAAACAGGTGCGTACCGAAGAGATCCCCGTTGCCCGGGGCGTTCCCGACGTCGTGCACCTCGCCGTCGGACCTGGATAGCCGAGCTGCGGTGACTCCCCGTACGCTGCTTCCCTGGCGCGGATCATTCAAGCGTCAATCGCAAGCATGCGCAGGCATGTGCCAGTAAACGGATCACCCCACGGATTCCGGAAAGCAACTTCAGGGGCGGGCGATGGAGCAGACACACACCTCCCACAACGGCACGGCGGCGACCCCGGGCGCACAGCGCCGGGTCCTCGTGGTCGAGGACGACCCGACCATCGTGGACGCCATCGCGGCCCGCCTGCGCGCCGAGGGATTCCTCGTGCAGACCGCGGGCGACGGGCCCGCGGCGGTGGACACCGCGGAGGCCTGGCAGCCCGACCTGCTGATCCTCGACATCATGCTGCCGGGCTTCGACGGCCTGGAGGTCTGCCGTCGGGTGCAGGCCGCGCGGCCGGTGCCGGTGCTGATGCTGACGGCGCGCGACGACGAGACCGACATGCTGGTCGGCCTCGGCGTGGGCGCCGACGACTACATGACGAAGCCCTTCTCGATGCGGGAGCTGGCGGCCCGCGTGCACGTGCTGCTGCGCCGGGTGGAGCGGGCGGCGATCGCCGCGTCCACCCCGCGCTCGGGCATCCTGCGCCTCGGCGAGCTGGAGATCGACCACGCCCAGCGCCGGGTCCGCGTCCGCAGCGAGGACGTCCACCTCACGCCCACCGAGTTCGACCTCCTGGTGTGCCTGGCGAACACCCCGCGCGCGGTGCTCTCCCGCGAGCAGCTGCTCGCGGAGGTCTGGGACTGGGCGGACGCCTCCGGCACCCGGACCGTCGACAGCCACATCAAGGCGCTGCGCCGGAAGATCGGCGCCGAGCGCATCCGTACGGTGCACGGTGTGGGCTACGCCCTGGAGACCCCGACGCCATGAGCGACGGGCCGGCGCGGAGAGGCCCCGGGGAGCCCTGGGGCGGCGTACGTCCGTTCTCGATCAAGACCAAGCTCGGCGCGCTGGTCGTCATCTCGGTCCTGATCACCACGGGCCTGTCGATGATCGCCGTGCAGACCAAGACCGAACTGCGCTTCATCACGGTCTTCTCGATGATCGCCACCCTGCTGATCACCCAGTTCGTGGCGCACTCCCTCACCGCGCCGCTGGACGAGATGAACACGGTCGCCCGCTCGATCTCGCACGGCGACTACTCGCGCCGGGTGCGCGAGAACCGCAGGGACGAGCTGGGCGACCTGGCCGAGACGATCAATGTCATGGCCGATGAGCTGGAGGCGCAGGACCAGCAGCGAAAAGAGCTGGTCGCGAACGTCTCGCACGAGCTGCGCACCCCCATCGCGGGCCTCCGCGCGGTGCTGGAGAACATCGTCGACGGGGTCACCGAGGCCGATCCGGAGACGATGCGCACCGCGCTGAAGCAGACCGAGCGCCTGGGCCGGCTGGTCGACACCCTGATGGACCTGTCCCGCCTGGACAACGGCGTCGTCCCGCTCAGGAAGCGCCGCTTCGAGGTGTGGCCGTACCTCTCCGGCGTGCTGAAGGAGGCCAACATGGTCGCCTCCACGCGCGCGGGCATCGCCTCCGGCTCGGGCGGCCACACGCGTACGGACGTCCATCTGCACCTCGACGTCTCGCCGCCGGAGCTCACCGCGAACGCGGACCCCGAGCGCATCCACCAGGTCGTGGCCAACCTGATCGACAACGCGGTCAAGCACAGCCCGCCGCACGGCCGGGTCACGGTCAAGGCCCGCCGGGGCTCCCTGCCCGAGTCGCTGGAGCTGGAGGTGCTGGACGAGGGTCCCGGTATCCCCCGGTCGGAGTGGCACCGGGTGTTCGAGCGGTTCAACCGCGGTGCCGTGTCCGCGCCGCACGGCCCGGGCAGCGACGGCGGCACGGGTCTGGGGCTCGCCATCGCCCGCTGGGCGGTGGATCTGCACGGCGGCCGGATCGGAGTGGCCGAATCCCAGCGGGGTTGCCGGATTCTTGTCACTCTTCCGGGAGAGCCTTCCGCGTCGAGTTGACGTATGGTTCGAACCGGAGCCACAAGATCCACGGACGTCCGCGCAGCCGGACACGTGTGATCAGGCCGGGACCAGACAGAGGCCCGCGCTGTCAGCGCGTTCGGCCGGCGGTGAGCCATACCTCAGAGAGCGGAACCTCGCTTGTTTCCCGCCATTTCCCGGCACGAAACACGCTCTTTGATGTGACTTACGCGACGATGACCTTGCTCAGCCTGACCTTCCCGGCCATGGAGGCGTAGCCTTTATTCCCGCTGTCCATCACCTTGTGAAGCGGAAGAGGGCGGTTGCCGCCGTGTCGCCACAGTCCCCCAGTAACGCATCGAGCATCTCGACCGACGCAGACCAAGCGGGTAAGAATCCCGCGGCCGCGTTCGGTCCGAACGAGTGGCTCGTCGACGAGATCTATCAGCAGTACCTCCAGGACCCGAATTCGGTAGACCGCGCCTGGTGGGACTTCTTCGCCGACTACAAGCCGGGAGCGCCCGCCGCCTCGGCTCCGGCGGCGCCCGCCGCCGCTCCGGCCACGCCGGCGGCTCCGGCCGCCCCCGCGGCTCCGGCGCCCGCCGCGCCCGCCCCGGCTCCCGCGGCGCAGGCCGCGGCCCCCGCCCCGGCCAAGCCGGCGCAGCCCGCACAGGCGCCCGCTCAGCCGGCGGCCAAGGCCGCTCCCGCCGCCAAGCCGGCCGCGAAGGCCGCTCCGGCCGCACCCGCGGCCGCGGCCCCCGAGGGCCCCGAGCTGGTCACGCTGCGCGGCCCGGCCGCCGCGGTCGCGAAGAACATGAACGCCTCGCTGGAGCTGCCGACCGCCACCTCGGTCCGCGCGGTCCCGGTGAAGCTGCTGTTCGACAACCGCATCGTCATCAACAACCACCTGAAGCGCGCCCGGGGCGGGAAGATCTCCTTCACGCACCTGATCGGCTACGCGATGGTGCAGGCCATCAAGGCCATGCCGGCGATGAACTACGCGTTCGGCGAAAAGGACGGCAAGCCGACGCTGATCAAGCCGGCGCACGTCAACCTCGGCCTCGCCATCGACCTGGTCAAGCCCAACGGCGACCGCCAGCTGGTCGTCGCGGCGATCAAGAAGGCCGAGACGCTGAACTTCTTCGAGTTCTGGCAGGCCTACGAGGACATCGTCCGCCGCGCCCGCGACGGCAAGCTGACGATGGACGACTTCACCGGCGTCACGGTCTCCCTGACCAACCCCGGCGGCCTCGGCACCGTCCACTCGGTCCCGCGTCTGATGCCCGGCCAGTCCGTGATCATGGGCGTGGGCTCCATGGACTACCCGGCGGAGTTCCAGGGCACCTCCCAGGACACCCTGAACAAGCTCGGCATCTCGAAGGTCATGACGCTCACGTCGACCTACGACCACCGGGTCATCCAGGGCGCCGCCTCCGGCGAGTTCCTGCGCCAGGTCGCGAACCTGCTGCTGGGCGAGAACGGCTTCTACGACGACATCTTCGAGGCCCTGCGGATCCCGTACGAGCCGGTCCGCTGGCTGAAGGACATCGACGCGTCGCACGACGACGACGTCACCAAGGCCGCCCGCGTCTTCGAGCTGATCCACTCCTACCGGGTCCGCGGCCACGTCATGGCCGACACCGACCCGCTGGAGTACCGCCAGCGCAAGCACCCCGACCTGGACATCACCGAGCACGGCCTCACCCTGTGGGACCTGGAGCGCGAGTTCGCCGTCGGCGGCTTCTCCGGCAAGTCCCTGATGAAGCTGCGCGACATCCTCGGTGTCCTGCGCGACTCGTACTGCCGCACCACCGGCATCGAGTTCATGCACATCCAGGACCCGAAGCAGCGCAAGTGGATCCAGGACCGCGTGGAGCGCGGCCACACCAAGCCGGAGCGCGAGGAGCAGCTGCGCATCCTGCGCCGGCTGAACGCGGCCGAGGCCTTCGAGACCTTCCTGCAGACGAAGTACGTCGGCCAGAAGCGCTTCTCCCTGGAGGGCGGCGAGTCCGTCATCCCGCTGCTGGACGCGGTCATCGACTCCGCGGCCGAGTCCCGCCTGGACGAGGTCGTCATCGGCATGGCCCACCGCGGCCGGCTGAACGTGCTGGCGAACATCGTCGGCAAGTCGTACGCCCAGATCTTCCGCGAGTTCGAGGGCAACCTCGACCCGAAGTCGATGCACGGCTCCGGTGACGTGAAGTACCACCTGGGCGCCGAGGGCACCTTCACCGGCCTCGACGGCGAGCAGATCGCGGTCTCCCTGGTCGCGAACCCCTCGCACCTGGAGGCGGTGGACCCGGTCCTGGAGGGCGTCGCGCGCGCCAAGCAGGACGTGATCAACAAGGGCGGCACGGACTTCACGGTCCTGCCGGTGGCGATCCACGGCGACGCGGCCTTCGCGGGCCAGGGCGTGGTGGCCGAGACCCTGAACATGTCGCAGCTGCGCGGCTACCGCACCGGCGGCACGGTCCACATCGTGATCAACAACCAGGTCGGCTTCACCGCCGCGCCGGAGTCCTCCCGCTCGTCGATGTACGCGACGGACGTGGCGAGGATGATCGAGGCCCCGATCTTCCACGTGAACGGCGACGACCCGGAGGCCGTGGTCCGGGTGGCCCGGCTGGCCTTCGAGTTCCGCCAGGCGTTCAACAAGGACGTGGTGATCGACCTCATCTGCTACCGCCGCCGCGGTCACAACGAGTCGGACAACCCGGCCTTCACTCAGCCGCTGATGTACGACCTGATCGACAAGAAGCGCTCGGTGCGCAAGCTCTACACCGAGTCCCTCATCGGTCGCGGCGACATCACCCTGGAAGAGGCCGAGCAGGCGCTGCAGGACTACCAGGGCCAGCTGGAGAAGGTCTTCACGGAGGTCCGTGAGGCCACCTCGCAGCCGGCCACGGCCGAGCCGTCGGACCCGCAGGCCGAGTTCCCGGTCGCGGTGAACACCGCGGTCACCGCCGAGGTCGTCAAGCGGATCGCCGAGTCCCAGGTCAACATCCCGGACACGATCACCGTCCACCCGCGTCTGCTGCCGCAGCTGCAGCGCCGGGCGGCGATGGTCGAGGACGGCACGATCGACTGGGGCATGGGCGAGACCCTGGCCGTCGGTTCGCTGCTCCTGGAGGGCGTGCCGGTCCGTCTGGCGGGCCAGGACTCCCAGCGCGGCACCTTCGGCCAGCGGCACGCGGTGATCATCGACCGTGAGACGGGCGACGAGTTCACTCCGCTGATGTACCTCTCCGAGGAGCAGGCGCGGCTGAACGTCTACAACTCCCTACTCTCCGAGTACGCGGCGATGGGCTTCGAGTACGGCTACTCGCTGGCCCGCCCCGAGTCCCTCGTGATGTGGGAGGCGCAGTTCGGTGACTTCGTCAACGGCGCCCAGACGGTCGTGGACGAGTTCATCTCCTCGGCGGAGCAGAAGTGGGGCCAGACGTCCGGCGTCACCCTGCTCCTCCCGCACGGCTACGAGGGCCAGGGCCCGGACCACTCGTCCGCGCGCCCGGAGCGGTTCCTCCAGCTCTGCGCCCAGAACAACATGACGGTCGCGATGCCGACGTCGCCGTCGAACTACTTCCACCTCCTGCGCTGGCAGGTGCACAACCCGCACCACAAGCCGCTGGTCGTCTTCACCCCGAAGTCGATGCTGCGTCTCAAGGCCGCGGCGTCGAAGGCGGAGGAGTTCACCACGGGCCAGTTCCGCCCGGTCATCGGCGACGCGTCGGTGGACCCGGCGGCGGTCAAGAAGGTCGTCTTCTGCGCGGGCAAGGTCTACTACGACCTCGAGGCCGAGCGTCAGAAGCGCGGCGTGACGGACACCGCGATCATCCGCATCGAGCGCCTGTACCCGCTGCCGGGTGCCGAGCTCCAGGCGGAGATCGCCAAGTACCCGAACGCCGAGAAGTACCTGTGGGCCCAGGAGGAGCCGGCGAACCAGGGCGCGTGGCCGTTCATCGCCCTGAACCTCATCGACCACCTGGACCTGGCGGTCGGCGCGGACGTCCCGCACGGCGAGCGCCTGCGCCGCATCTCCCGCCCGCACGGCTCGTCCCCGGCGGTCGGCTCGGCCAAGCGCCACCAGGCCGAGCAGGAGCAGCTGGTGCGCGAGGTGTTCGAGGCGTAAGCCTCTGAACGAACCTGTGCGACAGGGCCCGTTCCCCGAACCGGGGTGCGGGCCCTTCGTCATATCAGTGGCGATCCCGGGGAATTGCAGTAAACGGCCAAGTGGTGTGCCCAGGCCGCGACCGGGTCGGGTGGGTCGGCTGCGGCACGGGCACGCAGCTGCCGCACGCGGTCAAGGAGTTCGTTCACGGTAAGACAGTGCTTCAGGACGCTCTCCGCGCCCGTGAAGAAGTCGGCGCAGTCCGTGTCGGACGCGGCCCGGCGGTCCCAGAGGATGAGCGGGTATCCGGATTCACGGGCGGAGTTCAGCGCCTCATGCCCGGCGTGTCGGCATGCCACCGGAACCTCGCCGGTGGACGAGAAGACCGGTCGTCGCCCGCGCGACCACAGGCCGCGCCGGTGGAAGCCGGCGTCCAGCCGGACCGGGCTGAAAGGCTTCCGCGCCGCTTTGTGCTGGTGCCACCAGTCTTCCGTCCCGTGGCCCCTCGAAGTCGGCCCGCTACCGACGTAGACGTGGTGGCGCGCACCCAGGGGCGCCGCCGTCTCTCCCCCCAAACGCCAGGTCTCGACCGGCAGTTCCCACAGCAGCGCGGGCGGCAGCCAGAACTCGACATACCTGGCGGTGCCGCCATTCACTTCCGGTAGGACTTCCGCCAAGTGCGCACGCAGACTGCTCTCCGCATGTTCCCAGGTCAGCTGATGCGGCGAACCCTCGACTTCCCAATTGCGGTATGTCCCCACTCGCCAGGTGAAGGTAGCGTTCGGCCCATGGAGAGGCCGGGCTTCGAGCTCGACACAGGTGTACGGGATGTCGGCGGCAGCCAGCGTCTCCACGAGCACTCGCCGCTGTGTCTCGTCCAGGTTCTCCGCAGTCCGTGTGATCCAGATGCGCAGCGCCTCCATGGCCTTCGGCCGTGGCAGCTCGCGGGTGTCGTGCCGCGCTGACGCCACGTGGGCCCACACCCGTGCGGCGTATCGCAGGGCCGCCTCTCGCCCCCGGCCCACCCCGTCACGCCAGTTCAGCGCAGGGATGCCAGAAGCGGGACGGGGGTCGAGCAGATCCTGGGGGTCGAGCAGATCCTCCATCGCGGACAAATTCGCCGGCGGGGGCAACTCGGCGAGCAGGGAAAAGAGTTCGACGCGCTCGGCCGACGAGAGTTCGGCCGGGTCCGACGGCCCGGCGGCCGAGGACTCCTGCACACCGACCCAGGTCATGTTCAGGCCACGCTTGCGGAATCGGTCCGCGTGGTGCCGATCGTGCGTCCGTACCAGCTCCTGCCACAGCGCGGCCCTGCTGTCCCTCGCGAACACGTCCTGTCGCGCCCAGGAGTTGGCCGGCGGGGCGCCGAGTGCCCACAGCGAGCCGATGCGTACGGCCCGGCCCTCACTCGTGACGACGGCGACGACGGCTCCGCTCACCGGGTCGAGGACCGGGCCGCCCTCCATGGTTACGTTCTCGGGTCCGCCCTGGAGCACACGTTCGTCGCTCGGGGCGCCCCGGTCTCCGCTGATCGCATACGGAAGGAACTGGCCCGCACCGGATACCGGGTACGGGGGATCCGGGAAGGCACCGACCGCGTGCATCGTCACCTGGATGTATGAGACGTGCGGCTGGTCGGTGAGCCACAGGCAGTCCGGCTCCCGCGCACTGGGAACGTGCAGAAGGGCCAAGTCGTCGAAGATGACCGGCCGTTCGACGTGGTAGAGGCGCCCGTCCAGCGTGGTGACGGTCAGACTCGGCTTCCGCGGGGATGTGCGAGGAGCGGGCGGCACGAGACGTGTCGTCGTGACGACCCAGCCGGGGGCCAGGAAGAAGCCGCTCCCCGCGTGGCCGGTGACGGTGGCCTCGACTCGTACCAGCGCCCGCCGGATCAGTTCGTCCTTGTCCGAGTAGTCCATCCGGACGACGTCGGTGACCTGCGACCACGCGGCCTCCCGAGAGGTGATCACGAAGTGTCCGCCGGAGTGGAACAGGTCACGGATGCCCTGGACATCGTCGCAACCGTCCAGGACGACCAGCGGGCGCAACCCCGCTCCGTTCAGTTCGCCGAGCAGTTCCCCCGCCCGGCCGCTCTCCGGCTGGAACTCGGACGCGAACTCGGCCAGGCCGGCCGTGACATCGCCTCGTACCCACCACACCAGGTCGTACCTACCGGCGGAGAGGTGGACGTATTCGGCCGCGAGCTGCGACTTCCCGGTGGCGGGAGCTCCGATCACAGCGCAGGCGGCAGGGTGTCCGGCCGGCAGCCGCTGCCTGAGCTCAGCCACGGCTTCCTGACGGAAGACATACCCCGGCGTCCGCTCGGGCACCTCACCGCGGACCGTCGCCGCGGGTCCGGGGTAGGGGGGCGCAGGGGTGTCCGCGGGCGGCGCGTACGCGCTCTGCTCAAGGCCCAGCCGCCGCAGCAGCAACCAGCGGGCCACGCCCGCGCCCTGGCGGCCCAGAACGAGATCGATCTCCATCTCAGGGTCGTACGAGGGCGTGGCCCGTTCCGGATGCACGTCGATCGGGACCACCTCGGCACGACGCGAGAACTGCACTGCCGTCGCCTCCGCGGAGCCCTCGTCGTATGGGTCGTACCACCCGCTGACGAGGAGCAGGACGGAATGGTCGCCGCGACGGCCCGCCGACCGCCCCATGACCGCCGCCAGCCCTTCCGGGTCCCGAGTGTTCCACTCCCTCAGGTTCACCTCGCAGCCGCAGGCGCCGAGCACGTAGGCCAGCCAGGAAGCCCATGACTCCTCGGACATCGTGAACACGACGTCGAACGTCCTTCGGTCCGGTGTGGGTGCCGGCTCCGTCGACCGGGTCCCGAACCGCCCCAGCACCAGTGCCGAAACCTCGGCGAAGGCTTGGGGCAGCTGCCCAGGCTCCGTACCCGGTGGCTCGGCCTCGATGCTCCGTGCTTCCAGCAGCGCAGGGAAGGTGCGCGCCCGTCGGCCGAACTGCCGCTCCACGTACTCCCCGGCGAGCTTCAGCAGAAGCATGGCGTCCCCTCGGTGCAGCAGACGCAGCAGCTCCTCATGGACGCCTGGCACGAAGGCGTACCCGTCGTCGCCGGCACGCCGCAGCAGACCGCTCAGAAGCACCTCGGAGAGCACGGTCGGCCCGCTGCGTGGCAGCATCACCCGCTGCACGAGCTGCATCACGGGGAGCGTGAGCGGTACGGCCGAGAGGTACACGGCCAGTGACACGGCCTGCCGGGAGGCGGTCCGCCGGAAGACGTCGACGAGGGCCGGTGCGTCGGATGCCTCCGGTGCCGGACGCGGTGCGGCCGCTGATTCGTCGGCCCGCACCCAGGCTGCCGCTCCCGGCAACGAGAGTCCCGTGTTCCCGGCCAGCAGGCGAGCCCAGGTGCCCAGTGCCGTCCGGGTGGGAGACAGCACGGGCACGGGCACAGCACCGTCCAGGCGCGCCCCGTGCGCCGCCTCGAAGCCCAGTCGCGCTCCCAGCCCTTCCCGCCGCCGAAGCACACCGGGCAGCGCGGGAAGGTACGTCCGGTGCCACATCCGCTGTGCCAACGGCTGTACGACGGCGACCGGCGCCGCCTGCCCCCAGTGGTGCAGCAGCCGCTGCATCCGACCGGAACTCCACGAAGGCCCGGCGCAGTCGCTGAGCACCAGCGTCAGCTGCCGTCCCGTCGGGTCGCGCAGCTGGTCCGCCGCCCGCACCGGCCCCGCACCGCCGAGGGACCGTGACATCGCGGTGACCAGTCGGTCCTCGAAGCCGTCCGCCACGTCGTGGACGTACTGCAGGGCCACCTCACGGAACGCACCGATGCCCGCGCAGATCTGGCGGAGCTCGACGAAGGTGGCGTCCCAGACGCTCGTCGACGTCGACACGTCCATGAGCAGCCGCAGTCTCGCCTCCCGTCGGGCGTCGGGGAGCAGCACGGGCAACAACAGGCCGGTTTCGGCGGCCTGTTCCGCGGTCGCCTGCTCGTCCAGGCGGTGGGTGCGAGTGCGGACTGGCGGTCGGTAGTGCTGCAGGGGCCGGAGAGCGCGCTGGAGCTGAAGAGAGTTCGGCAGCGTGGTGGCGGTGGGGACGCGGACCCGGACGAGGTCGTCCGCCGGGCCGGCCGGGCGAGGTCGCCTCCGAGGTTCGGAGCGGTCGGCGTAGAGCCGTGCGGCGTCCGCGGGCTCCCCCACGGGGGTGTGGGGTTCATCGGGCCGCGCCGCGGGCGGTACCGAGGCGGGCGGCGTGCTCTGGTGCGGTGCGGGCGACGGCTCGTCCGGATCCGTTTCGGCCTGCCCCAGGTGATCCGCCAGCCACAGTGCCTCTGCGAGCTCCCGCGCTGTCGGCTCCACGCCCAGACAGGCCCGCAGTCGCGCCGCCAGGACACCCACCGGGCCACCGCCGGGATCTCCAGGCGGTCCGGGTTCCACGCGTCCCTCGGACATCAGCGGGGCCCGTGCCCGCCCTGGTCGAGCGGCCGCATCAGCAGCTCGGCCAGCCGCTGCCGGTCGGGCTCGCTGTCGCGCACGGCCTCCTGAGTGAGGTAGACAGCGTTCAGGAGCTGGTCGGCAGCGCGCAGGGATCCGGGGCTGGACTGGAGGAAAGCGCGGATCAGGGAGTCCTTGGCGGGCATGTCGGCATCGCCGAAGTGCGCTCGGACCATGCTCGCCAGCCGGGCGTTGCCCCACTCGTCGTCGCGGGGCGAGGGCAGGTCGAGGTGGATGCAGCGGCGGAGCAGGGGGGCGGGAAAGTCGCGCTCTCCGTTGCTGGTCATCACCACGATCGGAAAGGCCCGGCAGCGTACGCGGCCCTCCCTGACGAGAGCACGCCGACCGTCGTCGGTGAGGACCTCGACCTCGGCCCGGCGCCGGGAGATGCGCTGAAGCTCGGTGATCGCGAACTCACCTTCCTCCAAGGCGTTGAGGAGGTCGTTGGGCAGGTCGATATCGCTCTTGTCGAGTTCGTCCACGAGCAGGACCCGCGGCCGTGTGTGGGGCAGCAGGGCGGTGCCGAGCGGACCGAGGCGCAGATAGTCGCCGATGTCCTCGGCGTACTCCACGCCTTGCCCGCCGGCCGTGCGGGCCATCTGCATGTCCTGGAGACGGGCGATGGCGTCGTACGTGTAGAGGCCGTCGCGCAGGGTCGTACGGCTGACGATGGGCCAGTGCAGGACCCGGCCGAGGCCGAGTTCGTGAGCCAGGGCGTGGGCGAGGGTGGACTTGCCCGAACCGGGGTCTCCGGTGACCAGCAGGGGGCGACGCAGGTAGAGGGCGGCGTTGATCAGCTCCAGCTCCTGAGGACGCCAGGCGACTCCACCCAGCCCGCGGGTGCCCAGCCGCCGGGCCGACTCGGTGCCGAGCGAGGGCGGACCGTCGATCGCGGGCTCCCCGTCGAAATCCCGCCAGGGAGGGGGTGGGGAGAGCCTGTCGATACCGTCGTGCGGTTCGCCGACGCCCCGGTAGACGAACCAGTCAGGGATGGTCACGGCGGTCTCCTTCGGACGGGTGCGCAACGAGTGGGCGGTGTTCAGGAGGGTGATTCCAGCCGGTCGTCACTCCGTGGTATCGGCCGGCGCGGGTCGTCGTAGAGCATGGCCAGGTGCTCGGCCCAACTCGCCTCCGCGTCCGCCTCGCTGATCCGCTCACGCAGCACCCGTACCTGCTCGGGCAGGGCGGTCACCCTGCGGGCGGCGGAGATCATCCTGGACGCGGAGTCGTGGAGTTCCTCGCAGCCTTCACCGCAGCCGTGCGTGTGTTCGGACCGCAGATTCCACAGCATGAGGCCGTACCCGGCCACGACCGCTTCGGTGAGCGGGCCACGACTTTCGGCCGGTGGCCGACAGAGCACGGGAACGGCACCCGGTGGTGCGGCGTCCAGTGTGTCCCTCGCGAAGACCGGGGACTGCACGGGGAGCGCCTTGAGACCGCCCTCGACGACGCCGCGCCAACGCTCCCGCCACATGGCCTCGGGCTCGCCACGCCGCTTCAGGCAGCGCAGCACGACCTGCCGGTGCACACCGAAGGGCCGCTCGGCGGGGTCCGGCCGCAAGCTGCGGACGACCGGGCCGGGGCGCCAGAGATGGATGTCGACATCGAAGTGCTCTATGGGCAGGGCGAGTTCCAGCCGGGTCCGCCAAGGGCCGTCGAGCTGGGCGAAGGCGTGGGCCAGCGGTGCGCCGAGCACGTAAGGGAGTGCGGCGAGCGCTGCTCCCTCGTCCGGTGGGCTCTCGTCCAGGACGCGTACGGTGTCGGCGTCCCCGCGCCAGGCCCAGATCCGCCAGTGGAAGCGGTCGTGCGGCTGGAAATGGTCCGGGTCCAGCTCCACGGCGACGACGGGTCCGTCGCCGTCGTCCGGTCCCACGGGTCCGCTCGCGCGGGGCTGGAAGGAGACGGGCCGCGTGTCGTCGTTGCCGACGACCAACACCCGCAGATGGTCGGGCAGCCGACCTGCCCGGTGCTCGACCCAGCGCTCCAGTTCGCGTGCGGCGCCGGGCGATCGCCGCGTGTTGGCGCGGGCCACGGCATGCAGGTAGTGCAGTGAGCGGAGATCTGCGTCTTCCCCCGACTCGTCCAACCAGCCCTGGCCGTCTCGCCAGTCGACCGGGGCGGTCTCGTCCTCCCAGAGTGGCTCGTGGCCGAGCACACGGGCGATCACGTCCTGGAGTTCGGCCGGGGAGTCGGGGGGCGGCAGTCCGGCGAGCAGCGCGGCCGCCACCGCGTTGTCCCGCGGCGTCCAGGCGCGAGCGTCGCCGGTCCTCGAATTGTCCTGCAGCCTCACCCACGACAGGGAGCCGGTGGCAGCTTGGTGCCACCGGTCGTGCGCGCGGATCAGTTCCGCGTACGGGTCCGCTCCGAGGCCCTCCTCACCGCCTGCCGGCCGTGCGCCGCGGAAGCGGCGCAGGGCGGCCGTGGATACGGCTAGGCCGCCGTCCCGTCCCGCGCGACGGGCCTTGACGATGCCCACGACCGTGCCGTGCTCCTGGTCGAGGAGCGGTCCCCCGGAAGCCCCGCTCGGTATCTCCGTCTGCGGCGCGAGAGTGAGGCCGTACGCGCCGAGTCGGCCGTTGCACACGCTCTCGCCGTGCCAGCGTTGCGGCTCGCCGTCCCGCGGGCTGCGCCAACCGTGCGCGGCAACGCCGAGCGGGCGGTCACAACGGTCCGTGAGCCGCACACACGCGTGGTGGACGTCTTCGAGGAGTCGCACGAGGGCCAGGTCGTCCTCGGGGTCGGCGCCTCCTCCGAGCCAGTAGCCGAGCCGGGCGGACGCATCCAGCTGATACCCCCGAACGCTGAGCGGACCCACGTCTTCCGGGCCGCGGCCGAGCGGCAGGACGTGCGCGCACGTCAGCAGCCATCCGGGCGCGACGAAGAAGCCGCTGCCCCACAGGGTGCCGGGGTCGCCGTCGGGGCCGAGGCGGACGGTGGCGCGCGCGGCGAGCTGTCCGAGCTGGTCGGTCATGCCGAGGCGGCGTCCCGGTCCCCGTCGGCCGGCGGAACGGGGACATCGCCGACGGCTCCGGCCCGCTCGCCCTGCCACGTGAGCGTGATCGACAACGCCGCCTTGGCCTCCCCGTCGGCGAGCAGGGCGACGGCCTTGCCGGGCTTGAGCGCCAGTTCTACACCGAAGGTGGCGCTGACCTCGTCGGGCCGTACAGCGCGCGCCGCGTCCAGGACCGCACCGCCCACGCCTCGCACGAGCTCATTGAGCTGGTCGACCCTGGCGGCCATGTGGTCGAGTGCACCGACGTCCTGGTAGGCGAATTCGTCAGCGCCAGCCTGCACCTCGTCGGGATCGAGCACACTGACCCGGGCGAGCACCTTCGCGCCGCCGGGAAGCTCGATCTCCTGGATCCTGCGTTCCACTGCTGCCGCCCCCGTACGCACCTGGCCAACTCGTCGCGCCGTGAAGGCCGTTACCGACCTCGGCTGGTGCCGACCATTGTGCCCGGGCACGCGCGCGCGGAGCGATGGTTTGCGCGCACTTATCCTTGAGCCATGTACTTCACCGACCGAGGCATCGAAGAGCTGGAGAAGCGGCGCGGCGAGGAGGAGGTCACCTTCGAGTGGCTCGCCGAGCAGCTGCGGACGTTCGTGGACCTCAACCCGGACTTCGAGGTTCCGGTGGAGCGGCTGGCGACGTGGCTGGCGCGGCTGGACGACGAGGACGAGGAGTAGTCCTTCGCCGAGGGCGAGGAGCAGTTCTTCGCTGTACGGCCGTACTGAGCGGGGTGCCTTGGAGGCGCCCGTTCGTCGGTCCGGGGCCGCTCAGTCGCGCGGGCGCGTCACGTCGTACGCCAGGCCCAGCGCCCCGTGCGCCAGCAGCAGTGCCCCCGCCGCGGTCCAGCCCGCGCTGCGCCGCCGTAGGCCGAGGGCCGCGAGCGGGAGGCCCGCGGCGAGCTGGACGGCGCCGAGCAGGCGGGCCTTGGGAGTGCCGGACCAGGGGAGCCAGGGGCCCAGCCGGCTCGCGTCGACGGCGTCGAGCTCCGTGCGGACCGTCTGCCGCCAGCCCGGCCACTCGACCGCCCGCGCGTGGGGCTGGAGGCGGGCGGCGTGGCGCAGGCCGTCGGCGGGTTCGCCGGGGGTGAGACCGGGGGGCAGGGAGACTCCCGCGCGGGTGAGGACGGCGAGCAGGCCGCTCAGGCGGGCGCGGGCGTCGGCCTGGGGGTCCGGTTTGGTGAGCGCCTCCAGGGACTCCATGTCCAGGACGGGATCGAGGCCCAGCCGCGCGGCGAAGGTGCGCATGGCCTCGTCCTCGCCGACCGGGGTGCCGTTGGTGAGCCAGACGTAGCCGACGGGACGGCGGAAGCCGGACGCCAGGAGGTACCCGGCGCGGTCCTCGTCCCACCACAGGGCGAGCACGGGCCAGGGTGCGCCGACGGCGAGGGCGGTGGCCCATCCGGCGAGCACGCGGTCGACCGGCTCGCCGTCGTCCGTCCAGGGCCTGCCCTCGGGCACGAGCACGCTCCACTCCTCACCGGCCGGGGTGAGCAGCATGCGTTCGCGCAGGAGGTGGGCGGCGGGGGCGACGTGATCCGGCACCGCCCGGCAGAGCAGCAGGGCTCCGGGAGTCGACATGGTCACACGCTAGGGCGTTTTGTCATGGTTCGTCATATTCGAGGGTCGCAATGCTCCCCGAAAGAGTGTCTTGACTTTCCGTGTGCGCGATATATCGTGAATGACAGGAGACGCGATATGGCGTGTTGTCTGGGGAGGTCGTCACCATGTCCGAGTGGTCGGTCGAGGAGCCGAGGAAGCTCACCTTCGACGAACCGGTGCGGGAGCTGCACGTACGGATCGTCAATGGAACGGTGAACGTGGTGGGCACCGACGAAGGTTCCGCCCGCCTGGAGGTCTCCCGGCTCGAAGGGCCTCCCCTGCTGGTCACCCAGGAGGGCGGCACTCTGACGGTCGCCTACGAGGACCTGCCCTGGAAGGGCTTCCTGAAGTGGCTGGACCGCAAGGGCTGGCGGCGCAGTGCCGTGGTCTCCCTCGCGGTGCCGGCCGACACCCGGGTCGAGGTGGGCGTGGTCGGCGCGGGCGCGGTCGTCTCCGGGGTGCGCGGCCCCTCGGTGGTGAAGGGGGTCACCGGCGACACGACCCTGGTGGGGCTCTCCGGCCCGGTGCGCGCCGACACGGTCTCCGGGAATCTTGAGGCCCAGGCGGTCACCGGCGACCTGCGCTTCAACTCCGTCTCCGGGGACCTGACGGTCGTCGAGGGCGCGGGGTCCTCGGTGCGGGCGGACTCGGTCAGCGGCTCGATGATCGTCGACCTCGACCCGGACGGCCCGACCGACGTCCGGCTCACCAGCGTCTCCGGCGAGATCGCCATCCGGCTGCCCCAGCCGGCCGACGCCGACGTCGAGGCCAACACCGCGAGCGGCACCATCTCCAACGCCTTCGACGGACTCCGGGTGCACGGGCAGTGGGGCGCCCACAAGATCACCGGTCGGCTGGGCGCGGGCAACGGCAAGCTGCGGGCCACCACCGTCTCCGGCTCCATCGCCCTGCTGCGCAGGCCACCCCGCGAGGAGGAACCCTGGGACGCGGAGGGCTGGGAGGAGGCCCCGGTGGAGAGCACCCCGGCCGGCGCGGGAGAGAATTCCGACTCCGGCCCGGGTACGACGCCCTCCACCGAAGCCGACTCGGGCGACGACCGGGCCGACGGCACGACCGACAAGAAGGTGCTCTGACATGCCTCCCGTCTTCGCCCACGGCCGCCTGCGCCTGTATCTGCTGAAGCTGCTGGACGAGGCCCCGCGCCACGGCTACGAGGTGATCCGCCTCCTGGAGGAGCGCTTCCAGGGCCTGTACGCCCCCTCGGCGGGCACGGTCTACCCCCGGCTGGCGAAGCTGGAGAGCGAGGGTCTGGTCACGCACACCACCGAGGGCGGCCGGAAGGTGTACGCCATCACGGACGCGGGGCGGGCCGAGCTGGCCGACCGCAGTGGCGAACTGGCCGACCTGGAGCTGGAGATCCGGGAGTCGGTCGCGGAGCTCGCCGCCGAGATCCGGGCCGATGTGCGCGGCGCCGCCGGGGATCTGCGGCGCGAGATGCGGGAGGCGGCGTCCGAGGCCCGCCAGGGCAACGGCGCCAAGGGGGACGCCCCCTTCGGCGACTTCACGGAGTACACCGACAAGGAGGCCTGGCGGGCGGCGAAGGAGGAGATGCGCCGCGCCAAGCAGGAGTGGAAGGAGCAGGCCCGGCGCGCCAAGGACGAGAGCCGCCGTGCCCGCGAGGAGGCCCAGCGTGCGCGGCGCCAGGCCAAGGAGGCGCAGGACCGGGCCCGCGCCCAGGCGCAGGAGGAGATGCAGCGCATCGCCAAGCGGGTCCAGGAGCATGTGCAGGACCACTTCACCCGGGGCGACTGGCCGACCGGCGTGCGCGAGGGCCTGACGGAACTGGCCAAGGAGTTCGGCGAGTTCGGGAAGGACTACGGCAAGGGGTTCAGCAGGGACTGGGACTTCGGCTTCGGCCGCCCCGGCACCGCGGCGAAGCCCCAGCCCGCGGACACCCCGGAGTACGCGGACACCCCGGAGGACTTCCCCGGGACGTACGAACCGTCCTGGGCCCATGAGACCCCCACCGGCGACCCGGCCCGCGACCTGGACCGCCTCCTGGACCGCTTCCGGGACGACATCCGTGACGCGGCCCGCGACCACGGTGTCACCCCGGACCAGCTCCGCGACGCCCGCCGCCATCTGTCGACAGCGGCGGCCCACATAGCGGCACTGCTCAGGACACCGAAGGCGTGAGACAGCCGGAGGCCGGAGACAGTCGGGGCCTTAGACATCCGGGGCCTTAGACATCCGGGACTGGAACATCCGGAGGCCTGAGACAGCCGGGGGCCTGTGACTTCCGGGGGCCCGAGACAGCCGCAGGCCCGAGAGACGTCCGGGCCTCGAAGGTCTGACCCGGAGAGCCTGTCCGCCTGGGCCTGACCGGAAGGCCAGACCTCGAAGGCCTGACCCGGAGAGCCTGACCCCGCCTGGGCCTGACCCGGAAGGCCAGACCTCGAAGGCCTGACCCGGAGAGCCTGACCCCGCCTGGGCCTGACCCGGAAGGCCAGACCTCGAAGGCCTGACCCGGAGGGCCCGGGTCGGTCACCCGGCCTTGGCCTCGCCGCCGCCCTCTCCGTACAGCACGCGGGTGAGGGACAGGTTCGTCACGCCGTGGTCGGCCAGGGTCTCCGCCGCCACTCCGGGGCGGGCGGTGAGGGCGAGGAGGATGTGCTCGTCGCCGATATGGCGGTCGTTGTGGGCGAGAGCGATCCGCAGCGACTGCTCCAGCGTCTTCTTGGCCTCCCGGCCGAACGAGGGGCGTCCCTTGCCCTTCCGGCCCCCGGACATCGCGCCGACGCCGTGCACCTCCTCGACCCGGGCGACGATCTCCGCGACGTCGATGCCGAGACCCGCGAGGGCGTCCGCGTCGGCCCGGGACAGACCGGCCCGCCGCCGGGCCGCGCCGAGCGCCTCCCGTACCGACTCCTTGCGCTCCGCGAGCCCCGCCGCGGCCAGCGCGAAGGAGGCGCGGCTGCCCTCCCGGTCGAGCAGCGCGAGCAGCAGATGCTCGGCGTCCACCGTGCCGGCCCCCGACCGTTCCGCGTGCTCGACCGCGCCCAGGACGACCGCCCGGGCATCCTTCGTGAACCGCTCGAACATCAATGCCTCCCGTACTTCTTGTGCACGGCCTGCCTGCTGACACCGAGCTCCGCGGCGATCTCCTGCCACGACCACCCCTGATTGCGCGCACTGCGCACCTGCACCGCCTCCAGCTGCTCCAGCAGCCGGCGCAGCGCGGCGACGGCACGCAGGCCGACCCGGGGGTCGCGGTCACCCGCGCGCTCGGCGAGATCCGTTGCCTCACTCATATCGTCAACCTACGTTGACAGCTCGGCCATGTCAACCAGAGTTGACACACCCGGTACGCGAAAGGCGGGCCCGGACATCACCCGGACCCGCCTGGCCGAACTCCTGGCCCCGAACCCCGCTCAGGAGTTGGTGAGCACGATCTTGCCGAACAGCTCCCCCGTGGCCATCTTCTCGAAGCCCTCGCGCGCCCGGTCCATCGGCAGCACCTCGTCGATGACGGGCCGCACACCGGTGGCGGCGCAGAAGGCGAGGAGGTCCTCCAGCTCGTCCTTGGTCCCCATCGTGGAGCCGACGACCTTCAGCTCCAGGAAGAAGATCCGGGTCAGCTCGGCGTGCGAGGGCCGGTCACCGCTGGTGGCGCCGGAGATGACCAGCGTGCCCCCCGGCTTGAGCGACTTCACCGAGTGCGACCAGGTCGCGGCGCCCACGGTCTCGATGACCGCGTCGACCCGCTCCGGCAGCCGCGCACCCGACTCCACCGCCTCCACGGCGCCGAGCTCCAGGGCCCGCTTCCGCTTGGCCTCGTCCCGGCTGGTGGCGAAGACCCGCAGTCCGGCCGCCTTGCCGAGCACGATCGCGGCCGTGGCCACCCCGCCGCCGGCGCCCTGGACCAGGACGGAGTCACCGGGCCGTACGCCCGCGTTGGTGAAGAGCATGCGGTACGCCGTCAGCCAGGCCGTGGGCAGACAGGCGGCCTCCGCGAAGGACAGCTCCTTCGGCTTGGGCAGGACGTTCCACGTCGGCACGGCGACCTGGTCGGCGAAGGTGCCCTGGTAGCGCTCGGTGAGGATGGAGCGGGGTTCCCTGGGGCCGACCCCGTGCCCGCTCTGGCCGATGACGGAGTGCAGGACGACCTCGTTGCCGTCCTCGTCGACGCCGGCGGCGTCGCAGCCGAGGATCATCGGCAGCTTGTCCTCCGCGAGGCCGACGCCCCGCAGGGACCAGAGGTCGTGATGGTTGAGGGAGGCGGCCCTGACATTGACGACGCTCCAGCCGGAACGGGCCTCGGGGGCGGGACGCTCCCCCAACTCGAGCCCGGTGAGCGGCTGGTCGCGGTCGATGCGGGCGGCGTAGACGGCGAACATGACCTTGACGATAGGCTCCGGCGGCGGCGCGGGGAACCGAGGAGCCGTGTGACACATGCCCTCTTGCGGCAGCCGCGGGTCCGCACCAGGCGGCCCGTCGCGGGCCCGTGGCCCCGGACCACCCGACCGGCCCAACCTCCAGGTAAAAAATGACCCCGGCCGGAGAACCCGGCCGGGGTCACTCAGTCAGCGCTCAGCTCAGCGCCGAGCCACACCCTCCGCACGCGCCGCGGCGGCGACCGCCGCCGTGACCGCCGGAGCGACCCGCTCGTCGAAAGGCGAGGGGATGACGTAGTCGGCGGACAGGTCGTCGCCGACCACGGACGCCAGCGCCTCCGCCGCCGCGATCTTCATGCCCTCCGTGATCCGGGAGGCCCGCACCTGGAGCGCGCCCGCGAAGATGCCCGGGAACGCCAGCACGTTGTTGATCTGGTTCGGGAAGTCCGACCGTCCCGTCGCCACGACCGCCGCGTACTTGTGCGCGACGTCCGGGTGCACCTCGGGGTTCGGGTTGGCCATCGCGAACACGAAGGCACCCTCCGCCATGGAGGCCACCGCGGGCTCCGGCACCGTGCCGCCGGAGACGCCGATGAAGACATCGGCGCCGGCCAGGGCGTCCTCGAGCGAGCCGGTGAGCCCGGCCTTGTTGGTGAAGGAGGCGACCTCGCGCTTCACGTCGGTCAGATCCGCACGATCCGCCGAGATGATGCCCTTGCGGTCCGCCAGCGCGACATCCCCGATGCCGGCCTCGACCAGCATCTTGGCGATGGCGACCCCGGCCGCTCCGGCGCCCGAGATGACCGCCCGGAGCTGCCCGATCTCCCGCCCGCTCAGCCGCGCCGCGTTCCGCAGCGCCGCCAGCGTCACGACCGCCGTACCGTGCTGGTCGTCGTGGAAGATCGGGATGTCCAGGGCTTCCTGCAGCCGCCGCTCGATCTCGAAGCACCGGGGCGCCGAGATGTCCTCGAGGTTGACGCCGCCGAAGGAGGGCGCGAGACGGACCACCGTCTCGACGATCTCGTCGACGTCGGTGCAGTTCAGCGCGATCGGCACCGCGTCCACGCCGCCGAACTGCTTGAACAGGATGGCCTTGCCCTCCATCACCGGAAGGGAGGCCTCAGGACCGATGTCACCGAGTCCCAGCACGGCCGTACCGTCCGTCACGACGGCGACGACCGACGACTTCCACGTGTAGTCGTGCACGAGCTCGGGCTGCTCGGCGATGGCGCTGCACACTTTCGCCACGCCGGGTGTGTACGCGAGGGACAGGTCGTCCTTGTCGCGGATCGGCACGGTGGCTTGCACTGCCATCTTGCCGCCGCGGTGCAGCGCGAACGCGGGGTCGAAGGAATCGAGGGGCTCCGCCCCTCCGTCCTGACCCGTATCGCTGTCGCTGCGAGGATTGACGATCTCCGCTGCCACTTTGTCTGACCCCTTAAGTATTCATGGTTTGAGGGTGGCCACTCCCAGGTGAGGGGTGGGCGGGCACCGCGCACGGCCCAGTTACCGATACGTACGGTCACTTGAGGCCATATACGCGACGGGCGCGCCGCACACGCGCCCTGAGCCCCGGATGAGGGGTGTAAAGCACCTTCTTACCGGACGGACGGCGTCGAGGACGAGTCCAATACGTGCAAGCTCACATGGCGGAACGAAGAACGATCATCGATCACCGCATACCGGTGACATGAATCATGCGACGTCATAAGGACAATTAGCCGTACCCCCTTGACGCGCGCCCGAGTCGGACTCAAGCGCCAGGAGGGCGGGGCCGTCCGGTGATCCGCATACTGAGATGCGCCGAAGATCTTCCGGCCGGAAGCGGGGATTCCCGCAGATGCTGCGGTCACGATGTACCGACCTGGTGGGGTTCGGGAGTAACCCGTTATCCGATTTTGACATGGCTGGCCCCCTGAATCGCTCAGTCCGAATGGCAAGATGCCGTAATCACACGAGGTCGCGACACTCGAAGACGTGTGCTCTCGTCGACCCATCGGCAACTCCACCCATCCGCCGGAGGAACCCACCATGACCGCAAGCTCCACCCGTCGTACGACCGCCACGCGCCGCCGGCTGGCAGCGGTCGGCTCGATCGCGGTCGCAGGCGCACTGATTCTCACCGGTTGCGGTGACCAGACCGACAGCGGCAGCGACAGCTCGGAGTCGAAGGAGACCGGGAAGTCCAGCACCGCTCCCCTCTTCTCCAAGCTGCCCAAGAAGATCCAGGAGGCGGGCGAGATCAAGGTCGGCACCAACGCCGAGTACGCCCCCATGGAGTACCAGGAGGGCGGCAAGATCGTCGGTGTCGACCCCGACATCGCCGCCGCGCTGGGCGAGCAGCTGGGCGTCGAGTTCAAGTTCACCTCCGGCTCGTTCGACGGCCTGATCACGTCCCTGAACTCGGGCCGCTACGACGTCGCCATGTCCTCCATCACGGACAACAAGCAGCGCCAGGAGGGCCTGGACGACAACGGCAAGAAGCTCGGCCCGGGTGTCGACTTCGTCGACTACTTCGTCGCCGGCACGGCCGTGTACGTCCAGAAGGGCAACCCGAAGAAGATCAACTCGATCGAGGACCTCTGCGGCCAGACCGCGGCCGTCCAGCGCGGCACGACCTACGAGCAGGCGCTGAAGGACCAGTCCAAGAAGTGCACGGACGGCGGCGACAAGGCGATCAAGATCGAGTCGTTCGAGAATGACACCGAGGCCCAGACCCGAGTGAAGTCGGGCGGCGCGGTCGCGGGCGTCAACGACTACCCGGTCGCTGTCGACCTGGCCCGCAAGGCCGACGGCGGCAACGCCTTCGAGGTCGTCGGCGAGCAGATCGACGCCGGCCCCTTCGGCATCGCCGTGAACAAGGACAACAAGGAGCTCACCGCGGCGCTGGAAGAGGCCGTCAACGCCATCATCGAGGACGGCACCTACATGAAGATCCTCGAGAAGTGGGGCGCCGAGACCGGCGCGATCGACAAGGCCGAGATCAACGGCGGCAAGTGACGGTCCGAGCACCATTGAAGGGCAGTCACCGTGACTGACAAGTTCGACAAGGAACCGGCCGACGCCAAGCCGTCGGCCGGGGCCTCCAAGGAGGGCTCGGCCCTCCCGCCCGAGGCGATCAAGGCGATCCCGGTCCGCCACTACGGCCGCTGGGTCAGCGGTGTGATCGTGCTGGCCCTGCTGGCCCTGCTGGTGAACGCGTTCGCCACCGCCAAGAAGATCAACTGGGACGCCGTCGGCGAGTACATCTTCGACTCCACGGTCATGGCGGGCGCCGGCCGCACGCTCCTGATCAGCGTCCTGGCGATGATCATGGGCGTGGTCCTCGGCGTCATCCTGGCCGTGATGCGGATGTCCAAGAACCCGGTGACCAGCTCGGTCGCCTGGCTCTACATCTGGATCTTCCGGGGCACCCCGGTCTACGTCCAGCTGCTCATCTGGTTCAACCTGGCGCTGGTCTTCGAGTACCTGAACCTCGGTCCGTTCTACAAGGACGAGATGGTCCAGGTCATGACCCCGTTCATGGCGGCGCTGCTGGGCCTCGGCCTGAACGAGGCCGCGTACATGGCCGAGATCTGCCGGGCCGGCCTGATGGCCGTCGACGAGGGCCAGACCGAGGCCGCGCACGCGCTCGGCATGAGCCACGGAAAGACGCTGCGCCGCATCGTCATTCCCCAGGCGATGCGCGTCATCGTGCCGCCCACGGGCAACGAGTTCATCAACATGCTCAAGACCTCGTCGCTGGTCTATGTCGTGACCTACAACGAACTGCTGCGGGCCACCTCGACGATCGGCTCCACGTCGTACGCCGTGATGGAGCTGCTCTTCGTGGCGTCCATCTGGTACCTGGTCATGACCAGCGTGTTCAGCGTCTTCCAGTACTACCTGGAGCGCCGTTTCGCGCGGGGTTCGCTGCGCCAGCTCCCGCCCACGCCGTGGCAGAAGGTCAAGGCGAACATGCTCTCGCTCGGCCGTGAAAGGGGTGCGTCGGCATGACCGCCATGGTGAAGGCCGAGGGCGTCCACAAGTCGTTCGGCGCCGTGAAGGTCCTCCAGGGCATCGACCTGGAGGTGCAGACCGGCGAGGTGTTCTGCCTCATCGGCCCCTCCGGCTCCGGCAAGTCGACGTTCCTCAGGTGCATCAACCACCTGGAGAAGATCAACGCCGGCCGGCTGTACGTCGACGGTGAGCTGGTCGGCTACCGCCAGAAGGGCGACAAGCTGTACGAGCTCAAGGACAGCGAGGTCGCGCTCCAGCGCCGGGACATCGGCATGGTGTTCCAGCGGTTCAACCTGTTCCCCCACATGACGGCCGTGGAGAACGTCATGGAGGCGCCGATCCAGGTCAAGGGCGCGAGCAAGGGCCAGGCCAAAGAGCGGGCGCGGGAGCTGCTGGAGCGGGTCGGCCTCGGTGACAAGGCCGGCAACTACCCCTCGCAGCTCTCCGGCGGTCAGCAGCAGCGCGTGGCGATCGCCCGCGCGCTGGCGATGGACCCGAAGCTGATGCTGTTCGACGAGCCGACCTCGGCGCTGGACCCGGAGCTGGTCGGTGACGTCCTCGACGTCATGCGCGACCTCGCCGAGTCCGGTATGACGATGGTCGTCGTCACCCACGAGATGGGCTTCGCCCGCGAGGTGGGCGACAACCTCGTCTTCATGGACGGCGGTGTGGTGGTCGAGTCCGGCAACCCGCGCGACGTCCTGACGGACCCGCAGCACGAGCGCACGAAGGCGTTCCTGTCGAAGGTCCTCTGACGCGGAACACGACGAAGGGGCGGTACGGGTCTTCCGTACCGCCCCTTCTCGCTGCGCGGCCTACTTCAGCGCGAGCAGCAGGGTGTCCGAGGGCGAGCACCACACCGGACGCGCCTCCCCGAACCCCTTCTCGCGCAGCACGCGCGCGTGCCACTGCGCCGAGGGGGTGTCGCCGTCGGCGTGCTCGCCGTAGATCTCGAAGCGGCGGGCGGTCGGGGCGGCGAGGACCGGGTCCTGTGCGGCGACCTCCCACCACTCGGCCCAGTCCAGGGCCCCGTCCCGCTTGGCCCGCTCCATGAGGGCGTGCCGCTGCGCCCGCTCGGCCGCGTTGATCCGGGGCGTGGACTCGTCGATCATGTGGTCCGCGTTCAGGAAGACACCGCCGTCGCGGACGAGGCCCGCGACCTGGCCGTAGAGATCCGCGAGGGGTTCGCTGTGCAGCCAGTGCAGGGCCGTGGCGGTCAGTACGGCGTCGTAGGAGTCGTACGGCAGCCTCGCCGGCCAGTCCGGGTCCTTGAGGTCGGCGGTGACGAGGGTGACCCGCTCGTCGCCGGCGAAGGTGCCCTCGGCGATGGTGAGGAGGGCCGGGTCGAGGTCGACGCCGGTGCTCACCGCGTCCGGGAACCGGGCGAGCAGTCGGGCGGTGATCGAGCCGGTGCCGCAGGCCAGGTCGAGGACCCGGGGCGCGGGCCCGACGAGCGCCTCGACCATGTCGAGCATGATCCGGAAGCGTTCCTCCCGGTCGGGCATGTACCACTCCTGCTGCCGGTCCCAGCTCTCCTGCCAGGCCTGCCAGTCGGTTCCGGTACTCGTGGTCATGGAAGCCCCCTCTTCGGACGCATGCGTAATACCCTGGAAGCACGATCGTCTGTTACCCCGACCGCACCACGACCATAGAACGCCTCCGTAAGGACTACAAGTGGAACTGGCCTATTACTCGGACTACGCCGTACGTCTCGTCAACAGCGAGGACCCGGCCCGGGGCAAGGACACGCTGACGTCCGTCGAGGCCGTCCGCGAGCTGTTCGGCGTGAACCAGTCGGCGGCCCGGCGCGCCGCGGACGCCGACGTGACCCGGTTCCGCTCGGTCCGGGCACGGCTGCGCGCGGTCTTCGAGGCGGCGGACACCGGGGACGAGACCCTCGCCGTCGACCTGCTCAACTCACTGCTGCTGGAGTTCCCGGTCAGCCCGCAGATCTCCGGGCACGACTTCCGGGACGACGACGGCCGCCCGCTGTGGCACATGCATCTCGCGGACCACCCGTCGAACGTGACCGCGGGCTACGCGGCCATCGCGGCGATGGGCCTCGCCTTCCACCTCACCGAGTACGGCGTGGACCGCCTCGGCCTGTGCGAGGCGGCGCCGTGCCGCAACGCCTACCTCGACACCTCGACCAACCGGTCCCGGCGCTACTGCTCCGACCGCTGCGCCACCCGTGCGAACGTGGCCGCCTACCGCGCCCGCAAGCGCCTGGAGGCGGACCGGTCGGAGAGCACGGGCCGGACGGCGGACAGCGCCCAGAGCACCAGCGCGAACGGCGAGCGCTGAGCCGCCTTGCGCGGCCGGAACCTCATCCGCACCTTCCCCAGCACCAGTTCGGCCGGGACCGTGCCGTAGTCCGTGCTGTCCCCGCCCGCGTAACTGTTGTCCCCGAGCACCCACCAGCCGCCCTCGCGGCGCTCCGCCGCCCGCTTGACGACCAGCAGGTCCTGCTGGAACGGATGACGCAGGACGACCACGTCACCGGGCCGGATCCGGGCCCCGTAGTGCACCAGCAGCCGGTCCCCGTGGTTCAGCGTGGGCACCATCGACGGCCCGGTCACCTCGGCCGGCCCGAAGGGCAGCAACGGCCGCCCGCGTTCGGTCTCCTGCGACAGCTCCGGCATCACCGGCACCTCCCCGGTCCTATCCTCCACCAGTCTCAGTCTGACCCTGGACTTTTGTCCTAAGCCCATGGGGGCACTCGCGAAAACCAGTCCCGCAGGGAGTAATGTCCCACCTGAGAAGACGATCACGAGGAAGGAATGCTCCATGCTTTCCCGCCTGTTTGCCCCCAAGGTCAAGGTCAGCGCGCACTGCGACCTGCCCTGCGGTGTGTACGACCCGGCCCAGGCCCGCATCGAGGCGGAGTCGGTCAAGGCCGTGCAGGAGAAGATGGCCGCCAACGACGACCCGCACTTCCAGGCCCGTGCGACCGTCATCAAGGAGCAGCGCGCCGAGCTGGCCAAGCACCACGTGTCGGTCCTGTGGAGCGACTACTTCAAGCCCCCGCACTTCGAGAAGTACCCGGAGCTGCACCAGCTGGTCAACGACGCCCTGAAGGCCCTCTCGGCCGCGAAGGCGTCCACCGACCCGGCCACCGGTCAGAAGGCCCTGGACTACATCGCCCAGATCGACAAGATCTTCTGGGAGACCAAGAAGGCCTGAGCGTCACCAGGTCTCGATCGAGGGGTCCGGCCGGTCGGCAGGGCCCCTCGACTGTCATGCTGGCGGGGTGAACACCGAGGATCTGGTCCGGTTGCGGCGCGCGCGTGACCGTATGGACCGGGAGTACACCGAGCCCCTCGACGTCACCGCGCTCGCCCGGACCGCACTGATGTCGCCGGGCCACTTCCAGCGCAGCTTCCGCGCCGCGTACGGCGAGACCCCGTACGCCTATCTCATGACGCGCCGGATCGAGCGGGCCAAGGCCCTGCTGCGGCGCGGCGACCTGAGCGTGACCGAGGTGTGCATGGCCGTCGGCTGCACCTCCCTCGGCTCCTTCAGCGCCCGCTTCACCGAGCTGGTCGGCGAGACGCCGAGCGCGTACCGGGCCCGCTCCCACGAGGACAGCGCGCGGATCCCGCCCTGTGTGGCCCGCCGCTTCACCCGGCCGAAACGCTCGTAGCGGCCTAGCCTGCTGCCATGGACATCAAGCTCAAGAACTGTTTCCTCGCCGTCGACGACCACGACAAGGCGATCGCCTTCTACCGGGACGTCCTGGGCATGGAGGTCCGCAACGACGTCGGGTTCGAGGGCATGCGCTGGGTGACCGTGGGTTCGCCGGCCCAGCCCGACGTGGACATCGTCCTGGAGCCGCCGGGCGCGGACCCGAACATCTCCCCCGCCGACCGGGAGGCCATGGCGGGCCTGCTCGCCAAGGGTGTACTGCACGGGGTCAACTTCACCACCGACGACTGCGACGCCCTCTTCGCCCGGGTACGGGAAGCCGGCGCCGACGTCATCCAGGAGCCGATGGACCAGCCGTACGGCATGCGCGACTGCGCGTTCCGGGACCCCGCGGGGAACATGCTGCGGTTCATGGAACCGAACAGCTGAACCAGTCAACTGATCTACGATCGCGTCCATGACCATCCGCTGGACGTACGCCTTCGTCGACCGGCCGGCCGCCGTCTTCGGCCCCGCCTGCGACTTCTGGACCGCCGTCACGAACACCGGCCTGTCCGGACTCCGGGGCGACCAGGGCGAGTTCGTGACCCTGCTGCCCAAGTCGGGTGATCCCTCCGTCAAGGTCCAGGGGGTCGCCGAGGGGGACGGCGGGGCCCATCTGGACTTCGTCGTCGAGGACGTGCCGGACTTCGTGGAGCGGGCGCTGCGCACCGGCGCGGAACAGGTCGCCGAGCACGACGGCTGGGCCGTACTGCGCTCCCCGGCCGGGCAGTTGTTCTGCGCGGTGCCCTGGGCCGGGGAGACGGTACGGCCGCCCGTGGTGCGCGGCACCCGCCTCGACCAGGTCTGCCTCGACACCCCGCCGTCGCGCTACGACGCCGAAGTCGCCTTCTGGAGCGCCCTGTTGCCGGAGTGGGAGTCGGCGCCGGGTTCCCTCCCGGAGTTCCACGTGGTCAAGCCGCCGCCCCAGCTGCCCGTCCGCGTCCTGATCCAGCGGCTCGGCGAGGAGCGTCCGGCCTCGGCCCACCTGGACCTGGCCTGCGCGGACCTGGAGGCGACCCGGTCGGCCCACGAGGAGCTCGGCGCCACGCTCGTGCGCCGCGGCGGCCACTGGCTCGTGATGCGCGACCCGGCGGGCGGCGTGTACTGCCTGACCGGACGGGACCCGCACACGGGCGGCCTGCCAACCTAGGCCGGGACGAGGGGGGGCTAGGCCGGGACGAGGGGGCTTAGCGCCAGACCCAGGGCTCCACCCCGACCACAGCGTCCACCGGGACCGGCCCGTACACATGCGGGAACTCCTCGCCGCCGGGCTCGGCCGCCTCGTAGCGCACGGGCGCGTCGAGGCGGCCGGGGTCCACGACGAGGACCACGAGATCGTCCAGATCACTGAAGACGGCCGCCGCGACGCGCGGGAGCTGGACGCGCGTCGAGCAATGGATGAACCCCTCCTCCTGGAGGGTCCTCCCGCGCGTGGAGATCTCGTAGGTGCCCGCGGCCCGGGCCGCGTCCCACTGGGAGCGTCGGGTGAGGTGCAGGATCGGCTCGCTCATGCGTTCACGTTACGGCGTCAGCCGCGCCGCCCGCCCCCGCAAATACCGCTGCTCCGGCAGGCTCATGGTCTGCGCGGCCGCCGACTCGTAGGCGGCCCGGGCCTCCTCGTGGGCCCCGGCACGCTCCAGCAGATGCGCCCGTACGGCGTCCCGGCGGTGCCCCAACTCCCCCGCCAGCGCGTCCACCTCGGCGAGCCCCGCCTCCGGTCCGCGCACCATGGCGACGGCGACCGCCCGGTTCAGGCGCTCCACGGGACCGGGCACGAGGCCCACCAGGACGTCGTACAGGCCGAGGATCTCCCGCCAGTCCGTGGCGTCCGCGGTCGGCGCCTCGTCGTGCACGGCGGCGATGGCCGCGCGGAGCTGGTACGGCCCCGCCGGGCCCGAGCCGAGCGCCCGGGTGACCAGCGCGACGCCCTCCTCGATCGCGGCCTTGTCCCAGCGCTCGCGGTCCTGTTCGTCGAGGGGCACGAGGTCGCCGTGCGGGCCGGTGCGGGCGTCCCGGCGGGCGTCGGTGAGCAGCATCAGCGCGAGCAGCCCGGCCACCTCGCCGGTGTCGGGGAGCAGCCGGTGGACCATCCGGGCCAGCCGGATCGCCTCGCCCGCGAGCTCGCGGCGCTGCAGGCTCCGGCCCGAGGTCGCCGTATAGCCCTCGTTGAAGATCAGGTAGAGGGTGTGCAGCACGGCGGGCAGCCGCTCGGCCCAGTTGTCGGGGCGCCCGAAGCTCACCCCGCGCACCTTCTGCTTGGCCCGGCTGATGCGCTGGGCCATGGTGGCCTCGGGCACCAGGTACGCGCGGGCGATCTCCGCCGTGGTCAGACCGCCGACCGCGCGCAGGGTCAGCGCGACCTGCGCGGGCGCGGTCAGATCGGGATGGCAGCACAGGAACAGCAGGGACAGGCTGTCGTCCTCACGGGGAGCCCGGTCGGCACCGGAGGCGAGACGCTCGCCGAGGGCCACGGCCCGCTCCTCCCGCGCCCGCCGGGCGTCCTCCGCCCGCAGCGCGTCGACCAGCTTCCGCGAGGCCACCCGGATGAGCCAGCCGCGCGGATTGTCCGGCACCCCGGCCGACGGCCACCGCCCGGCCGCGGCGAGCAGCGCCTCCTGTACGGCGTCCTCGGCGGCGTCGAAATGGCCGTACCGCCGCACGAGCGCGCCGAGGACCTGCGGCGCGTTACGGCGCAGCAGGTCCTCGACGGTGTCGCTCACGGGAGTCGTGTCGTTCGCCGGGCTCAGACGTCCCCGGCGTCCTCGCCGATCGGCCGGATGACGACCGGGTAGACCGGGGCGCCCTCGGGCTGGGGGCACTCCAGGACCCGGGCGGCGATCTCGGTGACGCGCTCCAGGCTCGCGCAGTCCAGGACCCAGTAGCCGGCCAGCAGCTCCTTGGTCTCGCCGTACGGGCCATCGGTGATGACGGGCTTGCCGTCCGTGCCGAGGCCGACGTGCCGGGCCCGGGCGGGCTCGGTCAGCCCCTGGGCGTCGATCATCTCGCCGCTCTCGGCCAGCTCGTCGTTGAGCTTGCCCATGAACGCGAACATCGCCTGGACGTCCTGCTCGGTCCACGCCGGGGAGTTCTCGGACGCCCGGCCCTTCATGGCCTCGTAGTCGACCTGGCTGCCCTGCACCATGACCAGGTACTTCATGACTGGCTCCTTCGTCTCGCGCCGCCGTTCGGGCGGCTCTCACAGGGGACGTCGGAGCCGGGCCCGTGTTCTCGACATGGTTCGGGTCGGAGTTTCAGGAATTGCTCGCGGCGGGTTCCTCGGGCTCCTCCCGACGCCCGGGTTCCTCCCGACGCCCGGGTTCCTCCTGGCCTCCGGGCTCCGTATGAAGATCGTGGTGGCGGCGGCGCCGGTGGTGGTGGTGCGGGTGGTGCTCCTGGGTCTCTTCCTCGGCGCCCTGCATGACGAAGGCCTCGCACTTGGGGTTGCGGCAGGGGCCGGACACCCAGCGCGGTACCCACGCGCCCAGCGTCTTATGACGCCGGACGACCGTTTCGACGGACTGTCCGCAGACGGGACAGGCGTGTTCTTCGCTGTCCATGCCATCCAGGGTAGGCCGGTCAGCGCTTCCGTGCGTAGGTGCGGACCAGCACTCCGTTACCGAACGTCCGTACGTTCTCCAGGGTGAAGTCGGTGACGGTGAAGCCGGCGCCGAACATCGGCATGCCCGCGCCGTACACCTGCGGGTAGGTCTTGATCACCAGCTCGTCGATCTCGTCGAGCAGTTCGCCCGCGACCTGGGAGCCGCCGCAGAGCCAGATGCCGAGCTCGCTGTCCTCGGCCTTCAGCTCACGGACCCGGGCGACCAGGTCGCCGTCGAGCACGGTGACGTTCGGGTCCGGGGAGGGCCCGAGGGTGCGCGAGGCGACGAACTCGCGCAGATGGCCGTACGGGCTGGTCTCGCCCAGGTCGAGGGCGAGCTGGTAGCTGCCGCGGCCCTGGATCACCGAGTCGAAGTGCAGGTTCTCGGCGCCCTTCAGGCCGAGCTGCTCCCGGCCCTGGGCGGGGATGGTGTCGGGCCAGGTCGACGCGAGATAGCCGAGGAACTCCTCGTCCAGGTAGGCGAACATCGACGTGGCGTCGCCGTCGGGGTCCCCGATGAAGCCGTCGATGGAGCAGGCGATGAAGTACGTGAGCTTGCGCAAGCGGGTCTCTTTCCGTGGGCTGCGAAGTGAAGTGCTTCAGTTGTAGTACTTCACTTGTAGTGGTTGCAAGCCCATATCGGGATCGGGCTGTAAGTGAGAGGGCTAATTCCGCTACGGCTCAGCACACAGCCTGCGGCTCAGCGCATGGCCTGCGGCTCCCGCCACATCGGGAACATCTGTGGGCCGTCGGGCAGGTCGAGGGGACCGCCGTGCAGCGCGAAGCCGAGGCGCTCGTACAGCCGGCGGCTGCGGGCGCTGCTCGCCTCCAGGTACGCGGGGACGCCGTCGCTGTCGCAGCGGTCGAGTACGGCGCCGATGAGCGCGGTGCCGAGGCCCTCGCCCTGCCGGTCGGGGGAGACGCCGATCATCCACAGGTACTCGTGGGCGCGGTCGGCTGGGTGGATCTCGGCGGTGAGCCTGGCTATCAGCTCGACGCGTTCGTTCGCCGGGTCCACCGCCTCGCGGACCTGGGCGGCCCCGTCGTCGTCGGCGTCGTGGTCCCCGTCCCCGGCGGGCGTCGGCAGCCACAGTGCGCAGGCCGAGCCGTCCGCGGTCACGTCGACGCGGCCGTCGGCCAGCACGATGTCGGTGAAGGCCGCCATCAGCCGGTGGTGGGTCGCCCTGCGGTACTCGGTGCCGGGGAAGACCCAGCCGCTGACGGGATCGTCCTGGAAGGCCTCGTCCAGCAGCCGCACCACCAAGTCCCGGTCCGCCGCGGTCGCCGTCCGGATCGCCACACCCATGTTCCGCCCCTCCGTCGCAATCGGCCTTGATCGTAAGGGGGTTGGGGGTGGCGTGGCGGGGGCGGCCGAACATTGACGGGATTCGGTCCCGTCGCGGACACCCGTGAGCCCCGCACACCGTGGGGATGTGCGGGACCCACCGAACCGGAACCGGCGACCGTGCGGGGTCAGGAGCCGCACGGCCACCGGTCCGGGGCCTTCGGGTGGTGCGCGGGTCTTTGGGTGGTGCGTGGGTCTTCGAGTGGTGCTCTGGTCTTCGAGTGGTGCGCGGGTCGTCAGGTGAGGCGCTGGGCTTCAGGTGACGCGCGGTGCTTCGGGTGATGCGCAGGTCGTCAGGTGAGGCCTGGGCTTCACCTGACGCGCGGTGCTTAGAGTGATGCTCGGGGCTTCAGGTGACGCGCTGGGCTTCAGCTGATGCGCGGGTCTTGGAGTGGTGCTCTGGGCTTCAGGTGCTGCTCTGGGCTTCAAGTGGTGCGGCGGGTGACGAACTCGGCCAGGGCCAGCAGGCCGCCCGCCGCCTCCGGCTCGGGGATCGCTCGGGCCAGTTCCTGCATCGCGCGGGCCATTCGGTCGGCGGCCTGGACCTGCGCCCAGTCCCGTCCGCCCGCCTGTTCCACGGCGAGTGCCGTGCGCGCGGTCTCCTCCTCCGCCGTCATCCCGCCCTTGCCGTACGGCACTTCGTACAGCTCGGCCAGCTCCGCCGCCGCCGGGGTGCCGGAGGTGAGCGCGGCGACGACCGGCAGCGACTTCTTGCGGGCGGCCAGGTCCGCGCCGGCCGGCTTGCCCGTGCGCCGGGGGTCGCCCCATATGCCGATCACGTCGTCGATGAGCTGGAAGGCGAGCCCGGCCTCCCGCCCGAAGGCGTCCATCGCCTCGACGTCCTCCACCGCCGCGCCCGCGTACAGCGCGCCGACGGCGCAGGCGCAGCCCAGCAGTGCCCCCGTCTTGGCCTCGGCCATGGCGAGCGTCTCGTCGAGGCCGATGTCGGCGCAGGGGCGTGTCTCCAGGGCCGTGTCCGCGTGCTGGCCCTCGCACAGTTCGACGACGCACGCCGTGAGCCGGGCGGTGGCCGCGGCGGCCGCGGGATGCGGATCCTCGGCGAGCAGTCGCAGGGCGAGCGCCTGGAGGGCGTCCCCGACGAGGATCGCGTCCGGGTCGCCGAACACGGTCCAGGCGGTGGGCCGGTGCCGCCTGGTGGGGTCCCGGTCCATCACGTCGTCGTGCAGCAACGTGAAGTTGTGGACCAACTCCACCGCCGCCGCGGCCCGTACGGCGGCCCTGCGAGCAGCCGGACCGCCGAGCGCCTCGGCCGCGGTGAGGACGAGCGCGGGGCGGATCGCCTTGCCGGCGCTGCCCGCGGCGGGTGAGCCGTCCGCGTGCTGCCACCCGAAGTGGTACAGCGCGACTCGACGCATGCCGACGGGCAACGAGTCGATGGCGGCGCGCAGTTCGGGGTCGACGGCCCCCCGTGCGCGCTCCAGGATCGCCATCGCCTCCTGCCCGTCGAGCGAACCCGGTCCGGCGTGTGTCTGGGTCCCGATGGGCCTCCGCCTTTCACGCGTCTCGGTCGCTCGCCGCCTCCCCAGGGGGAGTTGCCGCGGCTGAGCCGTGTCCGTCATGAACCCGCCCACGGGGCGCGTACCCCCAGGATGTACCCGCCCCGGAGGGCGGGAACACCGCGTGGCCGGGGGTGGATCACCGCCAGCGCCCGATCTCGACGTTCTCCAGCACGCCGAGGGCGTCCGGCACGAGGACCGCGGCCGAGTAGTAGGCGGTCACCAGGTACTTGATGATCGCCTGTTCGTTGATGCCCATGAACCGCACCGACAGGCTCGGCTCGATCTCGTCGGGGATCCCGGACTGCTGAAGCCCGATGACCCCCTGCTCGGCCTCGCCCGTACGCATGGCGATGATCGAGGTCGTACGGGCGTCGGAGACCGGGATCTTGTTGCACGGGAAGATCGGCACCCCGCGCCAGGTGGGGATCCGGTTACCGGCCATGTCGATGGTCTCGGGGACGAGTCCGCGCTTGTTGAGCTCACGACCGAACGCGGCGATCGCGCGCGGGTGGGCGAGGAACAGCTTGGTGCCGCGGCGCCTGCTGAGCAGCTCGTCCATGTCGTCCGGTCCGGGCACGCCGTCGTGCGGCTGGATCCGCTGGTCGTACTCGCAGTTGTTGAGCAGCCCGAACTCGCGGTTGTTGACGAGCTCGTGCTCCTGGCGCTCCTTGAGCGCCTCGACCGTCAGCCGCAGCTGCTGCTCGGTCTGGTTCATCGGCTGGTTGTAGAGGTCGGCCACGCGCGAGTGGATCCGCAGCACGGTCTGGGCGATGCTCAGTTCGTACTCGCGGGGGCGTGCCTCGTAGTCGACGAAGGTGTGCGGGATGTCCGGCTCGCCGCTGTGGCCGGCGGCGAGGTCGATCTCCTTCTCGCCGTACTTGTTGCCGCGCTGGGCGGGGATCGAGCGCTGCTCCTGGAGATGGTCGCGCAGGGAGTCGGCGCGCTCCGAGACCTGCTCGACGTCCTGGCGGGACAGGACGAGCACCGTGCAGGCGGTGACCGTGCGGACGGTGTACTCCCAGATGGCATCCTCGGCGAGCAGCGCCTGCTCGCCGAGGTAGGCGCCGTCGGCGGCCACACCGAGGGACTCGTCGTCGCCGTAGGGGCCGGTGCCGACCTTCTCCACGCGTCCGTGCGCCAGCAGATAGACCTCGTCGGCGGGGCTGCCGAAGGAGGCGAGCACCTCGCCCGCGGCGAGCTCCCGCTGCTCACAGCGCTGGGCGAGTTCGGCGAGCACGTCCTGGTCCTCGTACGTACGCAGCGCGGGCAGTTCGCCCAGCTCCGCGGGGATGACCTCGACTCGGTCACCGGTCTTGACGAAGGTGATACGGCCGTCCCCGACGGCGTAGCTGAGGCGGCGGTTCACTCGGTATGTGCCACCCTGCACGTTCACCCACGGCAGCATGCGCAGCAGCCAGCGCGAGCTGATCTCCTGCATCTGGGGTGCGGACTTGGTCGTGGTGGCCAGGTTCCGCGCGGCGGCAGTACCGAGGCTCTGCTGCGGCCTGCTCTCGTCAGTGCGGATCTCTTCGCCTACCGACATAAGGAATTGCCCTCCCGGTCATGCACCGGCACCGCTTTTGCGCCGGGCATCGATTCGCACGGCCAAGCCTTCCTCACGGAGCGTGCCGGTGCTATTACACGAAAGAGCGGGAATGGATCACGGAGGGTCTGGGCACATGGGCGTCCCCGGCCCGCCACGCCGATTCCGCTTGTTGGCCGGAACCGCTCGCACGCTGTACGAACGCTCTCGGCGGCTTCACGATGGCCTCGATGAGGGATCGGATCGCGGGTCGGCTGAACTGATCCGACCAGCGGCGACGCCACCTCGACGCCGGGCGACAATGGTTCGGTGACCAGCCTCGACGCCCTCCAGCCCCGGCTTCCCTCGCCGCTCCGGGAGGTCGTCGACGACCGTTTCGCCCGCTCCGGCGTCCGGCTGCTGCTCAAGCGGGACGATCTGATCCATCCGGAGCTCATCGGCAACAAGTGGCGAAAACTTGCCCCCAACCTCACCGCGGCGGCCGGCCGGACCGTCCTCACCTTCGGCGGCGCGTACTCCAACCATCTGCGCGCCACGGCCGCCGCGGGCCGCCTCCTCGGTCTGGAGACCGTCGGTGTGGTCCGCGGTCAGGAACTGGCCGACCGCCCCCTCAACCCCTCCCTCGCCCGCTGCACGGCCGACGGCATGCGCCTGCACTTCATCGACAGGTCGACGTACCGCCGCAAAACCGAACCCGCCACCCTGGCCGCCGTTCTCCGCGCCGCCGGCGCCGAGGACGCCCATGTCGTCCCGGAGGGCGGCAGCAACGCCCTCGCCGTGCGCGGCTGCCAGGACCTCGGCCGGGAGCTGCGCGGCCACGCCGACGTCGTCGCCCTCCCCTGCGGCACCGGCGGCACCCTCGCCGGCCTCGCCGCCGGTCTCGCCCCCGGCCAGCGGGCCCTCGGCATTCCCGTGCTGCGGGGCGGCTTCCTGGCTGACGACATAGAGGCGCTGCAGCGCCGGGCCTTCGGCGGCCCCCGCGGCACCTGGACCCTGGACGACCGCTTCCACTTCGGCGGCTACGCCCGTACCACTCCCGCACTGGAAGCCTTCGCCGAGGACTTCGAGCAGCGGCACGGCGTGCCCGTCGAGCGGCTGTACGTCGCCAAGTTGCTGTACGGACTCGTCGCCCTCGCGGACGAGGGCGCCTTCCCGCGCGGGACGACGATCGCGGCCGTCGTCACCGGCCGCCCGTTCCCGTGAGGCGGCCGACGCCGCTCACGCCGCCTCCCGGAACGCGGCCGCCTCCTCCAGGTCCAGGCGGCGCAGCAGGGTGCGGAGCATCTCGTCGTCGATGTAGCGGCCGTCCCGGAGCTTGACGAACACCTCGCGCTCGGCGCCGATCATTTCGCGGGACAGCCGCCGGTAGGTGTCGTCCACCGTCTCCCCGGTGACCGGGTTGACCTGGCCGAGGCGTTCCCAGACGGCGTTGCGGCGACGTTCCAGGACCGTGCGGAGACGGTCGGCGAGCGGCGCCGGCAGCGCGTTGCGCTCGTCGGACAGGAGGTCGTCCAGGCGACGTTCGGCGGCCCGGGAGGCCTGTGCCTGGGCGTTGGCCTCGGCGAGGGTCTCGGCCTGCACGTCGCGTCCCGGCAGCTTCAGCAAGCGGATCAGCGGCGGCAGGGTGACGCCCTGGACGACGAGGGTCCCGATGACCGTGGTGAAGGTCAGGAAGAGGATCAGATTGCGCTCGGGGAACTCCTCGCCGCCGTGCACGGTGAGCGGGATGGAGAAGGCGATGGCCAGGGAGACCACCCCGCGCATCCCGGCCCAGGAGATGATGAACGGCCCCTTCCAGGTCGGGTTCGGCTCCCGTTCCCTGATCCGCGCCGACAGGATGCGCGGCAGGAACGTCGCCGGATAGACCCACACGAACCGCGAGACGACGACCACCAGGAACACGGCGATCGCGTACCAGGCGGCGCGGCCTCCCTCGTACTCCCCGAGGCCCTTGAGGACCACCGGCAGCTGGAGTCCGATGAGCGCGAAGACCGCCGACTCCAGGACGAAGGCGACCATCTTCCACACGGCCTCTTCCTGGAGGCGGGTCGCGAAATCGACCTCCCACGCGCGGTGTCCCAGCCAGAGCGCGACGACCACGACCGCGAGGACACCGGAGGCGTGCACCTGTTCGGCGACCGCGTAGGCGACGAACGGGATGAGAAGCGACAGCGTGTTCTGCAGCAGCGCCTCCTTGAGATGGGTGCGCAGCCAGTGGATCGGCACCATCAGCAGCAGCCCGATGCCGATGCCGCCGAAGGCCGCGAGCAGGAACTCGCCGATCCCGCCGGCCCAGGTGGCGCCCTCGCCGACGGCCGCCGCGAGGGCCACCCGGTAGGCGGTGATCGCGGTCGCGTCGTTCACCAGGGACTCGCCCTGGAGGATCGTCGTGACCCTCGACGGCAGCCCCACGCGGCGGGCGACGGCCGTGGCGGCGACCGCGTCGGGCGGCGCGACCACCGCGCCCAGCACCAGCGCCGCCGTCAGCGGCAGGCCCGGCACGATCATGTACGCGGCCCAGCCCACCACGAAGGTCGCGAAGAGCACGTACCCGACCGACAGCAGCGCGACGGGCCGCAGTTGCGCGCGCAGGTCGAGATAGGAGCTGTCGGTGGCCGCCGTGTGCAGCAGCGGCGGCAGGATGAGCGGCAGCACGATGTGCGGGTCGAGCGTGTACTCGGGCACGCCGGGCACGTACGACACGGCGAGGCCCGCCGCGACCAGCAGCAGGGGCGCGGGCACCGGGGTGCGTCTCGCGGCCGCGGCGACCGCGGCGCTGCCCGCCACCAACAACAGCAGCGGCATCACGTCCATGGATCTCGCCCGCCCTCACTCATCGCCGTTCGCCCACCCTCGTTTTTCCGCGCGGCCTTCCACGCGGCCGTCGTAACCTGGCAATCATGAAACAGTGCACGCATGCCGACGTGCTGCCGCACCCGGAGCCCGACCCGCTGAGCGAGACGTGTCTGGAGTGCCTGGCGGACGGCGGTCATCCGGTACAGCTTCGGCTGTGCCTCATCTGTGGTCACGTCGGCTGCTGCGACTCATCGCCGGGACGGCACGCGACCGAACATCACAAGGATTCCGGGCATCCGGTGATGCGGACCTTCGAGCCCGGCGAGAGCTGGCGGTGGTGCTTCGTGGATCACGTCCTGGTGTGACCGGCGCCACTGCGGATCCGGACGGTTCGACCGTCTGACGCGTGGGTACGTCAACCCGGCGCGCGCTCTTCCCATTTGGGCCCGCCGAACCCCTAGCCACGGAGCGTATCCGAAGGTTTACTATGAGTGACAGCAGGGGGTTGGGGTCCCGGGGACAGGACAGTTCGGAGCGCGATAGCGTCACCGCTGAACCACTCATCGCGTTACCCCGGGGGGCGACCCTCGGCCCCGTAAAGCTTGTACCACCTTGGAGGTGAGGGTGTCCCAGATCGCAGGCGAGCCCGCGACCCAGGACTTCGTGGAAGTCCGGCTGCCGGCCGCGGGTGCCTACCTGTCGGTGCTGCGTACGGCCACCGCCGGACTCGCGGCCCGTTTGGACTTCACCCTCGACGAGATCGAGGATCTGCGCATCGCGGTGGACGAGGCCTGCGCGATCCTGCTTCAGCAGGCCGTGCCCGGCTCGGTGCTCAGCTGTGTCTTCCGGCTCGTCGACGACTCGCTGGAGGTCACCGTCTCGGCGCCGACCACTGATGGTCACGCACCGTCACGGGACACCTTCGCCTGGACCGTGCTGTCCGCCCTCGCGGGCAAGGTCTCCTCCGCCGTGGACGAGGACAAAACCGTTTCGATCAGCCTCTACAAACAGCGCGGCGCGGGACCCGGGCCGGCGTGAGGAACGGGGACGGGCCGGTGCGGGACGAAGAGCGCGGCACACGGGAGCTGCCGGCCGAGAACGCCGACGAGGCAGTCGCTCCGGGCGGTTCCCGACACTTGGCGGACGGCGTCGACGGGATTCCCGAGCAGGCCAGGCCGCACCCTGAGGACGACGCGGCCTCGGCGCGGGCGGGTTTCCCGGACAGCGCCGCGCAGGGCTCGCCTCGACAGAGGCGGATCGGGGGCACCCCCGGCCGGGCTGAGACAAGGGCTCGACAGAGGGCGACGGGCGGGACGATGAGCGAGCACGAGCGAGACGACGATCAGGCGGTGCCGGCCACGCGGCACGAAGGGCAGGACCGCGAGCCGCAGGACCGCAGCGGGGCGCGCGCCATGTTCGTCGAGCTGCGCAAGCTGCAGGACGGCAGCCCGGAGTACGCGGAGCTGCGCAACCGGCTGGTCCGGATGCACCTGCCGCTCGTCGAGCATCTCGCCCGCCGCTTCCGCAACCGCGGCGAGCCGCTGGACGACCTCACCCAGGTCGCCACCATCGGCCTGATCAAGTCGGTCGACCGCTTCGACCCGGACCGCGGGGTGGAGTTCTCCACGTACGCGACCCCGACGGTCGTCGGCGAGATCAAGCGGCACTTCCGTGACAAGGGCTGGGCGGTGCGCGTCCCGCGCCGGCTCCAGGAGCTGCGCCTGGCGCTGACCACGGCCACGGCGGAGCTGTCCCAGCTGCACGGCCGCTCCCCCACGGTCCACGAGCTCGCCGAGAAGCTGGCCATCTCGGAGGAGGAGGTCCTGGAGGGCCTGGAGTCCGCCAACGCGTACTCCACGCTGTCCCTGGACGTGCCCGACACCGACGACGAGTCGCCGGCCGTGGCGGACACCCTGGGCGCGGAGGACGAGGCGCTGGAGGGCGTCGAGTACCGCGAATCCCTCAAGCCGCTGCTGGAGGATCTGCCGCCGCGCGAGAAGCGCATCCTCCTGCTGCGGTTCTTCGGCAACATGACCCAGTCGCAGATCGCGCAGGAGGTCGGCATCTCGCAGATGCACGTGTCGCGCCTGCTGGCGCGCACCCTGGCCCAGCTGCGGGAGAAGCTGCTCGTCGAGGAGTGACGGCGCCGCGGGACGCTGACGGGCGCCGCGGGACGCTACTTCTGGTCCTGCACGCTGCCGGGCCCCCGGATCCCGAGGGCCCGGGTGGTCTCGGCGTTCACCAGCAGCACCAGCGCGGCGACGGCCACCACCGCGAGGGCGATCCCGGCCGGAATGGCCATGCTGTCGGCCTGGAGCAGGTTGTAGGCCACCGGCAGCGCCATGATCTGAGTGATCACGGCCGGGCCCCGGGACCAGCTGCGCCGGGCGAGCAGTCCGCGGGCGGCGAGCAGCGGCAGCAGCGCGAGCACCACCAGCGTCACCCCGCCGGTGACGGCCTGCTGCCGGTCGTCCGGGTCGCCGGTGAGCCCCAGGACGAGGATCCAGATCCCACCGACCAGCAGGGCGAGCCCCTCCAACGCGGCGAGCCCGGCCGCGTAGGTCAGCCGCCGCGGGCGGGGTCCGGTCTCCGGGGCGGGGTTCTGCTCAGCGCTCACCCCTGAAGGGTAGCCCTCGCCCGGTACGCCCCCACGGGCGCCCGGAGCGCGGCCGGGACACTCGGAGCGCGGCCGGGGCACTCGTGGCGAGTTTCACGCACCGATTCTCATACTGGATCTCTGTTCGGTGTGGGCCCAGTACCCCCCAGTAGGTACTCTGCAGTCCATGCGTGCACTTCTCGTGGTCAATCCGGCGGCAACCACCACAAGCGCACGTACGCGCGATGTCCTGATCCACGCGCTCGCCAGTGAGATGAAGCTGGAGGCGGTCACCACCGAGTACCGCGGCCACGCGCGCGACCTCGGCCGGCAGGCGGCGGACAGCGCGGACATCGACCTGGTGGTGGCCCTCGGCGGCGACGGCACGGTCAACGAGGTGGTCAACGGTCTGCTGCACGCGGGCCCCGACCCCGAGCGGCTGCCGCGCCTCGCGGTGGTCCCCGGTGGCTCCACCAATGTCTTCGCCCGCGCCCTGGGTCTGCCCAATGACGCGGTCGAGGCGACCGGCGCCCTGCTGGACGCGCTGCGCGAGGGCAGTGAGCGGACGGTCGGCATGGGCATCGCCGCGGGCACGCCGGGGACCGAGGACGAAGGGGTGCCGGCGAGATGGTTCACCTTCTGCGCCGGGCTCGGCTTCGACGCGGGTGTCGTCGGCCGGGTCGAACAGCAGCGCGAGCGGGGCAAGAGGTCCACACACGCCCTCTACATGCGCCAGGCCCTGCGCCAGTTCCTCCAGGAGCCCAATCGCCGACACGGCACGATCACGCTGGAGCGGCCGGGCGCCGAACCGGTGACCGATTTGGTGCTTTCCATAGTCTGCAACACCGCTCCATGGACGTATCTGGGCAATCGCCCGGTGTACGCGTCGCCTAAGGCCTCGTTCGATACGGGCCTCGACGTACTCGGCCTCAGCCGTATGTCCACGGTGTCGGTTGCCCGGTATGCGACCCAGTTGCTCACTTCGTCCCCCGAGCGGGGCCCCCACGGCAAGCACGCCACCTCGCTGCACGACCTTGACCAGTTCACCTTGCATTCGAAGGCCCCGCTGCCCCTCCAGATGGACGGTGACCACCTGGGGCTGCGCACGAGCGTGACGTTCACAGGCGTACGCCGTGCACTGCGTGTGATTGTGTGAGCAGAAGGGGCTAAAGTCCTTTCACTCGAACGTTTAGACCAGGGTCCACCCCATGGAAGTACGGCTGTGACCTAGTCGACACCGAGGAATCAAAAAAAACTTTCCGGAAGGGGTTGTATCCGCCGCTGAGGTTTGCGAGTCTCTACGTGGCGATCGGGACAGCCCGCAACACCGGCTCCACAGATCACCGGAACCCCTCTTCAAAACCCAGGACCACGCCAGGGAAACCTGACGGTCGGCCCTTCACTTGTTGAGGGATTCGTGAAAGCGTTCACATTCACAAGCAACCTGCATGTCATACAAGGAGAGGTAGCAGCCATGGACTGGCGTCACAACGCCGTTTGCCGCGAGGAAGACCCCGAGCTCTTCTTCCCCATCGGCAACACCGGTCCTGCGCTGCTGCAGATCGAGGAAGCCAAGGCCGTCTGCCGTCGCTGCCCGGTTATGGAGCAGTGCCTGCAGTGGGCGCTCGAGTCCGGTCAGGACTCCGGCGTCTGGGGTGGTCTCAGCGAGGACGAGCGTCGCGCGATGAAGCGCCGTGCCGCCCGCAACCGGGCCCGTCAGGCCTCCGCCTGACACACCCACCCCGCTTGAGCTTGGCGGCGCGTACAGCGAGTACGCATCTCCCGCCCCCGAGCCGCAGCGCGCAGTACCCCCGATGCGCATAGCAACGAGCTTTAGCCCCGGACCACTCGATGGTCCGGGGCTCATTGCTTTACTTCTGCGCCCGCACCGGAATGTCGAGGACGACCTGCGTCCCGCGCTCCGGCGCCGGGACCATGTCGAACGTGCCGCCCAACTCCCCTTCCACCAGGGTCCGTACGATCTGCAGACCCAGATTTCCGGCGGTGTGCGGGTCGAATCCCTCGGGCAGTCCTACGCCGTCGTCCTGGACGGTGACCAGGAGACGGGCCTCCTTGGTGGTGCCGCCACGGACCGCGGAGACCTCGACCGTGCCGGTCTCGCCCTGCCGGAAGCCGTGCTCCAGGGCGTTCTGGAGCACCTCGGTCAGCACCATCGAGAGCGGGGTGGCGACCTCGGCGTCGAGGATGCCGAACCGGCCCGTGCGCCGGCCGGTGACCTTGCCGGGTGAGATCTCGGCGACCATCGCCAGCACCCGGTCGGCGATCTCGTCGAACTCCACGCGCTCGTCGAGGTTCTGGGAGAGCGTCTCGTGCACGATCGCGATCGAGCCGACCCGGCGCACTGCCTCCTCCAAGGCCTCCCGGCCGCGGTCCGACTCGATGCGCCGGGCTTGGAGGCGCAGCAGGGCGGCGACCGTCTGGAGGTTGTTCTTCACCCGGTGGTGGATCTCCCGGATGGTGGCGTCCTTGGTGATCAACTCGCGTTCCCGGCGGCGCAGTTCGGTGACGTCCCGGAGCAGGACGAGCGAACCGATGCGCGTGCCCTTGGGCTTGAGCGGGATCGCCCGGAACTGGATGACCCCGTCGTCCGACTCGATCTCGAACTCCCGGGGCGCCCAGCCGCTGGCCACCTTGGCGAGCGCCTCGTCCACCGGCCCGTGGGTCGGGGCGAGTTCGGCGGTGGTCTTGCCCAGGTGGTGGCCGACGAGGTCGGCGGCGAGGCCGAGCCGGTGGTAGGCGGACAGGGCGTTCGGGGAGGCGTACTGGACGGTGCCGTCCGCGTCGAGGCGGATCAGTCCGTCGCCGACGCGCGGCGAGGCGTCCATGTCGACCTGCTGGTTCGCGAACGGGAAGGAGCCGGCCGCGATCATCTGCGCGAGGTCCGAGGCGCTTTGCAGATACGTCAGTTCGAGCCGGCTCGGGGTGCGCACGGTCAGCAGGTTGGTGTTGCGCGCGATGACTCCGAGGACGCGTCCGTCCCGTCGTACCGGAATCGACTCGACCCGGACCGGGACCTCCTCGCGCCACTCCGGGTCGCCCTCGCGCACGATGCGGCCCTCGTCGAGCGCGGCGTCCAGCATCGGGCGGCGGCCGCGCGGGACGAGGTGGCCGACCATGTCGTCCTGGTAGGAGGTGGGGCCGGTGTTGGGGCGCATCTGGGCCACCGACACATAGCGGGTGCCGTCCCGGGTGGGGACCCACAGAACGAGGTCGGCGAAGGAGAGGTCGGAGAGCAGCTGCCACTCCGAGACCAGCAGATGGAGCCACTCGAGGTCGGACTCGTCGAGGGCGGTGTGCTGGTGGACCAGCTCGTTCATGGAGGGCACGTGTGTGAGCGTACCTGGGGGTATGTGGGTGACCTAAATACACCTGCGGTGGCCCGGAAACACCCGCGGGCCGCGGCGCCTGGGAGGGACCCTCAACCCTCCCGGCACCGCAGCCCGGAGCAATATCGGCCGTGGGGTGTGCGGTCCCGGTCGGCCGAAGGATGAGGAGCCGGGGCAGTCAGGGCAGAGAGCCTCGGTTCCTCGGTCCGCCCTCCTGTGCGGGGAAGGCGGAAGTCTGGCGTCCTCGTAGCACATGGACTTGCAGCACCATTGTGGACTAGACCACTCGGTGTGTCCATGTGCGGTGAGGTGTTTGTTCAGCACGCAGCCTAACCCGCGCGGGTTCCCGCGCGGGGCCAGATGGACAGGGCAATTTCGGCGAGCGCCTCCAGCTCCGCGCGGCTCGCGCCGTCGCGCGCCTGTTGGGACATGCCGTGGACGATGGCGCCGGTGTGCCGGGCGAGTGCGCCGGCGTCGGTGTCGGCGGGGAGTTCACCTGCGGCGATGTCCGCGCGGATCCGGCTCTCGACGGCGGCGATGGTGGCATTGCGCCGGTCCCGCAGCGCTTCCCCCACCTCTGGGCTGGTGCAGTTGGTGGCCGCGTGGGCGTAGAGGCAGCCGGGCGGGCGGCCGGGGGCGGTGTACCGGACGGCGGCCTCGCGCAGGATGCGCTCCACGGCCGAGCGCGCGGTGGGCTCCTCGGCCAGGGCGCGGTCACCGAAGGCCGCGTAGCGCTTGCCGTACGCGTCCACGGCCTCGTCGAACAGGGCCCGCTTGTCGCCGAAGGCCGCGTACAGGCTCGGGGCGCCGATGCCCATGATCCGGGTGAGGTCGGAGACGGACGTGGCCTCGTAGCCGTGCTCCCAGAAGGCCATGATCGCCTTCTCCAGCGCGGTCTCCCGGTCGAAGGAGCGGGGACGGCCACGACGTGCGGCGGCGGGGCGCTGCGCTGCGGTCCCCGGATCCTCGGTGCTCACCATGGAGTGCATTTTATAGCGAGCACTAGAGAAACTTCCCGGCGTTGTTGTACGTTCTTTCTGTAGCGCTCGATAAACAAATGCGGGGGTGTGGCATGGGTGTGCTCACGGGCAGGACGGCGCTGGTCACGGGGGCGAGCAGGGGGATCGGACGGGCGGTGGCCGAGCGGCTGGCGCGGGACGGGGCGCGGGTCGCCGTGCACTGGGGCAGCAGCGAGGCGGCGGCGGAGGACACGGTCGCGGGGATCGAGGCGGCGGGCGGGAGCGCCTTCGCCGTCCGGGCCGAGCTGGGGGTGCCGGGCGACGCGCGGACCCTCTGGGAGGCCTTCGACCGGCAGGCGGACGGGGTGGACATCCTGGTCAACAACGCGGGCGCGGCCACCTTCGCGACCATCGGGGAGACCGACGAGGAGCTCTACGACCGCGCGCACGCGCTCAACGCCAAGGCACCGTTCTTCATCGTCCGGCAGGGGCTCGGCCGACTGCGCGACCACGGCCGGATCATCAACGTCACGGCGGCCACGGACGCCGGTATACCCGGCATCGCCGCCACGCACATGGCCAAGGGCGCGGTCACGGCGCTGACCCGTTCCCTCGCCGTCGAGCTGGCGCCGCGCGGGATCACCGCCAACTCCGTCGCGCCCGGGTTCATCGACACCGACCTCACCAGCGCGGTCCTGGCAGATCCGGGAATCCGGGCGCACGCCGAGGCGCTCTCCGTGTTCGGCCGGGTGGGGACGGCGGCCGAGGTCGCCGACGTGGTGGCCTTCCTCGCCTCCCCCGACTCCCGCTGGGTGACCGGGCAGCACGTGGACGCGACGGGGGGCTCGCTGCTGAGCCTTCAGTAGGTCCTCGTCCGGCGTGGATCCCGGCGTCGGTGCGGGTTTCCGCGTCGGCTTCGGCGACGGTTCCGGCCCCGTGTTCGCCTGGGAGCGCGAGCCCTCCTCTGTTAGATTGGTCTAAACCACATAGCCCCTTCGGGAACCGGTTGAGTCCCCTCTTCAGATCGGCAGGCCCAGCGTGGAAGTTGTCATCGTTCCGGACGCCCAGGCGGGCGGCGAGCTCATCGCCGAGGCCATGGCACAGCTCCTGCGGCGCAGGCCCGACGCCGTGCTCGGCGTGGCCACCGGCTCGACCCCGCTGCCCATCTACGAGGCGCTGGCCGCCAAGGTGCGCTCCGGTGCCGTGGACGCCTCACGGGCGCGGATCGCCCAGCTCGACGAGTACGTGGGGCTGCCGACCGAGCACCCGGAGTCGTACCGCTCGGTGCTGCGGCGCGAGGTGCTGGAGCCGCTCGGGATCGGGATGGACGCGTTCATGGGGCCGGACGGCACGGCCGAGGACGTCCAGGCGGCCTGCGAGGCGTACGACACGGCGCTGGCGGAGGCCGGGGGCGTGGACCTCCAGCTGCTCGGGATCGGCACGGACGGGCACATCGGGTTCAACGAGCCCTGTTCCTCCCTCGCGTCCCGTACGCGGATCAAGACGCTGACCGAGCAGACCCGGGTGGACAACGCGCGCTTCTTCGACGGGGACATCGCGCAGGTGCCGCACCACGTGATCACTCAGGGGATCGGCACCATTCTGGAGGCCCGGCATCTGGTGCTCCTCGCCACCGGCGAGGGGAAGGCCGACGCGGTCGCGGCGACCGTCGAGGGGCCCGTCGCGGCGGTGTGTCCGGCGTCGGCGTTGCAGTTGCATCCGCATGCGACGGTCGTCGTGGACGAGGCGGCGGCTTCCAAGCTGAAGCTCGCGGACTACTTCCGGCACACCTACGCCAACAAGCCCGCCTGGCAGGGGATCTAGCCCTCCGAGCCGCACGAGGCGCCGGTCCCCCGCCTGGGACCGGCGCCTTCGTCGTCGTACGTCCTACTTCCCGGCGATGACCTCCGCCGCCGCCCTGCCGCAGACCCTTGCCGCTCCGTGGGTCGCTATGTGGAGGGCGCCTCGGGGGGCGGACTGCGGGACGCCCATCTCGACCACGATGGTGTCGGGGCGTTCCGACAGGACGGTGTCCAGGGTCTTCGCCATCCACTCGTGGCGGTGCTCGTCGCGGACCACCACCACGATGCGGCGGGTGCCTGCCGCGTCCAGGGCGGCCCGGGCCGCGGATTCGTCGGTCCAGGTGGCCGATTGGGTGCCGGGGAGCAGTTCCGCCAGTTCGGCCGCCACGCCCCAGGGGGTCTCGTCGCCCACCGCGATGTTCGCGACCGGGGTGAGGGCTGCGACGTAAGGGGGCTCGGTCAGCGGGGTGTGGGCCTCGGTCGCCGTCACCCGCAGGGCTCGGCGCGCCGCCACCAGGCCGATGTCCGAGGGCGCCGTGTCCTGCGCCGGGGTCGCGCTCACCGTCCAGCGGGCCAGGGCGCGCACGCGTTCGGCGGCGTCCGCGAGGCGCTCCTCGGCGAGTTCGCCGGTGCGGACCGCGGTGATCAGGGCGTCGCGCAGGCGCCGTACCGTCTGCTCGTCGTTCAGGCCGCCGCCCACGCAGATCGCGTCCGCGCCCGCCGCGAGGGCCAGGACGCTGCCGCGTTCGATGCCGTAGGTGGCGGCGATGGCCTGCATCTCCATGCCGTCGGTGACGATGAGGCCGTCGTAGCCGAGTTCGCCGCGCAGCAGGTCGCTGAGGATCGGGCGGGAGAGCGTGGCCGGGCGGGTGGCGTCCAGGGCCGGGACCAGGATGTGTGCCGTCATGATCGCGCGGGAGCCGGCGGCGATCGCCGCGCGGAACGGGGCCAGTTCGCGCTCGGCGAGCACCTCGCGGCCCACCTCGATCCGCGGCATCGCCTCGTGCGAGTCGATCGCGGTGTCGCCGTGGCCGGGGAAGTGCTTGGTGCAGGCCGCCACGCCCGCGGCCTGGAGGCCGGTGACGTAGGCGGCCGTGTGCCGCGCGGCCAGGTCGGTGTCGGCGCCGAACGAGCGGACGCCGATGACCGGGTTGGCCGGGTTGGAGTTGACGTCGGCCGACGGGGCCCAGTTGAAGTTGACCCCGCAGGCGGCGAGCCGGCGGCCGAGTTCCCGGGCGACCTCACGGGTGAGGTCGACGTCGTCGACGGCACCGAGGGCGTGGTTGCCCGGGAAGGAGGAGCCGGTGCGCACCTCCATGCGCGTGACGTCGCCGCCCTCCTCGTCGATCGCGACGAGCACGTCCTCGCGCTCGGCGCGCAACTGCGCGGTCAGCGCGGCGACCTGCTCGGGGCCGGCGATGTTGCGGCCGAACAGGCCGACGGAGGCGAGGCCCTCGCCGATCCGGCGCAGCAGCCAGTCGGGGGCGGTGGTGCCGGCGAAGCCGGGCTGGAGGACGGTCAGCGCGTTCCGCGTCAGGGTGTCGCTGGCGAATGTCGTCATCGGTGAGCGTTATCCCTTCACGGCACCGTCGGTCAGACCGCTGACGGCCCGGCGCTGGAGGAAGACGAAGAGGATGAGGATGGGGACGGCGAAGAGGGAGGAGGCCGCCATGGTGGCGCCCCAGTCGTCGCCGAAGACCGTGCGGAAGCTGGTCAGCCACAGCGGCAGGGTCTGTGCCTCGGCCTCCTTGTTCAGGACCAGGACGAGCGCGAACTCGTTCCAGGCGGTGATGAAGCCGAACAGCGAGGTGGCCATCAGACCGGGCGCGAGCAGCGGCAGGATGACCCGGCGGAAGGCCTGGGCGCGGGTGCAGCCGTCGACCATGGCCGCCTCCTCCAGCTCGGCCGGCACGGCGGCGACGAAGCCGCGCAGGGTGAGGATGGTGAAGGGGAGGATCATCATCGTGTAGAAGGCCGTCAGCGGGACGAGGCTGTTCAGCATGTCGGCGTCCCGGACGATCATGTACATCGCGATGATCATGACCTCCCAGGGCGCCATCTGGGCCAGCATGAAGCCGATGATGAAGCCGCGCCGCCCCTTGAACTTCATCCGCGCCAGGGCGAAGGAGCCGGCGAGCGCGATGGCCAGGGAGAAGACGACCGCGCAGACCGTCACGGTCAGCGAGTTGGTGACCAGGGTCCAGAAGTTGTCGACGCCGGTCGCCGTCTTGAAGTGCTCGAAGGTGATGTCGGTCGGGAACCAGACGGGGTTCTCCGAGATGATGTCGCCGGTCGGCTTGAAGGCCGTGGCGAACATCCAGTACACGGGGAAGACGAAGCCGATGAACAGGACGACGGCCGTGGCGTTGGGCCAGATGCGGCCGAAGAGCGAGCGCTTCACAGCCCGGCCTCCTCTTCCTTCTCTTGCTTCAGGACGATCCGCAGGTAGTAGGCGGTGAGGCCGAGCAGGATCAGGATGGTGAGCAGGGCGATCGCCGCGCCCATGCCGTAGTGCTGGTTGCCGACGCCCTCGATGTAGGCGTACACGGGCAGGATCTCGGTGAGCCGGTCCGGGCCGCCCTGGTTGAACGTGTAGACCTGCACGAACGCCTTGAAGATCCAGATGATCTCCAGGAACGTGGTCGCGTAGAGGAAGGGCCGCAGGTACGGGAAGGTGACCGTCAGGAAGCTCTTCCAGGCGCCGGCGCCGTCCAGCGCGGCGGCCTCGTAGAGCTCTACGGGGATGGTCGTGGTGGCCGCGTAGAGGTTGATCGCCACGAACGGGATCGACATCCACACGATCAGCATGGTGACCACGAAGAACGTGGACATCTGGCCGCTGGTCCAGCTGTAGTCGGCCATCGAGTGCCAGCCGAGCTTGTCCAGCACCCAGTTGACGACGCCGAAGCGCTGGGCGAAGAGCCACTGGTAGACGGTGGTGGCGGCGACCACGGGCATGGCCCAGGCCAGCACCAGGCCGATCAGCAGGGTGAACCGCATCCGCCGGCCGAGGCGGGCGAGCAGCAGGCCGACGAGGGTGCCCAGGACCATGGTCAGGGCGACGTTGACCGCCGTGAACAGGATCGAGCGCAGGGTGACGCGCCAGAAGTCCTCGCTGCCGAGGACCTCGGTGTAGTTGTCGACGCCGTTCCACTCGGTGACGTGCTGGATCAGCTGCGCCATGTTGAGGTTCTGGAACGACAGCAGCGCGTCCTTCAGCAGCGGCCAGCCGAGCAGCAGCACGGAGGCCGCGACGGCGGGAAGCAGCAGAAGGTAGGGGGCGAGCGCGCCGAGGCGGGACGCGGCTCTCGGGGCGGGCCCTGATCCTGAGGGGTCCGACTTGCGGACGTCCGTCGGGCCCGAGGGCGGCCGTTCGGTCTGCACGGTCATGCTCGCGTTCTCTTCCTCCTAGACCTGCCTGAACGCGGGCGGGGGGCCGCCGACGCGACCCCCTGCCCGGTGCCTTTACTGCTGCTGCGAAAGGCGCTTGTTGAACTCTTCCTCGACCTGGGCGGCGGCCTCGGCCGGGGACTTTCCGTTCAGTACGGCGGTCATGTAGGTCTTGATCGGGTTGGGGGCGTTCTCGACGGCGGCCCACTCGGCGATCAGCGGGGTCGTGCCACCACCGGCGGCGGCCGGAGCCGCGGCCTCGGCGACGGCGTTGCCCTTGAGGTTGCTCTGCAGCGCCTCCTTGTTGGGGATGACGCCGTTCTCCTTGGCGAGCTGGCCCTCGTACTTGTCGCTCAGGGCGATCCGCAGGAACTCCTTGGCCAGCTCCTGCTTCTTGCTGCCCGCGGCGACGGCGAGGTTGGAGCCGCCGAGGAAGACACCCTCGGGCTTGTCGGCCGTGGCACCCGGGATGGTGAAGTAGCCGATCTCCTTCTCGATCTCCGGGTTGGCCTCGATGGCGATGCCGGCTTCCCAGCCCATGCCGATGAAGGCGCCGACCTTGCCCTTGCCGAAGACCTCACCCTGCTGCGGGGTGGCCTCGTCCTTGTCCTTCGGGGCCTTGGAGAGGGACTGGAACTTCTTGTACGTCTCCATGGCGGCGGCGACCTTGGGGTCGTCGAGGTTGGAGACGTACTTGTCGCCGTCCTTCTTCACCAGCTCGGCGCCCTCGGCGATGGTGAGGCCGACGAAGTGATACCAGTTCTGGCCGGGCAGGTAGATCGGCTCGGCGTCCGTCTTCTCGCCGATCGTCTTCAGGTCGTCGTAGAACTCGTCCCGGGTCTTGGGGGTGTCCTTGATGCCGGCGTCGGCCCAGATGCTCTTGTTGTAGAGGACGACACGGTTGGCGAAGTACCAGGGCGCCGCGTACTGCTTGCCCTCGAAGACCGAGGAGTTGTTCAGGGACTCGGTCCAGTCGGCGCCGATCTCGGTCTTGAGGTCGGCGAGGTCCGCGAGGCCGCCGGTCTTGGCGTAGGCCGGGGTCTGGGTGTTGCCGATCTCGAAGACGTCCGGCGGGTTCTCCTCCGACAGGGCGGTCGTCAGCTTCTGCTGGATGCCGTTCCACTGCTGGACCTCGAACTTGACCTTCGCCTTGGTCTTCTTCTCGAAGGCGGCGGCCACGTCCTTCTGCCACTGGTCCGGGGAGGAACCGTCCATCACCCAGACGGTGAGGGTCTGGCCCGCGTAACCGTCCGCGCCGGCCTTGCCGCCCTCGTCGCCGTCGTCGCCCCCGCACGCCGCGATGGAGACCATCATTGCCGCGACACCGATCGCGGATATCAGCTTGCGCTTCACGCCACCCTCCTCAGGGATGCCCACACCCCCCTGCCCATGGGCCGGGACCTGGACCAATGGTGTAGACCAGTACCGGGAGCTTGGACCAGACCATGAACCGTGTCAAGGGTGCTCGGAAGGGCTCTGACCAGGTGTTATCCGACGTACATATGCAAGGACCTTTAAGTAAGAAGCCAGCGAAAAGAGCGCTGCCGGAGTAGTCTCTTCCACTAGACCACTTGGGGCTGTGGACTAGACCAAAACTAGCGGCGACGGTATACAGAGGGGATCACCAAGTGACCCGCATCCGGAGCCGGGAAGGCAGACCATGAGCACCGACGTCAGCAGTGCTGAGAACGAGGGCGGGGCGAGTGTCCGTACCGCGCGCGTGCCCAAGTACTACCGCCTGAAGAAGCACCTGCTCGACATGACGGAGACCCAGGCGCCCGGCACTCCGGTTCCGCCCGAGCGCACGCTGGCGGCCGAGTTCGACACCTCCCGCACGACCGTGCGCCAGGCCCTCCAGGAGCTCGTCGTCGAGGGCCGCCTCGAACGCATCCAGGGCAAGGGCACGTTCGTCGCCAAGCCGAAGGTCTCCCAGGCGCTCCAACTCACCTCGTACACCGAGGACATGCGGGCCCAGGGCCTCGAACCGACCTCCCAGCTGCTGGACATCGGCTACATCACCGCCGACGACCGGCTCGCCGGACTGCTCGACATCACCGCGGGCGGGCGCGTGCTGCGTATCGAGCGGCTGCGCATGGCCAACGGCGAGCCGATGGCGATCGAGACGACCCACCTGAGCGCCAAGCGCTTCCCGGCCCTGCGCCGCTCGCTGGTCAAGTACACCTCGCTGTACACCGCGTTGGCGGAGGTCTACGACGTCCATCTCGCCGAGGCCGAGGAGACCATCGAGACCTCCCTCGCCACCCCGCGCGAGGCGGGCCTGCTCGGCACGGACGTGGGCCTGCCGATGCTGATGCTCTCCCGCCACTCCCTGGACCGGGACGGCCAGCCGGTGGAGTGGGTGCGCTCGGTGTACCGCGGAGACCGCTACAAGTTCGTGGCGCGACTGAAGCGGCCGCAAGGGTAATCGCGCCTCAAGCGGCCGCAAGGGTAGTGCCGACGGTGTAGCGCCCCTGCTGTTCCTGTTCTACGTTCCTCCCGTCATCGCATGGACGGGAGGACGACCCGGTGCGCACTGCGAACACTCGAACCATCGTCATCTGGACCCTCGTCGCGCTGATCGGCGCCACCGGCTGGGCGGTGCTCGCACTGGCCCGCGGCGAGGACGTCTCCGCCGCCTGGATGGTCGCGGCGGCCCTCGGCTCGTACGCCATCGCGTACCGCTTCTACGCCAAGTTCATCGCGTACAGAGTCCTCAAGGTCGACAAGACCCGGGCCACCCCGGCGGAACGGCTCGACAACGGGATCGACTTCCACCCCACCGACCGCCGCGTCCTGCTCGGCCACCACTTCGCGGCCATCGCCGGCGCCGGACCGCTCGTCGGACCGGTCCTCGCGGCACAGATGGGATATCTGCCGGGCACCATCTGGATCATCGCGGGCGTCATCTTCGCGGGCGCGGTCCAGGACATGGTGGTGCTGTTCTTCTCCACCCGCCGCGACGGCCGTTCGCTCGGCCAGATGGCCCGCGAGGAGATCGGCCCCTTCGGCGGCGCGGCGGCCCTCCTCGCGGCCTTCGCCATCATGATCATCCTGCTCGGGGTGCTGGCCCTCGTCATCGTCAACGCCCTGGCCGAGTCGCCCTGGGGCACCTTCTCCATCGCGATGACCATCCCCATCGCCCTGCTGATGGGCTTCTACCTGCGCGTCCTGCGCCCCGGCCGGGTCAGCGAGGTCTCCCTGATCGGCGTCGGCCTGCTGCTGCTCGCGCTGATCGCCGGCCGCTGGGTCGCCGAGTCCTCGTGGGCCGAGGCCTTCACCCTCGCACCCTCCACCCTGGTCGTCTGGCTGGTGGCGTACGGCTTCGTCGCCTCGATCCTGCCGGTGTGGATGCTCCTCGCGCCCCGCGACTACCTCTCCACCTTCATGAAGATCGGCACGATCCTGCTGCTCGCCCTCGGGGTCGTGATCGCGCTGCCGACGATGAGGATGGACGCGGTCACCGACTTCGCCTCCCGCGGCGACGGTCCGGTGTTCGCGGGATCCCTGTTCCCCTTCGTCTTCATCACGATCGCCTGCGGCGCCCTGTCCGGCTTCCACTCGCTCATCTCGAGCGGTACGACGCCGAAGATGATCCAGAAGGAGACACAGGTCCGGATGATCGGCTACGGCTCCATGCTGATGGAGTCGTCGGTCGCCGTGATGGCACTGGTCGCGGCGAGCGTCATCGACCCGGGCCTGTACTTCGCGATGAACGCGCCCGCCGGGGTCATCGGCGACTCCGTGCAGAACGCCTCGCAGGTGGTGGGGAGTTGGGGCTACCAGATCTCCCCGGAGGACCTGGCCCAGGCCGCGAAGAACGTCGAGGAGGCGTCCCTGCTGCACCGCACCGGCGGCGCGCCCACGCTCGCCGTCGGGATCTCCGACATCTTCTCCCAGATCACCGGGAACAGTCTGCGGGCCTTCTGGTATCACTTCGCGATCATGTTCGAGGCGCTGTTCATCCTGACCGCGCTGGACGCCGGCACGCGCGTGGGCCGGTTCATGCTCCAGGACACCCTGGGCAACGTCTACCGCCCGTTCAAGGACGTCAGCTGGAAGCCCGGCCTGGTGCTGTGCAGCGCCCTGGTGTGCGGACTGTGGGGGTACTTCCTGTGGGTGGGCGTCCATGAACCCCTCGGCGGGATCAACCAGCTCTTCCCGATCTTCGGTATCTCCAACCAGCTGCTGGCCGCCGTCGCCCTCGCGGTCTGCACGACCCTGCTGGTGAAGTCCGGCCGCCTCAAGTGGGCCTGGATCACCGGGATCCCGCTCGCCTGGGACGCGACGGTCACGCTGACCGCCAGCTACCAGAAGGTCTTCTCCAGCGACCCCAAGGTCGGCTTCTTCAAGCAGCGCCAGGTGTTCCAGGACGCGATCGACGAGGGCAAGGTGCTGCCGCCCGCCAAGTCCATGGACGACATGCACACCGTGGTCACCAACTCCACGGTGGACGGCGTCCTCACGGCGGTGCTGGCCCTGCTGATCGTCGTGGTCATCGTGGACGCGGCCCGGGTCTGCGTCCGGCACGTCCGACGCCCCGCCCTGTCCACGCTGAGCGAGGCACCCTACGTGAAGTCCGAACTCGTCGCCCCGGCGGGCCTGTTCCCGACCCGCGAGGAGAAGGAGGAGCAGCGCGATGCGGTCACTGCGGCGGGCGGCCAGGGCGGTGCGGTGGTACGTCCGTGAACTCACCGACGAATCGGCCTACGACCGTTATGTCGCGCACGTGCGCCGGGACCACCCCCTGGCGCCCGTGCCCACCAGGCGCGCCTTCGAACGGATGCGGACGGACCGCCAGGAGTCGGACCCCCGCCAGGGGTTCCGGTGCTGCTGAGCGGATCTTCGGCGACCGATATGCGGACGAGGGGTTCCGTTTCCGCGACACCGTGACCTAGATTGCCTGCGCATTACACCAGGTGATCGGCAAGGGGACGGAGCCGTCGGATGTCAGATGCCCCAGAGGTGCGCAGAGAACCGGTGGTGACGCCCGTTCGGGTCGTCATCGCCCTCTGCCTGTTCGCGCCCTTCGTGGCGATGTTGTGGGTGGGGTCGTACGCGAAGGCCGACCCGGCCTTCATCGGCATCCCTTTCTTCTACTGGTACCAGATGGCCTGGGTGCTCCTGTCGACCGTGCTGACGATGGTCGCGTACAAGCTGTGGCAGCGTGACCAGCGCGCCCGCAAGACGGAGGGCGCCAAGTGAACGACGGCGTGAACGGCGTCGCACTCGCCGTCTTCATCTTCTTCTTCCTGGCCGTCACGGTCATGGGCTTCCTGGCCGCGCGCTGGCGCAAGGCCGAGAACGAGCACAGCCTCGACGAATGGGGCCTGGGCGGACGGTCGTTCGGCACCTGGGTCACCTGGTTCCTGCTCGGCGGCGACCTCTACACGGCGTACACCTTCGTGGCGGTCCCGGCGGCGATCTACGCGGCCGGCGCGGCGGGCTTCTTCGCGGTGCCGTACACGATCCTCGTCTATCCGCTGATCTTCACCTTCCTGCCCCGGCTGTGGTCGGTCTCGCACAAGCACGGGTATGTGACGACCTCGGACTTCGTGCGCGGCCGGTTCGGCTCCAAGGGCCTTTCGCTGGCCGTCGCGGTGACCGGCATCCTGGCGACGATGCCGTACATCGCGCTGCAACTCGTCGGCATCCAGGCGGTGCTGGACGTGATGGGCGTCGGCGGCGGCGAGAACACCAACTGGTTCATCAAGGACCTGCCGCTGCTGATCGCCTTCGGTGTGCTGGCCGCGTACACCTACTCCTCGGGGCTGCGGGCCCCCGCGCTGATCGCCTTCGTCAAGGACACCCTGATCTACCTGGTGATCGCGGTGGCGATCATCTACATCCCGATCAAGCTGGGCGGGTTCGACGACATCTTCGCCGCGGCGAACGACAAGTTCACCAGCACCGGGGCGGGCGGTCTGGTCCCGGCGGAGGCCGGCCAGTGGACGTACGCCACGCTGGCGTTGGGCTCGGCGCTGGCCCTGTTCATGTACCCGCACTCGATCACGGCGACCCTCTCCTCCAGGAGCCGTGACGTGATCCGCCGCAACACCACGATCCTGCCGCTGTACTCCCTGATGCTCGGCCTGCTCGCGCTGCTGGGCTTCATGGCCATCGCGGCCGGGGTGAAGGTGGAGAACGGACAGCTGGCGATCCCGCAGCTGTTCGAGAACATGTTCCCGGACTGGTTCGCGGGCGTGGCCTTCGCGGCCATCGGCATCGGCGCGCTGGTGCCGGCGGCGATCATGTCGATCGCGGCGGCGAACCTCTTCACCCGCAACATCTACAAGGACTTCATCAAGCCGGACGCGACACCGGCCGAGGAGACCAAGGTCTCCAAGCTGGTGTCCCTGCTGGTGAAGGTGGGCGCGCTGGCCTTCGTCCTGACCATGGACAAGACGGTCGCCATCAACTTCCAGCTCCTCGGCGGCATCTGGATCCTGCAGACCTTCCCGGCGCTGGTCGGCGGCCTGTTCACGCGCTGGTTCCACCGCTGGGCGCTGCTGGCGGGCTGGGCGGTCGGCATGATCTACGGCACGGTTGCGGCGTACGGCGTCGCCTCGCCGACGCAAGCGCACTTCGGCGGTTCGTCGAAGGAGATCCCCGGCATCGGGGAGATCGGGTACATCGGCCTCACGGCGTTCGTGCTGAACCTGGTCGTCACGGTGGTCCTGACCTTCGTCCTGAAGGCGGCGAAGGCCCCCGAGGGCATCGACGAGACCAGCCCCGAGGACTACACGGCGGACGCGGGCGACCCGGGCGTGCAGAAGGAGCTGTCGCCCCTTCATTGATACGGAGCCGTTCCGCAGCGGGCCGCCGAAATTCAGGACTGTCGGCGGCCCGTTGTCGTACACACTCGATCACATGGACTTCCGGATCCGCGCGGCGGAACCCACCGAATACGACGAACTCGGCGAGATCACCGCCCAGGCCTACCTCCGGGACGGCCTGCTCACCTTCGGCGAAGCCGACTGGTACCTCGGCGAACTGAGAGACGTGGCCAAGCGGGCGGCCGCCGCGGACGTACTCGTCGCCGTGGAACAGGACCGCCTCCTCGGCGGAGTCACCTACGTCCCCTCCCCCGGCCCCATGGCCGACCTCGCCCGCCCCGGCGAGGCCGAGGTCCGCATGCTCGCCGTGGCTCACGAGGCCCGTGGCAGAGGCGTCGGACAGGCCCTCGTCCAGGCGTGCGTCGACCGCTCGAGCGCAGCGGGCGACCGCACCGGCGTCGTCCTGTCCACCCAGCCCCTGATGCACACCGCCCACCGCATCTACGAACGCCTCGGCTTCCGCCGCTCCCCGGAACGCGACTGGAACCCGATCTCGGACCACCCCGAGTTCACTCTCCTCACCTACGAGTTGACGCTCTGAAGTCGACGCGCGACACAACATCTGGGGGTGTCACCGCCGCCCGGCACAAGATGTATGCTCATGCTCGCTGTCGCCGCAGGGGAATCCGGTGTGAATCCGGAACTGTCCCGCAACGGTGTACTTGTGCACATCTGTGCACATGGTCCAGTCCGAGGACCTGCCGACAGTGCGCCCGGCCGTCCGGTCCGGGTGACTGACGTCCGGGCCTCGTGGAGTGGGCCGGTGGACGCGACGCCCCGTGCGCTCGTGAGCTGCCTCCTGCCCTCCGCAAGGCCCCGTGCCGAGCGAGGGAGAGCCCCACGTGACCATCGCGCCAGCCGATCCGGCTTCAGCCGTCCCGACCGTCGAGGACGCCCCGGGCACCGCCCTGCTGCGGACCCTGACCCAGCTGACCGCCGACCTCCCCGACGCCGACCCCGGCCGGGTCGCCGCCGCCGCGCTGCGCGGCCGGTCCGCGCGGGCCGACGAGGCGGAGCTGCGCGAGCTGGCCACCGAGGCCGCGGCCGGGCTCATCTCCGAGGACCCCGCCTACAGCAGACTGGCCGCCCGGCTGCTGACGGTCTCCATCGCCGCCGAGGCCGCCTCGCAGGGCGTCACGTCCTTCACCGAGTCCGTCGCGGTCGGGCACCGCGAGGGGCTCATCGCCGACCGGACCGCCGAGTTCGTCCGGATCCACGGCGCCCGGCTCGACGCGCTCATCGACACGGGCGCCGACGACCGCTTCGGCTACTTCGGTCTCCGTACCCTGCACAGCCGTTACCTGCTCCGGCACCCCCTCACCCGCAAGGTCGTCGAGACGCCGCAGCACTTCATGCTCCGCGTCGCCGCCGGTCTCGCCGAGGACGACACCACCAGGTCGGTGGACGAAGTCGCCGCGCTCTACGGGCTCATGAGCCGCCTCGACTACCTCCCCTCCTCCCCCACGCTCTTCAACTCCGGCACCCGGCACCCCCAGATGTCGTCCTGCTACCTCCTGGACTCGCCGCTGGACGAGCTGGACTCCATCTACGACCGCTACCACCAGGTCGCCCGGCTCTCCAAGCACGCCGGCGGCATCGGTCTGTCGTACTCCCGTATCCGCTCCCGGGGTTCGCTGATCCGCGGCACCAACGGGCACTCCAACGGCATCGTCCCGTTCCTCAAGACGCTCGACGCCTCGGTCGCCGCCGTGAACCAGGGCGGCCGGCGCAAGGGAGCCGCAGCGGTCTACCTGGAGACCTGGCACTCCGACATCGAGGAGTTCCTGGAGCTGCGCGACAACACCGGTGAGGACGCCCGGCGGACGCACAACCTGAACCTCGCGCACTGGATCCCGGACGAGTTCATGCGCCGGGTAAACGCCGACGAGCAGTGGAGCCTCTTCTCCCCGGCCGACGTGCCCGAGCTGGTCGACCTGTGGGGGGACGAGTTCGACGCCGCCTACCGCAAGGCCGAGGCGGCGGGGCTCGCGCGCAAGACCATCCCCGCCCGCGATCTGTACGGCCGGATGATGCGCACCCTCGCGCAGACCGGCAACGGCTGGATGACCTTCAAGGACGCCGCCAACCGCACCGCCAACCAGACGGCCCTGCCGGGCCATGTCGTGCACTCCTCCAACCTCTGCACGGAGATCCTGGAGGTCACCGACGACGGGGAGACGGCGGTCTGCAACCTGGGCTCGGTGAACCTCGGTTCGTTCGTGGCGGACGGTGACATCGACTGGGAGCGCCTGGACGAGACCGTCCGCACGGCCGTCACCTTCCTCGACCGGGTCGTCGACATCAACTTCTACCCGACCGAGCAGGCGGGCCGGTCCAACGCCAAGTGGCGGCCGGTGGGCCTCGGCGCGATGGGCCTGCAGGACGTCTTCTTCAAGCTGCGGCTGCCCTTCGACTCGCCGGAGGCCAAGGCGCTCTCCACCCGCATCGCCGAGCGCATCATGCTCGCCGCCTACGAGGCCTCCGCCGACCTCGCCGAGCGCGAGGGCCCGCTGCCGGCCTGGGAGAAGACCCGTACCGCCCGGGGCGTCCTGCACCCCGACCACTACGACACCAAACTCACCTGGCCGGAGCGGTGGGCGGCCCTGCGCAGCCGTATCGCCGAGGTGGGCATGCGCAACTCCCTGCTGCTGGCCATCGCGCCCACGGCGACCATCGCCTCCATCGCCGGTGTCTACGAGTGCATCGAGCCGCAGGTGTCCAACCTGTTCAAGCGCGAGACGCTGTCGGGCGAGTTCCTCCAGGTCAACTCCTACCTGGTGCAGGACCTCAAGCGGCTCGGCGTGTGGGACGCCCGCACCCGTGAGGCGCTGCGCGAGGCGAACGGCTCGGTGCAGGACTTCGCCTGGATCCCGGCGGACGTACGGGCGTTGTACCGCACGGCGTGGGAGATCCCGCAGCGCGGTCTGATCGACATGGCGGCGGCGCGGACCCCGTTCCTCGACCAGTCCCAGTCGCTGAACCTGTTCCTGGAGACGCCGACCATCGGCAAGCTCTCCTCGATGTACGCGTACGCCTGGAAGTCCGGGCTGAAGACGACGTACTACCTGCGCTCGCGCCCGGCGACCCGCATCGCCCGCGCGGCACAGGCTTCCGTCCCCGTCCAGCAGGTGACCTCCGAAGAGGCCGTCGCCTGCTCCCTTGAGAACCCCGAGTCCTGCGAGGCCTGCCAGTAATGCCCAGCAACCAGAACCTGCTCGACCCCGGCTTCGAGCTGACTCTTCGCCCGATGCGCTACCCGGACTTCTACGAGCGCTACCGGGACGCCATCAAGAACACCTGGACCGTGGAGGAGGTCGACCTCCACTCGGACGTCGCCGACCTCGCCAAGCTCAGCCCGGCCGAGCAGCACCTCATCGGCCGGCTGGTCGCCTTCTTCGCGACCGGCGACTCGATCGTCGCGAACAACCTGGTGCTGACGCTGTACAAGCACATCAACTCCCCCGAGGCGCGGCTCTACTTGAGCCGTCAGCTCTTCGAGGAGGCCGTGCACGTCCAGTTCTATCTGACCCTGCTGGACACCTACCTCCCCGATCCGGAGGACCGGGCGGCGGCCTTCGACGCCGTCGAGAGCATCCCCTCGATCCGGGAGAAGGCCGGGTTCTGCTTCAAGTGGATCAACGAGGTCGAGAAGCTGGACCGCCTGGAGTCCCAGGCCGACCGCCGCCGCTTCCTGCTCAACCTGATCTGCTTCGCCGCGTGCATCGAGGGCCTGTTCTTCTACGGCGCCTTCGCCTACGTCTACTGGTTCCGCAGCCGGGGTCTGCTGCACGGTCTGGCCACCGGCACCAACTGGGTGTTCCGGGACGAGACCATGCACATGAGCTTCGCGTTCGACGTCGTGGACACCGTCCGCAAGGAGGAGCCGGAGCTGTTCGACGACCAGCTCCAGCAGCAGGTCACCGACATGCTGAGGGAGGCCGTCGAGGCCGAGCTGCAGTTCGCGCGCGACCTGTGCGGTGACGGCCTCCCGGGCATGAACACCGACTCGATGCGGCAGTACCTGGAGTGCGTCGCCGACCAGCGTCTGACCCGGCTCGGCTTCGCTCCGGTGTACGGCTCGGAGAACCCCTTCTCCTTCATGGAGCTGCAGGGGGTTCAGGAACTCACCAACTTCTTCGAGCGGCGCCCTTCGGCGTACCAGGTCGCGGTGGAGGGCACGGTCGACCTGGACGAGGACTTCTGAGCCTCGGGCCGCCCCTCCTCGGCCTCCCGGAGCTGACGGTCGATGCGCCGGTCGTGCGCGATGCCGAGCAGTGACGGGAGGACGAGGAGGACGAGGATCCCGAGAACCACGATCATTCCGATGAGTGCTTCTGTCTGTTCACTGGTCATGTCACCACTGTCGCGCTGAACACTCCTGTCGAACAGTGGCAGGACTGCCGCACACCATCGATTTTCTGCCAGTACCGTGCCACACTGGCGGCATGCTGAAGAACGTGGCCGTCGCCCTGCTCGACGGCGTGCACCCCTTCGAACTCGGTGTCGTCTGCGAGGTCTTCGGGCTCGACCGCAGCGACGAGGGGCTTCCGGTGTACGACTTCGCGGTCGTCTCGGCGGAGGGCCCGGCGCTGCGCACCCATGTCCCGGGGTTCACGGTCTCCACGCCGTACGGCCTGGACCGGCTCGACGAGGCCGACCTGATCGCCGTGCCGGCGGGCAGCGACTACATCGGCCGGGACTATCCGCCCGCGCTGCTCGACGCCCTGGTGCGGGCCGTGGAGCGCGGGACCCGGGTGCTCAGCGTGTGTTCCGGCGTCTTCGTGCTGGGCGCGGCCGGGCTGCTGGACGGCCGGCGCTGCGCGGTGCACTGGCGGCAGGCCGAGGAGCTGGCCCGGCGCTACCCGCGCGCGGTCATCGAGCCCGATGTGCTGTACGTGGACGAGGACCCGGTGATCACCTCCGCGGGCACGGCCGCCGGGATCGACGCGAGCCTGCACCTCGTGCGCAAGGAACACGGCGTGGAGGTCGCCAACGCCATCGCCCGGCGCATGGTCGTGCCGCCGCACCGGGACGGCGGGCAGGCGCAGTACATCGACCGCCCGCTGCCCCGCTCCGAGTGCGACACCGTCGGCGACGTCCTGTCCTGGATGGAGCGGCATCTCGCCGAGGAGGTCACCGTCGAGCAGCTCGCCGACCTCGCGCACATGTCACCGCGCACCTTCGCCCGCCGCTTCCAGCAGGAGACGGGCACCACTCCCTACCGCTGGATCCTGCGCCAACGCGTCCTGCTGGCACAGCAGTTGCTGGAGACGACGGACGAGACGGTGGACGCCGTCGCGGGCCGGACCGGGTTCGGCACCGCGGCGGCACTGCGCCACCAGTTCGTCCGGGCGCTGGGGACCACCCCGAACGCCTACCGGCGCACCTTCCGGGGCCCGGAGGCGGCCTGAGCCGTCACCGGGGCACCGGCCTGAGCAGCAGGTTGTGCGGCCGGAGGGTGATGCCGACCCGGGTGGCGTCGTTGGATCCGGACACCTGCTCGAAGCGGTACTTCGTGGCCACCGCCGCCGTGATCAGCGTCAGCTGCGCCATGGAGAAGTGGTCGCTCGGGCACTTGCGGTTGCCCACACTGAAGGGGCTCATGGCGTATTTCGGCACATCCTTCACGCGTTCCGGAAGCCAGCGGTCGGGATCGAACCGGAGGTTGTCCGCGTAGGACTGCGGGTCCCGCTGGATCGCATACGGGCTGTATACGATGTCGGCTCCTGCCGGAATGCGATACCCGCCGAGCTCGGTGTCGGTCACCGCCCGGCGCGTCAATATCCAGACGGCCGGGCGCAAACGCATGGCCTCGACGACGACATTGTTCGTGTGCCTCAGCGCGCGCACATCCGCGAATGCGACGGGCCGCCCGCCGGTGACGGTTTCGACCTCCGCGGCCACCCGGTCGGCGTGTTCCGGATGTTCCGTGAGCACGTGCATCAGCCACATGATCGTGGACGCCACGGTTTCGCTTCCGGGGGTGAGTATCGCGACGACCTGGTCGTGGATCTCCTGTTCCCCGATCGGCTCGCCATTCTCGTCCTTCGCCTCCAGCAAGGCCGTCAGCAAATCGTCCGGCTTTTGACCAGATGCGCGGCGCTCGGCGACGATCTCGTCGACCAGCAGATGCAAATCGGCCAGAGCCCGGTTGAATTTGCGGTTGGGCGGAAGCGGCAGCCGGTAGAGCGGTCCGGCCGGAATCACCATCCGGCGGTACATACCACGGAACACGGTCGCGAGCGCGATGCACAGACGCTCGGCCCGTTCGTCCATGAAGTCGCCGCGCAGCAGACAGCGGGCGGCGATCCGGACGGCCACCCGGAAGGATTCCGAGGTGCAGTCGATGGTCTCGCCGGGCCGCCAGCGCTCGGCGAGTGCATGCGCCTCCTCCTCCATGATCGGCCCGTAGGCGGGGATGGCGTCGAGCCGGAACGCCGGCTGGATGGTGCGCCGCTGCCGCCGGTGCCGGGGGCCGTTCGCGGTGGCCACGCCCTCCTTGCCGAGCAGGCCTTCGAGGGACTCCCACAGCGGCCCGTCGATCTTGAAGTCGGTGCTCAGTGCCATGGCGCCGGTGAGGGCGGGAGTGGTGACCGCGTACACGGTCTTCGGACCGAGCCTCAGCCGGACGACGTCGCCGTGCTCACGCAGCCCCGCCATGAAGGAGAGCGGATCGCGCACCAGCTTCCAGCCGTGACCGAGAAGCGGAACACCGCCGCCCGCGTAAGGCGGCTCACGCAGCCCGGATTCCGCATATATCTGCGCGTCGGGCTTCACGGACTCGACGGTCATTTCTCACCTGCCGCTTCGTTGTTGACGTACGGGGGCGTGGACCGGTCGTCCCAGTTGTCGACCATGTACCGGCCGGACTCGTGGTGGAACCAGTAGACGGTGCTGAACCAGTTGCGCATATTGCGGACACAGGCCCGTACGGCGGCACTCAGTTCTTTTCCCCGCAGGGTGCCGTCGGCGAGATCGTCGGCCAGTCGAAGGGCGGCCCGTTCGGCGACCAGGAATTCGGAAATGCATTCCTCGACCCGCCGCCTTACTTCCACCACCGATTCTTCGAGGGTCAGTCCCTCATGCTTGATGAGACTGATTCCGAGATTGTGCACCTCATCGCCCGCTATTTCTTTCGGCAATGAGCAGAGATCGTTGTACCACGCGGCGAATTCCTGGCTCAGCAGCGCCGCCCGCCGATATGCCGGGTGTTTCCTCACCGAGTCCGGGAGTTCACGTCCGGCGCTCGGCTCCAGCAGATCGGTCCAGATCCAGTGCGCGAAGGTGAGGCGCCGCAGGGCGAGGTAATCCTCGACGGTGGGGATGATTCCGTTCGTGCGGTTGTGGAATTCCCGGTCGTACGCCTCGATCACCGCGTGGAAGTGCCGGGCGAACCGGGCGTTCCAGGTCTGGGGCAGGAAGGCGTACAGCCGGGTCATGCTGTCCGCGAACCCGGCCACCAGCGGATCCTCGTGGTACAGGTGGGCCTCGGGTGCGTCCAGGGCCGTGTGCAACCGGAACCTCAGCCGCCGCCAGGCGGACGGGCGGCGGTGCACGATGTCACGATCGTGCCGGTCGTCCCAGACGAAGAACCACGCGCTGTAGTCCGCAATCGCCTGCAGTACCTCGTCGGGGGCGCCAATGTAGTACCCCGCCATGAGGTCGGTGTAGCAAAGGCCATCGGCATATTCCTCCACCTTGTCCGCCGGCATGAGCCGTTTTTCCAGCAGCCAGGTACGGGTCTTCTCCTGAAGCCGGGGCCAATACGGGTGGAGTTGCCTGGGAAACGCCGCCTCGATCACCGGGAGAGACAGTGATGGTGGGACCGCGACCGCCGTCGGCGTCGATGTGGTGCTGTGTGAGAAAGCATGCACGAACAAACCCCTCTCAGCCGCCAGTTGCGCACACCCCTCCCGCCGTGCCGGGCGTGCGCCGTTGCGTATCCCCGCACTTCCCATTCAGCACTACAACTGACCGATCTGGGAACGGATTTGCTCCATTCACTACCCCACAGTGCCGAGAATCTCCCCTTGCGTGACTGATTATGGATCAGTAGCTGCGCACACGGGATCGAACATACGACGTACAGGCGAACGGCGCCTGGTCAGGAAGGGGCTCCTGAACAGACGCCGTTCGTATGTGACTTGAGGGAAACCAGTCAGCTTCCGTTGTTTGCGACCACCGGGTAGCGAGGCTCGTTCTCGGCCATCTGCCGCAGCGCGTCCTTGCGTTCCCGCTTGGAGAGCCGGTCGATGTAGAGGTAGCCGTAGAGGTGATCCGTCTCGTGCTGCAAACACCGCGCGAAATAGCCGGTGCCGCGCACCTTGATCGGGTTGCCCTTCTCGTCCTGCCCGGTGACCTCGGCGTAGTCGGGCCGGGCGAGCGGCGCGTACGCGGTCGGCACCGACAGGCACCCCTCGTTGCTGTCGTCCAGCCGGCGCTGCTCGGCGGGCAGCTCGACGAGCTTCGGGTTGCAGACGACGCCGACGTGCCGCTCGCCCTGGTCGTCCTGGCAGTCGTAGACGAAGACCTTCAGGTCCACGCCGATCTGGTTGGCGGCCAGGCCCACGCCCTCGGCGGTGCGCTGCGAGGCGAACATGTCCGCGACCAGCTGGTCCAGCTCGGGGCCGAACTCGGTGACGTCCTTGCACTCCTTGTGGAGCACCGGGTTCCCGACGACGGTGATCGGCCGCGAGGTGCCCCGCTCACGCCAGGCGTTCTCCCTCTCCTCGGTCTCCTCGGTGTCGATGACGAAGCCCTCGTCGTCCACGGGGAGCACGCCCGCGTGCTGCTGATCGGTGTCCTGCTGCGCCATGACCGACGTATGCCTTCCTGCAACCAAGTGAAATTCTGCGAATACAGGGTAAGGGGACGCGCCCCGAAGGGGCGCGGGGAACTGCGCGACCAGCCACGACGAAGCCGCGGCCGGGCGACGGCCTAACAGACCTCTTCCAAGTCCCGCCAGTCCCTCGAGTCAGGCGAGTCGGCGACCCACCCGTCCAGCAACCCCCGTACCAGCGAAGCCGGCGCGGCCACCCCGCACTCCCGCTCCGGCACCCACAGCTGCCCGTCCGTCCGGTGCCCCAGGGGCCCGGGGTGACCCGGCTCGCTGTGGTCGTGCGGGTCCAGGTGCTCCCCGTCACCCTCGTCCGAGGGCATCCGCGACTCGGAACACATCCGGCACAGCAGCCGGACCGAGGAGGACCAGTCCTCCGCGGCGAACCCGGCGTCCGCCGCGAGCTGCTCCAGCGCGTCCCGGTCCGCCTCGGTCGCCGCCTCCAGCAGCACCACCCAGGTCGGCACCGGAGAGGGCGCCCACAGCTCGATCTCGTCGAAGACGGGGTAGGCGTGCCCGGCGGCCGTGGTCCGCTCGCCGTGCGGGACACCGTCGTGCAGCACGACCTCGCCCCAGCGCCGTCCGGACGACGGCAGCGGGATCGACAGCACCTCGATCCGCGCGGGATCGAGCCGCCGCCCCCACACGACCTCGGCCTCCCCCTCGGGGGACAGCCGTACGGCCGCGCTGCCGAGGTCCATGCCGACCGGCTCGCCGGAGTCGGTCGCGCCGCCCGGCACCCGCAGCCCGTAGGCCTGCCAGGCCCGCCGGGCCAGCGGCCAGTCCTGGAGGGCGGTGGCCGCGATGCCGACGTTCCACCAGTCGGGCGCACCGGTCTCCCGGTCGAGCAGCGCCACGGCCCTCAGGCCCGCCGCCCGGGCCTGCTCCCAGTCGTGCCGGAACTTGTGCAGCAGGGCGAGGTTGAACCAGGACTCGGACAGCCAGGGCTCCAGATCGGCGGCACGTGTCAGCAACGCGCCCGCGTCCTCGTACCGACCGTCGCCGATCAGCGTGAACGCGCGATCGGTGGCCTGCCGCCAGGAGGCGGAGGGCCGGTGCCGTCCCTTGCCGAAGATCCTCACGATTCCCGCCTGCCAGTTCCGTGGAGTGGGCCGGCTGTGCCCCCGGACAGCCTCTCGGAGACCCTCTCCCTTCGCATCCAACCACGTACCGCTGGAGGGGCGCTCATTACCCATGGGTTACCCCACTCGCCCCAAGGTCAGACAGTCTCTTGACAGCACTCTGGCCAAGGCCTCGACAACCTCCGGCGCATAGTCGCCCGCGGTGGCCAGGCGCAGCTCCTCCAGCGCCTGCAGCGGGCCGCCCGGTCCCGCGCCCTGGGCCTTCTCCTCGTAGGCGTTCACAGCCCGGACGATCCGCGCGGCCCGCGGCTGCTCCCGGCAGGGGTCGGCCTGGCGCTCGACGATCACGGCGACCGCGCCGTCGACCCCGGTCTGGCGTACGACGGCACCGCCGAGCAGGGCGATCCTGCGCTGTTCGGCGGCGGGCAGGTCCGCGGTGGCGCCCGCCGGGACCGGGTCGACCAGGCTGAGCTGTCCGATGTCGTGCATGAGGGCGGCGTACTCCAGGACGGTGAGTTCGGCGCCGGACAGGCCGAGGTCCCGGCCGACGGCGACGCTGAGCGCGGCGACCCGCCGGGCGTGCCCCGCCGGGGTGTACCCGGCGACCTCGGTGGCGCGGGCGAGGGAGGCGATGGTCTGCCGGTAGGTGGCGCGGACGGCGGCGTAACGGCGGAAGGAGAGCTGGGTGAGCAGCAGCGGCAGACAGAACACGGGCAGCGCCCACAGGCCGACGACGGCCACCGCGAGCGCCATGACCGCGCCCGTGGCGCAGACGGCCGAGCCGATCCCGAGCAGCGCCCGCAGCTCGTCCCGGAGCAGCGGGCCGAACGGCCAGCCGGTCCTGGAGTGCGCGAGCGCGGCGACGAGCACGGCGTCGCACAGGGCGGTGAGGGCGAGCAGCGCGAGCAGCAGCAGCGCGTAGGCGGCGCCGCTCCACTCGTCGAACACGCCCCGGTTGTACAGCGGTTGGAAGCAGACGGCGGCGAAGCCGACGGTGAGCAGGCGCCGGGCCAGATGGTCGGGGTCCGGGCCGCGGCCGCGGGCGATGTGCGGGGCGCCGCCCAGGAGGCCGGCGAGGAGCACCACGGTGACGACCTGGAGCACGCCGTGGTGGGTGGGCTGGCCCGCGTCCTCGCCGAGCAGGGCGTACGACAGCGCGCCCGCGGCGGCGAGCGGCGCGGCCTCGCGGACCTCGGCGCCGGTCCACCGGGTGAGTTCACCCACGGTGATGAGAAGACCGAACGCGAGCGCGACGGGACGTTCCTCCAGGCCGTTCCAGAGGGTGCCGAGGAGAGCCACGGCGGCCAGCAGGGCGGCCGAGGCGTGGATGAGGACGAGGAGGACCCGGGGGCGGTTCATCGGTGCGCTCCCGGACGGCTGGGCGCGGACGGGACGCGCGGCACGGGCACCTCGTCGGCGGTGACCGCCGGATGCCATCCGCCGCGCTCGATCACGCGCGTGAGGGCTGTGACCATCCGCGGGTCGAACTGGGAGCCCGCGCACCGCTGGAGTTCCTCCAGGGCCACCGCGACCGGCCGGGCCCGCCGGTAGGACCGGGTGGACGTCATCGCGTCGAAGGCGTCGGCGACGGCGACGACCCGCGCGGACTCCGGGATCTGCCCGCCCACGAGCCCGTACGGGTACCCGCTGCCGTCCAGCCGCTCGTGGTGATGCAGTACGGCGGCCCGGGCCTCGCCGAGGAAGGAGATGCCCCGCACCATCTCGTGCCCGTACTCCGGGTGCAGCTCGATGACCCGGCGTTCCTCGGGGGTGAGCGGTCCGTCCTTGCGCAGCAGCCGGGTGGGCACCCCGAGCTTGCCGACGTCGTGCAGGATCCCGGCGAACCGCAGCACCTCGACGCGCTCGGCGTCCATGCCCAGCTCGCGGGCGATCATCATCGAGGCCTGTCCGACCCGCTCGCTGTGCCCGCGGGTGTAGCCGTCCTTGATGTCGACGGCCTGCACCAGCGCCCGGATGGTCGCCTGATGGGCGGCCCGCTCCCGGTGGACCTGCGCGAACACCCACCAGGAGACGCACATCGGCAGCAGTACCAGCAGCGCGGCGACCGGGCCGTACGGGCTGCGCCACAGCACGGCCATCATCAGTCCGGCGAGGCCGTGCACGGCGACCGGGGCGAGCAAGCGCAGGAACAGCCCGCGCCAGGCCCGGCGCACGGGCACCCTCCCCCGCTGCCCTGAAGGCGCGGGAGGTGCCCCCACGCCGAGGGCGAGGATGCCTCCGTCGAGGAGCGTGAGCGCCAGGCAGAAGGCCAGCACCGCGGCTCCGGCGGGGAGCAGGGCGTAGGGGAAGTCCGAGGCGACGACCGCGTCCCGGCCGTCCAGGGCCCAGTGCACGCGGGCGGCGGCCCAGGCGGCGAGCGCCAGCTGGGCGGCCCGCCAGATCCGCCGTACGGGAGCGCCCTGGGAGAGCAGGGCGCCGGGCACCGCCACGAGCGCGGCGGCGGGCGGGGGCAGCAGGAAGGCTCCGGCGAGCAGGACCGGATAGCAGGTCCCGGCGAAGCGCCGGCGGGCGATCTGCTCGCAGCCGGCGTACAGCGCGGCCAGGAGGGCGAGGGCCCACCAGGGCGTGCGGATGACCGGCAGCGGCAGCAGACAGAGCAGGGCACCGAGGGCGGCGCAGGCCACGTACACCCGCGCCCGCGCGGGAATCCCCTCCATGTGCCCCTCCCCTGACCATGCCTGTCCAGGCTCCGGAGCCTAGGGCGGCCAGGGGGGAGGGTGCGGGCGTATCACCCGCCGATTAGCACGTTCGAGTGACGACTGCCCGTGCCCGGGGCGGGAGTTCAGGACTCCTGCGGGGTCGCGGTCACATCGTGCTCGGGCACGGCCTGACCCGATCGGATCAGGTCCAGCCGTCCGAGCACCTTGGCGCGCAGGTCGGTGGGCACGTCGTCATGCCCGCAGCACCGCTTGACCAGCTTCTTCACGGCCTGCTCCAGGCCGTACTTCTCCAGGCACGGCGAGCACTCGTCGAAGTGCTGCTTGAACTTGTCGCGGTCGACGTCCGGCATCTCACTGTCGAGGAACTCGTACAGATGGTCCAGGACCTCACTGCAGTCCGTCTCGTGCGGCTCTCCGCAGCTCATGAGCCCGAGCCTTTCGCTTCGTTCGACTCTCCGGCGCCCGCCGGGACCAGTCCGCGCTCACGCGCGTAGTCCTCCAGCATTCCGCGCAGTTGACGGCGGCCCCGGTGCAGCCGGGACATCACCGTACCGATGGGTGTCCCCATGATGTCCGCGATCTCCTTGTACGCAAAGCCCTCGACGTCGGCCAGATAGACGGCGATGCGGAATTCCTCGGGGATCGCCTGGAGGGCTTCCTTCACGTCCGAGTCGGGCAGGTGGTCGAGCGCCTGCGACTCGGCGGAGCGCAGACCCGTCGACATGTGCGACTCGGCACGCGCCAGCTGCCAGTCCTCGATCTCCTCGGCCGCGGAGCGCTGGGGTTCACGCTGCTTCTTGCGGTACGAGTTGATGAAGGTGTTGGTGAGGATCCGGTACAGCCAGGCCTTGAGGTTGGTGCCCTCGCGGAACTGGTGGAAGGACGCGTACGCCTTGGCGTACGTCTCCTGCACCAGGTCCTCGGCGTCGGCCGGGTTGCGCGTCATGCGCAGCGCGGCCGAGTACATCTGGTCGAGGAATTCGAGCGCGTCCCGCTCGAAGCGCGCGGTGCGCTCGGCGGTGGTCTCCGCGGACGTGTCCGTGCTCGTGCCCTGGCCCTCGGGCAGCTCCGCCTGGCCGTTGTCGGTCCCTGCGTCGGTACCGGTGACCGGACCCACCTCCTCAAGATTCCGGGCGACGCCGAAACCGGTGTCGCCAGAATCGGAGGATAGACGAACCTCCGGTCCGCCCGCCGCTCGAATAGGAGCGGTCTTCGCCGCGTGCAGCACCGTCCAGTCCAGGTCAGTGCGGCTGCTGCGGGTCGGGCAGATGGTCGAACCCATGCGGCGGACTTCCTCTCCTACGACGTTCGGTGCTGGTGGCTCAGAACTTCTGTCCGCCACAACAGTGGTCCGGGGCACAACATTCCCGAACCTTTACCCCAGTGACCCGGCCCACTTGACCACCGCGTCGGTGACCAGGGCCACGGCCTGCTCCTGGGTGACGTCCGCACGCTTCGGCACGGCGAAGCCATGGTCGCCGTGGGGAACCTCGACCAGCTCGTAGTCGCCCTCGGGGAACTCCTCCGGCTTCCCGAAGGGATCGTTGCCTCCCTGTACGACGAGGGTGGGCACCCCGGATCCGAGCAGCTCCTCCGCGCGGGACTTCTCCGGCTTGCCCGGCGGATGGAGCGGGAAGCTGAGCGCGAGGACGGCGTGCGCGCCGAGTTCCGTGGCGGTACGGCAGGCCACGCGGGCGCCCGCGCTGCGACCGCCGGAGATCACCGGCGGCCCGGCCGCGGCGAGGGCTGGCCAGACGCCCCGCCAGCCGGCGTCGAGGGTCTTCGGGGCGGGGGCCACCTTCTTCCCGGCGACCCGCCAGGGCTGCTCGACGAGCGCCACGCTGACGCCGTGCGCGGGGAGGGCGTGGGCCAGGGCCTGGAGGTCGCGGGCGCCGATCCCGCCGCCGGCGCCATGGCTGACGGCGAGCACGAGCCGCGGCTTCTTCGCGCGGTGCCAGGTGATGCGGGCGTCTCCGGCCTCGGTGCCGATGATCTCTTCTGTCACATCAGAAGAGTGTGCCCTCCTCGGGCCCCTCCAGCTCCTTCAGCAGCTCCGGGCCGTTGTTGCGGACGTTGCTGACGGCGGTGGTCACCGGGTAGGCGCGCATCAGCCCGGCGGGCGGCGGGGCGAGCAGCTCGCGGAGGTCGTCGGGGTCGGTGCGGGCGGGGTCGAGCCAGGCGTCCCAGCGGTCCGGGGTGAGCATCAGAGGCATCCGGGGGTGGATCTCGGCGAGCACGTGCGGTCCCTCGGCGGGGGCCACGGCAAGGGGGGTCGTCTCCGCCTCGGTGGTGATCACCGAGCAGGTCACCCACCAGGCCCGCGGATGGTCGTCGGGCAGGGTCTTGTCCCGCCAGAACTCGTACAGCCCGGCCATCGCGAAGACCGAGCCGTCGGCGGGCAGCACGAAGTACGGCTGCTTGCGGGGCCGCTTCTTCTTCCCCTCGACCTCCAGATCCCGCTCCTGCTTGCCGGTGACCCACTCGTAGTAGCCATCGGCGGGCAGGATGCACCGGCGGGCGGCGAAGGCACGGCGGTACGACGGCTTCTCGTGGACCGTCTCGGCGCGCGCGTTGATCATCCGGGCGCCGCCCTCGGGCGTCTTCGACCAGGACGGGACGAGTCCCCACTTGAGCTTGCGCAGCTGGCGAACCGGCCGTTTGTCGTCCGCGTCCTTCACAGGACGGTCCAGGACCGCGTAGACCTCTTTGGTCGGGGCCACGTTGTAGTCGGGCTCCAGGGTCTCCTCGGGCTCCCACTTCTCGATCTCAAAGATTCCTGCGAGATCCTCGGGCCTACGACTCGATGCATACCGTCCGCACATACGTGCCACACTGCCAGACTCCGCAGGACGAGAGGGAGCACCCCGAAAACATGGACAGCAGCACCGCGACCTCTCTCTGGGACGAACTCGCCGGCACCCAGAGCGACCCCGACCTGTGGATCGTGATCGCGACCCTGGTCGCGGCCCTGGCGGTGGTCGTCCCGCAGGGCGTGTGGCGTATCGCCCGCAATACGATCACCATCGCCCACGAGGGCGGACACGGCCTGGTCGCCCTGCTCACCGGCCGTCAGCTCACCGGCATACGGCTGCACTCCGACACCAGCGGCCTCACCGTGAGCCGGGGCAAGCCGCACGGCCTCGGCATGATCCTCACGGCGGCGGCCGGCTACACGGCTCCCCCGCTGCTGGGCCTGGGCGGCGCGGCACTGTTGGGCGCGGGCCGCATCACGCTCCTGCTGTGGCTGGCGACGGCCCTGCTGCTGGCCATGCTGGTGATGATCCGCAACGCCTACGGCGCCCTGACGGTCATCCTGACCGGCAGCACCTTCGTCCTGGTGTCGTGGCTGGCGGGCCCCCAGGTGCAGGCCGCTTTCGCGTACGCGGTGGTGTGGTTCCTCCTGCTGGGCGGAGTGCGCCCCGCCTTCGAACTCCAGGCGAAGAGGTCGAGGGGCGGGGCGGGGGACTCGGACGCGGACCAGTTGTCGAGGTTGACGCATGTCCCGGCGGGGTTGTGGCTGTTCCTGTTCCACGCGGTGTCGCTCTGTTCGCTGATAGGCGGCGGAAGGTGGCTCCTGGAGGTGTGAGAAGCCGGGCGCGACCAGCCACAACGGCGCCGCACTCGGACCTCGGCCTGCTTATAGAGTGGGTCCATGGCCCCGAACCACGCACAAAACGCCCTCTGGCCCGCCCCCCACGCGCGCGGTGCCGTCGACGCGACCGTCCACGTGCCCGGGTCCAAGTCGGTCACGAACCGGGCCCTCGTGCTCGCGGCCCTCGCCAGTGAACCCGGCTGGCTCCGCCGCCCCCTCCGCTCTCGCGACACCCTCCTGATGCTCGGCGCCCTGCGCGCCATGGGCATCGAGATCGAGGAGGGCGTCGGCCCGGACGGCTCCGGCGAGGCCTGGCGCATCCTCCCCACGGGCCTGCGGGGACCCGCCACCGTGGACGTCGGCAACGCCGGCACCGTGATGCGCTTCCTGCCCCCGGTGGCCGCCCTCGCCGACGGCCCCATCCGCTTCGACGGCGACCCGAGGTCGTACGAGCGCCCCCTCGACGGCGTCATCGACGCCCTGCGCGTCCTCGGCGCCCGGATCGACGACGACGGGCGTGGCGCGCTGCCGCTGACCGTGCACGGCGGCGGCGCCCTGGACGGCGGCCCGGTCGAGATCGACGCCTCCTCCTCGTCGCAGTTCGTCTCGGCGCTGCTGCTCTCGGGCCCGCGCTTCAACCAGGGCGTCGAGGTCCGCCACACCGGCTCCACGCTGCCCTCGATGCCGCACATCCGGATGACGGTGGACATGCTGCGCGCGGTCGGCGCCCAGGTGGACACCCCCGAGTCGGGCGGCGAGCCGAACGTCTGGCGGGTCACCCCGGGCGCCCTGCTCGGCCGGGACCTGACCATCGAGCCGGACCTCTCCAACGCCCAGCCGTTCCTGGCGGCCGCCCTGGTCACCGGCGGCAAGGTGCTGATCCCCGACTGGCCGTCCCGCACCACCCAGCCCGGCGACCGGCTGCGCGAGATCTTCACCGAGATGGGTGGTTCCTGCGAACTGACCGAGTACGGCCTGGAGTTCACCGGATCGGGTGCCGTGCACGGCATCGACGTGGACCTGAGCGACGTCGGCGAGCTGACCCCCGGCATCGCGGCGGTCGCCGCCCTCGCGGACTCCCCCTCGACCCTGCGCGGGGTCGCGCATCTGCGGCTGCACGAGACGGACCGGCTGGCCGCGCTCACCAAGGAGATCAACGAACTCGGCGGTGACGTCACCGAGACCGCCGACGGACTGCACATCCGCCCGCGCCGGCTGCACGGCGGCATCTTCCACACCTACGAGGACCACCGCATGGCCACCGCCGGCACGATCATCGGCCTGGCCGTGGAGGGCGTGCAGATCGAGAACGTGGCGACGACGGCCAAGACGCTGCCGGACTTCCCCGAACTGTGGGCCGGAATGCTCGGGAACTGACGGGCGGACCGGGATCATGCGCCGCTACGGCAAGCACACCGACGAGGACGACATCCGCAGCCGCCCCAATCGCAAGGGCAACCGGCCGCGTACGAACATCCGGCCCAAGCACGAGGACGCGGCCGAGGGGCTGGTGCTCACCGTGGACCGGGGCCGGCTGACCTGCCTGGTCGAGGACCGGGTGGTGCTGGCGATGAAGGCCCGCGAACTGGGCCGCAAAGCCGCGGTGGTCGGCGACCGGGTGGCCCTCGTCGGTGACATGTCCGGCAAGAAGGACACCCTCGCGCGGATCGTCCGCATCGAGGAGCGCACCTCGGTGCTGCGGCGCACGGCGGACGACGATGACCCGTACGAGCGGGTGGTCGTCGCCAACGCCGACCAACTGGCCATCGTCACGGCCCTCGCCGACCCCGAACCGCGCCCCCGGCTGATCGACCGCTGCCTGGTGGCGGCGTACGACGGCGGTCTCGAACCGCTGCTGGTGCTGACCAAGTCGGACCTCGCCCCGCCCGACAAGATCCTGGAGCTGTACGGCGATCTGGACATCCCGTACGTCGTCACGAGCCGCGCGGAACTGGAGACCGGAAACGCGGCGGAGCGGGTGCGGGCCGAACTGGACGGCCGGGTAACGGCGTTCGTCGGCCACTCGGGAGTCGGCAAGACGACCTTGGTGAACGCGCTGGTGCCCGTGGAGCGCCGGCGGCTGACCGGCCATGTGAACGCGGTGACGGGCCGCGGCCGGCACACCACCACCTCCGCCCTGGCCCTTCCGCTCGACGGAGCCGGGGGCTGGGTCGTGGACACCCCGGGCGTACGGTCCTTCGGCCTCGCCCACATCGATCCGTCCCGGGTGATCCACGCTTTCCCGGACCTGGAAGCGGGAACCGAGGGCTGCCCGCGCGCGTGCAGTCATGATGAGCCGGACTGCGCTCTCGACGAGTGGGTGGCCGAGGGTCACGCGGACCCGGCGCGGCTGTACTCACTGCGACGGTTGCTGGCCACGCGGGAGCGCAAGGAAGGCGACTGACCTCCGCGTTGTTTGTCTCCGCCCGAGTCCGGTAAGGGCATAATCGCACCGAGCCGGAACCAAGCCTGACCAAAGCCTGACGAAGCGGTCACAGTACGTGGGGATACGGGAGGACAGCACATGGCGTGGCTGCTGGTCATCGTGGCGGGGTTCCTGGAAACCGGCTTCGCGGTGTGCCTGAAACTGTCGCACGGCTTCACCAGACTCTGGCCGACGGTCGCGTTCTGCATCTTCGCGCTCGGCAGCTTCGGACTGCTGACCCTGTCGCTGAAGAAGCTCGACGTCGGCCCGGCGTACGCGGTGTGGACCGGCATCGGCGCCGCGGGCACCGCGATCTACGGAATGATCTTCCTGGGCGACATCGTCTCGACGCTGAAGATCGTGTCGATCAGCCTGGTGATCGTGGGGGTCGTCGGACTTCAGCTGTCGGGGTCGGCGCACTAGACCGACCGGGCCTGACGGTCAGCCGACCGGTAACTGCCGGTACAGCGCCCCGCGTACGAGATCGGCGACGCCTCCCTCGCCGGGCGGGGCGGCCACGCAGGACAGGGCGATGCGGACGACCAACTCGCAGGACCGGGCCAGTTCTCCGCCGTCCTTGCCGGCGCCCGGTCCCGTCAGCGCGGCCACGGCACGGTCGCGGACGATGGCCACGAAGTCGCCGGGCGAGGGCAGCGGGCCGTCCGCGCGGCGCTGGGCCGGTACGGCGGAGGAGGACGGGACGGCCGACAGCGTGGGTGAGGGCAGCCGCTCGCTCCAGCAGCCGGTGAGCAGGGCGCGGACGAGGGCGTTGTCGCGCGCGGCTGCGGTGGTCCACTCTGCGGTGGCGGTGAGCCGGTCCCGGGCGTCGGACTGGGTGTTCAACGCCCGCTCCACTCCGGCGAGATAGGAATCGGCCTCCCGCCGCACCAGCGCCCTGGCGAGTCCTTCCTTGCTCCCGAACTCGTTGTAGAGGGTCTGCCGCGAGACCCCGGCCGCCGCGGCCACGTCCACCATCCGCACGGCAGACCAAGACCGACGCGCGAGCGCCGTATAAGCGGCGTCCAGCAGAGATTCCCGTGCTGCAGGCATCCTCGCCTCCCAGGGCCCCGGCTCTGCGCCCAGATTTGACGCGCATGACGGCACTGTCAAGGGTCCGCGAGCGCACTGCCGGCGCCCGGCCCGCTCCGGAGCGCCCCCCTTCCCGCCCGCAGTCCACACTCCGGCCCCGGTAGCCCCGCGCGACCACCGGCGGATACCGTTCGTCACATGCCGGACTACCTTGACGACCTCCGCCTCGCCCACGTCCTCGCGGACGCCGCCGACGCGGCCACCATGGACCGCTTCAAGGCGCTCGACCTCAAGGTCGAGACCAAGCCGGACATGACGCCGGTCAGCGAAGCGGACAAGGCGGCCGAGGAACTCATCCGCGGCCAGCTCCAGCGCGCCCGCCCCCGTGACGCGATCCTGGGCGAGGAGTACGGCGTCGAGGGCACCGGACCCCGCCGCTGGGTCGTCGATCCCATCGACGGCACCAAGAACTACGTGCGGGGCGTCCCCGTCTGGGCCACCCTCATCGCGCTGATGGAGGCGGCCGAGGGCGGCTACCAGCCGGTCGTCGGCGTGGTCTCCGCCCCCGCCCTCGGCCGGCGCTGGTGGGCCGCCAAGGGCCACGGCGCCTTCACCGGCCGCAGCCTGTCCTCCGCCACCCGGCTGAAGGTCTCCGGCGTCTCGAAGCTGAGCGACGCCTCCTTCGCGTACTCCTCGCTGAGCGGCTGGGAGGAGCAGGGGCGCCTGAACGGCTTCCTCGATCTCACCCGCGAGGTCTGGCGCACGCGCGCGTACGGCGATTTCTGGCCGTACATGATGGTCGCCGAGGGCTCCGTGGACCTCTGCGCCGAACCGGAACTCTCCCTGTGGGACATGGCCGCCACCGCCATCGTCGTCACCGAGGCCGGCGGCACCTTCACCGGCCTCGACGGCCGCCCGGGCCCGCACAGCGGCAACGCGGCCGCCTCGAACGGAATCCTCCACGACGAGCTCCTGGGCTACCTGAACGCGCGCTACTGAGCCTCACGCGCCCTCTTGTTGACCCTCTCTTTGCCTGCCACTCTGAGAGTCCCCACCCCTTGTGAATTTGTGAAACGGTGAACAAGGGGCCCGGGAACCCCCCTCAGGAGGTGGCTGCATCCATGCTCGTCCGCGACGCCATGAGCACCGTGGTCCTCACCATCGGCCCCACCCACACCCTTCGCCAGGCCGCCGCGCTGATGTCCACCCGCAGGGTGGGCGCGGCCGTCGTCCTCGACCCCGACGCCGGCGGTATCGGCATCATCACCGAACGCGACATCCTCGTCTCCGTCGGCCTGGGCCAGAGCCCGGACACGGAGTGCGCCCATGCCCACACGACCACCGACGTGGTGTTCGCGGCCCCGTCCTGGACGCTGGAGGAGGCGGCCCACGCGATGGCGCACGGCGGCTTCCGCCATCTGATCGTCCTCGACCGCGACGAACCCGCCGGTATCGTCTCGGTCCGCGACATCATCCGCTGCTGGGCACCACTGCGGCAGCAGGTTCCGGCGTAACGCGAACGGGCCGGACCCCCGTGTTCCGGGGTCCGGCCCGCTTCGACAAGCGATCCAGTGCTGGTGGGATTCTCAGCCGCGCAGGGCCTGGACCGCGGCCTCCAGCCGCTTGCCGAAGTCCTCGTCCGCGTTGCGGAAGTTGCCGATCGCCCGCTCGACGATGTCCTCGCGGGAGACCTTGGCGATAAAGCCCGACAGGTTCTCGATCAGACGCCCCTTCTCGTCCTCGGACATCAGCCGGTACAGGTTGCCGGCCTGCACGAAGTCGTTGTCCTCGGCGTGCACCGGCGCCGGGTGGTTGCCCGTGCCGCCGCCGAAGCCGTCGTACGACTGCCACAGCGGACGGCCGGTCTGCGCCGGGCCGCCGAAGCTGTTCGGCTCGTAGTTCTTGGCCCCGCCGTGGCGGCCGTCGTAGAGGAAGCCGTCGCGGGAGTGGGTGCGCGCCTCGGTGGCGTGCGGGCGGTTCACCGGGAGGTGGTCGGCGTTGATGCCGACGCGGTAGCGGTGGGCGTCGCCGTAGGCGAAGAGGCGGCCCTGGAGCATCTTGTCCGGGGAGGGGCCGATGCCGGGGACGAAGTGCGCCGGGCTGAAGATCGCCTGCTCGACCTCGGCGAAGACGTTCTGCGGGTTGCGGTTGAGCTCCAGCTTGCCGATCTCGATGCGCGGGTAGTCCGCGTGCGGCCACACCTTGGTGAGGTCGAAGGGGTTGAAGCGGTAGTTCGCCGCCTCGGCCGCCGGCATGATCTGGACGTACACGGTCCAGGACGGGAACTCGCCGCGCTCGATGGCCTCGCGCAGGTCGCGCTGGTGCGAGTCGGGGTCCTCACCGGCGAGGCGGTTGGCCTCCTCCTGGGTGAGGTTCTTGATGCCCTGGTCGGTCTTGAAGTGGTACTTGACCCAGAAGACCTCGCCGGCCTCGTTGTTCCACTGGAACGTGTGCGAGCCGAAGCCGTCCATGTGGCGGTAGGACGCCGGGATGCCGCGGTCACCGAACAGCCAGGTCACCTGGTGCGTGGACTCGGGGCTCAGGCTCCAGAAGTCCCAGACGTTGTCCGCCTCGGTCGAGCCCGTGTACGGGTCGCGCTTCTGGGTGTGGATGAAGTCCGGGAACTTGATGGCGTCCTTGATGAAGAACACCGGGGTGTTGTTGCCGACGAGGTCGTAGTTGCCCTCCTCGGTGTAGAACTTCAGCGCCCAGCCGCGCGGGTCGCGCACCGCGTCGGCCGCACCGAGGTTGCCCGCGACCGTGGAGAAGCGCAGAAAGGTCTCGGTCTGCTTGCCCACCTCGGAGAGGAAGGCGGCACGCGTGTACGGCGTGACATCGGCGGTCACCGTGAAGGTGCCGTAGGCACCGGCACCGCGGGCGTGCACGACACGCTCCGGGATGCGCTCACGGTTGAAGTGGGCCAGCTTCTCCAGAAGGAGCTGGTCCTGCACGAGCACGGGGCCATCGACGCCCGCGGTCTCGCTGTTCTGGTTGTCGGCCACCGGTGCACCGGCTTCCGTAGTGAGCGGTCCCTGCGTCACGTACGCCTCCTGCGCTTGCTGTTCCACGGCTGAAGCCGTTCCTGTCCCTTGGCTAAAGCCGTTCCCGATCCTACAATGGACAATGTCTAAGTCAAATAAAGTTCCAAAGTCACACCCATTCGGGACCTGGTCCCCCTGCTGTTAGGCTGTAGCGCATGAGTGACCTTCTGGAACGGCTGCGCGGACGTGGATGGCGGATGACCGCGCAGCGGCGCGTCGTGGCCGAGGTCCTCGACGGCGAACACGTCCACCTGACGGCCGACGAGGTCCACGCCAGGGCTGTCGCCAAGCTGCCCGAGATCTCCCGGGCGACCGTCTACAACACGCTGGGCGAGCTGGTCTCCCTCGGCGAGGTGCTCGAGGTCGCCACCGACAAGCGCGCCAAGCGGTACGACCCGAACGCGCACCGGCCGCACCACCACCTGGTCTGCGCCCAGTGCGGCGCGATCCGGGACGTCCACCCGACCGGGAACCCGCTCGCCGACCTGCCCTCCTCCGAGCGCTTCGGCTTCACGGTCTCGGACGTCGAGGTGACCTACCGGGGCATCTGCCCGAACTGCTCGGCGGCCGCGTAACGGCCCCCACGGACGCCCGCGAGGAACCCCGGCACCGATTCGATCGGTGCCGGGGTTTTTAGCTGCGCGCGCGGAAGCGCCACGGCAGACAGGAGGGGGAAACACCAAGGGCCGGAACCCTTTCGGATTCCGGCCCTCGGCCTTCAGTAGCGGGGACAGGATTTGAACCTGCGACCTCTGGGTTATGAGCCCAGCGAGCTACCGAGCTGCTCCACCCCGCGTCGGTGAATGCAACGTTACGTCAAGGACGCGCACGGAGGCAAATCGCTTTACGACGGCCCCCTCACCGCTAGGCCGACAGCTCCTCCCGCAGCGCGTCCCGCAGGCGTGCCGCGCGCTCGGTGACCTCCCCGGGTCCCAGGGCCACCGCACGGTCCGCCCATCTCTGGCCCTCCGCCAGCTCGCCGCGACGCGCGTAGACCAGGGCCAGCCGCAACGCCGCCCGACCGTGACCGGCGTCGGCGGCCCGGGTCCACCACACGGCCGCCTCCGGCTCGCTGCCCTCCCGGGCGAGCAGCAGCCCCAGGTTGAAGGCGCCGTTGCGGGAGCCGGCCTCCGCCGCCTCCCGGTACCACCGGGCCGCCTCCACGACATCGCCCCGCGCGGCGGCGAGCATCCCCACCCGCACCTGCGCCCGACGGTGGCCCTGCCCGGCCGCCCGCTCGTACCACTCCTCGCACTCGCTCTTCGGGGAGTGCACCGGCTCTCCCAGCTCGTGCGCGGGCTCCGCGGGGCGCCGGGCGTCGAGCACGGTGGCCAGCCGGTACGCCGCCTCCGCGCTGCCGCCTCCCGCCGCGCACCGCAGATGCCGCTCGGCCTCGGCGTCGTCGCCGTCCCGCAGCCGGGCGATACCGACCTGGAGCGCGGCCTCGGTGTGCCCGGCCGCCGCCGCCCGCTCGTACCAGCGCAGCGCGACCGCGCCCTCGCCCCGCCCGGCGAACAGGATCCCGAGGTTGAAGGCGGCGTCCACGCTCCCCGCCTCCGCGGCCTTGGAGAACCAGGGCTCCGCGCCGCCCGCGTCGCCTCCCTGCAGCAGCAGGATCGCCAGCGCGTTCGCCGCCTCCCGGTGCCCGGCGTACGCGGCCCGGCGGTACCACTGCTCCGCCTGCGCGGTCCGCCCCTGCTCGGCGCAGAGCAGCCCGAGGTTGTACGCGCCGTTCACGTCACCGGCGTCCATCGCGGCCCGGTACCACCGCTCGGCGGTCTGGGTCTGGCCCCGCTCGGCGTGCAGCGCGCCCAGCGCGTTCGCGGCGTTCCCGTCGCCCTCCTGCGCGGCCCGCAGCCACCACACGGCGGCGCTCTCCTCGTCCCCGGCGTCCCGCAGCAGGAACCCCAGGGCGCAGGCCGCTCGCGCCTCGCCGTCCTTGGCCGACGTCAGGTACCAGCGGCCGGCCTCCTTGAGCTCCCCGCGCCGCTCCAGGATCGCGCCGAGATGCAGCGCGGCCCGCCGGTGTCCGCGCGCGGCGGCCTGCCGGTACCACTGCTCGGCCTCCGCCACGGACTCGTCCGTGTCCTCGACACCGTTGTCACCGTCGGCCTCCCCCGCGGCCCGCCGGTCCAGCGCTCGCGCCAGCCGGTACGCGGCCTCCCGGTGCCCCCGCTCGGCCGCCGCCCGCATCCACTGCTCGGCTCCGGCGTCGCCGCGGTGCTCCAGCAGATCGGCGAGGGCGTACGCGCCGAGCGCGTGTCCCTGCTCGGCGGACTGGCGCAGCCAGTACTCGGCGGCCGGCTCGTCGCCGCGCTCACGGTGATGCCGGCCCAGCGCGTGCGCGGCCGCGGCCGATCCCGCGACGGCGGCGATCCGCCACCAGCCGGCGGCCTCGTCGGCGTAGCCACGCTGATGGAGGAGGACTCCCAGGTTGTTGGCGGCGGCCCGGTCGCCCGCGGCGGTGGCGGCACGCAGCTGGGGCTCGGCTCCGTCGAGATCACCGCGGCGCAGCAGCATCGCGCCGAGGACGCTCATCGCCTCGACGTCGCCGGCCTCGGCGGCGAGTCGCAGGCGCAGCTCCTCGGCGGCCTCACCGGCCTCGTCCCGGTCGGAAGACTGCACAAAACGCCCTGTCTCCAACAGAGTTGCCTTGTCCCCCATAACGTCCATCGTCGCACCACCTGCAACCTGGGTACACCTGGTATACCGCAGCCAGTGAGGTCACTTCAGCGTTTTGTCGACATGCCCACAGAGAGACAAGTCAAACACAGTTCCCCCAACTCCCCACAGGGGCGCGGCGGTCTCACCCCCCGGCACATGCGTTCGCACATCACGAAGGCCCGGATCCTTGGACAGGATCCGGGCCTTCGCGTTCAGTAGCGGGGACAGGATTTGAACCTGCGACCTCTGGGTTATGAGCCCAGCGAGCTACCGAGCTGCTCCACCCCGCGCCGTTGTTCGGCAACCGTATCACGGCACGGGGTGGGCTTGATCAGCCGCTGTCCGGGCTGGAGGTGGGGCTGGGACTCGCGCCGCCGTCCCCGCCGCCGTCCCCGCCGTCACCGGACTGCGCGTCCTCGGCCCGGCGCAGGGCCTCCTCCAGTTCCTCCTGGGCCTTGCCGTACGCCTCCCAGTCGCCGTCCTGCAGCGCCTGCTGACCGTCCTCGAAGGCCTTCTGGGCGTCGTTCAACGCCTCCTGGACCGTCGGGTCGTCGGTCGTGGGCGGTGGCGTGGGCTCGTCGGTGCCGTCGTCGCCTTCGTCCGGTGGCTCGGGAGTCGTTCCCTCGACCCCGAACACCTTGTTGAGGGCCTGGTCGAGGGTGTCCTCGAAGGCGGTACTGCCGCCGTACGTCACCAACACCTTGCGCAGCAGCGGGTACTTGAGCCCGCCACCGCGGACGTAGACGGGTTCGACGTAGAGGAGCCCGCCGTCCAGTGGCACCGCGAGCAGGTTGCCGTACTCGACATTCGAGTCGCCTCTGCTGAGGAGGCTGATCGTCTCGGCGATGTCCTGTTCGGAGTTGAACTGGCTCTGGACCTGTTTGGGTCCGTTGACCGTGGTGTTCGTCGGCAGTTTCAGGATTCTGATCTTGCCGTAGTCATCGGTGCCCGCTTCCGCGTCCACGGCCATGAACGCGCTCAGGTTGTCCCGGCCGTTCGGCGTGAACGTCGTCGTCAGCGAGAACACCTGGGACTGCTGGTCGGGCATCTTCATGCTCAGGTAGTACGGAGGCACCGCGTCGCCCGCCTTGTTGGTCGGGTCGTCCGGCACCTGCCACACCTCGCTGCCGCTGAGGAAGGTGTTCGCGTCGTCCACGTGGTAGCGGGTGAGCAGCTCGCGCTGGACCTTGAACAGGTCCTGCGGGTACCGCAGATGGGCCATCAGCGACTCGGAGATGTCGCTCTTGGGCTCCACCGTGTTCGGGAAGGCCTTCATCCAGGTCTTCAGGACCGGGTCCTGGGTGTCCCACTGGTAGAGCTTGACCTCGCCGCTGTACGCGTCGACGGTCGCCTTCACCGAGTTGCGGATGTAGTTGACCTGGTTCTGCTGGGCCACCACCGCGCGGGAGTCGTTCGTCGCGGTCAGCGAGTCGGCCGTCGTGTCCCCGAGGGTGGTCCGCGAGGCGTACGGATAGCCGTTGGTGGTCGTGTAGGCGTCGACGATCCACTGGATCTTGCCGTCCACGACCGCCGGGTAGGCGTCGCCGTCGATGGTCAGCCACGGCGCGACCGCCTCGACCCGCTCCTTGGGCGTGCGGTTGTAGAGGATCCGCGAACCCTCCCCGATCGCCCCGGAGTAGAGGATCTGCGGCTCGCTGAACGACACCGCGTAGGCGGCGCGGTTCACCGGGTTGGAGAGGTTGACCCCGCTCTTGCCCTCGTAGCTGTAGGTCTTCTCACCGCTGTCGTCGGAGTAGTCGATCTCCTTCTGGGGACCGCCGACGATCGAGTACTCGGTGGTCTTCTCGCCGTAGTAGACCCGCTGCTGGTACTTGCCGAGGTCGCCCTTGGAGGGCAGGTCGGACTCGGTGAAGACCGGGCGGCCCTGGGAGTCGGCGCTGGTTCCCTCGGCGGCGACCACGCCGTAGCCGTGCGTGTAGCGGAAGTGGTCGTTGATCCAGTTGTTCTTCGGGATGCCGTTGAGGTTCAGCTCACGCAGACCGATGACGGTGTCCTGGTCCTTGCCGTCCTTGCTGTACCGGTCGACGTCCAGGTTGGTCGGGAAGCCGTAGTAGTTCCGGATCTGCTGGAGCTGCTGGAAGGTCGGCGAGACGACGTTCGGGTCCATGATGCGGATGGACGCCGCCTTGTCGACGTCGTCGCGCAGCTTGGTCTTGTCGTCGGTGTTGCTCTGCCCCGAGTACTCGGTGACCTTGGCGTCGTCGATGCCGTACGCCTTGCGGGTCGCCTCGAGGTTCTTCTTGACGTACGGCGCTTCCTTGGCCTGCTCGTTCGGCTGGACCTGGAACTTCTGGACGATCGCCGGGTACAGACCGCCGATGAGGATCGCCGAGAGCACCATCAGGCCGAAGCCGATGACGGGCAGCTGCCAGGTCCGCCGCCACAGGGTGGCGAAGAACAGCAGGGCGCAGATGACCGCGATGCAGAACAGGATCGTCTTGGCCGGCAGATAGGCGTTGGCGTCGACGTACCTCAGGCCCGTCCAGTTGTCCGTCGCCTTGAAGTCGCTCGACTTCACGGCCAGGCCGTACCGGTCGAGCCAGTAGGCGACCGCCTTCAGCGCGACGAAGATGCCGAGCAGCACCGACAGATGCCCGGTGGCCGCCGCGGTGGCGCGGGCTCCGGGGCTGGTGATGCGCAGCCCGCCGTACAGGTAGTGGGTGAGCGCGGCGGCGATCAGGGACAGGATCGCGGCGGCGAAGCCGAACCCGAGCAGGAAGCGGTACCACGGCAGGTCGAAGGCGTAGAAGGAGACGTCCAGATGGAACTGGGGGTCCTTCTGCCCGAACGAGACGCCGTTGACCCACATCAGCCAGGTCCGCCACTGCCCCGACGCGGAGGCACCGGCGATCAGCCCGACCAGCGCGGTGATCCCGAGCAGCAGCCACTTCTTGTACGGCGCGATGCCCATGCGGTACCGGTCGAGGCTCTGCTGCTCCATCGACATGGCGCTCAGCGGCGGGCGCAGCCGGTGGGCCAGCCAGATGTTGAAGCCGACCGAGAGGGCCATCAGCAGGCCGAAGACGAAGAAGAGACCGATCTTCGTCCACAGGGTCGTGGTGAAGACGGACGAGTAGTTCACCGACCGGTACCAGAGCCAGTCCGTCCAGAAGCCCGCGAACATGGTGAACGCCATGCCGAGTACGGCAAGGACGCCCAGCGTCATGAGCAGGGTCCGGACACGCCGGGACGGGCGGCCCACTCTGATCCGTGGCCCCGTCGGGCCTCCGCCGCGGTCCGGCATCTGGAAAGCCAAGGTGAGCACCTCGAAGTTCGCTGTCGATCCGTCAGGCCCTTGCCTTTTCGGGCCCTCCGGGGGGCCTCGTGATCGTAGGCCCACACCTATGCAACTTACTCACGCTTTACTCGGTTCCCGATTCCGGGTGGGAACGAGGCAGGATTGTGACCATGTCCAACACTCCCATGGCGGCGAGCCCGCTCACCCGGGCCGTGCTCGAGATCGACGAGTACGCCTCCGGCCTCGGCTGGGACCAGCCCGCCCGTCTGTTCGCCCTCGTAGACACCGCACGGCTGCGGGCCCAGGAACCCGGCCTCGCCGCCCAGCTCGGCCTGGAGGGCGAGCAGGAGAACCCCGGCCTGACCCCCATCGAGCAGGATGAGATTCCAACGGGCAAGCCGCTCGACGAGTTCCTCGGCACCATCGCCTGGCCCGACGCGGTCGTCGGCTGCGCGCTCACGGTGGAGCGCCTGATGCTGCCGCCGTCGGCGGAGGCCCAGGTGCCGAAGGACCTGGACGAGGCCGCGCTGACGAAGTGGGTGGCGCGGCACCCGGAGCGTCAGGAGGTCCGGATGACCGTCGCCGTCCTGCGGGACGGCACCCGCGAGTCGGCCCTGCGGCTGCGTGAGAAGGACTCGCCGACGGAGGTCCTCACCGGCAAGGACCTGGTGCCGGGGCTGGCCGAGGCGCTGGCCGCGACGTTCGAGGAGTAGCCGGGCGCCGGCCGCTTCCGTGGATCAGCCGGCCGAGCACTTCGGCAGGTCGGCGGTGTCGCCGGAGCGGATGTCCTCCAGGGCGCCGAGCGCGTCGTCGATGGTGCCGACCTTGACGAGGGTGAGCCCGTCGGGGGTGTCCTTGGCGGCGGCCGCGCAGTTGTCGGCCGGCGTGAGGAAGTACTGGGCGCCCTTGTCCCGGGCGCCGACGGTCTTCATCTCGACGCCGCCGATGGGACCGACCTTGCCGTCGTCGTCGATGGTGCCGGTGCCGGCCACGAAGGAGCCGCCGGTCAGGCTACCCGGGGTGAGCTTGTCGTAGATGCCGAGCGCGAACATCAGACCCGCGCTCGGCCCGCCCACGTCGGCGAGCTTGATGTCGATGGTGAACGGGAAGGTGTGGTCGGTCCCGGCGGAGATCCCGACGATGGCCCGCTTCTCGCCGGCGTCGTCGGAGGCCGCGGTGGTGATCGTGACCTTCTCCGTCTTCGTCGGGGCGCGCTGCTCCTTCTCGGCCGCGGCCTGCTCCTTGGCGGGCACGATCGTGAACCGCACGTCCTCGCCCGGCTTGTGCTTCGTGACCAGTTCGGCCACGTCCGCGGGCTCCTTCACGGCGGTGCCGTCGACCGCCTTGATCACATCGCCGGCGTGCAGCTTGCCGTCGGCCGGGGAGTCCTTGACGACGGTGGAGACGATCACCCAGGACTGCACGGGGATGTCCAGCGCCTCCAGGGCCGCCACCTTCGCGCTCTCCTGGGACTGGCTGAACTCCTCGGCGTTCTCCTGGGTGGACTGCTCCTCGGTCTTGCCGTCCGGGTAGAGCGTCTCGTGCGGGACGACCTTGTTGTCGTGCGCGAGCCAGCCGTAGACGGCCTCGACGAGGTTCATCTTGTAGTCGGCGCTGGTCACCCGCACTGTGGTCATGTTCAGGTGCCCGCTGGTGGCGTACGTCTTGCGGCCCGAGATCTGCAGCACCGGCTCGCCGTCGTGGTCCCCGAGCGTGTTCACCGTCGGCCCCGGGGACATCTCCGAATACGGCACGGGGATGAACACTCCCGCGCACAGAAGCGCGATCAGCATCAGGGTGGAGGCGAGCATCGTCGCGGTGCGGCGTGGCATGCCACGACAGTACGGGACGGTCCTGTCAGCGTCCCGTCAGGGCCGCGTCTTCTCCATGGCAGCGCGGAAGCGGGCGTATCCGTCCAGCTCGGGACCGTCACCGCGGACCTTTCGGGTCCGGTTGGCCCAACTGCCCCACAGACCGGCGCCGACCGCAGCGACAAGCGGAATCAGCAACCAGGCGAGCGCCGCCATGCCGTCCTCCCAACCCCATTGAGCGACCGCAACTGACTGATCAGCAGATTAACCATCCGCACTGACAACGCTCGGGCCAGGGGTGCGGTTACGCAACCGGAGGGGGGTGGGGGTACCCGGTGGGGTCCGGTCAGCAGGCGCCGACCCACTCCTCGGTGCCGTCGGAGAACTTCTGGTGCTTCCAGATCGGCACCTCGTGCTTGAGATCGTCGATCAGCTTCCGGCAGGCCTCGAAGGCCTCGCCCCGGTGCGGACACGACACGGCGACGACGACGGCGAGGTCCCCCACGCGGAGGTCCCCGACGCGGTGCACGGCGGCGAGGGCACGCACCGGGAACTCCGCGACGACCTTCTCGGCGATTCGCCGCATCTCGCTCTCGGCACTGGGGTGGCACGAATACCCGAGCTCGTCGACATCGGCACCCCCGTCGTGGTTCCGCACGGTCCCGACGAACAGGGCGGTCCCCCCGGCGGCATCGTCCCCCACGGCACGGAAGACCTCGTCGAGCGAGAGCGCGGTCTCCCTGATGGAGAGCAGCTTGATGGGATCCTGCGCGGCCTGCTCACCGGGGTGATCGTTCATGGGTGCCATGCCTCCATCGTGCCGCACGCGCGCGACACCGGGGAATACCGAAATCACCCGGCACACGCGCGTGCGGCTTGGAGCCTTGTACGAGGAAGCTCGTCGGCCGATCCCAGCCCGCCCGGAGTTCGCGCCGGGGCGCCGGGTGACCTCAGATCCGCCGCCGTGCCTTCCGCGCCCGCCGCACCACCGCGGCCGCGCCGAGCAGCGCCACCGTCGCCCCCGCGGCCCCCGCCGCCGTCGCGTCCTTCCGGCCCAGCCGCCGCCCGGCCACCGTGTGCCGCCCGGCCACCTCCTCCAGCAGCTCGGCCAGCACCTCCTCGTTCGTCCACTGCGGCCGCCACCCCGCGTCGTGCAGCCGGCTCCCGCTCACCACCCAGGGGTACATCGTGTACGCGAGATCCCCGGCCGGAGACGGAGTGAGCCCGATCCGGTGCAGCCGGGCCGCCGCCCCCAGCGCGACCGCGGACGGCAGTTCCATCCGCCGGATCCCGCTCAGCTCCTCGACCTCCTCCTGCTCCAGCCACCCGTCGCACCCGACGGCGAGTTCCCCCTCGACCTTCTCCAGGACGGCGAACTCCAGAGCGCTCACCAGGTCCTCGACATGGCAGAACTGCCAGGCGGGCCGCGAACCGGCCACGACCAGCAGCCGGGGAGACTCGAAGTACCTGGTCAGCGCGGTGTCCGTGCCGCCCACCAGCACCGCGGGCCGGACCACGGTCACATTCAGCCCGGGATGCGCCCGCGGAGCCCGCCGGGCGAGCCGCTCGACCTCCAGCAGGTCACCCACCCCGGTCGCCTCGGCCGTCGCCCGCAGCTCCGCGTCCTCCGACAGCGGCAGCTCGTTGTCGGGCAGGGCGCCATAGACCATCGAGGACGTGCACAGCACCACCCGGTGCACGCCGGCGGCCGCCGCGGCCGTCAGCACGGTCTGCGTCCCCCGGACGTTGTAGGCCGTCCGGGCGGCACCGTCGGTCTCCAGATCGAGGTCGAGCGCCAGATGGACCACCACATCGGCCCCCCGCAGCTTCTCCGCGATGGCCGGATCCCGAACGTCCAGGATGTGCCACTGCGCACCCGCGCACTCGCCCCGGCGCTCGTCGATGGCGATGACCTGCTTGATCTCCTCCGACGCGGCCAGCCGCTCGGTGAGCAGGGCTCCTACGCCGGACGCGGCACCGGTGACCGCCACGACGGGCCCGCGGGGGGCGGGACTGGTTGACTGGTTTCGCGCTGCGCGAACCTGCGGATCAGGGGAACTCACCGGGCGTCTCCAGCGGTTGTCTTCAGTACGGACGCGAGTGACGCGTACGTACCAGGTGGCATCCATCCTGCCGCAGGCCGAGAGTCGGCGAAGCACCGAGGCCCCGAGCGCCCTTGGTGTCTACGCTGGGTGGTGTTATCGGGCAGTCGCGCCGCCGGAGTGAAACCGGCGGCCTTACCAGCCGAGGAATCCCGTGAGTGACACCCCATTCGGATTCGGCCTTCCGCCGGAGGAGCCGGACGACGGCGACGAGGGCAAGAAGAAGGACCAGCAGAGCGGTGGTGGTCAGGGCCCGGCCAACCCGTTCGGTTTCGGCGGGCTGCCCGGAGCCGGTGGCTTCGGCGGCCCGGGCGGTCCGGGCGCGGACAACCCGTTCGCCGCCATGTTCGGTTCCCTGAACCCCACCGACCTGGGCGCCGCGTTCCAGCAGCTGGGCCAGATGCTCTCCTACGAGGGCGGCCCGGTGAACTGGGACATGGCCAAGCAGATCGCCCGCCAGACGGTCTCCCAGGGCACGTCGGACGGCACCAAGGACGCGAGCGTCGGCCCCGCCGAGCGCACCGCCGTCGAGGAGGCCGTCCGCCTGGCCGACCTGTGGCTCGACGACGCCACGTCGCTGCCGTCCGGCGCAGGCTCCGCGGTGGCCTGGTCCCGCGCGGAGTGGGTCGAGGCGACCCTGCCGGCCTGGAAGGAGCTCGTGGACCCGGTCGCCGAGCGCGTGGGCACCGCCATGGGTGACGTCCTGCCGGAGGAGATGCAGGCCATGGCCGGCCCGCTGATCGGCATGATGCGCTCCATGGGCGGCGCCATGTTCGGCACGCAGATCGGGCAGGCCGTCGGCGTGCTCGCGGGCGAGGTCGTCGGCTCCACCGACATCGGCCTGCCGCTCGGCCCGGCCGGGAAGGCCGCGCTGCTGCCGGTCAACGTCGAGGCGTTCGGCAAGGACCTGGGCGTGCCGAAGGAGGAGGTGCGGCTGTATCTCGCCCTGCGCGAGGCCGCCCACCAGCGCCTGTTCGCGCACGTGCCGTGGCTGCGCTCGCACCTGTTCGGCGCGGTCGACGGCTACGCGCGCGGGATCAAGGTCGACACCGCCAAGCTGGAGGACGTGGTCGGCCAGTTCGACCCGCAGAACCCCGAGCAGCTGCAGGACGCCCTTCAGCAGGGCATGTTCCAGCCGGAGGACACGCCCGAGCAGAAGGCCGCCCTGGCCCGTCTGGAGACGGCGCTGGCGCTGGTCGAGGGCTGGGTCGACGCGGTGGTGCACGCGGCCGCGAAGCCGCGTCTGTCGTCCGCCGACGCGCTGCGCGAGACCCTGCGCCGCCGTCGTGCCTCGGGCGGTCCGGCCGAGCAGACGTTCGCCACGCTGATCGGTCTGGAGCTGCGCCCGCGCCGCCTGCGCGACGCCTCGCGCCTGTGGGCCTCGCTCACGGACGCGCGCGGGGTCGACGGCCGGGACGCCCTGTGGGCCCACCCCGACATGCTGCCTACGGCGACTGACCTGGACGACCCGGACGGCTTCGTCCACCGCGAGCAGCTGGACTTCTCCGAGCTGGACAAGATGCTCGGCGAGGCGGCGGGCAAGCCCGACCTGAAGAAGCCCGGCCTGAAGAAGAAAGACGACTCCGAGGACGACGAGACCGAGTGAGCCTGCACGACGACGCGGTCCTCGTGCTGAAGGGCTACGAGGACCAGGCCGACCTGCGTCAGGCCTACCTGGACCATCTCTCCGCCCATCCGGACGGCATGTGGAAGGCCTGCGGGGCCGGGCACATCACGGCGAGCGCCCTGGTGATCGACCCGTCGCGCGGGCGGGTGCTGCTGACCCTCCACAAGAAGCTGCGGATGTGGCTGCAGATGGGCGGTCACTGCGAGCCCGTCGACGAGACGCTGGCGGCGGCCGCCCTGCGCGAGGGCACCGAGGAGTCGGGCATCGCGGGCCTGACCCTGCTGGCCGGCGGCCCGGTGCGCCTGGACCGCCATCTGACGCCGTGCGCCTGGCACCTGGACGTGCAGTACGCCGCCGTGGCCCGTCCCGACGCGCTGGAAGCGATCAGCGACGAGTCCCTGGACCTGCGCTGGTTCGCCTACGACGAGGTGGCGGAGGTCGCCGACGAGTCCGTCGTACGACTGCTCGACGCGACCCGCGCGCGGCTGTGAACGCGTAAGGGGCGATCACCCATGGTGGTCGCCCCTTACCGGTCCGGTCCGTCAGCTCCAGACGTTGCCCTGGTTCTGGGCACGCGCGCCCTGCTGGCCCATGCCGTACTGGGCGGCGAGGCCCGAGCCGATCTGGGCGTTCTGCGGCGGCAGCAGCTCGCTGGGCTGCACGAGCGCGTAGCCGCTGCCCATGAAGCTGAGCTCCCAGCCCTCGCCGGTGTTGCCCCGGCGGCGCCACACCCCGGAGGAGTGCGTCTGGGCCTGCATCTGCACGCGCAGGCTGGTGGACCAGGCGACGATCGCGTCGGCGTCGCAGTTGACGTACTTGTCGGGCGTGACCTGCATCATCAGCGGCATGCCAGAGGTCATCAGGGCGACCTTGCCGCGGCCGGTGATGTTGAGCTGGTACTTCCCGGAGCCGGAGATGCCGTACAGGCTGTCCACGGCGATGACTTCGTGGTGCAGCGAGGAGTCCATCGCCAGCACATAGCTGCTGTCGACGGTCAGCCCGTCCTGGTCGACGTCCATCAAGTGGATGTGCTGCTTGAGGTTGGCGAGGTAGACCGTGCCCTGCCCGTGGCAGCGCATGAGGTCCAGGCCCTCACCGGTGTGGGCACGCGAGCGTCCCTGGCTGTTGCTCTGGTACTCGGCGTCGAACTCGACCAGGCCCTGGTAGGCGACCATCGTGCCCTTGCGGGCGAGGATGTCGTCGTGGCCCTCCAGGGTGAGCCGGAGCATCTGCTTGTTCTGCAGGCTCCAGCGGTCCTGGGTCTGCTGGTCGTTGTAGGCGAAAAGCGGACTCTGCATGGCGTTCTGGCTCCCCCTCAGCCCCGGACCCGGAGGCGGTCAGTGCTGTCCTCGCTGGGCTGGACGACGACGATGCCCTGTCCGGAGAAGGCCATCTGGTAGGCCTCCCCGCTGCCCCGGCCGATGAGCGACTGCGCCTTGAAGCTGCGCTTGCCCTTCACCTTGAGGTTCGGGGACCAGGCGACGAGCGCGTCGGGGTCGACGTACGTCTCGTTCTCGCCGCCGCCGCAGTCGACGACGATCGGCTTGCCCCGGGAGGTCAGCGCGACCCAGCCCTGCCCGGAGATCTTGGTGTTCCACAGCCCCTGTCCGGCGAACTTCGCCAGGCCCTTCACCCGCTCGACGCCCCACGTGAGGTGGGCGTCGAAGGCGAGCAGGTTGGTGGCGTTGACGGAGATGCCGTCGCCGTTGAGGTTGATCACCACGACGTTGGCGCCGTAGTCGGCGAGGTAGAGCAGTCCGTCCCCCGAGCACTTCATCAGGGGCGCGCCCTCGCCGGTCATCCAGTCCTTGGCGATCTGGCGGACGGCCGGCGGGTTGGGCTCGTACTGCACGAACCCCTCGTAGGCGACCATCGACCCCACGCGCGCGAGGAGGTCGTTCCCGGTCTGCATGGCGACCTTCAGCATGTGGTTGCCGTGGTTCTCCATGCGGGCCGTGACGGGAGCGGGAGCGTAGCCCGCGAGCGGCTGGTTCATGACGGGCTCTCCCTCAGATCTCGTACGGCTGGACGACGATGAAGTTGCCGGGAGCGCCACGGAACTGGAGGTTGACGCTCTCTCCGGTGTCGCCGGGGTAGGCGTTGCGGCGCATCCGGACCTGGCTGGAGACGACCACCTGGGAGGCGGCCGACCAGGCGACGACGGCGTTGCAGTCGGCGAACGTGGTCGGCGTGACCGGCAGGACGACGGGCGTGCCGTGCGTCTTGACGACGATCGTGCCGGTGCCGGTGAACTGCATCGTGAACAGCGCGCCGCCGGGGATGCCGTGGCCCTCGATGCGGCGGACCTCGTGCTGGAGGCCCTCGTCGAAGGCGAGGACGTTCTCGGCGGAGACGCACACCCCGTCGCCCTGGAGCTCGATGGGGTGCAGCATCGTGGAGTTCTCGGCGAGGAACACCTGGCCCTGGCCGGTGCAGCGCATCAGCTGCATCTCCTGGCCGGTGGCGTTGCCCACGACCCGTCCGGCGAACCCGGCGCCCTTGTAGCTGAAGTCGACCTTGCCCTGGTAGAGCACCATGCTGCCCTGCCGGGCGAGCACGGGCTGACCGCCGATGCCGAGGTCGACACGGACCATCTTCTTGTTCTGCTGCGTCCAGCGCTGACCGGTCGGCGTCTCCCGGAACTGCTCCAGCGCGGCCGCCACACCGGGGGCCTGGGACGCGCCCTGGGGTGCGCCGTAGGGCGCCGGCTGGCCCGGGACCTGCCCGTACGCGGGCTGCTGGCCGTAGCCGGGGGGCGGCGTCTGACCGTAGCCGGGGGGCGGGGTCGGCTGGCCGTATCCCGGTGGCGCGGTGGGCGCCTGCGGGGCGTGCGGTGCCTGGCCGTAGCCCGGGGGCATCGGCGCGCCGGGGGCGGGGGGCTGGCCGTAGGGCTGCTGCGGCTGGGGCGGCTGGCCGTAGGGCGCGGGGGCCGGGGCCGGCGGGGGCACCGAGGTGCCGCCCGGCGGTGTCATCGGGGCGATGATCGTCGGCTGGGCGTGCACCGAGGGCGCCGGAGCCGGGGCCGGCGGGGGCGTGGACCCCGGCGGGGGCGCGAAGCCCTGGGCGGGCTGCGGGGCGGGGGCCGGTGCGGGCGCGGGGGCCGGAGCGGGCGCCGGGGCTGCCGGGGCGCCGAAGGCGGGCGGCGCGGCGGCCTGCGCCGGGGGCGCGAAACCGGGGCCGGCGGCCTGGGGCTGCTGCGGAGCCGCGGCGGGCGCTTCTTCCTCGGCGACCTCGCCGCCGAAGTTCTTCAGCAGCGCCTCGAGGCCGCCGTCGAAACCCTGTCCGACCGCGGCGAACCGCCAGACGTCCTTCAGATAGAAGTCGCCCAGCATGACGGCCCGTTCGGTGGTGAACTCCGAGCCGTTGAACGCGTAGCGGGCGACTTCCTCGCCACCGGCGACGATACGGATGTATCCGGGGCTGACCTGCGACATCTGCCCGGCGCCGTCGATCGTCGCGGTGAACGACAGCTTCTGGATCTGCGGCGGGATCCGGTCCAGCGTGATCCGGAAGGACTCCGTGTCTCCGGCCTGGGCGCCCAGGAGCTGGATGGACTCCTCAGGGGACTTCGGCTGGTTGAAGAAGACGAAGTAGCGGTCGTCCGAGAGCCGTTCGTCGGCGTCGAGGCCGAAGCAGCTGATGTCGAACGTCAGTCCGGGGGCGGCGATCTGCACACCTACGTACAGATCCGTGCCCGCGGTGAGGTCACTGATCTTGGCCTTGTGGCCGCGTTGGAATTCCCTGGCCATGCGTAACGACCGTCCCCCATCCCGAATACGAGTGCGTCGCGCCAGGCTAACGGCAAACCCTGACAGCGAACGAAGTCGGTACAGAGCCGGTACAGAACCAGTGCTCCGCGGTACCGCAAGGTCGGGAGGCGGTCACTCTCCGCGTGCGCCGGGCAGATGCGGCAGCCGGTCGGCGGCGACCACTCCTTCGAGGTAGCCCCGGGCCCGCTCGGTGCGCGGGAACGCCTCCAGCAGCCGCCAGAAGCGGGGACCGTGGCCGGGCACGAGCAGATGCGCGAGCTCGTGCAGCAGGACGTAGTCGACGACGTACTCCGGCATGCCCTGGAGGCGGTGCGACAGACGGATGCTGCCCTCGGAAGGGGTGCACGAGCCCCAGCGGGTGTTCTGGTTGGTGACCCAGCGGACCGAGCTGGGCCGGGCACGGCCCTGGAAATACTGGGCCGAGAGGCGTTCGGCGCGCTCCGCCAGCTCGGTGTCGCCGAGGACCCGCTTGCTCTCCTGGGCGGCCAGCTTGTCCAGCATGACGCTCACCCAGCGCCGCTCCTCCGCCTCGGACATCCGAGCGGGGATGAGGACGACGGTCCGGTCCCCCTCGCGGTAGGCGGAGACCGTCCTGCGGCGACGGGCACTTCGGCGCACCTCGATCGCGCTCGCCCCCGAACCGCTCGGCGGCGGGCTCGTCGTACTGCGCTGTGGCATTCCGGCGCGGTGCAGTGGGTCGACGGACACGCCCCGACGTTACCCGCTGCACACGGGGGAAGTCCCGACTCCGGTACGGTTCGGCGCCCAGACCCCACCATGCGTTTGATTTGTACGAATAATTCGTGGGCCTGTGGACAACTTTCGGCGCCGGACCGCGCATCCGGGCATGCTGACTCTCGCCGGGGCGGCCGCGACCGACGCCACGAGGTCACGACCGACCACTCCGGCGAACGGGGACGAACCATGACTTATTCACGGGGGTCTGTCATGCATCTTCACGGGGGTCTGTCATGCATCCGATGGTGAAGCCGGCGCTCAGGCGCGGCTGGCGCGACCTCAACACCGTGCAGTTCGGGATGACTCCCGCGCACGCGATGACGCTCGGCCCGATGGACACGGCGACGGGCAGCTTCCTCGACGCGCTCAACGGCACCCGGGGCCTTGATCTGTTGCGCGCCGAGGGGCGCCGGATGCGGCTGCCCGACGGCCATGTCGACGCGCTGTTGACCCGGCTGTCCCGGGCGGGACTGCTCGACGACGCGCGCGGGGGCGGCCCGCGCGGTGCCGAACTGCGGGGCCGGAAAGAGGCCCTGGACCGGCTTCGCCCGGACCTGGCCTCGCTCTCCCTGACCACGTCCGAGCCGGGCGAGGCCATGCACCGGCTGTCCGCTCGCAGCTCCCTGCGGGTGCAGGTGCGCGGGGCGGGCCGGGTGGGCGCCGTGCTTGCCTCGCTGCTGGCGGGCGCGGGCGTCGGCGAGATCGACGTGCGCGACGGCGGCCGGGTCGAGCCGTGGGACGTGGCGCCCGGCGGACTGCCCGCGGAGGCGGTCGGCGAGCGCCGCGACGAGGCCGCCCGCAAGGCCGCACGGCGTGCCGCCCCGGCCCGCCCGCCCCGCCGCGGCCACCGGTCAGCGTCCGACGACGCCGACCCGGGTCACTCCCTGGTGATCCTCGCTCCACGGGACGACGTGTCGGTCCACGCACCTGTCCCGTCCGCCGCCGATGACCTCATCGCCTCCGGCACCCCCCATCTTTACGCCGGGGTGGTCGAGGGAACCGGGGTCGTGGGCCCACTCGTCCTGCCGGGCGAGACGAGCTGCGCCGGCTGTCTTCAGGAGGGCCGGGCCGACCGGGATCCGGTCTGGCCGCGCCTGGTCGCCCAGTGGCGTTCGGGCGCGGGCAGGGCGCGGCCGGTGCCGGCCTGCGATCTGGCGCTGGCCACGACGGTCGCCGGACTGACGGCGGCCCACGCGCTGGCCTTCCTCGACGGCCGGACCCCGTCCAGCGCGGGCGCCCGCTGGGAGGTGTCGCTGCCCGGTCTGACCTGGCACGCGCGCCCGGTCTGGGCGCATCCCGCATGTCCGTGCGGGGCCGCGGAGAAAGGTAAGGAAGGACACACCTCCAAGGACGGGGAGGGGCACGAGACAATGGCGGAACAACGGCCGTCGAGAACGTCACGCCGTCAGGCGGACGCTCGTCCCGTTGGGACCTGGAGGGCGCATGTCTGATCTTCCCCGGAAGGCGGTCACCCGGACCGCCAAGCTCGCCGCGCTCCCGCTCGGCTTCGCCGGACGGGCCACCTGGGGACTGGGCAAGCGAATCGTGGGCGAGTCCGCTGAGCTCGTCGGCAGAGAGCTGCAGCAGCGCACCGCCGAGCAGATGTTCAAGGTGCTCGGTGAGCTCAAGGGCGGCGCGATGAAGTTCGGGCAGGCCCTGTCCGTCTTCGAGTCGGCGCTGCCCGAGGAGGTCGCGGGCCCCTACCGCGCGGCACTGACCAAGCTCCAGGAGGCGGCGCCGCCGATGCCGACCCGCACGGTGCACGCCGTGCTGGCCGAGCGGCTGGGGGAGGACTGGCGCGAGCTGTTCGTCGAGTTCGACGACAAGCCCTCCGCGGCGGCCTCCATCGGCCAGGTGCACCGGGCGGTGTGGCAGGACGGCCGTGCGGTGGCGGTCAAGGTCCAGTACCCGGGCGCCGGCGAGGCCCTGCTCTCCGACCTCAACCAACTGAGCAGGTTCGCCCGGCTCTTGGGCCCGCTGGTCCCCGGCATGGACATCAAGCCGCTGATCACGGAGCTGAAGGACCGGGTCTCCGAGGAGCTCGACTACGCCCTGGAGGCGCAGGCCCAGCAGGTCCACGCGGAGGAGTTCGCGGACGACCCGGACTTCGTGGTGCCCGACGTCGTCCACCAGTGCGACCAGGTCCTGGTGACCGAGTGGATCGACGGCATCCCCCTGTCGGAGATCATCGCCGACGGCACCGAGGAGCAGCGCGACCGCGCCGGCCAGCTGCTGGCCCGGTTCCTCTTCTCGGGCCCGGCCCGCACCGGCCTGCTGCACGCCGACCCGCACCCCGGCAACTTCCGGCTGCTGCCCGGCGGCCCGGACGACCAGGAGGAATGGCGCCTCGGCGTCCTGGACTTCGGCACGGTCGACCGCCTCCCCGGCGGTCTGCCCACCCCGATCGGCGAGTCGCTGCGCATGACCCTCGACGGCGACGCCGAGGCGGTCTACGAACTGCTGTGCCGGGAGGGGTTCGTCAAGGAGTCCATCGAGCTGGACCCGGACGCCGTTCTGGACTACCTCCTGCCGATCATCGAACCGGCCCAGGTCGACGCGTTCACCTTCACCCGGGGCTGGATGCGCAGTCAGGCGGCCCGCGTCGCCGACCCCCGCTCCCCCGCCTATCAGCTCGGCAAGCAGCTCAACCTGCCGCCCGCCTATCTGCTGATACACCGGGTGACGCTGAGCACCATCGGTGTCCTGTGCCAGCTGGGAGCGACGGTCGGGCTGCGGGAGGAGCTGGAGGAGTGGTTGCCCGGGTTCGTCCCGGAGGAGGAGGGCCCGGAGGAGTCCGTCGCGGAGGCCTGAGAAGCGGAGGTCTGAGAGGCGGAGGTCTGGGAGACGGTGGGGTGACGGTGGGGTGACGGGCGCCGGGGCTACCACCAGGACGAGTCGAGCCGGCCCTCGATCGCCCTGAGGTTCTCCCGGGAGCAGGTGTCGCAGAAGTAGCGGCGCTCGCCGTTCTCCACGGAACAGGCCCAGGTGGGCCGCGGGCCCTCGGCCTTGGCGCCGCAGCCGGCGCACACCAGGACCTGCGGCTCCGTGGCGGAGTCGGCGTCGTCACTGCCTCCGGGAAGACTCGTCACATCGTGACGATAACGCCGTCGTCCGCGTCCTCGCGCGCACAACGCACCGCGGGGGCCGGTCCGTTCGGCCGGACCGGCCCCCGCGGGAAGCTGTTTCCTCCCTCGGCGGGAGGCCCTCGCTTCAGTCGGGTGGATTACTGCATGACCGCCATGGCGATGGCGCGGCGGGCGCGGAGCGAGGCGCGCTCGGCGCGGCGCTGCATCCGGCGCGCGGTCACCAGGCGCAGCGCCCGGCGTTCCCGCTCGGCCTCATGCAGGCGCTCGTGCATATGCGCACGGGCCAGGGCTTCTGGGATGAGTTGCATTTCGCGGGTCCTGTTCTGGCGCGAGTCGATCACGCCGGTGGTGGTGAAGTCTTCAGGCGTGGTGCCTGCGAGCTCGTGGGTGGACGGCTTCATCGGGGCCTGCTTCTTGGGGTCGTGCGTGAGGGGGCGGTCGATCGTTCCTGGGGTGTTCATGCCGTGACCGGGTTCTTGCGCGGGCGGCCACGCGGCCGCTTCCGGGCGACGACAACGCCCTGGACGAACAGCTCGCCACCCCAGACGCCCCAGGGCTCACGCCGCTCCTTGGCGCCGGCGAGGCAGGCCTCGATCAGCGGGCAGGTACGGCAGAGGGACTTGGCGTACTCGACGTCGGCCGGCGACTCGGCGAAGAAGACCTCCGGGTCGTAGGAACGGCAGGGGACGGGTACGCCGAGGTTCTCGATGGCGTCGTCGAGCGCGGTGAGCGCGGTGAGCGGGGTCAAGGTGGAGTCCTCCGTGAGGCCGGGCGGGGGGATCGTTTCGGAAGGCGGTACGGACGGGGCGTGCGCTTCGAGTTGCACGGTTGGTCTTCCTCGTCTGGTCGTTCCGGTCCGGTTGGACCGGGTGGCGGTGGTACCGGGTTCTTTTCTTGTCCCGAGGCCCCTTCGCCCGTCCGTCCCCGGTTCAGGGACAAACAGAAGGGCCGCGGATCCCGGATGGGGTTCCGCGGCCCTGAAGGCGCCGGCCTGATCGAATCAGGCTGGATCACTCCAGGGTTCTGGCCCACGGAAGGCCCACATCTGGTGGTGCTGCGTCGTCTGCTTCCGGAATCCGGCACCGGTCGCCGTAAAGGCATAGGCCTTCGCCTGTGCCACTACTGCCGCTTCCAGTGCCTTGGTCGGTCGCTCATTGCGCTCGTCGCGCTCACGGATGGGAAGACCCGCGAGGGACAGGGAGGCAGCCGGACGGACGGCACGGATGCCGGACAGACCGGTGCCCTGGTCAGAGGCGCCGAGCATGCACAGGGAGGCGACGACCGAGGGATCGGTCATTTTCACGGTGCTGACGATGGAGCTGGTGTAGATGCTGATCACTGGACTCGCCTCCTCTCGGCGTCTAAGGGGACTGGGGTGAGCCAGTCCGACGGGTATGCAAGTACAACACGGAATCGGGGCCTCAGGAAGGCCTCCGTTTCCGTGCTTAAGAACCTATGGGGATTGCTGGGGCATGCGCAAACTATTTTTTCGACGAGTTCGTATCAGTCCCCGTCTTCTTCTCCCCCGGGCTCCCGGCCTGCGCAGATGGCCAGGACGTCGGCTCCGTAGCGGTTGAGCTTGCGCACGCCGACCCCGGGGATCCGCGCGAGGTCGCCCTCCTTGTCGGGGCTCGATTCGGCGATCGCCATCAGCGTCTTGTCGGTGAAGACGCAGAAGGCGGGCTGCCCGCTGCGCCGCGCCTGCTCCGCGCGCCAGTCCCGGAGCCGCTCGTACAGTCCCTCGTCCATGTCGGAGGGGCAGTCGTCGCAGCGCATCAGCTTCATCTCACCGGCGTCGGTGAGGGTGCGTCCGCAGACCCGGCAGCGCGCGACGGTGCGCTGGGTGCGGCGGGGGGCGGCGTCGGGTCTGCTGGTGAAGCCGCGCTCGACGCCTCCGGAGCGCCCGGCGGCGGCTCGGCCCGCGGTGGCGGCGGAGCCGGGGCGCAGCCCGTCGAGGAAGCGGCTGGGGCGCCGGTTCGCGCGGCCGCCGGGCGAACGGGAGAGGGACCAGGAGATATGGAGGTGCTCCCGGGCGCGCGTGACGCCCACGTAGAGGAGGCGGCGCTCCTCCTCGATCTGCTCGTCGGTCTTTGCGTAGGTGATCGGCATCATGCCCTCGGCGACTCCGACGAGGAAGACGACGTCCCACTCCAGGCCCTTGGCCGAGTGCAGGGAGGCGAGGGTGACGCCCTGGACGGTCGGGGCGTGCTGGGCGCCGGCCCGCTCGTCGAGTTCGGCGACCAGGTCGCCGAGCGTGGCGCCGGGCCGGGCGGCGGCGAAGTCCTGGGCGAGGTTGACCAGGGCGGCCAGTGACTCCCAGCGCTCGCGGACCGCGCCGGAGCCGGCCGGCGGCTCGGACGTCCAGCCCTCTCCGGAGAGCACGGCACGGACCTGGGAGGGCAGGTCGACGGCGTCGTCGAGGAGGGAGTCGTTGCCCCCGAACCTGGCCGCTCCGCGCAGGGCGATACCGGCCTTGCGCACCTCGGGCCGGTCGAAGAAGCGCTCCGCTCCGCGCAGCTGATAGGGGATCCCGGCGTCGGCGAGGGCCTGCTCGTAGGTCTCGGACTGGGAGTTCGTGCGGAACAGGACGGCGATCTCGCTGGCCGGCACGCCGGAGTCGAGGAGCTCGCGGATGCGCCGGGCTGCGCCCTCGGCCTCGGCCGGCTCGTCGGTGTATTCGGTGTAGACGGGATCGGGGCCCGCCTCCCGCTGGGAGATCAGCTCGAGGCGGTGGTCGGCGGCGCGGCCCCGGGCGTGGGCGAGCAGACCGTTGGCGAGGTGGACGACCTGGGGGGTGGAGCGGTAGTCGCGGACCAGTTTGACGACGGTGGCACCGGGGTGGCGGGTGCGGAAATCGAGCAGATGGTCGGGGGTTGCTCCCGTGAACGAGTAGATCGTCTGGCTGGCGTCGCCGACCACGCACAGGTTGTCGCGCTCGCCGAGCCACAGTTCCAGCAGCCGCTGCTGGAGGGGGCTGACGTCCTGGTACTCGTCGACCACGAAGTGCTGGTACTGGGCGCGGACCTGCTCGGCGATGTCGTGGCGGTCCTGGAGGATCGCCACGGTCAGCAGCAGGACGTCCTCGAAGTCGATGACGCCGCGCTGCCGCTTGAGGTCTTCGTAGGCGGAGTAGAGCTGGGCGATCTCGGCGGGGTCGCGGGAGGCCTCACGGCCTGCCTTGACGGCGGCGAGGGCGTAGTCGGCGGGGACGGTCTGGGTGACCTTGGACCATTCGATCTCTGCGGTGGTGTCCCGCAGCTCGCCCCGGTCCAGGCGGATCCGGCAGGCGGCGGCCGCGTCCGCGACGAGCTGGATCTTGCGGTCGACGAGCCGGGGCATGGAGCCACCGACGGCTTTCGGCCAGAAGTACTGGAGCTGGCGCAGGGCCGCCGAGTGGAAGGTCCGGGCCTGGACGCCCGCGGCGCCGAGCTGGCGCAGCCGGCCGCGCATCTCGCCGGCCGCGCGGTTGGTGAAGGTGACGGCCAGCACGCTGGAGGGCTGGAGGATGCCGGCGCGCACTCCGTAGGCGATGCGGTGGGTGATCGCCCGCGTCTTGCCCGTACCGGCTCCGGCCAGCACGCACACCGGGCCGTGCAGGGCGGTGGCCACCTCGCGCTGCTCGGGGTCGAGCCCGTCGAGCACCGCGTCGGCCGAGTCCGGTGCCTGCGGGAAGAGCGGGGAGTGCGTTGCTGCTGTCACACCGCCATGCTGCCAGGTCGCCGGAGACGGGTGAGCCGGTTGTCCACAGGCAGGGCCTCGCAGTCGTACTAATGCGGCAGGCGTCACGTTGCGATGCGGCAGGCATCACGTCCCGATGCGGCAGGCGTCACGTCTCCCGGCATACCCCCGGCGGGAATGGCCGCCCGCTCGCGTACGTTCCCCCTCTGGACGACGCGCAAGACCCCCGTCCCCGAGCCATCGAAGGAGCGCGCGAGACATGCAGGGCACTGTGACGATGTACAGCACCACCTGGTGCGGCTACTGCCAGCGGCTGAAGAAGCAGCTGGACCGCGAGGGCATCGCGTACACCGAGATCAACATCGAGCAGGACCCGCAGTCCGCGGCGTTCGTCGAGAAGGCCAATGGCGGAAACCAGACGGTCCCGACCGTGCTGTTCGCGGACGGCTCGACCCTCACCAACCCGTCGCTGGCTCAGGTCAAGCAGAAGATCGCTGTCTGACCCCTGAGCGTTCGAAGGCCCCCGGCCGATCGGTCGGGGGCCTTCGTATGTCTGACGGTCACAGTGTTCCGCGGATCGCCGCCTCGAAGTGCTCGTCCGTCAGCGCCTCGTACCCGTGCTCGGCGACGAAGGCCCGAATGCGGCCGAGCGGGGTGTCGGGGGCCGGTGGTTCGGTGGCCAGCTCGAAGCCGGTGACCTGGAGGGCGAACTCGAGGTCGTAGTCGCGCGCCGTGTCGTCGTCCGCCATGTCAGACGAACGTCCTCGTGGGCAGCGGCTTGCCGTACCAGAGCTCGATCAGGCGCGCCGCGATCGAGATGCCGTAGGGCGGCAGCACCTCGCCCGACTCGAAGGCGGCGCCCAGCTCGTCGCGGGAGAACCAGCGGGCCTCGTGGATCTCGTCGCCGTCGACATTCACCTCGGTGGAGGTGGCGCGGGCCATGAAGCCCAGCATCAGGCTGGACGGGAAGGGCCACGGCTGGCTGGCGACGTACTCGACCTGGCCGACGGTGATGCCGGCCTCCTCGAAGACCTCGCGGCGCACCGTCTGCTCGATGGACTCACCGGGCTCGACGAATCCGGCGAGCGTGGAGAAGCGGCCCTCCGGCCAGTGGACCTGGCGGCCCAGCAGGATGCGGTCGTCCTCGTCGGTGACGGCCATGATCACGGCCGGGTCGGTGCGCGGGTAGTGCTCGGCCCCGCACGCCGGGCAGCGGCGGATGTGACCGGCCGCGGCGATCACGGTCCGCTCGCCGCACCGGGAGCAGAAGCGGTGGGTGCGCTGCCAGTTCTCCAGGCCGACCGCGTGCACCATCAGCCCGATGTCGCGCGCGGAGAGCAGCAGGCCGGCCTCGCGCAGCCCGGCCGGGCGCGCCGACTGGTCGATACGGCCGGGCAGGGCGTCCTTCTGGAGGGCGAAGTAGCTGACGCCGTCCTCGTCGTTGCCGAGGAAGTAGCGGTGCGCCTCGGTGAGCGGGGCCTCGAAGGAAGGGGTCATGACGAGTTCGGTACGGCCGTCCGCCGTCTCGTCGATCAGGACCTGGCCGCCGGAGACCACGAAACAGCGGGTCGTGGGGTGGCTCCATGCCGCCGCCAGCCAGGCCTCGTCGAGGCGGTGGTGGGCGGCGCGGTCGATGCCGCTCGGGGCGGTGAGCGAGATGGGGCGATCGGCGGTGTGGTCGGTCCAGGTGGTCACGGGTGCTTCCAACTCCCCCGGTGGAACGGTTGGTTTCGGCGGGCGGTTCAGCGGGACGTGGGACGGGAGGGGACCGGGTCCGGTGGGGCGGCGCGGTGCGGGGCGGCCCTACCAGTGTGCCCCGCGCGGGGTACCGCTCCGGACGGTACGCGGTGCTCAGGGCGCATGGCGCCAGTTCTCCGCCAGGTCACCCCAGAGGTACGCGGTGGCCTCGACTCCCTTGAGCAGGAGATCGAGCTCGACCTTCTCGTTCGGCGCGTGCCAGCCGTCGGAGGGCACCGAGATGCCCAGGAAGAGCACGGGGGCGCCGAGGACTTCCTGGAGGGTGGCGGCAGGCCCCGAGCCGCCCTCGCGGGTGAAGCCGACCGGCTGCTCGAAGGCACGGCCCATCGCGCGGGCCACGGACTGGAGGGCCGGGTGGTCCAGCGGCGTCAGGCAGGGGCGCGTGGCCGGGCCGAAGACGACCTCGCAGCGGATTCCGGCGGGCACCTGCTCGGCGGCCCACGCGCGGACGACCTTCTCGATGTGCTCGGGCTCCTGGCCCGCCACCATGCGGAAGGACAGCTTCATCATGGCGCTCGACGGGATGATCGTCTTGCTCCCGGGGCCCTGGTAGCCGCCGCCGATGCCGTTGACCTCGGAGGTGGGGCGGGCCCAGATGCGCTCCAGGGTGGTGTAACCGGCCTCCCCGCTCGCGGCCTGCGACTTCGCGGTGCGCAGCCATCGCTGCTCGTCGAAGGGCAGCGCGGCGAAGAGCTCCCGCTCCCGGTCGGTCAGCTCGACCACGCCGTCGTAGAAGCCGGGGATCGCCACGCGCCCGTGCTCGTCGTGCAGGGCCGCGGCCAGGCGGGCGGCGGCGGTGGCCGGGTTGGGCACGGCGCCGCCGAAGGAGCCGGAGTGGATATCCTGGGCGGGGCCGTACAGCCGGATCTCGCACTCGGTGAGGCCACGCATGCCGGTGCACACGGTGGGGGTGTCCTCGGACCACATACCGGTGTCGGAGACGATCACGGCGTCGGCGGCGAGCCGGTCCGCGCGCTCGACGACGAGGGCGTCGAAGTGCGGCGAGCCGGACTCCTCCTCGCCCTCGACGAGCAGCTTCAGGTTGACGGCCGGAGTGGTGCGGCCGGTCGCGGCGAGGTGGGCGCGGACGCCGAGTGTGTGGAAGAACACCTGGCCCTTGTCGTCGGCCGCCCCGCGCGCGTAGAGGCGATTGTCCCGGACGACGGGCTCGAAGGGGTCGCTGTCCCAGCCGTCCTCGCGGGCGGCGGGCTGCACGTCGTGGTGGCCGTAGACCAGGACCGTCGGGGCCTCGGGGTCCTCGGAGGGCCACTCGGCGAAGACGGCCGGGGCGCCGGGCGTGGGCCAGACCTCGACGGTCGGGAAGCCGGTCCCGGTGAGCTTGGCGGCGAGCCAGTCGGCGCTGCGCCGTACGTCCGGCGCGTGGTCGGGCTGGGCCGACACGGACGGGATGCGCAGCCACTCGGCGAGGTCGTCGAGGAAGGCGACGCGGTGCTGCTGGACGTACGTACGGACGTCGCTGACGACGCTGTCAACGGGATGGCTCATGGTCACGAGCCTATCGGCCCGCACCGACATCCTTGTTGGGCGGTTCGTCACACGACGGCTCCCCGGCCAGCAGTCGCTCCAGCGCGGCCCGGTCCGGGAGATCCTCGGGGCGGACGACCTCGCCGCCCCGGACGTACAGGAACGCGGCCGACACCGACTCCAACGGCACCCGCTGCTGCTCCGCCCAGGCGAGCCGGTACACCGCGAGCTGGAGCGGGTCGGCGTCGTGGGCGCGGTTGGTCTTCCAGTCGACGATCTCGTACGTCGTCCGCTCGCCGTCGTCCTCCTTGTAGACGGCGTCGATCCGGCCCCTGACGACGCGGCCCGCCAGCGTGAGCTGGAAGGGCGCCTCGACGCGGTACGGCGTGCGGCGGGCGTACTCGGTGCGTTCGAAGGCCTCCTTGAGCCCTTCCAGGTCGCGTTCGTCGGCGATCTCGGCCTCGCTGCCGGGCAGCTCGTCCGGCTCCAGCATGGGCAGGGTCAGCGGCTCGAACCGGGCCTCCACCCACGCGTGGAAGCGGGTGCCACGGCGGGCCGCGGGCTGCGGCGGGCGGGGCATGGGGCGGGCCAGCTCCTGTGCCAGGCCGTCCGGGTCGGCGGCCAGGCGCAGCACCTGGGAGGCGGTCAGGGAGGCCGGCAGCGGGACCTCGGTGACGCTGTCCCGCGCGCGGAGGAGCTCTCCGGTGAGGGCGTCGAGGTCCCGGTCCCAGGAGGCGACGGTGCGGGCCTCCTCCGGGGTGAGGCGGGTGTGCGCGGGCTCCGGGCCGACGCGGGTGTGCGCCGGTTCCGGCTCGGTCGGCGGCGCCTGGTGGGGGACGGTGGGGCGGTCTTCGGTCCAGGAGTCCCAGTCGGAGTCCCAGTCGGCCGGGTCGTCCTCGAACAGGTCCCCGTCACCTTCGTGCGCGAAATCAACTTCGTCCGCGAAGGGGTCCTCGTCGGGGATGTCGTACGGCGCTTCCAGATCCTCGTCGTCCGGCGGTGCGGGATAGTCCGGGTCCTGCGCGGCGGCGGGGTGGGCGTCCGCGTGCGAGGAGAGGTTCTCCAGGTGGGCGAGGACCGTCTCGGCGGCCGCCCTGCGGCGGGCCAGCGCCGCGTCGTCCAGGGGAAGCGGCCACACCTGGTCGGCGGCGGTCGCGTGGAGCGCGGGGTTCTCCTCGTCCTCCGCCGGCTCGTCCGCCCAGGCCTCGATCTCGCCGTACCCGGCCGCGCAGTGCTCGTAGAGGGCCTGGAGGAAGTCGGAGGGGCCGCGGGGCTTCTTCTGGCTGGGACCCCACCAGTGGCCGGAGCCGAGCAGCAGGGAGCGGGGGCGGGTGAAGGTGACGTAGCCGAGGCGGAGTTCCTCGGTGTGCTGGTGCTCCTTCATGGCCTCGTGGAAGGCCTTCAGACCGCGCGAGTCCCAGCTCGCGACGTCGGGCAGGGTGTCGGCGTCACCGCGCAGGGCGTGCGGCAGCACCTTGCCCTGGGAGGTCCACTTCTCGCGCCCCTGAGCGCTCGGGAAGGTGCCGGTGACCAGGCCCGGGACGGCGACGACGTCCCATTCGAGGCCCTTGGACTTGTGCGCGGTGAGCACCTTGACGGTGTTCTCGCCGCCCGGGAGGGCGTTGTCGAGGCCCTTCTCGTACTGCGCGGCGGTGCGCAGGAAGCCGAGGAAGGCCAGCAGGCTCGCCTCGCCGTCGCCGGCGGCGAAGGAGGCCGCGATGTCCAGGAAGTTCGACAGGGTCTCGCGGCGGCGGGCGGCCAGGGCGTGCGGGGACGCCGACAGCTCGACCTCCAGGCCGGTGACGGCGAGGACGCGGTGCAGGACGTCCATCAGCGGGTCTGCCAGCGAGCGGCGCAGCTCGCGCAGTTCGGTGGCCAGCCGGGCGAAGCGCACGCGCGCGTCCGGCGAGAAGGGCAGCCCGTCGTCGTCCCCCGCGCCGTCGAAGGGGGTCTCCAGGAACGTGTCGAGGGCGTCCGCGAGGGAGATCACCTCGGCGGGGTCGACACCCTCGACGGCCTCGGCGAGCCGGCGGTCCGGGTCGTCGTCGCCGTCCACGCGTGCGTGGAACACCAGACGCCGGGCGCGGCGGCCCAGGAGGGCGAGGTCGCGCGGGCCGATGCGCCAGCGCGGGCCGGTCAGCAGGCGCACCAGGGAGGCGTTGGCGCCGGGGTCCTGGAGGACCTCGCAGACGGCGACCAGGTCGGCGATCTCGGGCAGGTGCAGCAGCCCGGACAGGCCCACCACCTCGACGGGGACGTCCCGGGCGACCAGCGCGGCCTGGATCTCGGAGAAGTCGGTGGCCGTACGGCACAGGACGGCGATCTCGCCGGGCGCCTTGCCGGTGTTCACGAGGTGGGCCACGGAGTCGGCGATCCAGTCGATCTCCTCGGCGTGGGTGCGCAGCAGCGCGCAGCGGACCGTGCCGTCGCGTTCGGCGCCCGGGGCCGGGCGGAGGGCCTCCACGCCCGCGTGGAGGGCGCGCAGGGGCTCGGCCAGGCCGTTGGCGAGGTCGAGGAGGCGGCCGCCGCTGCGCCGGTTCTCGCTGAGGGCCTGGCGGGTGGCGGGGCGGCCGTCGGCGCGGGCGAAGTGCTCGGGGAAGTCGTCCAGGTTGGCGACGGACGCGCCGCGCCAGCCGTAGATCGCCTGGCAAGGGTCGCCGACAGCGGTCACCGGGTGGCCGGTACCGGCACCGAACAGCCCCGCGAGCAGCACTCGTTGGGCGACCGAGGTGTCCTGGTACTCGTCGAGGAGGACCACCCGGAACTCCTCGCGCAGGACGCGCCCCACCTCGGGGATCCCCGCGAGCCGGGCCGACAGGGCGATCTGGTCGCCGAAGTCGAGCAGGTCGCGCTCGCGCTTGGCGGCGCGGTATCGGACCACGAGGTCGGCCAGTTCGCGGCGCGCGGCGGCCGTCTCGGGGATCTTGCGCAGATCGGCGTTGCTGAGCTTGACGCCGTGCAGCGTCAGCAACAGCTCGGCGTCGTGGGCGCGCAGGGCCTCGGGGCGCACGAGGTGTTCGGCGAGTTCGGCGTCGAGCGCGAGCAGATCGCTGACCAGGTCGGCGAAGGAGCGGGTGAGCGACGGGTACGGGCCCGGGGCCTCGCGCAGCACCCGCGCGGCGAGTTGGTAGCGGCTGGCGTCGGCGAGCAGCCGGGAGGTCGGTTCGAGGCCGATGCGCAGGCCGTGGTCGGTCAGCAGGCGGCCCGCGAAGGCGTGGTACGTGGAGATCACGGGCTCGCCCGGCGGGTTGTCCGGGTCGATGACGTCGGGGTCGGTGACGCCCGCCTTGATCAGCGCCTTGCGGACCCGCTCGGCGAGCTCTCCCGCGGCCTTGTTGGTGAAGGTCAGGCCGAGGACCTGTTCGGGGGCGACCTGGCCGGTGCCGACCAGCCACACCACGCGTGCGGCCATCACCGTGGTCTTGCCCGAACCGGCTCCGGCCACGATCACCTGCGGGGCGGGCGGCGCGATGATGCAGGCCGTCTGCTCCGGGGTGAACGGGATGCCGAGGAGCTCCTTGAGCTGCTCGGGATCGGTGATACGTGGTGGCACCTCAGAGAGGCTAGCGGCGGCCACTGACAGTGGTGGCCGAATCGGCTGCCGGGACAGCGGAAGCGCAGGTCAGCACCTGTGGTGCCGTCCGTCACTCCACCACGTGCCGCCCCTCGGGACGTGCGCTGCACGAGGCGCGGAACGCGCAGTGGGCGCAGTGCTGCCCCGCCGTCGGCGTGAACCGTTCGTCGAGCACCTTGCCGGCGGCGGTGGCCAGCAGATCGCCGACCCACTCGCCTTCGAGCGGCTCCTGGGCCTGCACCTTCGGCAGGGTCTCCCCGCCGTCCCGCCGGGCCGCGCCCTGGCGCAGGTGGACGAGTTCGGCGCCGCCCGGCTCGGGCCGCTCGCCGTCGAAGGCCTCGTCGACGGCGCCCTCGCGGACGGCGAGCTGGTAGACGGCGAGCTGCGGATGGCGGGCCACCTCGGCGGCCGTCGGTGCCTGCTTGCCGGTCTTGAAGTCGACGACGTAGGCGCGGCCTTCGCCGTCGGCCTCGACGCGGTCCATCTGACCGCGGATGCGGACCTCGTAGTCGCCCGCTTCGAGGGTGACGTCGAAGTCGTGCTCGCTCGTGACGGGGGTACGGCCGGTGCGATCCGTGACATGCCACGTCAGGAAGCGTTCGAGCGCCACGCGCGCGTGCTCCTTCTCCTGCGCCGACTTCCACGGCGCGTCGAAGGCGAGCGCGTTCCACACCGAGTCCAGGCGCTCCATGAGGACGGCGAGATCGGCCGGGGTGTGCCCGGAGGCGACCTCGTCGGCGAGGACGTGCACGACGTTGCCGAAGCCCTGGGCGACGGTCGCGGGCGCGTCGGCCTTCACCTCGCGGCCCAGGAACCACTGCAGGGCGCAGGTGTTGGCGAGCTGGTCGAGGGCGCTGCCGGAGAGGACGACGGGCTGGTCGCGGTCGCGCAGCGGCACCTTGCTCTCGGTCGGTTCGAACATGCCCCACCAGCGGTAGGGGTGGGCCGAGGGGACCAGAGGGCGGCCGTCGTCGTCGGTGAGCGCGGCGAGCCGGGCCAGGCGGCGGGCGGCGGCCTCCCTGAGGGCGTCGGACACCCGCGGGTCGACGGTAGTGGCCCGCAGTTCGGCGACCAGCGCCGCGACCGACAGGGGGCGCCGGGGCCGGCCCGTGACGTCCTTGGGTTCGACGCCGAGTTCGGTCAGGAAGCGGGAGGGCTGGTCGCCGTCGTCCGCGGGGGCCTTCACCGCGGTGACGACGAGGCGTTCCCGCGCGCGGGTGGCGGCCACGTAGAACAGCCGGCGCTCCTCGGCGAGCAGCGCTCCGGGGGTGAGGGGTTCGGCCAGTCCGTCGCGGCCGATCCGGTCGGCCTCCAGCAGGGAGCCGCGGCGGCGCAGGTCCGGCCACAGGCCCTCCTGGACCCCGGCGACGACGACCAGACGCCATTCCAGGCCCTTGGAGCGGTGCGCGGTCATCAGGCGGACGGCGTCGGGGCGCAGGGCGCGCCGGGTGAGGGTGTCGGCGGCGATGTCCTCGGCCTCGATCTCCGCCAGGAAGTTCAGGGCGCCCGTGCCGCCGGTGCGCTCCTCGGAGCGGGCCGCGGTCGCGAACAGCGCGCACACGGCGTCCAGGTCTCGGTCGGCGTTGCGTCCCGCCGCGCCGCCGCGCCGGGCGGCACGCTCCAGGCGCGCGGGCCACGGCGTGCCCTCCCACAGGTCCCAGAGCGCCTCCTCGGCCGTACCGCCGCCGGCGAGGCGCTCGCGGGCCTTGCGCAGCAGCGCGCCGAGCCGCTGCGCGCCACGCGCGTACGCCGGGTCGTGCGCGACCAGCCGCTCCGGTTCGGCCAGCGCCCGCGCGAGCAGGTCGTCCGAGGGCGGCGGCAGGGCGACTCCGGCGGCCCGCTCCTCATCACGCAGGGCACGTCCGAGACGGCGCAGGTCGGCCGCGTCCATGCCGGCGAGGGGGGAGGAAAGGAGGGTCAGGGCGGTCTCGGTGTCGAGCCAACAGCCGGCCGCGTCCTCACCGCCGTCGGCCTCCTGCGCGTCCAGGGGCTCCGGGGGGTCCTGAGCATCCAGGAGGGACTCCTGGGACTCCTGGGACTCCTGGGCTTCCAGAGTCTCCGGAGACTCCTGGGCAGCCAGGGCATCCTGTACGGCCGTACGCCCGCCCTCGCTCCCCCGCGCCTCCGCCTCCGCGACCGCCCGCAGGGCCGTCAGCAGGGGTGCCACCGCCGGTTCGTGGCGCAGGGCCAGGTCGTCGCCGTCGATGTCCAGGGGGACGCCGGCGGCCGTGAGCGCGCGGCGGACCGTCGGGATGGTGCGCGAGCCCGCGCGGACCAGGACGGCCATCTCGCGCCAGGGGACGCCGTCCTCCAGGTGGGCCCGGCGCAGGATGTCGGCGATGTTGTCCATCTCGGTGCCGGGCGTCGGGTACGTGTACACCTCGACCCGGCCGCCGTCCCGGACCGGAGCGAGTTCACGGTGGGCGCGGACCTTGTCGGCCGGGAGCCGGGTCAGCGGCATCCGCTGGGTCAGCAGCCGGGTTGCGGCCAGCAGCGCGCCGCCGGAGCGGCGGGAGGTGCGCAGGACCGCGACGGGCGCCGGGCGGCCGTCCGCGCGCGGGAAGTCCCGCGGGAACTCCAGGATGCCGCCCACGTCGGCGCCCCGGAACGCGTAGATCGACTGGTCCGGGTCGCCGAAGGCGACCAGGGTGCGACCGCCGCCCGCGAGCGCGTGCAGGAGCCGCACCTGGGCGGGGTCGGTGTCCTGGTACTCGTCGACGAAGACGGCGTCGTACCGGTCGGCGAGCTGCCGGGCGACCTCGGGGCGGTGGGCGAGGAGCACCGCGCGGTGGACGAGTTCGGCGTAGTCGAGCACGCCCTGGAGGTCGAGGACGTCGAGGTACTCCGCGAGGAAGGCGGCCGCGGCCCGCCAGTCGGGGCGGCCGATGCGGCGGGCGAAGGCGTCCAGGGCCTCGGGGCCGAGGCCCAGTTCACGGCTGCGCGCGAGGACCGCGCGGACCTCGTCGGCGAAGCCCCGCGTGGTCAGACAGGCGCGCAGTTCGTCGGGCCAGCGCACATGGGCGAGGCCGAGCCGCTCCAGGTCCGGCTGGCCCGCCAGCAGTTCGCGTACGGCGACGTCCTGCTCGGGGCCCGACAGCAGCCGCAGCGGCTCGACGAACAGCTCGCTGTCCTGGTGGGCGCGGACGAGGGCATAGCAGAACGAGTGGAAGGTGGTCGCCTGCGGAGCGCGCGCGGCGCCCGTGCGCAGGGCCATGCGATCGCGCAGCTCGACGGCCGCCTTCCGGCTGAACGTCAGCACCAGGATGCGCGCGGGGTCCCCGCCACGGGCGATCCGGCGGGCCACGGACTCCACCAGCGTGGTGGTCTTCCCGGTTCCCGGACCTGCGAGAACGAGCAGGGGGCCGGTGCCGTGGTCAACCACGGAGCGCTGAGCGGCGTCCAGACGAGGGGGGGCCACCCTGGCCGGCGGGGTACGGACCAGTCGGTAAGCGCCACGACTCCCCTGCCGCACCTGGGGGTGCGGCAGGCGCCTGGTGGAGGAAGAGGAGCTCACGTGGTTCGCCGGTCCTGGTGGGTGTGCTGGTTGACTGGCCACCGCGTGTGGAAGGCGGTGGCGGCGGGATGAAGGGGACGCGTTCAGCCGACGCTACGCCGACGGATCCGGCGGAAGCAGGGCTTCCGATTCATCCCTCGGGGCGCTCACGTCACCTGCGTCCCTCGACTCACGAACGTACGTCATGCCACGGACGTGCCCTTCTTCCCCCGTACGGATCACAGGTCACACAGCGGTCCGTCGGATGGCGGAAGCTGTCAGGTGTGACCTTCCGCGCGTTCGTCGCCGTCCCATCGCGCCCGTTTCATGTCGAGGCGAGGCAGGTGCCCCTCGGTGGTCCGGCCGGCCTGCTTCAGGGGCGTGCCCTCCGTGCGGTAGTGCCCGAGCGCCCGCAGCTCGTGGCCCGGGAGCAGCGCACCGTCCGCTCGGACGACCCGCCACCACGGCACGGCCCCGCCGTACAGGGCCATCACGCGGCCGACCTGTCTGGGGCCGCCCTCCTGAAGCCACTCGGCGACGTCGCCGTAGGTCATGACGCGTCCGGGCGGGATCAGTTCGGCGACCTCGAGGACCCGCTCGGCGTATTCGGGCAGCGCGTCCGCGTACTCCGCGCGGGCATCCGCGTACTCCGGGCGGGCGTCCTCCGGAAGGCTCTCCTCGCTCATCCGCCCCATCCTGCCCCACCCCACCGACAATGTGACGGGCCCGCGACGGTGCGTGGCCCTCGCCCCCGGGCGGCGCTTCCGGCAGACTGTGCGCCCCCGCATCTGCACCCTGACGCCCCCGCGTGTCGGTGGGGCATGCCACCATCATGCGGGCGGTGACCGTTGATACGAGATCAAGAAGAGACGATGAAGCAGCAGGGTGTGCACCCCGAGGATGCGGAGAGCACCTCTGAGGCTTCGTCGCGCCCGAACACCGCCGGCGCCGCCGACACCGCCAACACCGCGCCGGCCGCCTCGAAGGGCGCGCCAGGTGCCTCCGAGGCCGCGCAGGGCGCTTCCGAGGCCGCCGCGCAGGGCGCCGCCACCGACCGGGAGGGCGGGGACACGAACGACGCGGACAAGCCCGTCGGGTCCGTTCCCGAACCGGACCCCGACGAGGTGTACACCGAGGAGGTGGAGGGCGACGAACCGCTGCTGCCCGCGCGCGTGCACCGCCCCTCCGACCTCATGCGCCTGCTGGTGGGCGTCCTCGCGGTGGCCGTGCTGCTCGCCGTCGCCGCGTTCGCGCACGGCACCACCTCGGGCCTCGAACAGGACATCAACAAGGGCACCGGACAGGCGCCCGATCTGCTCATCAAGATCGCGGGGCTGGCCTCCAGCATCGCGATCCTGCTCGTCCCGGTCGCGTTCGCGATCGAACGGCTGATCAAGCGCGACGGGCTGCGCATCGCCGACGGCGTGCTCGCGGCGGTCCTCGCGCACGGTGTGACTCTCGCCACCGACCTCTGGGTCGCCGAGGCCGCGCCCGACTCCATCCAGGAGGCGCTCACCCAGCCCTCCCCCGGCGACATCGCCGCGCTCACCGACCCGGTGCACGGCTATCTGGCCCCGGTGATCGCGTACATGACCGCCGTCGGCATGTCCCGCCGGCCGAGATGGCGCGCGGTGCTGTGGATCGTGCTGCTGCTCGACGCCTTCTCGATGCTCGTCACCGGGTACACCACCCCGTTCTCGATCATCCTGACGGTGCTGATCGGCTGGACGGTGGCCTACGGCACCCTCTACGCGGTCGGCTCGCCCAACGTCCGGCCCACCGGCCGGACGCTGATGGCGGGCCTGCGGACCGTCGGATTCCGCCCGGTGAGCGCGGCCCGGGACGAGACCGGGGACCACGGCGACAGCGGCGACCGCGGCCGGCGCTACTTCGTCACCCTGGAGGACGGCCCACCGCTGGACGTCACGGTGGTCGACCGCGAGCAACAGGCGCAGGGATTCTTCTACCGCGTCTGGCGCAATCTGACCCTGCGCGGCATCGCCACCCGCCGCAGCCTGCAGTCGCTGCGCCAGGCCCTGGAGCAGGAGGCACTGCTCGCCTACGCGGCCATCGCGGCCGGCGCCAACGCCCCCAAGCTGATCGCGACCTCCGAGCTCGGCCCCGACGCGGTGATGCTGGTCTACGAGCACACCGGCGGACGCACGCTGGACTCACTCGCGGACGAGGAGATCACCGACGAACTGCTGCACCACACGTGGCACCAGGTGCGGGCGCTGCAGTCCCGCCGGATCGCGCACCGCAGGCTCGCGGGTGACGCGATTCTGGTGGATCGTTCCGGCACGGTGATCCTCACCGATCTGCGCGGCGGCGAGATCGCGGCCGGCGAACTGCTGCTGCGCATGGACATCGCCCAGCTCGTGACGACGCTCGGGCTCCGGGTCGGCGCCGAGCGCGCCGTCGCCTCGGCGGTCGCCGTCCTCGGCCCCGACACGGTGGCCGACTGCCTGCCGATGCTCCAGCCCATCGCGCTGACGCGCTCCACGCGCGCGACGCTGCGCCGGCTGGCCCGGGAGCGGGCGGAACGCGAGCGCGAGGCGGTCCTGGAGGCCTCCCGGCAGGCCAAGCACGCGCGCGCGGAGGCCGCTTCCGAGAAGGCGGAGGAGGCTTCCGGGAAGCCCGTCCTGGAGAAGGCCGCCAAGAAGGCCGTACGCGCGCAGGCACGGGCCGAGAAGCGGGCCATCGACGAAGCCATCGAGGAATCACGCGAAGAGGATCTGCTCACCCAGATCCGGCACGAAGTGCTGCTGATCAGGCCGCAGGCGCCGGTCGAGCCGGCCCGCCTGGAGCGGGTGCGGCCGCGCACACTGATCAGCTTCATCGCCGGCGCGATCGGCGCCTACTTCCTGCTGACCCAGCTCACCCACATCGAGTTCGGCCCGCTCGTCGCCAACGCCGAGTGGGGCTGGGTCGCCGCGGCCGTGCTGTTCTCCGCGGCCAGCTACTTCGCGGCGGCGATGGCACTGCTCGGGTTCGTGCCGGAGCGGGTGCCGTTCATGCGGACCGTGGGGGCGCAGGTCGCCGGATCCTTCGTGAAGATCGTCGCGCCGGCCGCGGTGGGCGGCGTGGCCCTCAACACGCGCTTCCTGCAGCGCTCGGGCGTACGGCCGGGGCTCGCGGTGGCGAGTGTGGGCGCGTCCCAGTTGTTCGGGCTCGGCTGCCACATCCTGATGCTGCTGTCCTTCGGTTACCTGACCGGTACGGAGAAGACTCCGTCGCTGTCGCCGTCCCGTACGGTCATCGCGGGTCTGCTGACGGTCGCGGTGCTGGTGCTCGTGGTGACCTCGGTGCCGTTCCTGCGGAAATTCGTCGTCACGCGCGTGCGGTCACTTTTCGCGGGCGTGGTGCCGCGCATGCTCGACGTGCTCCAGCGGCCCCAGAAGCTGATCACGGGCATCGGCGGCATGCTGCTGCTGACGGCGTGCTTCGTGATGTGCCTGGACGCGTCGATCCGCGCGTTCGGCGACGAGCAGACGTCGATCAGCATCGCCAGCGTCGCCGTCGTCTTCCTCGCGGGCAACGCGCTCGGCTCGGCCGCCCCGACACCGGGCGGTGTGGGCGCCGTCGAGGCCACGCTGACGGTCGGTCTGATCGCCGTCGGCCTGCCCAGCGAGGTCGCCGCTCCCTCGGTCCTGCTGTTCCGCCTGCTGACCCTGTGGCTGCCCGTCCTGCCGGGCTGGCTGGCCTTCAACCAGCTCACCCGCAAGGGCGCCCTGTAGCGACGGGCACGGCCCGTACCTCGTACGGCCCGTGCCCCGAGCGTCCCGTCGTGCGCGACCCCAGGATGGGATCATGCCGAACCCCTCCCGCCTGCGCACCGCTGTCCTCGCCGCCACCGCCCTGCTGCTGTCCTCGCTGCTGGCGGGGTGCTCCGACGACTCCCAGGACGAGGATCTGACGGCCCAGAAGCTGAGCTGGAAGGACTGCCCGGCCCCCTCCCAGGCGGAGGGCGGCGGCCCCGCGCCCTCCCCGCTGCCGAACGGCGACGAGTGGCAGTGCGCCACCATGAAGGCGCCCTTGGACTGGGACGAGCCCAAAGGGGACACGATCGGCCTCGCGCTGATCCGCGCGGAGGCCAGCGGCGACGACAGCCGGCGCATCGGCTCGCTCCTGTTCAACTTCGGCGGCCCCGGCGGCTCGGGCGTCACCACGCTGCCCGCCTTCGGCGAGGACTACGCCAAACTGCGCACCCGCTACGACCTGGTCAGCTTCGACCCGCGCGGGGTCGGCCGCAGCGCGCCCGTCGAGTGCGAGAACGACCAGCAGCTCGACGCCTACTTCCAGCAGGACTCGACCCCCGACGACGCCGCCGAGCGCACCGAGCTGCTGGACAACACCAAGGAGTTCAACGCGGCCTGCGAGAAGAACTCCGAGAAAATGCTGCCGCGGGTGCGGACCACCGACGCCGCCCGCGACATGGACCTGATGCGCCAGGTCCTCGGCGACGACAAGCTGCACTACTTCGGCATCTCCTACGGCACCGAACTCGGCGGCGTGTACGCGCACCTGTTCCCCCAGCGCGTCGGCCGAGCCGTCTTCGACGCGGTCGTCGACCCGACGCAGAACCCCGAACAGGGCTCGCTCGGTCAGGCCAAGGGCTTCCAGCTGGCGCTCGACAACTTCGCCGAGGACTGCACCTCGCAGGTCGAGGACTGTCCGATCGGCGACAGCGCGCAGGACGTGAAGGACCGTATCGCCGCGCTGCTGACGGAGCTCGACCGCACACCGCTGCCGGGCATCTTCCCGCGCGACCTCACCCAGACCGCGGCCACCAACGGCATCGCCCAGGCCCTGTACTCCCAGGACTTCTGGCCGTATCTCACCGAGGGCCTGCAGCAGGCGTACGACGGCGACGGCAGGATCCTGATGCTGCTGTCCGACTCGATGAACGGCCGCAGCGAGAACGGCGAGTACAGCAACATCACCGCGGCCAACGTGTCCATCAACTGCGCCGACGACAAACCGCGCTACACCCCCGAGTTCGTCGAGTCGAGGCTGCCGGAGTTCCGGCGGGCCTCGCCCCTCTTCGGCGACTTCCTCGCCTGGGGAATGATCAGCTGCACCGACTGGGCCGTGACCGGCGCCGCCGACCACCCCGACGTGAGCGCCCCAGGTGCGGCGCCGATCCTGGTCGTGGGCAACACCGGCGACCCGGCCACGCCGTACGAGGGCGCCCGGAAGATGGTGCAGGCGCTGGGCGAGGGGGTGGGTGTCGAGCTGACGTACAAGGGGCAGGGGCACGGGGCCTACGACAGCAAGAACAAGTGCGTGCAGAACGCGGTGGACGGCTATCTACTGGACGGGAAGGTGCCGGCGGCCGGGACCGTCTGCTCCTGAGGCCTGCGCAAGCCCCACATAATCGCAGGTCAGAAGGTTATCCACAGGCCGGAGCAAGGCTCGTGGACTCCGCCTACTATGGCCTGACCGCCATCCGCTGCACGGCGTGGACGGCATACGAGGGGGTAGGCACATGGCGCGTTTCGTACGGTGGGCGGCTCTGACGGCCGCCACCGCTCTCCTGGTGACGGGGTGCAGTTCGGGAGACGGTGAGGGCGGTGACGGCAAGGGCGGTGAGAAGAGCGGCAGCAAGAGCCCGTCGGCCGCTTCCTCCGACGCGGCGCCCCTGCCCGCCCACCTGACCTCACAGAAGCTCGACTGGGGTGAGTGCGAGGCCACCGAGGACTCCGCGGCCCCCGGCGGTGACTGGCGGTGCGCGACGCTCGAAGTGCCGCTGGACTGGTCGCGACCGGCGGGCGAGACGCTCGGGATCGCCCTGATCCGCGCCGAGGCGACCGGCGACGACCGCATCGGCTCGCTGCTGTTCAACTTCGGCGGTCCGGGCGGCTCGGGGGTGTCGATGATGCCGTACTACTCCTCCGTCGCCTCCGCCCTGCACGAGCGATACGACCTGGTGAGCTTCGACCCGCGCGGGGTCGCCGCCAGCGAGGGGGTGCGCTGCCGCAGCGACAAGGAGATCCAGGCCGCCGAGGCCGTGGACGCCACTCCGGACACCGCGGCCGAGGAGAAGGCGTACCTCGCGGACGCCGCCGCGTTCGGCAAGGGCTGCGAGGAGATGGCGGGGCCGCTGATGGCCCACGTCTCGACCACCGACACGGCCCGCGACATGGACCTGATGCGCCAGGTCCTCGGCGACGACAGGCTGCACTACTTCGGCATCTCCTACGGCACCGAACTCGGCGGCGTGTACGCCCACTTGTTCCCCGAGAAGGTGGGCCGGCTGGTCCTCGACGCGGTCGTCGACCCGAGCGCCGACACCGTGGACCACGCCAAAAACCAGGCCCGGGGATTCCAGCGCGCGCTGAACAACTACCTGAAGTCCACCGGGCAGGACCCGCGGGAGGGCACACGGAAGATCGCGGACCTGCTGAAGCGGATCGACGCGAACCCGCTGCCGACGTCCTCGGAGCGCGAGCTCACGCAGACGCTGGCCGTCACCGGCATCGTGCTGCCGCTGTACAGCGAGTCCAGCTGGCCGACGCTGACCAGCGCGCTGGAGGCGGCGGAGTCGGGGGACGGATCGGAGCTGCTGACGCTGGCCGACGGCTACAACGAGCGTGACGCGTCCGGGCGTTACGGCACGACGACCCACTCGCAGCGGGTCATATCGTGCCTGGACGCCAAGCAGCGGCCGACCGCCGAGGAGACGAAGAAGCTGCTGCCCGAGTTCGAGAAGATCTCGCCGGTGTTCGGCACCTTCCTGGGCTGGGACACGGCCGGCTGGTGCCACGACTGGCCGGTGCCCGGTCAGCACGACACCGCGGAGGTGAGCGCGCCGGGAGCGGCGCCGGTCCTGGTGGTCGGCAACACCGGCGACCCGGCGACCCCCTACGAGGGCGCCCGGAAGATGGCGGACGAGCTGGGCAAGGACGTCGGTGTGGTCCTGACCTGGAAGGGCGAGGGCCACGGCGCCTACGGCAGCGGCAGCGACTGCGTCGACTCCACGGTGGACGACTACCTGCTGTCGGGCACGGTCCCGAAGGACGGCAAGGTCTGCTCCTGACGCCGTCGGGGGCCGCGCGCACCCCTGGTGCACACGGCCCCCGACGGGGAGACCTGAGGTCAGTAGACCGGCTTGTGCGGTTCGATCTGGTTGACCCAGCCGATCACGCCGCCGCCGACGTGGACGGCGTCGGAGAAGCCCGCGGACTTCAGGACCGCGAGGACCTCGGCGCTGCGGACACCCGTCTTGCAGTGCAGGACGATCTTCTTGTCCTGCGGGAGGCCCTCCAGGGCGGTGCCCATGAGGAACTCGTTCTTGGGGATCAGCTTGGCGCCGGGGATCGAGACGATCTCGTACTCGTTGATCTCACGGACGTCGATGATCTCGAGGTTCTCGCCGTCGTCGATCCACTCCTTGAGCTGCTTGGGAGTGATCGTCGAGCCGGCCGCCGCCTCCTGGGCCTCCTCGGAGACGACGCCGCAGAAGGCCTCGTAGTCGATGAGCTCGGTGACGGTCGGGTTCTCGCCGCAGACCGCGCAGTTCGGGTCCTTGCGGACCTTGACCTGGCGGTACTGCATCTCCAGGGCGTCGTAGATCATCAGGCGGCCGACCAGGGGCTCACCCGTGCCGGTGAGGACCTTGATGGCCTCGGTGACCTGGATGGAACCGATCGAGGCGCACAGGACGCCGAGGACACCGCCCTCGGCGCAGGAGGGGACCATGCCCGGCGGCGGGGGCTCCGGGTAGAGGCAGCGGTAGCAGGGACCGTGCTCGGACCAGAAGACCGAGGCCTGACCGTCGAAGCGGTAGATCGAACCCCAGACGTACGGCTTGTTCAGCAGCACACAGGCGTCGTTCACCAGGTAGCGCGTGGCGAAGTTGTCCGTGCCGTCGACGATCAGGTCGTACTGGCTGAAGATGTCCATCACGTTGTCGGCCTCGAGCCGCTCCTCGTGAAGGATCACGTTCACATACGGGTTGATGCCGAGGACGGAGTCACGGGCGGACTCGGCCTTGGACCGGCCGATGTCGGCCTGGCTGTGGATGATCTGGCGCTGCAGGTTCGACTCGTCGACCTCGTCGAACTCCACGATGCCGAGGGTGCCGACGCCCGCGGCGGCCAGGTACATCAGCGCGGGCGAGCCGAGGCCGCCGGCGCCGACACAGAGCACCTTGGCGTTCTTCAGCCGCTTCTGCCCGTCCATCCCCACGTCGGGGATGATCAGGTGGCGGGAGTACCTGCGGACCTCGTCTACGGTGAGCTCAGAGGCTGGCTCGACCAGGGGTGGCAGCGACACGGGGGCTCCGTTGGTCGGTTCATCACTACGGTTGTTCTCTCCGTAACAGTGCCATGGCCTTTTTCATTCCGAGACACCTGTTCCGATCCGCGAGACGATTTCGTCCCAGTAGCCGGGCATGGTCTCCCAGGGATCGGTCCGGCCGCCGTTGTCCGTACGGTCCGTGAACCAGATCGTGGCGGCACCCTGCCAGCGGGCGACCCGCAGCGCCTCCTCCAGGTGGCCGCGGGGCACGCCGTGGACGAGGTGGCAGAAGCGGTCGGGCGGGTAGTCGGCCGTCCACTCCGCCACCTGCGACCAGCGGTAGTCGCTCCACGGGCCGGAGAAGGTGACCAACTGGTCGGCGTGCTCGGCATAACCCGGGTAGGGGTGGGTGCCGTGGCCGAGGACGATGTGGGCGTCGTCACGCAGCGCGCGCAGCGTGGTGATCGTGCGCCGCACCTCGGCGAGCGCTGTCCGCTCCGTGGGACAGCGGTCCACCAGGAAGCCGTCGATCTGGTACCAGTCGAGATAGCGGTGGGCCTCGGAGATCACCTCCCCGAAGGCGCAGGCGCCGTAGGTGGTGTCCAGCCGGCCGAGGACCCGGACCCCGGCGGTGCGCAACCGGGCCGCCGCCTGGAGGCAGTGCGGGTCGGGGCGGCTGCCGGGACCGTCGGCGACGTCGAGGGCGGCCCAGTGGACCGGGGTGCCGGGGCGGGTGAGTTCGGCCCACTCGGCCGGGGCGACGAGCGGGTGCGCGAAACCGGGCACACCGAGACCGGTCCGCACGTCGGTGTGGGCGGTGCCGGGTTTGACGCTGGTCAGGCGCGACATGCCGCCTCCGTCCTCGTGTCGATATGAGTGCTGGTCAGATGCGGCATGCCGCCTCCATCCAGATGTCGGCGAGGGATTCCTCGAGGTTGATCCGGGGGCGCCAGCCGAGCCGGTCGCGTGCGGTGCGCACGTCGGCCTGCTGCCAGCTGCCGCAGCCGTCCGGGTACGGGTACGCGACGGGGGCCGCGTGGTCGGATTCGGAGCGGGGGTGGCCGATGGATGCCCGCAGCGGTCCTGGAGGGCCGTCGAGTTCGTGGAGGGCACCGCCGTACCCGGCCACGCGGGCGAGGATCGCGGCGGCGTCGCGCAGCCGGACGGCGCGGCCCGAGCCGATGTTGATGACGCCCTGCGCCGCGGAGAGGGAGGCCGCGTGGACGGCGCGGGCGACATCGCGCACGTCGACGAAGTCGCGCTGGGCGCCGAGCCCGCCGAGCTTGAGCTCACCGTCGCCGGACTGCATGGCGCGGCGCATCGCCTCGGCGAGCCGGCCGAGCGGCGATCCGGCGGGGGTGCCGGGGCCCGCCGGGGAGAAGACGCGCAGCACCACGGCGTCCAGGCCGGAGCCGAGGACGAGTTCGGTGGCGGCGAGTTTGCTGACGCCGTACGGGCCGCCGGGGCGCGGGACGGCGTCCTCGGCCGTGGAGGAGCCGGGCTGGCTGGGACCGTACTCGGCGCCGCAGCCGATCTGCACCAGCCGCGCTCCGCAGCCGCTGCGGCGCAGGGCCTCGCACACGGTGGCGACGGCGACGGTGTTGTGGCGGGTGAGCTCGCGGGCGCCGCCGCGGGTGGCACCGGCGCAGTTGACGACCACGCCCGGGTGGACCGCGTCGAGGAAGCGGGTGAGGGCGCCGGGGCTGCCGGACGCGAGGTCGAAGCGGACGTCGGCGTCGTCCCCGCGGCCGAGGGCGGTGAGCTGGACGGCGGGGTCGGCGAGCAGGCGGTCGGCGACGAAGCGGCCGAGGTAGCCGTTGGCTCCGATCAGCAGGACTCTCATCGCGCGGCTCCCGGGGCCGAGGTCTCGGGTCGGGAGGTGATCATGTGCGGTTCTCCTTCGAAGGGGTGGTCGGGAAGCTCGGCGCGGGGAGGAAGCCCGCGCTCGCGCGCCGGGTCAGCACGTCGCGTCCGGCGTGGCGTGGGCCGAGGCCCGGGTGAGGGTGCGGGAGGAATGGACGATCAGGGTCAGTGCGCCCGTCCCGCAGACGAGCGCGGGGACGGCGCCCGGGCCCCACGCGGTGACGAGGGACTCCACGGGGACGGCCAGGAAGCCGCACCCGGGCAGGCGGGCGGCGAACACCGAGGCGAGGGCGCCGGCCTCGGCGGCGGCGGCGACGGCGAGCACGGCCGCCGGGGCGTGGGTGAAGCCGTGGGCGGCCAGGAGGCGGGCGAGCAGCAGGAGTGCGCCCAGCGAGAGGACCTGGGCGGGGGCGGCGGGTTCGTCCAGGGCGACGGCCGACAGGGTCAGCAGGGCCGTGAGGGAGCCCAGGAACAGGGCGAACACGCCGAGCAGCAGGGGCTGTACGGAGGTGGCGTACTCCTCCAGACCCCGGCTGGCCGCGAGTCTGCGGCGGGCGCGGACGGCGAAGAGGTGGGCACACCAGGCCGCGGGGGCGCAGGCAAGAGCGAGGGCCAGGACGCCGGCGGCGGCCAGGGGCCAGGCGTCGTCCGGGGACCCGGTGGGCAGGGTGTCGGGGCCGCCGGACAGGACCGAACGGAGCAGTCCGTCGCCGAGGGCCGCGTAGGCGATCAGCCAGCAGACCCAGACGGCGGTGGGGCGCCGGGCGCGGTCCGCGCCGCGCAGGGGGCCGCGCGACAGGGCCGCGCGCACCGCCACCGCCACGGCCACGGCGCCCACGACGGCGACGGCGAGCCGCGCCCGCCCGTCGGTGAGCCGCAGCACGGTGACGGCGGCGGCGCACAAGACGCCGGGGAGCAGGGTGAGTACGGCCCAGTCGGCCCGCGCGCGGGGAGGCGCCGGGGTCGTGGCGGGCGCCGCGGTGTCGCCGTCGCGGGGCACGCGCGCGTACATCTCCTCCGCGAGGGAGAAGACGTCCCGGTGCCGGAAACGGGCCGCGGTCCGGTCAGTGACACCGTGCGCCTCCAGTCCGGCGGCGATCTCCAGGGGGTCCACGGCCCGTTCGCACAGCTCGCGATGACGGTGCATCAGCGCCTTCACGGGGTCTACGGCGGTTCGGCGCGCGGGCGCGGAGGCCTGGCGCGTCCGCTCCACCGGGGGCGCACAACCCGGCGCGCCCGCCCCGGGCACGGGCTCGTCCGAATCCAGTGCATCCGAATCCAGTGCATCCGAATCCAGTGCATCCGAATCCGGTACGACGGAATCCGGTACGAGGGAATCCGGTACGACGGAGTCCGGTACGGCCGACTCCGGCACCGTCTCCGCCCCCAGCCACCCTTGCGACCGCGCGTCCCAGCCCCCTGGGCTGGTCGGTGTCCCGGGGTGGTCCAGTTCGCCGAGTCCGCTCATCGCGCTCCCTCCGCGGCCACGTGGGGCGTGGCCCGTACAGGCGGACCCGCCGCCCAGCCGGATCCGCCCAATCCGCCAGGTCCGCCCCATCCGCCGCGTCCGCCCAATCCGCCCAGCCCGCCAGGTCCACCGCCGCCGATCAGCCGCGCCGCAGGGCCCGTCCAGCGGCCGGGGACATGGGCCTCGGCGGGGACGGCGAACGGCAGGGGCTCGCCGGCCTCGTCGAGGACGACCCGGCGCACCGGGCAGCGCGCGACGATCTCCAGGTAAATGCCGTGAAATGCCGTGATGTTCTGCTCGACGGTGAACAGTTCGAGGGCACGCGCGCGTGCCGCCGCGCCCAGGCGCGCACGGCGCTCGGGGTCGCGCAGTAACGCCACGCACGCCTCCGCGAGCGCCCGCGGATTGCGCGGGGGCACGACGAGCCCGGTGCCGCCGATGACCTCGACCACCGCCCCGACGTCGGTGGACACCGTGGCACGGCCGCAGAACATGGCCTCGACGAGGCTGATCGGGAACCCCTCGACGACGCTGGACAGGACGGTCACGGCGCCCGCGGCGTACGCCTCGGCGAGCGTCGGCAGCTCCGGGCCGCCGATCTCCTCGAAGGAGACCGGGTTGTCGCCGACGGTGTGCAGCCCGTCCGCCTCGTCGGGGAAGAGCTGCGCGGCCAGCGCCTTGCAGTGGCCGAGATAGGCCTCGCCCTCGGCACCGGCGGGGGCGCCGACGACGCGCAGCCGTGTCTTCGGCTCCTCCTTGCGGATCTCGGCGAAGGCGTGGAGCAGGGACACCAGGTCCTTGGCCGGTTCCACCCGGCCGACCCAGACAACGGTGTCGGGGTCCGTGCCCTGTGGCGCCTCGCCGACCTCCGCGAACCGGGAGGCGTCCATCCCGGGGTAGACGGTGCGCAGTTTGGCGCGGTCGGCGCCGCAATGCTCCTGCCAGCGGCGGGCGTGGGCGTTGCCGGGGGTGACGATCTCGGCGCGGCCGTAGATCTCGGCGGCGAGCCGGCCGTGGAAGGCGGCGAGCAGCGCCCGTACGGCGGGCGGCGCGTCGGAGGCCGCCAGGTAGTGCGAACGCAGCCGCACGCCGTACTCCGTCACCAGCAGGGGTACGCCGGAGAAGTGGCGGGCGAGCAGCCCGGGCAGGGCCGCCGTGCCGCCGGAGGCGGCGTGACAGAGGTCGACGGCACCCAGGCTGTCGTCCTCGTACCAGTCGAGCGAGAGGGGGCGCAGCGCGCGCTCCAGGTGCGCGGCGACGGTGAGCAGATCCGGAACGCGCGCCTCGCGCGCCGTACGAAGGGCGCCCGGCGCACGACAGGCGCGCTCCAGCGCCCGTACTGCGGTCTCGGAGCGGAGTGCGTCCCCCAGGCCGCCCTCGTCGCGGGCGAGTTCGGCGAGCCCGTACAGCGCACTGCCGAAACGGTCCGCCACATCATCGGACGCGCCCTCGGACGACGTGCCCGCGGACGACGCACCCCCGGACGACGCCCCCGCGTGAGCCGCCACAGCATCCGTACGCCCGTCATCGGCTCCGGCGCACAACACCCCCACCAGCGCGCCGTAGTGCTCCAGGAAGCGCCGGCGCGCACGCCGTCCGAACACCACCCCGTCGTCGGGGGCACTCCACAGCGGAGCCGTCCGCACCCGTCTGACCTGCGACGGCAACGGAACCCAGCCCTCGTCCTCCTGGCGCTCGCTGAGGCTGAGCGCGTAGACGTCGAACTCGTGCTGCCCGAGCCCGCGCACGAGCCGGTCGCACCAGAGCCTGGCGTCACCGCTCACATACGGATAGCCACCCTCCGTAAGCAGTCCGATCCGCACGAGTGCACCCCCGATCTCCCGTAAGGGGAGCCGCCGTTGGGCCGGCGGCTCGCAGCGGGACGAACGTATGCGGACAAGGCGGTGGCGCGACGGACGGTTGTCCATCGCGCCACCAAAAGGGGTGAACGGTCGTAACTTTCCCGCACGGGTAGCGTTCGGTCGCGCTACGGGATCAAGCGATTACGCGTCGTCAGGACGCGCCTGGCTCCCCGGGTACGCCCAGGGATTGGGGCGGCAGCTGATCCCGTCGTGGTCCAGGAACTTGGTCTGCTGCTGCATGACCGGCGCGAGGTCGCCGTCCTTGTCGCAGGTGACGTGGCTGAAGCCGAGCCGGTGGCCGACCTCGTGGTTGATCAGCATCTGCCGGTAGGCGTGGATCTCGTCGCCGTACGTCTCCGCGCCCTGCGCCCACCGATAGGCGTTGATCATCACGCGCTCGGTGGCGGCCGAGTCGCAGGACACGTTGTCCACGGTGGTGTCCAGGCCCGATTTGGCGCACCAGTCGGCGGTCGTCCCCGGACTGGCCAGAGTGATCACGAAATCGGGCTTGCCGGAGTAGACGCGCTCGAAGGTACGGGCGCCGTTGTGCGCCCAGCTCCGGTCGTCGTTCAGGGTCTTCTGCACGGCCTGCGCGAACAGCTCACCGTCCAGGCCGAGCCCCCGCTCCACGTCCACGCGGTAGGTGAACTTCTGCCCCTTGCCGGGCGCCTTGTCGACGCCCTTCACCGCGTCGAACTCCCCCGACCCGTCGAGCGTGGCGCTGAGCTCGTACCTCTGGCTGATCTTCTGCTCGTACGTCAGCGGCACCACCGCCGGCTCGGACGGCGTCGGCCGCCCGTCGCTCCGCGAGGCGGGGTCCCGCGCGTCCCGCGCCTGGTCGGTGGCGGTCTGCGACTGTACGGCGGCGGCGTCGCCCCGGGACGTGACCTGCCCGGCGACCACGACCGCCAGCACGGTGGTGACGGCGGCGGCCGCGATTCCGGCGAAGGCGCGCCCCTTGGAGCCCTTGCCGGAAGCGGGTTCACCCGTGGGCGGCTCACCGCCGTCCTCCGTCCGACCGGGAACACCGGCACCATCGGCGGACCAGTCGGTGACGGAGGTGTACGGATCGGCGGAGGTACGGGGCGTGAAGACGTCGGCGTCCTCACCGAAGGCGTCGAGATACTCCTGCCGGGGTCCGCCCCGGAGCCCCGCGGGCCGCGGTCGCGGTATCCCGACCCCCGCCGGCCCGGCACCCGCCGGCCCGGCACCCGTCGGCCCGCCACCCGGCACCAAACGCCCGCGCCTCAACTCCCCCCAGCCACCACCGTGTTCACGCTGCTCGGGATGCCCCCCACGCACCTGCGGAAAGCCGTGCGCGGGAGTCCCGTCGGGAAAGCGGGGACTGCCATGAGCGGGGGTCCCGTCCGGCAGCCGGGGAAACCCGTGCGCCGGAGTCCCGTCCGGCAACCGAGGAACCCCGCCCGCGGGCGTCCCGTCGGAAAGCCGGGGAAAACCATGTGCCGGAGTGCCGTCCGGCAACCGGGGAAACCCGTGCGCCGGAGTCCCGTCCGGCAGCCGAGGAACCCCGCCCGCGGGCGTCCCCTCCGGAAGCGTGGGAAACCCGTGCGCGGGTGTTCCGTCCGGCGGTCGCGGTACCGGCTGCGCAGCCGAAGCGCCGCGTCGGGCGGCGGCGTCGCCCTTGGGGGCCTTGGGGGCCTTGGGCGCGGGCCCGCGCCGGCTGTGGCGTCCCACGCGCGCCTCAGCTCCCCGAGGTCTCGGTCAGGGTCCCTCTGTCCTCGGGAGCGGCATCGGCACCGCCCTCGCTCTCCGCGAGCAGTTCGCGGAAGGCCCGGGCCACCACGTCCGGGTACTCCATCATCGCCACGTGCCCCGCGTCCGGCAGGCTCAGCAGCCGGGAGTCGCGGAACGCGCGGGCCGCCCGCCGGGCCATGCGATAGCCGACGAGCTGGTCCCGGCCGCCGTAGACGAGGAGCGTCGGGGCGAGGACGCGCTCGGCCTGGCGCCAGAGCGCGTGCTGGCCGCCGAGCGTGTAGGCGTTGACGATCCCGCGCGCGGAGCGCGCCATCGCGTCCCAGAAGTACGGCAGTTGCAGCCGCCGCTCCATCTCCTCGACGGCGTTGCGGAACCCCTCGTCGGTCACCCGCCCGGGATCGCCGTAACACAGCGCCATCACCCCGCGGACCCGCTGCTCCGCCGACCACTCCTTGGTGATCCGGGTGAAGAGCGAGGCCACTCCGGGCAGCGCCAGCAGCGCGGTCGGCATGGCGGTGCGCTGGACGAGAATCTCCGGAAGGGCGGGGGACACGAGCGTGAGCGTACGGACGAGATCGGGTCGTACGGCGGCGACGCGCGTGGCGACCGCGCCACCGAGCGAGTTGCCGAAGAGATGGACGGAGCCGCGCCCGGAGGCGTCGAGATAGCGGATCACCGCCCGCGCGTGGGCGGTGATCGAGTAGTCGCCGTCGTCCGGCGGCGGGGAGTCGCCGAAGCCGGGCAGGTCCACCGCCTCGCCGTCGACGACGGCCTCCAGCTGGAGCATCAGCTCCGACCAGTTCTGCGAGGAACCGCCGAGTCCATGGACGTACAGCGCGGGCGGCAGCCCTTCGCGGGCCGGCGGCCTGGACCGTACCGTCAGGGTGATCCCCGGCAGCCCGACCGAGCGCAGCCGCTCGCCCTCCGCGACCCTGACGGTCGTTACCTTCGGCAGGACGTTGGCCGCCGGTGCGGCGGACGGCAGCTCGGTCGAAGACATGCGGCAATGTTACGAGACGATCACGCAGTGGTTCATGTGTTCGCCGTCACAAGAGGGCCGTGTGTCCCCCTGGTTGCCGCTACGGCGGCGGATGCGCGGGGAGTGACGCCACGGACGCGGATCGCATAGCGTCCGGATCGGGTGTCTCCTAGGCTCGTACAGAGGGCACCCGGATGTGGCCCCTGCTTTCCCCAGGGACGTTCGAAGGAAGGGAGCCCATCATGGCCGTAGACCCCACCGACCCCGAGACGTTCGAGGCCGAGGAGACCGAGGAAGCCGAGGAGTTCGACGTCGAGGCGCCCCCGGCGGACGCCGCCGAGCAGCACGCCGACATCGCGCCGAACCACGACGACCCGCTGACCGACCTCGACCAGGACCGCGCCAACGTCGCCGACCTGGCGGAACAGGCCCGGGTCGTCTCGCACGACGAGGACGACTATCGGTGACCGGTGATGCCGAAGGGCACCACTGAGCAGGAGGGAGGCGGGTTTTTGCCCGGCTCACCCGGCTTTGAAACCTTCCGCACGGCTTTCGTCACCGTCCGGTCCGTGAAATTCTGCGCTCGCACCGCGCACACCAGGGTTACCGAAAAGTACGATGGCGGCGCGGCGCACACCGCATGTGGACGACTTTGGGAGGCGGCGTGACAGCCATCGAGCAGACAGAGGCGGCACGCCCGCGAGGGACGCGCCTGCCGCGCCGTGCCCGACGCAATCAGCTGCTGGGCGCCGCGCAGGAGGTCTTCGTGGCGCAGGGCTACCACGCGGCCGCGATGGACGACATCGCCGAGCGGGCCGGCGTCAGCAAGCCCGTGCTCTACCAGCACTTCCCGGGCAAGCTCGACCTCTATCTCGCCCTGTTGGACCAGCACTGCGAGTCCCTGATCCAGTCGGTGCGCAACGCCCTCGCGTCGACGACCGACAACAAGCAGCGCGTCCGCGCGACCATGGACGCCTACTTCGCCTACGTCGAGGACGACGGCGGCGCCTTCCGGCTGGTCTTCGAGTCGGACCTGACCAACGAGCCCGCCGTGCGCGAGCGCGTGGACAAGGTCACGAACGAGTGCGCCGAGGCGATCTGCGACGTCATCGCCGAGGACACGGGCCTGTCCCGCGCGGAGTCGATGCTGCTGGCCTCCGGGCTCGGCGGCCTCGCCCAGGTCGTGGCCCGTTCGTGGCTGCACAGCGACCGCAGCGTCCCGCGCGACCAGGCGGTGCAGCTGCTGACCTCGCTCGCCTGGCGGGGCATCGCGGGCTTCCCGCTGCACGGGACCGACCAGCACCACTGAGAAGCGGCTCTCCGATGCTCTGTTCCCGTCCGGTGTTCGCTCCTGGCGTTCCCGGGCGGAGCGTGTACGTCCCCTCACCGGGCTAATGTGTGCTGGGTACGGCGCGGACTGTCGCGCACTTCACTGACCGTCGGAGGGACATAGCCGTGGAGGTCAAGATCGGCGTGCAGCACGCGCCCCGCGAGATCGTTCTGGAGAGCGGTCAGAGCGCCGAGGAGGTCGAGCGGGCCGTGTCGGAGGCGCTGGCCGGCAAGTCGGCGCTGCTGAGCCTCGTGGACGAGCACGGCCGCAAGGTCCTCGTCCCGGCCGACCGTCTCGCGTACGTCGAGCTCGGCGAGGCGGCCCCGCGCAAGGTGGGCTTCGGCGCGCTGTAAGCGGCAGCTGCACTGAAGGGCCCGGCGGTTTCCGAACCGCCGGGCCCTTCGTCGTCGCTCGACCCCGCCCCGACCCGCTCTCCTTCACGGATGGAGCACAACTCCGACACAGGGGAGGATTGGATTCCGCAGGTCAGGGGTATGACGGACGACGACCGTACCGAGCTGGCCGGCCATGTGGGAGGGACCCCAACATGCTCTTGGAAGCGCTGAGTGCCGCGATCCTCGGCCTGGCCCTGTCATGGGCGGCGGCGGCCCGGCTGCCGCACCGTCTGCCCGCCCGCTCCCTCGTCTTCGCGACGGGAGTCGCCGGGGCCCTCTTCGGCGCCTTCGTCACCCACACGGCGCTGGATCTGGGCAACCTGTTGCTGATCCTCGCGGGCGCCGCGGCGGTCTCGGCGGCGTCCCTCTCGCTCCTGCTCCGCCCTTCGGGGGGCAGACTGGGCCGCAGGGCGACGGCGTGAGACGGAACTGACCAACAGGCGGCGCAGTTCCGGCGGAAGGGGCGCGGGGCCGCGTGGACATGCGGCTCCACCGCGTGGGCGCGACCAGCCCCCGCACACCCGCGGCCGCGCCGCCACAGAAGCAGCAACAGAAGCAGCGACAGAAGCAGCAAGACCCCGCCCCCGCAGAGGGCTACGCGGCCAAGCCCAGCGCAGCCATCCGCTTCGTGTGTGCCTCGGTGATCCGGGAGAACATCCGCCCGACCTCGGCGAGATCGAACCCGTCGGCGACCCCGCCGACCAGCATCGTCGACAGCGCGTCCCGGTCGGCGACCACCCGCTGGGACTGCGACAGCGCCTCGCCCATCAGCCGCCGGGCCCACAGCGCGAGCCGTCCGCCCACCCGCGGATCGGCGTCGATCGCGGCCCGTACCTTCTCGACCGCGAACCCGGCGTGACCGGTGTCGTCCAGCACCGCCAGAACCAGCTCGCGCGTGTCCGAGTCGAGGCGGGCCGCGACCTCCCGGTAGAAGTCGCTGGCGATCGAGTCGCCGACGTACGCCTTGACGAGGCCCTCGAGCCAGTCCGACGGCGCCGTCTGCTTGTGGAAGCCGTCCAGCGCGGCCACGAACGGCTCCATCGCGGTCGTCGGCTCCTCGCCGATCGAGGTCAGCCGGTCGCGCAGCTGCTCGAAGTGGTGGAACTCGGCCGACGCCATCTTCGCCAGCTCCGCCTTGTCCGCGAGCGTCGGCGCCAGCTTCGCGTCCTCCGCGAGCCGCTCGAACGCCGCGAGCTCGCCGTACGCGAGCGCGCCGAGGAGATCGACGACCGCGGCCCGGTACTGCGGGTCGGCGGAGGCCTGGGCCCAGTCCTGGGCGGCCACTCCGGTGTGCTCGGCGGGTGCGTCAGAGGTGTTGTCAGGCGTCGTCATGAAGCGCACAATAGTCCGCTTGCCGTGCCACGGAAGTCCCTGGTCAATCAGTGTGACGACGACTACGTGACCAAATCGGCCATCACGTGTGCGTGATTCCGGGGTATGGTGGTAATGCGCCTGCCGAGTATTCGACGGGCCGCACGTATGAGGATGCCCGGTCGGTGGCCCGATCGGCTCCGACCCGACAGCCCCTCGTCCGTACGGCACAGTGCGTGCGGATTCCCGGGGGGACACCCTCAGCGGTACGAGCGCTAGAGCGTCGACAGTGGTCCCGTGCCCTACGGCTTCGCCCGTAAGGCAGCCGACGTCCCCGGCACGGTCCGTCAAGACCCCCGCGCTCGCCTCGCACCGCGCACACAGAAGAGGCAGCACCCTGACTACGACTTTCCGAGAGCTCGGAATCCTTCCCGAGACCGCCGAGGCGCTTGAGGCCGTCGGCATCATCAACCCCTTCCCCATCCAGGAGATGACGCTCCCCGTCGCCCTCTCGGGCACCGACGTCATCGGCCAGGCCAAGACCGGTACCGGCAAGACGCTGGGCTTCGGTCTCCCGCTCCTGGAGCGCGTCACCGTCCCTGCCGACGTCGAGGCCGGCCGCGCCGCGCCCGAGGCGCTCACCGACGCCCCGCAGGCGCTCGTCGTCGTCCCCACGCGCGAGCTGTGCACGCAGGTCACCAACGACCTGCTGACCGCCGGCAAGGTGCGCAACGTCCGCGTTCTCGCGATCTACGGCGGCCGTGCCTACGAGCCCCAGGTCGAGGCCCTCAAGAAGGGCGTCGACGTGATCGTCGGCACCCCGGGCCGACTGCTGGACCTCGCGGGCCAGAAGAAGCTCAACCTCAAGCACGTCAAGGCGCTCGTCCTCGACGAGGCCGACGAGATGCTCGACCTGGGCTTCCTGCCCGACGTCGAGAAGATCATCAACATGCTGCCGGCCCGCCGCCAGACCATGCTGTTCTCGGCGACCATGCCGGGCGCGGTCATCGGTCTCGCGCGCCGCTACATGTCGCAGCCCACCCACATCCGCGCCACCGCGCCGGACGACGAGGGCGTGACGGTCGCGAACATCGCGCAGCACGTCTACCGCGCGCACAACATGGACAAGCCGGAGATGGTCGCGCGCATACTGCAGGCCGACGGCCGGGGACTGGCCATGGTCTTCTGCCGTACGAAGCGCACCGCGGCCGATCTCGCCGACCAGCTCAAGCAGCGTGGTTTCGCCTCCGGCGCGGTCCACGGCGACCTGGGCCAGGGCGCCCGTGAGCAGGCGCTGCGCGCCTTCCGCAACGGCAAGGTGGACGTCCTCGTCTGCACCGACGTCGCCGCGCGCGGTATCGACGTCGAGGGCGTGACGCACGTCATCAACTACCAGTCTCCGGAAGAGGAGAAGACGTACCTGCACCGCATCGGCCGTACCGGCCGCGCGGGCAACACGGGTACGGCGATCACGCTCGTCGACTGGGACGACATCCCGCGCTGGCAGCTGATCAACAAGGCGCTGGAGCTGAACTTCAACGACCCGCCGGAGACGTACTCCACGTCCCCGCACCTCTTCGAGGAGCTGAGCATCCCCGCGGGCACCAAGGGTGTCCTGCCGCGCTCGGAGCGTACGCGCGCCGGTCTGGACGCGGAGGAGCTCGAGGACCTCGGCGAGACCGGTGGCCGCGGTGCGCGCGGTCGCGGTGGCCGGGGCGGTCGTGGCGACGTCCGCGACGAGTCCCGTACGGCCGAGCGCGAGCGCCCGGCGCGCACGCCGCGCCGTCGCCGCCGTACCCGTGGCGGTGCCGCGCTGGACGCGACCGCGGCGCCGACCGCCGCGCCGACGGCGGAGACCACCGAGTCGGCCACGGACGAGTCCACCGCGACCCGCACCCCGCGCCGCCGCCGTCGCACCCGCTCCGGTGCGGCGCCCGAGTCGGTCACGACGACCGCGACGGCGTCGGCGGAAGCCGCCGTCGACACGGCCGAGGGCACGGCTCCTACGGCGGAGGCGACCCCGCAGGCCCCGCAGTCCCTGGAGACCCCGGCCAAGCCGCGCCGCCGCCGCACCCGCAGGTCCGCGGAGCCGACGGAGGTCGCGGCCGAGCAGGTTGTCGCGGAGACGCCCGCGCCGCTCGCTGAGCCCACGGAGGCCGAGACCAAGCCCCGCCGCCGTACGCGCAAGGTGGCCGAGCCGACGGAGATCGCGGCCGAGCAGGCCGTAGCGACGCCGACCGAGCCCACCGAGGCCGAGACCAAGCCGCGCCGCCGTACCCGCAAGGTGGCCGAGCCGACGGAGATCGCGGCCGAGCAGGCCGTAGCGACGCCGACCGAGCCCACCGAGGCCGAGACCAAGCCGCGCCGCCGTACCCGCAAGGTGGCCGAGCCGACGGAGATCGCGGCCGCGGTGGACACCGCGGAGGCGACCGAGGCCAAGCCCCGGCGCACCCGCAAGGCCACGGCAGCCGCCGAGACGGCGGTCGACACGGCCGAGGCCGTCGAGGCCAAGCCGAAGACGCGCCGCACCCGCAAGGCCGCCGAGGCGACGCCGGAGTCGACGGAGGTGGCCCCCGAGGCCGCGCCGCGTCGCCGGACCCGCAAGACGGCCGAGCCGGCCGCCGAGGCCGCGCTCGACACCGCGGAGGCGACCGAGGCCAAGCCCCGGCGCACCCGCAAGGCGACGACGGCAGCGGAGGCCGCCGTCGACACCGCCGAGGCCGAGCCGCGCCGTACCCGCAAGGCCACGGCCACCGCCGCGACCGCCGAGATCCCGGCCCAGGCGGCCCAGGAGCCGGAGACCGCCGAGGCCAAGCCCCGGCGCACCCGTAAGGCGACGACGGCTGCCGAGGCCGCGGTCGACACGGCCGAGGCCGTCGAGGCCAAGCCGAAGGTCCGCCGGACGCGCAAGGCGACGGCAGCCACCGAGGAAGCGGCGGAGCCCAAGCCGCGCCGCACCCGTAAGGCGACGGCAGCGGCCGAGACCGCGGTCGACACGGCCGAGGCCACCGAGGCCAAGCCGAAGACGCGCCGCACCCGCAAGACGGCCGAGGCGACGCCGGAAGCGACGCCGGAGTCGGCGGAGACCGCCGCCGTGGCCAAGCCGCGCCGGACCCGCAAGGCCACGGCCACCGCCGCGACCGCCGAGATCCCGGCCCAGGCCGCGGACGAGCCGACGGCCCCGCGCCGCCGGACCCGCAAGGCGACGGCAGCCACCGAGGAGGCGGCGGAGCCCAAGCCCCGCCGCACCCGCAAGGCCACGGTCGCCGCAGAGCCCACGGAGAGCTGATCTCCCCACCGAACGGCCCGGTACCCCGCACGTGGGACCGGGCCGTTCGCCATTTCAGGGCCCGCCCAACCCCAGCCCGGCCCCGAAACCCCCCGCCCCCGACGCCCCGGAGCACCACCGCCCGTCAGCCCTCCCCGGCCCCCTGCCCGCGCCCACTTCCGCCCCCGACGCCTTGAACACAACAGCCCCGCCCAACCCCCTGCCCGGCCCCGGAACCTCCCGCCCCCGCGGGCCAAACCACCCTTCAGGCCCGCCCGGCAACCCGCACAACCCGCCCACCCCCGGACCGCTCACCCTCCGCCAACCGTCCGTTCCCCGTCCCCCGCTACCCTCACCCCCGTGACCACCCCCGCCCCCGCCCCGCTCACCCCGCCCCCGGGCGCCCGCGCCTACCCTCTGCGCACCGCGCGCGGGGAGTTCGCCGTCGTCGACTGTCCCGTGCCGGACGGCGTCGCTCAGCGGGGTGTCGCCCTGCTGCTTCCCGGGTTCACCGGCAGCAAGGAGGACTTCGGCCTCCTGCATGTGCCGCTCGCCGCGCGCGGGTACCGCACGGTCGCCGTGGACGGGCGGGGGCAGTACGAGTCGGACGGGCCCGCCGACGACGAATCGGCCTACGCTCAGAGCGAGTTGGCGAAGGATGTGCTCGCGCAGACGGAAGCCCTCGGCGCCCCGGTCCACCTCGTCGGGCACTCCCTCGGCGGCCAGATCGCCCGCGCCGCCGTCCTGCTCGACCACTCCCCCTTCCGGTCCCTCACCCTCATCGCGTCCGGCCCCGCCGAGATCTCCGTCCCCCAGCAGCAGCGCGTCAAGCTGCTGAGCGACGCGCTCGCCGTGATGACGATGCCGGAGGTGTGGGACGCGATCCTGGCCATGGGCCCGCCCGAGGAGGTCGGCGGCCCGGCACGCGGACTTGGCGGGCTCGACCACCTGCGCCGCCGTTGGCTGGGCAACAAACCCGCCCAACTCAGGTCGACCGGACGCCAGTTGTGCACCGAGCCGGACCGCGTGGCCGAACTGGCCACCGTACCCCTGCCGTTCCATGTCCTGTCGGGCGAGAGGGACGACACCTGGCCGGTGCGCATCCTGGACGATATGGCCGTACGGCTGCACGCGCGCCGCACGGTCGTCCCCGGCGCCGAGCACTCCCCCAACACCGACCGCCCCGGCCCCACAGCCGAAGCCCTCGCCGACTTCTGGGATCAGGGCTAGTACGAATCAGGGCCAGTACGGACCACGGTCAGTACGGACCACGGTCAGTACGGATCACGGTCAGTACTGCGCCTGCAAGTGCTCCCAAAACCCGTCCCGCAGCGCCCGCCGCAGATCCGCCTGGCCGCGCAGCGAGTACTGCAGCAGACCCTCCGCCTCCACCAGCAGGTCCTGGTCGACGGAGCCCGGCAGATAAGGATGCCCGGGCAGCAGTTCCACCAGTGACTCCCGGCCCCGCGCCGCGAGCCACTTCGCCGCGATCTGGGCGCCGACGAACCGCACGTCCTCGCGGGTGGGCCGGGCCCCCGGCACCTCGTAGGCGGCGGCGGTGCGCCGGGAGACGTACGGCTTGAAGAAGTCGAGGTCGAGGGTGCGCTGGCTGTCGACCTCCCAGAGCAGCGGCTCGGCCTGGTTGCGCCCCTCCGGTGCCTCGATGCCCCACAGATGGACCCGGGCGCCGTACCCCTGGGCCGCCTCCACCGCGGAGACCAGGTCCTCGTCGCCGCCGAGGAGTGCCGCGTCGCTGATGGCGCGGTGCCGGGCGAGCGACTCGAGGTCGGTGCGGATCAGCGAGTCGACGCCCTTCTGCTGGTTGTTGGAGTTGAGGTTGCCGAGCCGCACCTTCACGTCCGGCAGCTCGGCGATCGACTGCTGCTCGGCGGTGTGGATACGGCGCCGGGCGCCGTCGTACCAGTAGACGCGCAGCAGCCTGCTGTCCGCGAAGATCGTGCGGGCGCGGTCGATCAGCGCCTCGATCAGCCCCTCGGCGTCCAGGTCGAAGGCGCGCCGGTCCTCGGTTCCGGCGACGAGCCGGCCCGCGGCCGCGTACAGATACCCCGCGTCGACGAAGATCGCATGGGTCGAGGGTGTCTTCGCCACCTCGGCGAGCATGCGCTGGAGCAACTCGTTGGTGCGGTCGATACGGGCGCCGAGCGCCGCGAGGTCGTCGTTCATCACCTCTATTGTCCCGGCGGTCACGCAGCGAACACAACCGGTCCCGCTCGGTCTCACGGCCACCGCTTACCGGTCAGTATTTAGCCGTTCGAAAAATTTCTTTAGCGTAGGGAATGTTTGTAACGCGCAAGCCGTTGACTCGTACGTACCAAGGAACCAGACGAAGGGAGAAGCATGCGCTTCGAGATCATGCGACTGGACGAGGTCAACGGCACGACCGTGGACAGCACCGTCGTGGACGCCGCCTCCGTCAACCGGATCGTTCAGCAGGCCGCGGCGATCGGACAGCGGCTGTGGATCCGCCCGGCCGAGGTTTCCGCCTCGTAACCCGGATCCCACCCACCAAGCTTCAGGGCCCCGTACGGAAACGCCGTACGGGGCCCTGCGCATGTCCGCGGCGACGGGTCAGCTCGCCTGGATCACCTGTGTGACGCCGTTGATGATCTGCTGCACGGCGATCGCGGAGAGCATCATGCCCGCGAGCCGGGTCACCAGCACCACGCCGCCGTCCTTGATGACCCGGATGATCAGCAGCGAGTACCGCATGACCAGCCACAGCACGACATGGATCGCGAGGATCGCCGTCCACACCGAGACCTGCGTGGTCACACTGTCGGCCTTCTGCACGGCCAGGATGACGGACACGATCGCACCCGGTCCGGCGAGCAGCGGCATGCCCAGCGGTACGAGGGCGACGTTGACGTCCTTGGTCTGCTTCGGCTCGTCCGTCTTGCCGGTGAGCAGATCGAGCGCGATGAGCAGGAGCAGCAGTCCGCCCGCGATCATCAGCGCGGGCACGGACACGTGCAGGTAGTTCAGGATCTGGTGCCCGAGCAGCCCGAAGACGGTGATCACACCGCCGGCCACGCAGACGGCCTGGAACGCCATCCGCTTCTGCACCTTGGCGGGCCTGCCGGAGGTCAGCGCCAGGAAGATCGGGGTGATCCCAGGGGGATCCATGATGACAAAAAGGGTCAGAAAGAGAGAGCCGAAGACGGCGACGTCGAACATCAGTGAAGGGCCTTGCTGAGAAACGTACGGGTGAGCGCGAGGGTGGGGCCTCAGGCTCCGCCGGTCCCCGGGACGGGGAAGGCGCCGGTCGCGCGGCGCGTGATCTCGCCGTACACCTCGGGGTCGGTGGTGTACTCGCCGAGGACGCAGGTCTTGCGGCTGCCGTGGTAGTCGCTGGAGCCGGTGGTCAGCAGCCCGAGTTCCTTGCCGAGGCCGCGCAGCCGGGCCCGGGTGTCCGGGTCGTGGTCCATGTGGTCGACCTCGATGCCGTCGAGGCCGGCCGCGGCCAGCTCGGCGATGGCCGACTCGGGCACGGTACGGCCCCGCTTGGCGGCCGCCGGATGCGCGAAGACGGCGACTCCGCCGGCGCCCTTGATCAGCCGGATCGCCTCGAAGGGATCCGTCTCGTGCTTCTCCATGAAGGCCCGGCCGCCGTCGGCCAGCCAGTCCTGCGTGAAGGCGTCACCCACGGTCGGCGCGACCCCGAGCTCGACCAGCGCGGAGGCGACGTGCGGGCGCCCGACGGAGCCGTCACCGGCGATCCGCGCGACCTGCTCCCAGGTCACCGGCACGCCCAGCGCGTTCAGCTTGGCGATCATGCCCTTGGCCCGCGGCACCCGGTCGTCCCGCACCAGCTCGCGCTCGGCGAGCAGCGCCGGCTCCTCGGGGTCGAAGAGGTAGGCCAGCATGTGCATGCTGATCCCGTCGATACGACAGGACAGCTCCGCCCCGGTGACCAGCGTCAGCCCCTCGGGCAGCGCGGCGACGGCCTCGGCGTACCCACGGGTGGTGTCGTGATCGGTGAGCGCCACGACGTCCAGCCCGGCAGCGGCGGCATTGCGCACCAGCTCGGCGGGCGTGTCCGTGCCGTCGGACGCGGTGGAGTGGGTGTGCAGATCGATACGCACGCGCGGACTCCAACGGGACGGACGGCAAGGGGACACGCCAAGGATAGCGGCAAAAAGAAGCGGTCCTGTCACACCCGAAACGGGGGTTCACTTCTTACGAACGAGCTGTGAACCGCCCGTGCTCACGGCTCCAGCAACCGGGGTGACAAGGCGCCGCAAGGGACCAGGTCCACTTCCGCCCCCGCGTCCCGCAGATCCGTCAGCACCAGTTCGTCGTACATCAGCAGGCCCGTCTGCTCGGGCCACACCACGGCCCACAGCCACAGCCCCCGCGCCTCGCCCGCGAACACGGCCCGGTCGTCGGGCGAGCCCGTGACGTGCCAGAGCGGAGTCGGCCGGCCCGCAGCCAGCACCTTGGCCTGGGGCGGCTTCTCGACGTTCATGTACGGCCCCGGATCCGGCCCGTCGATCCCCGCGTACCGCGCGCCGAGCCCGACGCCCAGCTCCTCGGCCACCAGGATCAGCTCGCCCATCCCGCCGAGCGGACCGGGACCGGTGCAGGCGACCGCCGTCGCGCGGCCTCCGCTGCGGTCGTCCCCCGCACACGCCACCCCCGTGAACAGCCAGCCGACCGGCAGCGGCCACGGCATCCACACCGGAACCTGCGTGCGATGCACGACGACGCTGAGGGCCTCGACGCTGGGCGGGATCACGGGCTGCAGCGGATGCACCGTGCCGTGCACATCGCACTGCCAGGAATCGGCGAAGAGTCCGGGAGCCCTGACCCGGCCACCACACTTCGGGCAACTGGGTTCGCCCCTCATAGGGCTCCACGGTCCTACCCCTTCTGCGCCACGTCAAGGACGATCACCCGTCCGGACGGAACCGCTCGACCCCGCGCACCCGCCTCCGAAACTAGATGTAGCTTGCATTAATTAGTCGAGCTAACTTATCATGTGTAAATACCAACGATCTCGACCGGGAACCTCTCCGGGAATGGAGCTCACCATGGACCCCTTCGACGCGGGAGCCGGCGGTCTCCTCCGACAGCCCAGGGCCGTGTGGGCGACGGCCGGGGCGTCCGTCGTCGCCTTCATGGGCATCGGCCTCGTCGACCCGATCCTGCCGTCGATCGCCCAGGGCCTGGACGCCTCGGCGAGCCAGGTCTCCCTGCTGTTCACCTCGTACTTCCTGATCACGGCCGTGGCGATGCTGGTCACCGGCTTCGTCTCCAGCCGGATCGGCGGCCGCAGGACCCTGCTGCTCGGCCTCGCCCTCGTCGTGGTCTTCGCGGGCCTGGCGGGCACGTCGGGCTCGGTCGCCGAGCTGGTCGGCTTCCGTGCGGGCTGGGGCCTCGGCAACGCCCTCTTCGTCTCGACCGCCCTCGCCGTCATCGTCGGCGCGGCGGCCGGCGGCAGCGCGGCGGCGATCCTGCTCTACGAGTCCGCGCTCGGCCTCGGCATGGCCTGCGGCCCGCTGCTGGGCGCCCTGCTCGGCGACGCCAGCTGGCGCTACCCGTTCTTCGGCACGGCCTTCCTGATGGCGGTCGGTTTCCTGTGCATCACGGCGTTCCTGAAGGAGCAGCCCAAGCCGGCCCGGAAGACCTCGCTGCTCGACCCGGTCAAGGCGCTCGGCCACGGCGGCCTGGCCTCCGCCGCGGTCTCGTCGTTCTTCTACAACTACACGTTCTTCACCGTGCTGGCCTTCACCCCGTTCGTGCTGAACATGACCCCGTACAAGTCGGGCGCGGTGTTCTTCGCCTGGGGTGTGCTGCTCGCCGTCTTCTCGGTGCTCGTGGCACCACGGCTGCAGAAGCGGTTCGGTTTGCTGAAGGTGCTCGGCGGCTCGCTGGTGCTGCTCGCGGCCGACGTCCTCGTCCTGGGCTACGGCGACCACACCACCGCCGTCGTCTGCACGATCCTGTCTGGTGCCTTCATCGGGGTGAACAACACCGTCTACACCGAGCTGGCGCTCGGCGTCTCGGACGCCCCCCGCCCGGTGGCGAGCGCGGGCTACAACTTCGTGCGCTGGTTCGCGGCCGCCGCGGCGCCCTACTTCGCGCCGAAGATCGAGGAGTGGACCGACGTCCACATGCCGTTCGTGGTGGCGGCGGTCACCGCCGTCCTGGGCGCGGCCGTGGTCGTCGTACGGCGGAAGGCGCTCACGGCCGAGGCGGAGGAGCTGGAGCCGAAGCACGCCACGGAGGACAGTGTCACCGTCTTTGCCAACTGACCTGTGGCAGTGGCTGATTGGTGACCTTGCTCACGCCAGTGAGACCGACGCGCGGGACGGATCCCTGAGGTCCGTCCCGCTGGTCAGCCAGCGCTCCTGGAGCGCCTGGGCGCCGTGCACACGCTTCCAGGCGGCCTCGTTCGGCGTCATGGGGAGCAGCGGCAGGAAGTGGACGGGGTCCATGGGGTCGTCCAGTTCCAGATCCTCGACCAGACCGCCGGGCTCGGCGACCAGGACCGAGGTGAACGGCGCCCCGGGCCACAGGGGTTCACCCACGTCGAGCGAGGCGCCGGGGGCCACGACCACGCCCTCGACCTGCGGGGACGCGGCCAGTACGGCCAGGGCGCGGAGCACCTTGTCGGTGTCGGCGAGGCCCGCCCGGACCGAGAGGACCAGCTCGGCGCGGGGGCCCTTGACGGGATCGGCGACCATGGCGGTGGGGTCGGTCATGGGGTGCGCGGACATGCCGAGGGTGGCGTAGCGGACGATGTCGTCCTCGTGGAAACGCAGTACCTCGACCTGGTCCGTGCCGAGGAAGGTGACCGCGGCGCGGGCGTCCGGTTCGCCCAGCGCGGAGCGCAACCGAGCCTCGACCAGAGGAAGAACATCAGCCATGCGGCGAGCATAGAACTCGTCAGTACCGGGCAAAGCAGCGCCTTGACACTTCAGTCGGCTGATACTCTTGCCCGGTGGTTCGGGGCAGCACGCAGAAGCGTCGCGGTCAGGCCCCGACGCCGACGACACTCCCCTACGGGGGACCGGCCGGAGGAGGTGGGGCTGCAATGGATCGAAGTCGCCCGTGCAGTAGCACCCGCTCTTCCCGCCGCTGACGTAGCTGCTCTGCTTCTAGCCGGCTGCCACCTCTCGCCTGCCTTTCACCGCGGAAGAGCCTTCGTTTCGTTTCGCCTGATCTGTCAGTCAGCAGCAGTAGCTGAACCAGCAGCGAAGCTCGCCACCGCGACGGTGCGGTGCTCCCCGCTTTGTGGACGTGCCAAACATCAGAGGCCAGGACGTCCCCATTCCGGGTAGTTCCACCCGTCGCAGCGGCCTTTCGTTGCCTGCACGCGAAGGAGCCTGCCATGTCGATGATCCGTGACCTGCGTGACGCGGTCCGTCCGACCCGCCCCTCCCTGCGCAAGGGAATTCACCTGGACAGCAGCGGTCCGTACGACACCACCCGTGACCCCGCGACGCCCTCCGCCGTCGTCGACTGCGCCGTCTACCGCGACGGCGCGCGCGTCGAGAGCGGACGGCAGCTCAGCCCGCACGAGGCGATGCGCCATGTGCGGCGCGACGGAGGGTTCGTGTGGATCGGTCTGCACGAGCCGACCGAGGCCGAATTCGCCGGTATCGCCGCCGAGTTCGGGCTTCACCCGCTGGCCGTGGAGGACGCCGTCCAGGCCCATCAGCGGCCCAAGCTGGAGCGCTACGACGACTCGCTGTTCACCGTGTTCAAGACGGTCCACTACGTCGAGCACGACGAACTCACCGCCACCAGCGAGGTGGTGGAGACCGGCGAGGTCATGTGCTTCACCGGCCGGGACTTCTTCATCACCGTCCGGCACGGTGGGCAGGGGTCGTTGCGGGCGCTCAGGCACCGGCTGCAGGACGACCCGGAGTTGCTCGCCAAGGGCCCCTCGGCGGTGCTGCACGCCATCGCCGACCATGTCGTGGACGGCTACATCGCCGTCGCCGACGCGCTCCAGGACGACATCGACGACGTGGAGACGGACGTCTTCTCGCCGGGCCGCAAGGGCAGCCCGCGCGGTACGGACGCCGGCCGGATCTACCAACTCAAGCGCGAGATCCTGGAGTTCAAGCGGGCGGTGTCGCCGCTGCTGCGGCCGATGCAGCTGCTGAGCGAGCGGCCGATGCGGCTGATCGACCCGGACATCCAGAAGTACTTCCGGGACGTCGCCGACCACCTCGCCCGCGTCCAGGAGCAGGTCGTCGGCTTCGACGAGCTCCTCAACTCGATCCTCCAGGCCAACCTCGCGCAGGCGTCCGTGGCGCAGAACGAGGACATGCGGAAGATCACCTCGTGGGCCGCGATCATCGCCGTACCGACGATGGTCTGTGGTGTGTACGGCATGAACTTCGACCACATGCCCGAGACGCACTGGAAGTACGGCTACCCGCTGGTGCTCGGGGTGACGGTGGCCATCTGTCTCGGCATCCACCGCACGCTCAAGCGCAACGGCTGGCTCTAGGGGCGGCTCTAGCGGCGCTGGCTAGGCTTGGCTCATGACAAGTGAGCTGCTCGATCAGGCCCTCGTCGAGGAGGCCACGAAGAAGTCCGGGCTGATCTGGGTCAAGGGGCCGTCGGTCCCGGCCCGGGCGCTGTGGCACGTGTGGCACGACGGCGCGGCCTGTGTCGTCGGCGACGGGCCCGGCGAACAGCCGCTGCCGGGGCTCTCCGACGGCGGCGCGGCCGAGGTCACCGTCCGCAGCAAGGACAAGGGGGGCCGACTGGTCTCCTGGTCGGCGAAGGTCGTGGAGCTGACGTCGGGATCCGAGCAGTGGGAGGCGACGGTCGCCGAGCTCAAGGGCAAGCGGCTCAACGCGCCCGACGGCGAGGCCATGCCGGAGCGCTGGGGCCGGGAGTGCCGGGTGCTGCGCCTGGAGCCCACGGGGTCCACCGCGCCGCTGCCGGACGCCGACCTCTCCGCGGCGCCGCTGCCGTCCCCGGCGACCACCCGCCGCCCGATCCCCGCGGGGCTGCCGAAGCTGCTGTTCAAGGGGCGCAGGCGGAAGAAGGACGCCTAGGACTCGTCTAGGACCGCCTAGGACGTCGGCAGCTGCTGGCCGTAGTCCACCGTCTCGTCCTCCTTCGGCTCCTCCAGGCTGAAGTTCTCGCCCCAGGAGGAGAAGGTCAGCGTGCCCGCGCCGCCGCCGCGGACCAGGCGCAGGGGGTACGGCGTGCCCTCCAGGGAGACGTCGAGCGAGCCGCCGGAGCCCTGGTCGCCGGTGATGCGGACCGTGCGGACACCGGACTGCTCATGACGGCCGTCGGTCTCGACCTTGCCGTGCAGGGTCAGCAGCCCGTCGAGCAGCACGTCCATGTCCGTGAAGCCGCTGAACTTCTTGTACGAGGGGTCCCCCTCGGGCACCTTGACGTACTTGCCGTTGAGTTTGGCGGCCGCCGCCGCGTCCGCGTCCCCGCCGCTCCAGAAGTCCGCGTCCGCCATCAGGAACAGCTGCTCGTCGATCCGCAGCAGCCGGAAGGTCGCCCCCTCGGCGGTGACCGAGCCCATGCCGCCGTCGGCCTTCAGCCGCATGTCGAGTTTGTAGGTGCGGCCGCTGGTGACCACGTTCCCCGAGAGGTGCACCGCGTCGGCGGACCCGGCGGCGGTGAGCGTCTTGCGCTGGATCTGGGCGGCGGACAGCTTGCCGACCCCGTTCGTCCCCGCGTCGGGGTCCTCGCTGCTGCATCCCGTCAGGCCCGTCACGACCAGGGCGCACAGCGCGCTCATCAGCACAGCCCTGCGGGTGCTCGCAGTCACAGGTGGCGCTGCCTTTCTGACGGGGTCCTGACCGGCGTACGGCAGCGTACCGGGGTCGGGAGAGCGCGGCGGAGCCAGTCCGTCCGGACCGCTCACCAGGGCGTACCGGATCCGGACGGGCTAGCCTGAAGCCCATCCGAGCTGGACAGATCAGGTGAAGGCGGACAGGGAGGTGCGGTCATGGCAGGGGGCACTCCCCGGGTTTTCGTCTCGCACCTGTCCGGCGTCGCCGCCTTCGACCCGAACGGCGACCAGGTGGGGCGGGTCCGCGACCTGGTCGTGATGCTGCGGGTGGGCCGCCGTCCCCCACGGCTGCTCGGTCTGGTCGTCGAACTGTCCACCCGGCGCCGCATCTTCCTGCCCATGACCCGGGTGACCAGCATCGAGTCGGGCCAGGTCATCACCACCGGCGTGCTCAACGTCCGCCGCTTCGAGCAACGGCCCACCGAGCGGCTGGTCTTCGGTGAGCTGCTGGACCGCCGGGTCACGCTCGTCGAGAGCGGCGAGGAGGTCACCGTCCTGGATCTGTCGGTGCAGCAGCTGCCGGCCCGGCGGGACTGGGAGATCGACCGGGTGTTCGTCCGCAAGGGCGGCAAGAGCGGGCCGCTCCGGCGCGCCCGGGGTGAGTCGCTGACCGTCGAGTGGTCCGCCGTCACCGGGTTCTCGCTGGAGGAGAAGGGCCAGGGCGCCGAGAGCCTGCTCGCCACCTTCGAGCAGTTGCGCCCCGCCGACCTCGCCAACGTGCTGCACCACCTCTCCCCCAAGCGGCGCGCCGAGGTCGCCGCCGCCCTCGACGACGACCGCCTGGCCGACGTGCTCGAGGAACTGCCCGAGGACGACCAGATCGAGATCCTCGGCAAGCTGAAGGAGGAACGGGCCGCCGACGTCCTGGAGGCCATGGACCCCGACGACGCGGCCGACCTGCTCTCCGAGCTGCCCGAGGACGACCAGGAGCGGCTGCTGAGCCTGATGGAGCCCGACGACGCGGCCGACATGCGGCGGCTGATGGCGTACGAGGAGCACACGGCCGGCGGTCTGATGACGACCGAGCCGATCGTGCTGCGGCCCGACGCCACCGTCGCCGACGCCCTGGCCCGGGTCCGCAACCCCGACCTCTCCCCCGCGCTCGCCGCCCAGGTCTACGTCTGCCGCCCGCCCGACGAGACACCCACCGGCAAGTACCTCGGCACGGTCCACTTCCAGCGCCTGCTGCGCGATCCGCCGTACACGCTGGTCAGCGCGATCATCGACGACGACCTCCAGGCGCTCGACCCGGACGCCGCGCTGCCGGTGGTCGCCGGGTTCTTCGCCACCTACGACATGGTCGCGGCGCCCGTCGTCGACGAGTCCGGCTCGCTGCTGGGCGCGGTCACCGTGGACGACGTACTCGACCACATGCTGCCCGAGGACTGGCGGGAGACGGAGTTCCACCTCGACGAGGACGAGACCGCGGGCGAGGGGGCGGCGGCGCATGGCACCTGAGCGCGAGGGCGGCCGCGAGCGCGCGGTGTCCGGGGCGACGGCCGCGACCCGGCCGCGCGCCCGGCTGGACCAGCCGCGGCCGCCGCGCCGGCGGATCCTGCCCGAGTGGGACCCGGAGGCCTTCGGACGGCTCTCGGAGCGCATCGCGCGCTTCCTCGGCACCGGGCGGTTCATCGTCTGGATGACGGTCGCCATCATCGTCTGGGTGCTGTGGAACGTGTTCGCGCCGAAGGACCTGAAGTTCGACGAGTACCCGTTCATCTTCCTGACCCTGATGCTCTCGCTCCAGGCCTCCTACGCGGCCCCGCTGATCCTGCTCGCGCAGAACCGGCAGGACGACCGCGACCGCGTCAACCTGGAGCAGGACCGCAAGCAGAACGAGCGGTCGATCGCGGACACCGAGTACCTGACCCGGGAGATCGCCGCGCTGCGGATCGGCCTCGGCGAGGTCGCCACCCGCGACTGGATCCGCTCCGAACTCCAGGACGTGCTCAAGGAGCTCGACGGCCACCGCGCGGACGGCCATGTCGTATTCCCGGCAGAACGGTCCACCGGACGTGACGCAGACGACCGCTGAAGAGCATCCCGAAGGCCCCCGGGGTCGCCGTACCATCGTCTTTATGGCTACGGAAGACGCGGTGCGCGAAGCACTGTCGACGGTGAACGACCCCGAGATCAACCGCCCCATCACCGAACTCGGGATGGTCAAGTCGGTGGAGATCGGCGCGGACGGAACGGTCGCGGTCACCGTGTACCTGACCGTGTCCGGCTGCCCGATGCGGGACACGATCACGCAGCGCGTCACGGAGGCGGTCTCCCGCGTGGAGGGCGTCACCGGCGTCGACGTCACGCTGGACGTCATGAGCGACGAGCAGCGCAAGGAGCTGGCGACCGCGCTGCGCGGCGGCCAGACCGAGCGCGAGGTCCCCTTCGCCAAGCCGGGCTCGCTGACCCGTGTGTACGCGGTCGCCTCCGGCAAGGGCGGCGTCGGCAAGTCCTCGGTGACGGTGAACCTGGCGGCGGCGATGGCCGCGGACGGTCTGAAGGTCGGTGTCGTGGACGCCGACATCTACGGCCACTCCGTGCCCCGCATGCTGGGCGCAGACGGCCGCCCGACCCAGGTCGAGAACATGATCATGCCGCCGTCCGCGAACGGCGTGAAGGTGATCTCCATCGGCATGTTCACGCCGGGCAACGCGCCCGTGGTGTGGCGCGGCCCGATGCTGCACCGCGCGCTCCAGCAGTTCCTGGCGGACGTGTACTGGGGCGACCTGGACGTCCTGCTGCTGGACCTGCCGCCCGGCACCGGTGACATCGCGATCTCGGTCGCCCAGCTGGTGCCGAACGCCGAGATCCTGGTCGTGACGACCCCGCAGCAGGCGGCCGCCGAGGTGGCCGAGCGGGCCGGATCCATCGCCGTGCAGACCCATCAGAAGATCGTCGGCGTGGTCGAGAACATGTCCGGGCTGCCCTGCCCGCACTGCGGCGAGATGGTCGACGTCTTCGGCACGGGCGGCGGCCAGACGGTCGCCGACGGCCTGACCCGCACCACCGGCGCGACGGTCCCGGTCCTCGGCAACATCCCGATCGACGTCCGCCTCCGCGAGGGCGGCGACGAGGGCAAGCCGGTGGTCCTGACGGACCCGGACAGCCCGGCGGGCAGCGCGCTGCGCGCGATCGCCGGCAAGCTGGGCGGTCGGCAGCGGGGCCTTTCGGGACTGTCCCTGGGGATCACGCCGAAGAACAAGTTCTAGGCCTACGCCGAAGAACGGGACCAAGGCCTGGGGCGCCGCTTCCGTGCGGCGCCCTTCGTCATGCGTACTCGGCGATCACGCGTACTCGGCGATGTCCTTGATCATGGCGAAACCGAGCCCGTAGGCGCTCATCCCTCTGCCGTACGCCCCCACGTGGACGCCTTCCTGCGTGGACCCGGCGAGCACCCAGCCGAACTCGGACTCCCGGTAGTGGAAGGGCGTGGGCACCCCGTCGACGGGCAGGGAAAGCGTCGACCACTCGGACCCTTCCAGGTCGTCGGCCAGCGCCCACGCGGTCTCCGTCTGCTGCTCCAGCCAGTCGTCCCGCAGCGAGTGGTCCATCTGCCCGGGCCAGGTGAAGGACAGCAGCCCCACCCCCGCCAGCCAGGCCGCCGAGGAGACGGACGTGGCCTCCAACAGCCCCGTGCCGTCGGCGCTGCGGCGGGACGGATGGGCCGCGACGGTCACCACGACCGCGAACTTCTCCCGGTCCTCCGTGGCTTCGTTGCGCACCGAAGGCTCGTCGCCGTGTCCGATCGACCCGTGCTCGACGGCCCCGTCGGCCGCCGTTCCGACCTGCATCAGCCAGCGCGGTCCCGTGAACGCCTCGTCGAGGCCGTACCAAGGGAAGGGCGCCAGCAGGTAGCCGTCGACCGTACGCCGGGCGGAGGGGACCTGTTGTCCGCCCTCCGCGGCCGGCGCCTGCGCGACCGCCTGACTCGTCGTCTCCATGTGCCCGGACGCCTCCTCGCTCTCGGCGGACCGGGGCGGCCCGCCCCCCTTCGGGCGGCCTCGCTTTTTGGCGTACGGCCCGCACAACAACTCGGCAGCATATCCACACCGCTGAGAGCAGCCGGGAAACCGCCCGGCGCGCGAGGCGCCCGAGCGGCGTGTTCAGGCCGCTCGGGCGCCTCGGAAAGCTATGAAACGCGTCACGTACGCACGCGTGCGTCGCGTGTATCGCGTACGGCTCAGGTGGCGTCCGCGTCGTAGGGCGGGCGCTCGTCGGGCTTCTTCGTCATGTCGAGGCGGTCGCCCGAGGAAGAGGCGGAGGACGAGGAGGAGTCGGAGTCGCGGCTGTGGACCGCGTCCGTGACCTCGGCCATCTCCTTCTTCAGGTCGAAGCCGTTGCGGATCTCCTTGAGCCCCAGTTCGTCGTTGTCCAGCTGCTTGCGGATGAACGTCTTGGGGTTGAGGTCCTCGAACTCGAAGTCCTTGAACTCCGGGCCGAGTTCCTGCCGGATGTCCTGCTTGGCGCTGTCCGAGAACTCGCGGATCTTGCGGATCGTCCGCGTCACGTCCTGGATGACCTTCGGGAGCTTGTCCGGACCGAAGACGAGCACGGCGAGGACGATGAGCGTCACCAGCTCGAGCGGTCCTATGTCATTGAACACCTGAAGCTCCTTGCGATCCGGGCCGGGTCCACGGTACCTGCCGTTCCCGTACGACCGGTACTGTCCCGCCGGTTCCGAGTGTGCGCGGATCGAGGGTTTTCCGGTTGTTTGCCTTGTGAGAGGGGGTGCTCGCCCCCACCTGTGAGGTTTCTGTCAATCGCCGTCCGAGGAACCGAGGACCAGCGAGAGGGTGAGCTCCTCGCCGTCCCGCCGGAGGGTCAGCTCCAGCCGGTCGCCGGGGCGGTGGGCGCGGGTCTTCACGATCAGCTCCTCGCCGGAGTGGACCCGCTGGCCGTCGATCGCGGTGATGACGTCCCCGGGCTCGATACCGGCCTTGTCGCCGGGACCGCCCGAGGTGACCGCCGCGCCGCCCTCGCTGCCCTTCGTGCCGACCCGGGCGCCGTCGCCCGAGTAGTCCATGTCGAGGGTGACGCCGATGACCGGGTGGGTCGCCTTGCCGGTGTTGATCAGCTCCTCGGCCACCCGCTTGCCCTGGTTGATCGGGATGGCGAACCCGAGCCCTATGGAACCGGCCTGTCCGCCGTCCAGTTCGGAGCCGCTGTCGGCGGAGCGGATCGCGGAGTTGATGCCGATGACCCGGGCCTTGGCGTCCAGCAGGGGCCCGCCGGAGTTGCCGGGGTTGATGGGCGCGTCGGTCTGGAGGGCGTCGACGTAGGACACATCGCTGGCGTTCCCGCTCTCGCCGCCGGCCGTGATGGGCCGTTCCTTGGCGCTGATGATGCCGGAGGTGACGGTGCCGGCCAGGTCGAAGGGGGCGCCGATGGCGACGACCGGGTCGCCGACCTGGACGTTGTCGGAGTTGCCGAGCGTCATCGGGGTCAGCCCGCTGACGCCGGTCACCTTCACCACGGCGAGGTCGTAGCCGCTGTCCCGTCCGACGACGGTGGCCTCGGCGGTGTCGCCGCTGTGGAAGGTCACGGAGATCTCGCCACCGGAACCGGCGGGCTCCACGACGTGGTTGTTGGTCAGGATGTGGCCCCGGTCGTCCAGCACGAAGCCGGTTCCGGTGCCCTGCTCCTCGCCGCCGGACACATGCAGGGTCACCACACTGGGCAGCGCCCGCGCGGCGATCCCGGCGACACTGTCCGGAGCCCGCCCGGAGGGCTCGGCGGCGGCCTGCGGCAGCTCCACGTCCCCCACACCGCCGTTCCGCTCCAGATACGCCCCTACGACGCCTCCGACGCCCCCGGAGGCGAGCGCGAGCAGCAACGCCCCCACGAGCAGCGCCTTCCTGGCCCGCTTGCGCCGCTGCCCCTCGCTGGGCACGACGGCCCCGTTCTGCTGGAGGGGACCGGTGAGGGGGCCCGGGGCCCAGGGGTCGTAGTTCTGCCAGGGGGCGGGGGCCGCGGCTTGCAGGGGGGCCGGGGGCGGGAGCGGGGAGGCGTGGGCGGGCGCGCCGGGCGCCGGAGGGCCGGGGGTGGGGGCTGTTCCCGGGGCCGGGGCGGGCATGGGTGCCGAGGTGGGCGCGGGCGCCGGGGCGGGCATCGGTGCCGGGGCGGGCGCGGAGGCCGGGGTGGGCGCCGGTACGGCTGTGCCGTGGGCCGGGGTCGTCGCCGGGTGCTGTACCGGAGGGGCGGGGGCCCAGGGGCCGGGCTCGCCGTAGGGCGGGGTGCTGTAGGGGTCGGGGTCGTGCAGCGGGCGCGGGCGCTCGTCGGCGGGCGCCGGGGCGTCCGGGGCGGGCGAGGGCGTATCGGTGCCCCCGGCGTGCGCGGCACCGGCCTCGGCGGCCGGGTCCGGCTGTCCCGTCGGCCGGCTCAGCTCGTAGTCGCCCTCGGTGGAGGCGCCGTCCGCGAGGGGCCGCTCCAGTTCGAAGTCACCGTCGGCGTTCGGGGCCGGGGCCGGTCCGGGCGGCGGCGCCTCCGTCGTCGCCCCCTCCGTCTGGGCCGAAGGCCCCTGGAGCCGAGGACGGCTCCACCATTTCGCCTTCGTGGGCTTCCCCTCGTCCATGCTCTCCCCACAGCCGGCCGCGGCACGAATCATCGGCGGTGGCCACGGCTCCTCGAACTCCGCCGCCGCGCCCGGCTCTTGCCGTGGGCGCGGCCCACCCTGGATTCAACCAGGTTCGTGGGCCGCCGCGCAGAGGCCTGGTCAGCGGCCGGTGGTGAACGAGGTGGCGGAGGCGGACGGGGACGCGGTCGCGTCGGGGACGGGAGCGGCGAGCAGCCCTGGAGTCGCGACCTCCGGGGCGGTGTGCCAGGAGGTCAGGGTGAGCGGCGGGGTCGCGCTGAGCGGGCGTATGAGCGGTGACGTGACGGTCGCGCCCGCCACCACCGGCGTGGCCGACCCCTGGAGCTGACCGGCACCCGGCGCGGGCACTCCGGGCAGCAGCGGCGCGGACACCGAGGTCGCGGCGGCCGGGGTGTCACCGAGCGCCCGCTGGCCCTGGCCCTGGACGAGCAGCGGCCCGACGCCACGGCGGCGCTGGTTCTCGGGGACCGTGGCGGCTCCACTGCCCTGACTGCGCGCCGGCGTCACATTGCTGCCCGCGCCCGAGCCGCGCGCGTCGGTCTCGGCCGGGACACCGGTGGTGACGCCGCCGAGCGCGATGGCCGCCAACGACACCGCACCGGCGGCGGCGAAGGCGAACCGCAGCCCGCGCGAGGAGGGCCGGTCGGCGTCGGGGCGGCCCACGGGGTGCACACGGAAGCCGCCGCCGGCCGGGGAGCCGGCGAGCGCGGGGGTGTGCGGGCGGGCCGGGACGTAACCGAACTCGAAGCGCTCGCCCCGCTTCACCCCGAAGGCGCCGGTGCCGGGCCGATCGGAGAGTCCGCCGAACGTGCCCCCGCCCAGCGCCGAGCCACTGCCCGGGTCGCCTCCCGGCAGTCCCTGGAGGCGGGCCAGGAAGCTCTCGGAGGGAGGCGGCGGGGCCGCTTCCGCGAAGACGTTCTTCAGCCTGCGCTGGGCGTCGGCCTCCGCCTTGCACTTGGCGCAGGTGGCCAGGTGGGCGAGGACCCGCTCGCGCGTGTCATGACCGAGCTCTCCGTCCACCAGGGCGGCGAGTCGGTCCCCAAGATGATGCTCCGCGAGGCGTCGCTCGGCGGGTTCGGGTCGGGATCCAGTCACGCGGTCGCGCCCCCTCCCCCCAGGGCGGGCACCCGTGGCACGAAGGACCTGCGCTCGGCCCGGGCCTCCGGGGAGCGGTGCGCCAGGGCCTTGCGCAGCTGCGAGCGGCCACGGTGGATCCGGGACCGGACGGTGCCGAGCTTGACGCCGAGGGTCGCGGCGATCTCCTCGTAGGAGAGCCCTTCGATGTCGCACAGGACGACCGCGGCCCGGAACTCGGGCGCGAGGGTGTCGAGAGCCTGCTGGACGTCGGCGTCGAAGTGCGCGTCGTTGAAGACCTGCTGCGGGGACGGCTCGCGGCTGGGCAGCCGCTCGGCCGCGTCCTCGCCGAGGGCGTCGAAGCGGATGCGCTGCTTGCGCCGGACCATGTCCAGGAAGAGGTTGGTGGTGATGCGGTGCAGCCAGCCCTCGAAGGTGCCCGGGGTGTAGGTGGACAGCGAGCGGAAGACGCGGACGAAGACCTCCTGGGTGAGGTCCTCGGCGTCGTGCTGGTTGCCGGTGAGGCGATACGCGAGGCGGTAGACGCGGCCGCTGTGCGTGCTGACGATCTCCTCCCACGTGGGCGGAGTCCACGCCTGCCCGTCCGCGTCGGTGGAGAAGGTCGCGGTCTGGGCGTAGTCGTCGGCGTGGTGGTCAGCAGCGGTGTCGTTCACGGATTTCGGCCTGCCCGCCGATCCGAGAAAGCGCCTCAGCACTCCTCCCCGATCCACAGGCGCAGCCGCACCTCCCCTGTCGGCTCTGGTGGTGTCCAGTGGAGCCCCTACCATAGCCACCTCGCCCGTTAGCTCCGGATAAGCGGTTTTACGAGAAATTGATCTGGGCTGATACGGCTCATGCGACTGCGTCAGCATGTGCTCGTCCTCCGGCCCGCCGTCGTGATCCAACCGTGTCCCCCCTCGCGTCTCCCACCCTTCTAAACGCCTGGTCCCATCTGCGGGTTCCCGGGCGCAACGGATACAGTCACGCCCAGGCAACCACGGGGACAGGAGAGGGTCATTACCGGCAACCGGCAGACGAGCTGGGCGTTCGCCGACGCCTACGTCGCCGAGGACGACGTCCTGCGCTGGGCCCGCGACCGGGCCCGTGATGCGGGCCTGCGCTCGGTGTCCCCCGGCACGGGCGCCGCGCTGCGGATGCTCGCCGCCACCGTGGACGCGAAGGCGGTCGCGGAGATCGGTACCGGCACCGGCGTCTCCGGCATCCACCTCCTGCACGGCATGCGCCCGGACGGCGTCCTGACCACCGTGGACCCCGAGCCGGAGCACCAGCAGTTCGCCCGGCAGGCCTTCCGCGCCTCGGGCTTCGCCAGCAACCGGGCCCGGTTCATCCCCGGCCGGGCGCTGGAGGTCCTGCCCCGGCTCGCGGACGCCGGCTACGACCTCGTCTTCTGCGACGGCGACCGGCTCGAGTTCCTCGACTACCTCGCTGAATCGTTGCGCCTGCTGCGTCCGGGTGGCCTGGTGGTCTTCGAGGGCGTCTTCGCGAACGGCCGCACGGTCGACTCGGGCCCGCAGCCGACCGAGGTGCTGCGGCTGCGCGAGCTGCTGCGCGCGGTGCGCGAGAGCCAGGACCTGGTGCCGTCGCTGCTGCCGGTCGGCGACGGGCTGCTGTGCGCTGTCAAGCGCTGAGTCGGCAGAACCCGGCAGAACGCGGCCGGGACAGCTGAGCCATCAGGGCGTACACCCGGGAAAACAGCCGCCCCGGCACCTCATGGGATGCCGGGGCAGCTGAAAGGGTATGGTCGCTTGCGCGTCAGCCGACGACCTTCTTGAGGGCGTCGCCGAGCGCGTCGGCCTCGTCAGGGGTCAGCTCGACGACGAGCCGACCGCCGCCTTCGAGCGGAACGCGCATGACGATGCCCCGCCCCTCCTTGGTCACCTCGAGCGGGCCGTCGCCCGTCCGCGGCTTCATGGCCGCCATGCTCGTTCCCCTTCCTGAAACCAGCTCATAGTCAAAGCCGACGGCCCCATGGAGGGCATGCGCGGTCCCGGAGGGACACGCGACACCGGCATCGAACACATTGCTTCCAAGCCATTATCCCGCATCGCAGGACCCGATGACCAACATCGGTCGGCATCGCTTGGGCAACGCGCGCGAGCAAAACCACTCAATTCGGCGATGTGACTGCGATACTGCGCCGCCGCACGCGTGTCCGCCGAACGAAAACGGCCTCGATTTCTTTGACGCAGGTCACACGTGCGCTCCCGGCGATCTCCGCCATGCTGTCCTCAAGGCGGCGGCCGGACAGCGGCCGCGGACTTCAGCCGCGACACCGGAGGGGATACGCCATGGCCGACACCGTGCTCTACGAGGTGAGCGACGGGCTCGCGACGATCACGCTCAACCGTCCCGAGGCGATGAACGCGCTGAACATCGAGACGAAGGTCGCGCTGCGGGAGGCCGTGACGGCGGCGGGCGCGGACTCCTCGGTGCGGGCGGTGCTGCTCACCGCGGCCGGTGACCGGGCGTTCTGTGTGGGGCAGGACCTGAAGGAGCACATCGGGCTGCTGGCCGAGGGGTCCGGACAGGTGATGAGCACGGTGCGTGAGCACTACAACCCGATCGCCCGGGCGCTGACGGAGATGGCGAAGCCGGTCGTGGCCGGGGTGAACGGGGTCGCGGCGGGCGCGGGGTTCGGCTTCGCCCTCGCCGCGGACTACCGGGTCGTGGCCGACTCGGCCGCCTTCAACACGTCCTTCGCCGGGGTGGCGCTGACCGCGGACTCGGGCATCTCCTGGACGCTGCCTCGCGTCGTCGGACCCGGGCGCGCCGCTGACCTGCTGCTCTTCCCTCGCAGCATCAAGGCTCAGGAGGCGTACGAGCTGGGCATCGCCAACCGGGTCGTGCCGAGTGCCGAGCTGCGGGACGAGGCCGAGAAGGTGGCCCGGGCCCTGGCCGAGGGGCCGACGGTGGCGTACGCGGCGATCAAGGAGGCGGTGGCCTTCGGCTCCTCCCACTCACTGGCCGAGACGCTGGAGAAGGAGGACGAGCTCCAGACCCGGGCGGGGGCGTCCGAGGACCACGCCATCGCCGTACAGGCCTTCGTGAACAAGGAGAAGCCGAAGTACCTGGGGCGGTAGGGGCGGTAGGGGCTTCGAGAAGCCGCTAAGGGCGGGTTCTGGCGCCGCAGGCCGCCAGGTGGTCGTCCACCAGGCCGCAGGCCTGCATCAGCGCGTACGCCGTCGTCGGGCCCACGAATCGGAGGCCCTTCTTCTTCAGGGCCTTCGACAGGGCCGTCGACTCCGCGGTGACCGCCGGGACGTCCGCGATGGTCTTCGGGGCCGGGCCCGGCTCGGGGGCGTGGGACCAGATCAGCTCGTCCAGGTCGCCCGGGGCCCAGTCCGCCAGCACGCGTGCGTTGGCCAGGGTGGCGTCGATCTTGGCCCTGTTGCGGATGATGCCCGGATCGGCCAGCAGGCGCTCGCGGTCCTCGTCCGTGAAGGCGGCGACCTTCTCGATCCTGAACTCGGCGAAGGCGGCGCGGAAGCCGGGGCGGCGGCGCAGGATCGTGATCCAGGAGAGGCCGGACTGGAAGGCCTCCAGGGAGAGGCGCTCGAACAGGGCGTCGTCGCCGTGGACCGCGCGGCCCCACTCCTCGTCGTGGTACGTCACGTAGTCCGGTGTGGACAGGGCCCAGGGGCAGCGCAGGACGCCGTCCGGACCCGCGAGGGCCGTGCCGTCGCTCACTGGTCCTCCTCGGCGCGCTTCTCCATGGACACCTGGGCTCCCGCGCGGGCGCCGGCGAGGGCGGACTCCAGGTCGGCGATACGGGCGTCGCGCTCGGCGAGCTCCGCGCCGAGGCGGGTGAGGGCGTCGTCGACGTCCGCCATGCGGTAGCCGCGGGCGGCGAGGGGGAAGCGGAGGCCGTCGACGTCGGCGCGGCTCACCGGACGGTCGAGCGGGAGCGGGTCCTGGAGGCGCTCGGGCGCGGCCTCCGGCAGCGGGCCACCGCCCTCGCCGCCGCCCACCACCGCGAGGGTCACCGCGGCGACCACGACGGCGAGCGCGACGACCAGGAACAAGAACATAACCATCGCTGAGGTCCCCACGGTCGGTGCGATTGTGCGGTCGAGTGTGTCAGGGTCCGATCGTGCCATGCGACTCTGACGGTTAGGGTCGCAGGCGGCCGATGATCAGGACGTACGGGAGAGGTTCACAGGGGATGCTCAGGCTGGGCAGGCGTGAGTTCGACACGCATGAGCCGGTGATCATGGCGATCGTGAACCGGACCCCGGACTCCTTCTACGACCAGGGGGCCACGTTCCGGGACGAGCCGGCCCTCGCGCGCGTGGAGCAGGCCGTGGCGGAGGGGGCGGCCATCATCGACATCGGCGGGGTCAAGGCCGGGCCCGGTGAAGAGGTGTCCGCGGCCGAGGAGGCGCGGCGGACTGTGGGGTTCGTGGCGGAGGTGCGGCGGCGGTTTCCCGAGGTCGTCATCTCGGTGGACACCTGGCGGGCCGAGGTCGGGGAGGCGGTCTGCGAGGCCGGCGCGGATGTGCTGAACGACGCGTGGGGCGGAGTGGATCCCCGGCTCGCGGAGGTGGCGGCCCGGTACCGGGTGGGTCTGGTGTGCACGCACGCGGGTGGCGCGGAGCCTCGTACCCGGCCGCACCGGGTGACCTACGACGACGTCATGGCGGACATCCTCCGGGTGACCGTGGGGCTGGCCGAGCGGGCCGTGGCGCTCGGGGTTCCCCGGGAGTCGGTGATGATCGATCCCGGGCACGACTTCGGGAAGAACACGCGGCACAGTCTGGAGGCGACGCGGCGGCTGTCGGAGATGGTCGCGACGGGGTGGCCGGTGCTGGTGTCCCTGTCCAACAAGGACTTCGTGGGAGAGACGCTGGACCGGCCGGTGAAGGAGCGGGTGGTCGGGACCCTCGCCACGACGGCGGTGTCGGCATGGCTGGGGGCGCAGGTGTACCGGGTCCACGAGGTCGCGGAGACGCGGCAGGTGGTGGACATGGTGGCGTCCATCGCCGGGCATCGCCCTCCGGCGGTCGCCCGGCGGGGGCTGGCGTAGGCCTTCCCCCGCCGGGGCCCCGCGCTAGCGGCCCGCCTCCTTCGAGACCAGGGCCACGGCTTCGTCCACGTCGTCCGTGACGTGGAAGAGGAGCAGGTCCTTTTCCGAGGCCTTGCCCTGGGCCACCAGGGTGTTGCGGAGCCAGTCGATCAGGCCGCCCCAGTACTCCGTGCCGAAGAGGACGATGGGGAAGCGGGTGACCTTCTGGGTCTGGACCAGGGTCAGGGCCTCGAAGAGTTCGTCCAGGGTGCCGAGGCCGCCGGGCAGGACCACGAAGCCCTGCGCGTACTTCACGAACATCATCTTGCGAACGAAGAAGTAGCGGAAGTTCAGGCCGATGTCGACGTAGGGGTTGAGGCCCTGCTCGAAGGGGAGCTCGATGCCGAGCCCGACCGAGATGCCCTTCGCCTCGCAGGCGCCCTTGTTCGCCGCCTCCATCGCCCCCGGGCCACCGCCCGTGATCACCGCGAAGCCGGCCTCCACCAGGCCGCGGCCGAGCCGCACCCCCGCCTCGTACTCGGCGGAGTCCACCGGCGTCCGCGCCGAGCCGAACACGCTGATCGCGGGCGGCAGCTCGGCCAGCGTGCCGAAGCCCTCGATGAATTCCGACTGGATGCGCAGGACGCGCCAGGGGTCCGTGTGGACCCAGTCCGACGGACCGCCCGCGTCCAGCAGCCGCTGGTCCGTGGTGCTCGCCGTGACCTGGTCCCGCCGTCGGAGGACCGGTCCCAGGCGCTGTTCCTCCGGCGGCTGCTTCTTGCCCTCGGGGTTCCCGGTAGCCATGTGCGCTCCCTCCGCTTGCGGTTGTTCCACCTCAGCGTAGATCTACGCGGGTTACGGACGGGGGACATCGGCGTGACCGGCGTCCCCCCGGCCCCGACAGCGCCTACGCCGTCAGCCAGGCCCGCAGGCGCTCCTCGCCGTCGAGGATCTTCGCCGTCTCCACCCGTTCGTCCCGCTTGTGGGCCAGGTGCGGGTTGCCGGGGCCGTAGTTCACCGCCGGAACCCCGAGGGCCGAGAACCGGGACACGTCGGTCCAGCCGTACTTCGGCATCGGCGTCCCGCCCACCGCCTCGATGAAGGCCGCCGCCGCGGGGTGGGAGAGGCCGGGCAGCGCACCGGGGCTGTGGTCGTCCACCACGAACTCCTCCACCCCGCAGTCCGCGAACACCTCGTGGACGTGGGCCAGCGCCTCCTCCTCGGTGCGGTCGGGGGCGTACCGGAAGTTGACGGTCACCACGCACTCGTCGGGGATCACGTTGCCCGCCACCCCGCCCGAGACGCCGACCGCGTTCAGCCCCTCCCGGTACTCGAGACCGTCGATCACCGGCCACCGCGGCTCGTACGAGGCGAGGCGGGCCAGGATCGGGGCCGCCGCGTGGATCGCGTTGGAGCCCATCCAGCCGCGCGCCGAGTGGGCCCGCTCGCCCTTCGTCTTCAGCAGCACCCGCAGCGTGCCCTGGCAGCCGCCCTCGACCTGGCCGTCGGAGGGCTCCAGCAGCACCGCGAAGTCGCCCGCGAGCCAGTCGGGGTGGGTCTCGGCCACATGCCGCAGCCCGTTGAGGTGTGCGGCGACCTCTTCGTTGTCGTAGAAGACGAAGGTCAGGTCCCGGTTGGGGGCGGGGACGGTCGCGGCGATCCGCAGCTGTACCGCCACCCCGGACTTCATGTCGCAGGTGCCGCAGCCCCACAGGACGCCGTCGTCGTCGAGCCGGGAGGGCACGTTGTCCGCGATCGGGACGGTGTCGATGTGGCCGGCGAGGATCACGCGCTCCGCGCGGCCGAGGTTCGTGCGCGCCACGACGTTGTTGCCGTACCGGTCGACCGTCAGGTGCGGCAGGGCCCGCAGGGCGGTCTCGATCGCGTCCGCGAGCGGCTTCTCGGTTCCGCTCTCGGAGGGGAAGTCGACGAGCCGCGCGGTCAGGCGCGCGGCGTCCAGCGTGAGGTCAAGCGCGGTATCGGGCATGCCCTCGACCCTAGCGCCCCTGGAACTCCGGGCCCTCGGACCAGTTTCCCCACCGGTCTCGGAGGGCGCTCTACTCTCCAGTACCTTGTACGCGTGCCAGAGCCGTCCCCCACCTCCCGACGCCGTGGCCGCCTCTTCCGTTTCGGGGCGGCCTTCGTGGTCCTGCTCGCCGTCGCGGGCTATCTCGTCGTGCAGTACGTCACCGGAGGCGCGGGGGCGCCGGGCTGCGAGGTCGTCTCGGCCGACGAGGACGGGGCGACGTACGAGTTCACGCCGGAGCAGGCCGTGAACGCGGCGACGATCACCGCCGTGGGCACCGGCCGCGGCCTGCCCGAGCGGGCCGTGACCATAGCGCTGGCCACCGCGCTCCAGGAGTCGGCGCTGCGCAACATCGACCACGGCGACCGGGACTCGCTCGGCCTGTTCCAGCAGCGGCCCTCGATGGGCTGGGGCACCGAGAAGGAGATCATGGACCCCACCTACTCGGCGGGGATCTTCTACGACCACCTGGTCAAGGTGGACGGCTACACCGAGCTGCCGCTCACCGTCGCCGCGCAGCGCGTGCAGCGCAGCGGTTTCCCGGACGCGTACGCCAAGCACGAGCAGGACGCCTCTCTGCTCGCCGCCGCCCTGACCGGCCGTGCGGCCGCCACGCTGACCTGCGAGGGCCGCCCGGGCACGACCGCGGTGGCGGGGACGGACGCGGTGCGGACCGCGCTCGCGCGGGACTTCGGACAGGACGTGCTGAAGTCGGCGGGTGCGGTCGTCGGTGAGCGTGACGCGGCTGCTACCGCCTCCCCGAGCACCGAGAGCGGCGGGCGCGGTCTCACGCTGCCCGTGACCGAGGGCTCCGGCAAGGGCAGCGTCACCCAGCGCGGCTGGCAGCTCGCGCACTGGGCCGTGGCCAACGCCTCCGCCCTGCGCATCGAACGCGTGTCGTACGCAGGGCGCGAGTGGACCGCCGGGAACACGGACAGTCAGTGGCGGGCGAGCGAGTCCGAGGGCGCGCCGGGGGCGGAGAAGAACACCGGGTCCGTCCGGATCGTGACCGCGCAGTAGTGCGGGAGGTCATCCGCGCGGGTTACCGGGGTCCGCGGCGCCTGACGATGTACAAGGGTTTTGCGGCGCACATCCCGTCATCGCACAAAACCCTTGAGAACAAAGGGCTGTAAGGATTCGGCAGGCTTTCGGGGCCCGGACTCTTTGCCCGTTTTTATCCACAGCAGATAATGCGACGCATTACCAACTCTTTACGTTACTCCGCCGCAACCTTCGCGGACTTCGAGCGGTAGTCACTGCGTCCGAGGCCGGAGATCACCTCCGGTCGGGACAGAAACACCGTTCTCACCAACAGACCCGTCGAAGGAGCATCATGACCCTCCCCCTGACCCGCCGGATCGCCCGTGCCGCGCTGCTCGTCGCTGCGGGAGCGGCCGCCGGGGTCGGTGCGGCCGGCTCCGCCAGCGCGGCCCCCGAACTGCCCGCCGCCAAGAACCTCGGCGGTCTGACCGCCCTGGACGCGGCGAACATGGGCAACACGGTCGACGGAGCGGCGCAGAACGTCAGCGAGCTCGCCGGCGAGACCGGCGGCAAGGCGGTCGAGAAGTCGGTGCCGGCCGCGGGCAAGACCGGCGGCAAGGCCGTCAAGAAGGCGGCTCCGGCGGCGCAGCGGACCGCGGGTGACGCGGCCGGCTCGGCCGGGGACATCGTGGGTGACACGGCGTCCACCGCGACGAAGGGTGGGCTGCCGACGGAGTCCCTGACCAAGGGTGGGCTGCCGGCGGCGGAGTCCCTGCCGGTCGGGAGCCTGCCGCTGGGTGGCTGACGCCTGCATGAACGGCGACGGGACCTGGGGGGCCGCTTGGCTCCCTGGGTCCCGTCGCCGTTTGTCGGTCCGTGCCCGGAGTTCGGGGCTGTGCCCACCCGTTCCGCCCTGCGGAACGACTGCCCACAGCCGGGCCGGGGGGCACGTCAGGTCAGGTCAGGCGTGCTACCGCTGCCTGGACCCTATCGTCCGTCGCCGTGAACGCCACGCGTACGTGCTGTTCGCCCGCCTCGCCGTAGAAGTCGCCCGGGGCCACCAGGATGCCGAGGTCGGCCAGGTGGGCGACCGTGGTCCAGCAGGACTCGCCGCGGGTGGCCCAGAGGTAGAGGCTGGCCTCGCTGTGCTCGATCGAGAAGCCGTGGCGGACGAGCGCCGTGCGCAGGGCGTCCCGACGGGCCGCGTACCGCTCGCGCTGGATCCTGACGTGCTCGTCGTCGCCCAGGGCCGCGATCGCCGCGGCCTGGGTCGGGGCGGAGGTCATCATGCCGCCGTGCTTGCGGATCTCCAGGAGGGGCGACAGCACCTCCGGGTCGCCGGCCAGGAAGGCCGCGCGGTAGCCGGCCAGGTTCGACCGCTTCGAGAGCGAGTGCACCGCGACGAGGCCGTCGTAGGAGCCGCCGTTCACGTCCGGGTGGAGCACGGAGACCGGGTCGGCGTCCCAGCCCAGCTCGAGGTAGCACTCGTCGGAGAAGACCAGGACGCCGTGGGACCGGGCCCAGGCGACGATCCTCGTCAGCTCCTCCTTCGACAGCACCTTGCCCGTCGGGTTCGACGGGGAGTTCAGCCAGAGGAGCTTCAGGCCGTTCGGGTCCAGCTCGGTCGGGTCGTCGTAGACCTCGTACCCGGCGCGGGCCAGGCGGGCGCCGACCTCGTAGGTCGGGTAGGCCAGGCGGGGGTACGCGACGCGGTCGCCGGGGCCGAGGCCCAGCTGGGTGGGGAGCCAGGCGACGAGTTCCTTGGAGCCGACGACCGGGAGGATGTGCCGGTGGGTGACCTCGCGGGCGCCCAGCCGGCGTTCCACCCAGCCCGTGATCGCGTCACGCAGTTCCGGCGTGCCCCAGACCGTCGGATAGCCCGGTGAGTCGGCCGCCGCGATCAGCGCTTTCTGGATCAGCTCGGGTACCGGGTCGACCGGCGTGCCGACGGACAGGTCGACGATGCCGCCGGGGTGCGCTGCGGCCGTCGCCTTGTACGGCGCCAGCTTGTCCCAGGGAAAGGTGGGGAGACGGTCGGAGACTGCGGACACGGGGATCTGGCTCTCTTTCTCGTCCGTACGGCGAACGCCTCGGTCCCGCAGGCGATCGAGGGCGATCAGGCCGTACGGGACCGAGGCGGCGCGGTGATGCGGGCCGCTCTCAGCCGTTCTGCGGCGGCAGCGCGGCGATGAAGGGGTGGTCCCGCTCGATCAGGCCGAGCTTGCTGGCGCCGCCGGGAGAGCCGAGCTCGTCGAAGAACTCGACGTTCGCCTTGTAGTAGTCCTTCCACTCCTCCGGAGTGTCGTCCTCGTAGAAGATCGCCTCGACCGGGCAGACCGGCTCACAGGCACCGCAGTCGACGCATTCGTCCGGGTGGATGTACAAGGACCGGGAGCCCTCGTAGATGCAGTCGACCGGGCACTCCTCGATGCACGCCTTGTCCTTGACGTCGACACAAGGCTGCGCGATGACGTAGGTCACGCTGTCGTTCCTCCTCGATAGGGCGCTGGCGGGCCTCCACAGGCTCCGCCGCCTGGCGCGCGGGAGCGCGGCGTCGTCGATGCCCGCCCCTAGTATCTCCGTTCTTGGGCATGATCCGAACAGGAGGGGTGAACTGACCTGTGGAAATCTCTGCGACGGGGCGCCTTGAGGTCCGTATCACCGCTGCTGACGTGGGCAAACGGGTATCGGTGCGACGTCTGGACGATCCGGCGCGCGAGGGTGAGAAGTTCACCGACACGGTGGGTGTTCTCGCATCATGGGACGACGGTGTGCTGCTGATCACACGGAAGAGCGGCGAGACCGTCCGCATTCCGGAATCAACGCTGGTCGCGGGCAAGGTGGTGCCGAGCGCCCCGGCCCGCCGACGGGGACCCGCGGCCTCGTACGAGGAACTGGCGCGGGTGGCCGCGCGCGCGTGGCGGCCGGTGGAGAGCGAGCGGCTCGGCGAATGGGAGCTGCGGGCCGCCGCGGGGTTCACCCGGCGCGCCAACTCCGTGCTCCCGCTGGGCGACCCGGGCACACCGCTCGACGAGGCCCTGTCCGCCGTACGCCATTGGTACGACACGCGCGAGCTGCCCGCGTACATCCAGACCGCCACCGGCGCCGAGGGCACACAGGAGCTGCTGTGCGCGGAGCTGGAGCGGCGGGGCTGGATGCGTGAGGTGTCGGCCGAGCTGTGGATCGGTGCGCTCGCGCCGCTCGCCGACCGGGAGGAGCCGGCCGAGGTCGTGCTGTCCCGGACGGCGGACGAGGCATGGCTGGCGCGCTACCAGCGCAAGGGCGTGGGCGAGGTGGCCCTGAAGGTGCTGGGCAGCGGGGCCTCGGTGTGGTTCGCGACCGTCCCCGGTGAGGGCGGTGTTCCCGCGGCCATCGGGCGGTGTGTCGTCGACGGACGCTGGGCGGGCTTCGCCGCGGTCGAGGTCGATCCGGCGCTGCGGCGCCAGGGGCTCGCCTCCGCCGTGATGGCCGCGCTGGCCGGGCGGGCCCTGGAGGAGGGCGCGTCGGCGGCCTGGCTCCAGGTCGAGACGGACAACGCGGGGGCGCGGGCGCTGTACGCCGGGGCGGGCTTCGCGGCGCACCACGCGTACCACCACTACCGCGCGCCGGAGAACTCCGGCTCCGGCCGGTAACCGATCGCCGTGAGAGGGCACGAGCCTGCTATGCCTCCCCCCAATCCCCCGTCTCCCGAACGCTCGACCGAACTGCGTCTGCGGTTCGCCGAGGAGGCCCGCTCCGAACGGCCCGACCTGTCGACGCTGTGCCTGCTGGTGGGCGCCGAGGCGGACGGCTCGCTGGACGAGGCGGGCATGGACGCGGCACAGATCGAACTGGACCGGCTGGCGGGACAGCTGCCGTTCCGGCCGGGCGGTCCGCGCTCGTGGGCCGTGTCGCTGCGGGAGCTGCTCGGCGAGCGCCTCGGGTTCCGGGGGGCGCCCGGCGACTACCAGCGGCTGGAGTCCTCTCTGCTGCACGAGGTGCTGCGGCGGCGACGCGGGCTGCCGATCCTGCTGTCGGTGGTGTGGGTGGAGGTGGCGCGCAGGGCCGGGGCGCCGGTGTACGGCGTGGCTCTGCCGGGGCACTTCGTGGTCGGGTTCGGGGAGCCTGAGGAGCAGGTGCTCGCGGATCCGTTCAACGGAGGGCGGGCGTTGACCGGGGCGGACGCGGAGCTGTTGGTGGCGGGGGCGACGGGGGCTTCGCTGCAGCCGTCGATGCTGGTGCCCGCGGAACCGCTGGAGGTGGTGTCGCGGATCCTCAACAACATCCGGGCCTGGGCCGCGACCCGGCCGGAGCGGTCGGACGTGTCTCTGTGGGCGGTCGAGCTGGCGTTGCTGCTGCCCTCGCATCCGGCTCGGTTGCGGTACGAGCGGGCTCAGTTGCTGGTGCAGCGGGGGGATTTCCTGCGGGGCGCGGTGGAGTTGGAGGCGTACGCGGAGGTGGTCGGCGCGGTGGACGAGGCGGCCTCGGCGAGCGTCCGGCAGCAGGCCCAGGCGGCGCGGGCGATGCTGAACTGAGGGAGCCGCGGCCGGCCCTTCCGTGTCGGGCGTCCGCTGTGCCGCACGACGTACGTCGTGCGGCACAGCGGGCCGGGTCAGCTCGGGTCGGTGTCGATGACTCCGACGCGCTCCTCCGCCGTCTTGCCGCGCAGCGCCTGCTTCAGGGCTCCGGCGACGTCCTGGGGCGTGACGGGCGTCTTCTCACCGGTGCCGCGGGTGATCAGCACGCCGTCGAAGGTGCTGCCGTACGCCTTCTGCAGGGCGTCGAGGTCGTAGGTGTCGACGAGTTTTCCGTCGACCGCCTTGACGCCGAGGATCTTCGGCAGGGACAGGGAGCCGAACGGGATGCTGTGCGCGGCGTCCGTCTGCACGGTGACGTTCTGCGACATCGCCGGTTCGGCGAACTCCTTCATGAACCGGTCGACCTCGGCGTCGGAGACCGTCGGCTGCTGGGCGGTCGTCGCGACCTTCACCGGGGCGGCCGTGCCCGTCTCCACCTGGGTGCGGTACGCCTGCTCGACCGCGTCGGTCGACTTGGCGACGTCGATGCCCTGGCCGGGCTTGCCGTAGACGGCGACCGCCTTGCCGGACTTGAAGGAGACCGTGCCCTCGGTGACCGAGCCGGAGCCGCCCGCCGCGTTCTTCAGCGCGGCCTGCAGCTTCTCCTCGTCGACCGGCATGACGGGCTCGACGACGCGTTCCTGGCCGAAGAGCGAGCCGACCACGGAGACGGGGTTGTAGTCGCTCTGCGCGGCCTCGCTGACGGTGGCCGTGGCGTCGAACTGGAGTCCGGCCTGGTCCGGCTTGAGCGCGACGGTCTCGCCGCCGACCGAGAGCTTCAGTTCCTGGTTGATCCGCTTCTCGAAGGCGTCGTCGAGCGTCTTGACCGCGTCGTCGCGGGTGCCGCCGCCGATGTCGACGCCGAGCACCGTGGTGCCCTTGGGCACGTCGGAGTGGTTCATCAGCAGCCCGGCGCCGTAGAGACCGCCGGCCAGCACGATGACTCCGCCGGTGAGCAGGCCGAGCTTGCCGCGGCCCTTCTTTTTCTTCGGCGCGGGAGCCGTGGGCTGGGCGACCGGCTCGGGGAGCTTCGGGGCCGTGTGCGGCAGAGGGCCCTCGGTGTGCGCGCCCGGCCCGAACGGGGCGTTCTGGGCGGTGGGCGGAACGACCGGGATACCGCTGGTGACGGTGTGCCCGGAGACGTTGTCCGCGGGATTGCCGTAGCCGGGGCTGCCGGGTTCGGGGGCCGGCTTCTGCGGGGTGAGGATGGCGGTGTCGTCGCTCAGGCCGCCGCCGGGGGCGTGCATCCCGGGCGCGCCCGGAACCGCGGGACCGCCCATCGGGCCGGGACCGCCCACTGAGCCGGGACCGCCCATCGGGCCGGGGCCGCTCATCGGCCCGGGGCCGCCGCCGGCCGGGGGCACCAGCGGGCCGTCTCCGGTCACCGGACCGGTCGTCGGGCCCGCGGGCCCGTGCTGGCCGCCCCGGCCGCCGGGACCGCCGGGTCCGCCCGGGCCGTTGAAGCCGGTGGGACCGCCCGGGCCGCCGGGTCCGCCGTTCGGGCCGCCGGGTCCGCCGTAGCCGTTCGGGGAGCCGCCGTTGTCGGAGAAGTTCTCGGAGAAGTACGGCAGGTCGTCGCGGCGCGGTTCGTCGCCGGGGCGGGAGCCGCCGCCCAGCGGGCCCGCGGCCAGCGCCTCGGTGACGTCGAAGGAGCCGGTGCCGCCGCCGTGGCCGGGCGCCACGGGTCCGCCGGTCGCGCCCGCGACCCCCGGGCCGTTCGTGCCACCGGGGCGGGAGCCGCCCTGCACGTTCATGGAGCCGACGGCTCCGCCGGGCCGCGGACCCGGGGCCGCCGCGCCCGGACGCGCGCCGGACGGCGCCGGCCCCGAAGGAGCAGCGCCCCCCGGTGCCGGGGCCGAACCACCGGGCATCCCGGCGCCGTTGCTCTGGCCGCCGCCCGGACCGGCCTTGGGGGCCGAGGACTTGCGCGGTGCGAACCACTCGCTGGCCTTCTCCTCGGCGGGAGCGGCCGGTGCCGCCGCCTCGGGGGCCGGCTCGGGGGCGCGCGGGGAGGTGGCGCCGCCCGGCGCGGGCGGCTCCGTGCCGGTGGTGGCCTCGGAACTGTCGGCATCCGCGACGGGCTTGCGCACGACGACCGGCGGAATGGGCCGCGACCCGGGGATGTTGATCCGGATCCGGGTCGTCAGCGTGGTCTCGGTCTTGCGCTCCTCCGGCCGCGCGGCCGAACGGGCCGCGTCCGTACCGCCGTCGGGAACCGCGGGCGTCCCGTACGGCGGCGTGCCCGAGGGGTATGCGGCTCCGCCGCGCCCGTTGGGCCCGGAGGACGGACTCTCAGTTTCACGACTCAAGGCAGGTTCTCCCGGTTGGCTCCGCCGCCCGTTTCGACCTCACTGCTTCGGGCGGCGGCGGCGCGCACCACCATACTGGCCACTTCTGGCCCGTATCCCACGACCGCCGGGGAAACCCACACGGGACTCGCACGTGCGCGGCGCGGAGAAGTGGTACGTCACTTGCCAAGTCGGACGCCGTCGCCGTCCGGTTGCCGCGTCGGCGCCAGGGTGGCGCACATCACAGCCGCGGCCATCCCGCCGAGCAGGAAGAGGTAGGACCCGCCGTCCGAGGCGAAGACGAAGTCGCCCTCGGGGCGGCTGGCGGTGAGCAGGATGACGGCGACCATCCAGCCGCCGGCCGGAGCGACGGCCCCGGCCCGGCCGCGGACGAGGAGGGCGCCGCCGAGGCAGAGCCCGATCTCGCCGGCGAGCGCGAGCAGCAGTCCGCCGGGGAACCAGGCGCTCTGGATCAGCGCGCCCGCGGCGCCGACGACCGCGCCGAGCACGAGGAGCCCGAACAGCAGGGCGACCCGGGCGGCGGAGGGCAGGGCCAGGGGCTGGGCGAGGTCGGTCTTCATCGCATGTCCTCGATCCCCGCGAACAGATCGGTCTCGGGCGCCGCGGCCCTCCCCCGGTCTTCGGCCGGGGGGACCCCCGTCTCGCTTCGCTCGCCGCGCGCCAACTCGTAGTACTCGGTAGTGAAGACGGGCTGTGCCAGCTCGTTGGAGAGGACGAAGTACTCGCCGGACACCGTGATCTGGGTGGCGTGGGCGGCCATCGCCGCGGTCTTGGCGGCGGTGTGCGCGGTGCCGTCGACGAGGGTGGTGATCCGCTCGTCGTCGACCACTCCGGGGACGTCGTCGAGGGCGGCCGTCCTGGTGAACGGCAGGTCGGGCAGCGCGTCCTTCAGACGGGCGAAGGCCTGCTCGCCGACGGTGCGCGGGAGGCGGTTCCAGTAGACCTTGGCGATCGGCAGGCCCGCGTCGGCGGCCAGCTCGGCGGCGCGCATGGCGACCCGGTGGGCCTGGATGTGGTCGGGGTGGCCGTAGCCGCCGTTGTCGTCGTAGGTGATCAGGACCTGGGGGCGGACCTCGCGGATCACCTCCAGGAGGTGACCGGCGGCCTCGTCGACATCGGCCTGCCAGAAGCAGTCGGGGTCGTCGTTGTCGGGCAGTCCCATCATTCCGGAGTCGCTGTAGCGGCCCGGGCCGCCGAGCAGACGGAAGTCGTCGACGCCGAGGGCGCGCATGGCGGCGGTGAGCTCGCGCAGGCGGTGCTGGCCGAGGGCCGCTCCGGACAGATGGGCCAGGTCGGGCGGGATGACCTCGCCGCGCTCGCCGAGCGTGCACGTGACCAGGGTCACGTGGGCACCGTCGGCGGCGTACGCGGCCATCGTCGCGCCGTTGTTGATCGACTCGTCGTCCGGGTGCGCGTGCACGAGCAGCAGACGCCGGGCGGGCAGTTCCGTCATGGGCCCCACCCTAAACGTGAGGCCCAGGGGTGATCAGAACTTGATGCTGCCGATCATGCTGGCCACGCTCGTGGTCAGGTCGCTGATCGTGGGCGCCATCGTGGACGAGGCGAGATAGAAGCCGAGCAGGATGCAGACGACCGCGTGCCCGCCCTTCAGTCCTGACTTCTTGATGAGCAGGAAGACGATGATCGCCAGCAGCACCACCGCCGAAATCGAGAGTGCCACGGCGGCTCACCTCCAAAGAACCCAGGGACGTGGGGGTCGGACAGGACGGAACTAAGGGGGCAGATAAATCCATACAACGACCAGCAGGTTCATACCCACTATGCGCTAACGATCATAACTATCCGTACGCGCGCATCGATCGGCGCACGGCCGCACAAGGGGGCGCATGGCCAATATGGTCGGGGCATGACGACGAGGTCTGACTCCTTCCCCCGACGGCACGCCCGCACCCAGCGTTTCACGCTCGGCGCGCCGCGGTCCTTCACCGTGGCGCCCGACGGTTCGCGAGTCGCGTTCCTGCGCTCCTCCTCCGGCACCGACCGGGCGGGCGCGCTCTGGGTGCTCGACCCCGAGAGCGGCCGGGAGCGCGTCGCGGCAGACCCGCGCACCCTCCTGGGGAGCACGGCGGAGCGCCTCTCCCCGCAGGAGCGCGCCCGGCGCGAACGCAGCCGCGAGGGTGGCGCCGGCATCGTCGGCTACGCCACCGACGCAGCCCTGGAGTTGGCGTCTTTCGCGTTGTCAGGGCGGCTTTTCGTGGCCGAGCTGCGGGCCGGGACGGCGCGTGAACTCCCCGTACAGGGACCGGTGATCGACCCGCGCCCCTCCCCCGACGGACGTCATGTCGCCTACGTCACCCAGGGCGCGCTGCATGTGGTCGGTGCCGAGGGCGAGGGTGACCGCACGCTCGCCGAGGAGGAGCCGGAGCAGGTCACCTACGGGCTCGCCGAGTTCATCGCGGCCGAGGAGATGGGGCGTTCGCGGGGCTTCTGGTGGGGCCCGGAGTCGGACCGGCTGCTGGTGGCGCGGGTGGACGACACACCGGTGAGCCGCTGGTGGATCTCCGACCCGGCCCATCCGGAACGTGACCCACAGCACGTGCCGTACCCGGCGGCGGGCACCCCCAACGCGGACGTGCGGCTGTTCGTGATCGGCCTCGACGGGGGGCGCACGGAGGTGGCGTGGGACCGCGCCCGCTATCCGTATCTGGCGCATGTGCACTGGTCAGCGGCGGGTGCCCCGCTTCTGCTGGTCCAGGCGCGCGACCAGCGCAGCCAGTTGTTCCTGGCCGTGGACCCGGAGTCGGGGGCGACCCGGATGGTGCACGCGGACGAAGATCCAGTTTGGCTGGAACTTTTCGCCGGGGTGCCGTGCTGGACCCCCTCGGGACAGCTGGTGCGGATCGCCGACGAGGGCGGGGCGCGGGTACTCGCGGTGGGTGAACGCCCGCTGACCGGGGCGCAGTTGCACGTCCGTGCGGTACTGGACGTGTCCGACGACGACGTGCTGGTCGCGGCCTCGGCCGGGGAGACGGCGGCGGAGCCGGAGATCGGCGAGGTGCACGTGTACCGGGTGAACGAACTCGGGGTGGAGCGCGTGTCGCAGGAGCCCGGCGTGCACTCGGCGGTACGCGCCGGAGGCGTGACCGTGTTGGTCTCCGCTTCACTGGACCGGCCAGGGGCGCGGGTACGGGTGTTCCGGGACGGCAAGCAGCTCGCGACCGCCCCCTCGTACGCCGAAGATCCCGGTCTGTCCCCGCGCGTGACGCTCACCGAGGGGGGCGCACGGCGTGTCCCGTGCGCCGTGCTTATGCCGACGGACTACCGCGGTGACACCTCCCTGCCGGTTCTGCTGGACCCCTACGGGGGTCCGCACGGTCCGCGGGTGGTCGCCGCGCACAACGCGCTCCTGACCTCCCAGTGGTTCGCCGACCAGGGGTTCGCCGTGATCGTGGCGGACGGCCGGGGCACGCCGGGACGCTCGCCCGCCTGGGAGAAGGCGATCCACCACGATCTGACGGTCACGCTCGACGACCAGATCGACGCCCTTCAGGACCTCGCGAAGACGTACCCGCTCGATCTGTCCCGCGTCGCGATCCGCGGCTGGTCCTTCGGCGGCTGGCTGGCGGGCCTCGCCGTGCTGCGCCGCCCGGACGTCTTCCACGCCGGCATCGCGGGCGCCCCGGTCACCGACTGGCGGCTGTACGACACCCACTACACGGAGCGGTACCTGGGCGACCCGGCCACGCATCCGCGGTCGTACGCGAAGAGCTCCCTGGTCACCGACGAGGGGCTCGCGGAACCGGCCGAGCAGCACCGCCCGTTGATGATCGTGCACGGCCTCGCCGACGACAACGTGGTGGTCGCGCACGCCCTGCGCCTGTCCTCGGCCCTGCTGTCGGCGGGCCGCCCGCACGAGGTGCTCCCGCTGACCGGGGTGACGCACATGACGCCCCAGGAGCAGGTCGCGGAGAACCTGCTGCTGCTCCAAGTGGACTTTCTGAAGCGGTCGTTGGGGATGTAGGCACGGCAACGGGCCGGGAGACATGGCGCTCCCGGCCCGTTTACGGCACCCGCACGGCCGTACGTTGTTCAGACTGACGCGTCCGTATATCGGAATCGCGTCGGGCGAGTTGCCTCCGTGTTACTCCGGCTCCTCCGGCGGGACCACCTGTTTCTCCTCCGCGAAGTGGCAGGCCGAGTCATGGGCCGCCGGGCCCTTCTGGGAGCGGAGGTGGGGCGGGACCGCGAGGAGGGGGACCTCCACCGCGCAGCGCTCCTGCGCCTTCCAGCACCGGGTGCGGAAGCGGCAGCCCGAGGGGATGTTCGTCGGGGACGGCACGTCTCCGGCGAGGATGATCCGCTCCCGGTGTTCCCGGGCCTCGGGGTCGGGGACGGGGACCGCGGAGAGGAGCGCCTGGGTGTAGGGGTGCGTGGGATGGTCGTAGATCTCGGCGTCCCTGCCGATCTCCACGATCCGGCCCAGGTACATCACGCCGACCCGGTCGGAGATGTGCCGGACGATCGACAGGTCATGGGCGATGAAGATGTAGGAGAGGTCGAAGTCGTTCTGGAGCCGGTCCATCAGGTTGATCACCTGGGCCTGCACCGAGACGTCCAGCGCGGAGACCGGCTCGTCCGCGACGATGACCTCCGGGCGCAGCGCCAGTCCCCGGGCGATGCCGATGCGCTGGCGCTGGCCGCCGGAGAACTGGTGCGGATAGCGGTTGATGTACTCGGGGTTGAGGCCGACCACGTCCAGCAGGTCCTGCACCTTGCGCCGCCGGTCGCCCTTCGGCGCCACCTCGGGATGGATGTCGTAGGGCTCTCCGATGATGTCGCCCACGGTCATCCGGGGGTTGAGCGAGGTGTAGGGGTCCTGGAAGACCATCTGGATGTTGCGGCGCACCGACTTCAGGGCCTTGCCGGAGAGCGTGGTGATGTCCTCGCCCTTGTACTGGATCGAACCCGCCGTCGGGCGCTCCAGGTTGACCAGCATCTTCGCCACCGTCGACTTGCCGCAGCCGGACTCGCCGACGATGCCGAGCGTCTCGCCCCGCTCCAGCTCGAAGTCCACGCCGTCCACGGCCTTCACCGCGCCGACCTGCTTCTTGAAGAGGATGCCCGTGGTCAGCGGATAGTGCTTGACCAGACCGTTGATCCGGAGGATCGGCTCAGCCATGCAGGCACTCCCTCCAGAAGTGGCAGGCGCTGCCCCGCTCCTCGTCGACCTCGTACAGGGGAGGTTCGTCGGTGCGGCACACGTCCTGGGCCATGGGACAGCGCGGGTGGAAGGCACAGCCCGGCGGGATGCGCATCAGGTTCGGCGGCAGGCCCTTGATGGCGTAGAGCTCCTGGCCCTTCTGGTCCAGGCGCGGGATGGAGTCGAGCAGGCCCCGGGTGTACGGGTGGGCGGGTGACTTGTAGATGTCGTGCACGGGGGCCGTCTCCACGATCCGGCCCGCGTACATCACGGCGATCCGGTCCGCGACGTCCGCGACCACGCCGAGGTCGTGGGTGATGAGGATCAGCCCCATGTTGTACTCGCGCTGCAACTCCGCGAGCAGTTCCATCACCTGGGCCTGGACCGTGACGTCCAGGGCGGTGGTGGGCTCGTCGGCGATGATCAGGGCGGGTTCCAGGGCCAGCGCCATCGCGATCATGATGCGCTGGCGCATGCCGCCGGAGAACTGGTGCGGGTACTGCTTGACCCGCTCCTTGGCGGCGGGGATGCGGACGTGGTCCATCAGCTCCACGGCCTTGGCGCGGGCGTCCTTCTTCGACATCCCCCGGTGCACGGTGAACATCTCGCCGAGCTGGTCGCCGACCGAGAGCACCGGGTTCAGGGAGGACAGCGCGTCCTGGAAGATCATCGCCATCTCGGCGCCGCGGATCTTCCGCCGCTCCTCCTCCTTCAGCTTCAGCAGGTCCTTGCCCTGGAAGAGGATCTCGCCGCCGGTGACCCGGCCCGGCGGCATGTCGAGGATGCCCATCACGGTCTGCGCGGTGACCGACTTCCCGGAGCCGGACTCACCGAGCACGGCGAGGGTCTCGCCCGCGTCGACCGAGTAGTCGACGCCGTTGACCGCCTTGGCGACGCCGTCCCGGGTCCGGAACTCCACGTGCAGATCGCGCACTTCGAGGAGCACGACTCACCTCAGCTTCGGGTCGAGGGCGTCGCGTACGGCGTCGCCGAGCATGATGAAGGCCAGCACCGTGATCGCCAGGGCGCCGGAGGGCCAGAGCAGGGCGTGCGGGGCGTTGCGGATGTAGGGGGAGGCGGCGGAGATGTCGATGCCCCAGGAGACGCTCGGCGGCTTCAGGCCCACGCCGAGGTAGGAGAGGGTCGCCTCCAGGGAGATGTAGGTGCCGAGCGCGATGGTCGCCACGACGATCACCGGGGCGACCGCGTTGGGCGTGATGTGCCTCAGCAGCATGCGGGAGTTGGAAGCGCCGAGGGCGCGGGCGGCCTGGACGTAGTCGTTCTGTTTGACGGTGATGACCGAGCCGCGGGCGATCCGGGAGATCTGCGGCCAGCCCAGCAGCACCATGAACCCGATGACCGGCCAGATGCTGTTGCTGGTGACCACCGACAGCAGCACGAGTCCGCCAAGGACGACGGGGATCGCGAAGAAGATGTCGGTGATCCGGGACAGCACCGAGTCCCACCCTCCGCCGAAGAACCCGGCGAACCCGCCGAGCACACCGCCGAGGATCGCCACCCCCAGCGTGGCGCAGACGCCGACGGCGACGGACGTACGGGCGCCGTAGACGGTCCGGGTGTAGACGTCGCAGCCCTGCCCGTTGAAGCCGAACGGGTGACCGGGCTGGGAACCTTGCTGGGCCTTGGCCAGGTCGCACTTGAGGGGGCTCATCCAGGTGATGGAGCCCGGCCACAGGGAGATGAAGACCAGGAACAGGATGACCAGGCCGGCGATGATGAAGACCGGGTTGCGGCGCAGGTCGCGCCAGGCGTCGGACCACAGGGAGCGGGGCTTCTCCCCCGGGCCGGTGCCCAGCGGCCCGCCGGGCGTCTTCTCCAGGCTCTCCCCCTCCGACGTCGCCAGATCCATGGCGCCTCCCATACCGGTCGAGGCGATGGCGCCCTCGGGTTCGCGAGGTGGTTCAGGCATAGCGGATCCTCGGATCGAGTACGGCGTAGAGAAGGTCGACGAGCAGATTGGCGACCAGGAAGACCAGGACCAGGACGGTGACGAAGCCGACCACCGTCTGGGTGTTCTGCCGCAGGATGCCCTGGTAGAGCTGGTAGCCCACGCCGTGGATGTTGAAGATCCGCTCGGTGACGATGGCCCCGCCCATCAGCGCGCCGATGTCGGTGCCGATGAAGGTGACCACGGGGATGAGCGAGTTGCGCAGCAGATGCCTGGTGACCACCCGGTGCCGGGGCAGGCCCTTGGCGACCGCCGTACGGACGTAGTCGGAGCGCTTGTTCTCCGCGATCGACGTACGGGTCAGCCGGGTCACGTAGGCGAGCGACACGGACGCGAGAACCAGGCCCGGCACGATCAGCTCGCCGAACGTGGCGTCGGTGGAGACGGACGGTTTGATCCAGCCCCACTCGACGCCGAGCAGCAGCTGGAGCAGCAGACCGGTGACGAAGGTGGGCACCGAGATCACCACGAGGGTGATCAGCAGGACACCGGTGTCGACGGGCCGGCCGCGCTTGAGGCCCGTGATGACGCCCAGGGTGATGCCGATCACGATCTCGAAGAGGATCGCCACGATCGTCAGCCGGATGGTCACCGGGAACGCCGAGGCCATCAGCTCGGTGACCTCCTGCCCGTTGAAGGCGGTGCCGAAGTCGCCGGTGAAGACGTTCCCCATGTACGTCAGGTATTGCTGCCACACCGGCTTGTCGAGGCCGAACTCCTTCTCCAGCTGGGCGGCCGTCGCCGGGTCGCACTGCCGGTCACCGCAGAGCCCCGCGATGGGGTCGCCCATCACGTTCACCATGAGGAAGATCAGCAGGGTCGCCCCGATGAAGACCGGGATCATCTGGAGCAGCCGCCGGACGACGTACCGTCCCATGGCGCCGCCTCAGCCGACCTTGATCTCGTTGTACACCGGCACGCTGAACGGATTGAGCTTGACGTTGGACAGCCGCTCCGAGTAGCCGGCGCTGCCGTTCTGGTACCAGAGCGGGATGGCGGCCATGTTGTCCCGGACGACCTCCTCGGCCTGCTGGAAGATCTCGACGGCCTTGGTGGTGTCCGTCTCGGCGTTCGCCTGGTCGACCAGGTCGTCGAACTCCTTGTTCGACCACTTGCCGTCGTTGGAGGAGGCGTTGGTGTAGTAGAGCGGCTGGAGGAAGTTCTGGATGAGCGGGTAGTCCATCTGCCAGCCGGCCCGGAAGGGGCCGCTCATCTTCAGGTCGGTGATCTGGCTGCGGAAGTCGGCGAAGGTGCCGACCGGGTTGCCGACGCAGGCCCGCTCGTTGTCGAGGGCGTTGTTGATGGAGTTGCAGACGGCGTCCACCCAGTCCTTGTGCGAGCCGGTGTCCGCGTTGTACGTGATCTTGACCTGGCCGCCGGGGAGTCCGCCGCCCTCCTCGATGAGCTGCTTGGCGGCCGCGGGGTCGTACTCGCAGGCGTCGCCGCACAGGCCGTCCTGGAAGCCGCCGTCCTCGCCGAGCACCGGGGAGGTCCAGTCGGTCGCCGGGGTACGGGTCTTCTGGAAGATGGTCTCGGTGATCTGCTTGCGGTCGATCGCCCGGGACAGGCCGGTGCGGACCTTCTCCGAACCGGGCTTGTTCCAGTTGTCGTCGTAGAAGGGGAAGGCGAGCGTCTGGATGATGCCGGCGGGGGTGTTGAGGTAGCGGTCGCCGAGGTCGGCCGGGGCGTTCTTGAGCTGGGAGGCGGGGACGTCGTCGACCAGGTCGAGGTTGCCGGCCAGCAGGTCGGTGTAAGCGGTGTTGTTGTCGGTGTAGACCTTGAGGTCGACCCCGCCGTTCTGCGCCTTGTCGTCGCCCGGGTAGCCGTCCCAGGCGCGCAGGGACATCTGCGAGCCCTTGGCGTAGGAGTCGATGGTGTACGGGCCGTTGCCGACGGGCTTGCTCAGCCAGGCGTCGTGGTCGTCGAAGAAGGACTGCGGCAGCGGGGCGAAGGCCGGGTAGCCGAGCGTCTCGGGGAAGGTCGAGAACTTCTGGTTGAGCTTGACGGTGAACGTCTTGTCGCCGGTGACCTTCAGACCGGAGAGCGTGTCGGCGCTCTGCTTGGAGCCGTCCTCGGGGTGGACCTTGTCGTAGCCGTCGATGTAGCTGAAGAAGTACGCGTTCTTCTGGTTGTTCTTCAGGCTCGCGCCGTAGTTCCAGGCGTCGACGAAGGACTGGGCGGTGACCTTCTCGCCGTTGCTGAAGGTCCAGTCCTTGATGGTGACGGTGAAGTTCTGCGAGTCGGTCGTCTCGATGCTCTCGGCGAGCATGTCCATCGCCTCGCCGGTCTCCGGGTCGTAGCGCTTCAGCCCCCGGAAGATCATGTCGAGCACCTTGCCGCCCTGCACCTCATTGGTGTTGGCCGGCTCCAACGGGTTCTGCGGGTCCCCCCAGGAGGAGCTCAGCACGGCGCTGGTGTCGCCTCCGCTGTCGCCGTCCCCGCCTCCGCAGGCCGTCGCGGCGAGTGCTACCGCCACCGCGCAAGCGGCCCATCTGGCGTGCGTGGCTCCACGCATGGAGTGCCTCCTCATGACTGCGCTGTGCCTCCAGCGCCGCGGCGCTGATCCGTTACCGGCAAATATCGAGGCAAAAGCGGCACTCCGCACACGCAGGGCCCCTTTCGGGGGGTTCCGGTTACCCATTCGGACCCGTGCGAATGGATCTTCACGATGGAGCGCAATGGATCTTTGGGATCCGATGCCGAACCGTTGGATTGGGACGCGCCGATGTACGCATTTCGACACTGCGGCGTCCGCATAACGAACTCCTTGCCCGATTAGTCCAGTTGGTCCGAGTCAAGGCACAACTCGATCACATTGAGCTACCCGCGTAGCTACGAGACAGTCAAGGCAGAGTAAAGAAGGTAAAGAGACAACCAAGCCGACCCAGAATTTATTGACCTTGAATGAATTGCGTTGAAAAAGTCCGGCGTAGCCCGTAGGGGAGTGCCCTGCGGAGTCATTCAGACCCTCCCGGGCCAGGAGCACCATGACCCCCCCAACTCCATCAGCGGCTGCCCCGCTTGAGGCGACCGACGAGAGCGTCGAGAAGTCGATCACTTCTCCCGCACCGGCGGCCAACGAGAGCAGGTCCCCGGGACAGCTCGCCTGGCGTCGCTTCAAGCGGGACCGCGCGGGCGTCACCTCCGCGTGCATCGTGATCTTCTTCTTCGTGGTCGCGCTGTGCGCCCCGCTGATCGCCAAGCTGTACGGGAAGAATCCGTACGAGACGTACGGCATCAACACGCCCGGCCTGCTGGGGGACAACGGCTTCCCCGTCGGTCCCAACGGCGGCATGAGCGGCGAGTTCTGGTTCGGCATCGACCCCCAGCTCGGCCGTGACGTCTTCACCTTCCTGCTCTACGCGATCCGCAACTCGCTGCTGATCTCCACCGCCATCACGCTCCTGGTGGTGATCGTCGGTGTGGTGATCGGTGTGACCGCGGGCTACGTGGGCGGCAAGACGGACTGGTTCCTGGGCCGGGTCATCGACATCCTGCTGGCGTTCCCGTCCCAGCTGTTCTTCGTCGCCTTCACCCCCGTGGTGATCGCCCTGTTCGTCGGGGCCGACGAGAACACGCCGGTCTGGCTGACCGTCACCTGTCTGATCGGCCTGCTCACGCTCTTCGGCTGGTCCTCCATCGCCCGTCTGCTGCGCGGCCAGGTGCTGGCCCTGCGTGAGCGGGAGTTCGTCGAGGCCGCCAAGGTCACCGGCGCCTCGCCGGCCCGCATCATCTTCAAGGAGCTGCTGCCGAACCTGTGGACGCCGATCCTCATCCAGGCGACCCTCACGCTCCCGGCGATGGTGACCACGGAGGCGGGACTCGCCTTCCTCGGCGTCGGCCTTCAGGACCCGACCCCCGACTGGGGCGTCATGATCGGCTACGCCGCCAAGTTCTACCAGGACGACATCACCTTCCTGCTCTTCCCGGGCGTGGCCATGGTGATCTTCGTACTGGCGTTCAACCTGCTCGGTGACTCGGTACGCGACGCGCTCGACCCGAAGACCAAGCGCTGACTCCGGCCCTTTTCAGGACCACGGCGAAGGTGCCGGGGTGCCGGATCCTCTCTCTCATCCACTCACTTACCTAGGCAGGATTGCGATGTCCTTCTCGCGTAGAAACTTCCTGATAGCCACCGGTGTGGCCGCCGCTTCCGGCTCCGTGCTGACCGCGTGCAGCAGCGGTGACTCCACCAGCAACTCCGGCGGCGGGAAGGCCGAGGCCGCCAAGGCCAACGCGACCACGGTCAAGATCGGCACCGCGGAGGACTCCAAGGGCCCGGCCCCCGAGGTCTCCGGCGCGAAGAAGGGCGGCAAGGTCTACCTTCTGAACGACGACGACTTCTCGCACCTCGACCCGCAGCGCATCTACTACGCCTGGAACTCGCTCGCGGCGATGGTCCTCTCCCGCACGCTGACCGGCTACAAGATCGCTGACGACGGCTCGCAGACTCTCGTCGGCGACCTCGCCACCGACACCGGCAAGATGGAGGACGAGGGCAAGAAGTGGACCTTCACCCTCAAGGACGGCATCAAGTGGGAGGACGGCTCCGACGTCACCGTCGATGACGTCCGCCACGGCATCGAGCGCGCCTTCGACACCTTCATCACCGAGGGTGCCTTCTACGTCCAGACCTGGCTGACCGGCTCCACGGACTACCGCAAGTCGTACACGGGTCCGTACAAGGGCAAGCACCTGAAGTCGATCGAGACCAGCGGCAAGTCCATCACCTTCCACCTCTCCGAGGCTCGTCCGGACTTCAACTACGTCCTCGCGATGCACTCCTACGCGCCGACCCCGGAGAAGAAGGACACCAAGCAGGACTACGACAAGAAGCCGGTCTCCAACGGCCCGTACAAGATCAAGAGCCACACGACCGACAAGTCGATGGTCCTGGTCCGCAACGAGCACTGGGACCCGGCGACGGACCCGATCCGCAACGCCTACCCGGACGAGTTCGACTTCACCTTCGGCATCGAGCAGCTCACCGCCGCCGACCGTCTGCTCGCCGACGCGGGCAAGGACCAGTACGCCACCTCCTGGCGCACCGTCCCGGTGGAGCGCGTCGCCAAGGCCACCACCGAGGCCAAGGACCGCGTCATCTCCGGCCTGTCCAACGGCACCAGCGTCTACTGGATCAACACCACCCGGGTGAAGGACCTGCCCGTCCGCGAGGCCATCATCCGCGCCTGGCCGACGGCCCAGATCCGTCAGCTCCAGGGCGGTGCCAACCGCGGTGACTACGCGACCGGCATCATGAGCCCGCTCGTCGCCGGCTACGAGTCGCAGGACGTCTGGGGCAAGCTGAAGAACCCGGCGGGCGACCCGGCCGCGGCGAAGAAGGTCCTGGAGAAGGCCGGCAAGACCGGCTACAAGGTCGTCTACGCCTACCAGAACGACCCGACCAACGCGAAGGTCAAGGTCGTCGTCGAGCAGGCCCTGAAGAAGGCCGGCTTCGACGTCGTCACCAAGGCCGTCGACTCCACCACGTGGTACGACCAGGTCGGCAAGCTCGACAACGGCTTCGACATCTACTGGGGCGGCTGGTCCTCCGACTGGCCGACCGGTTACTCGGTCTTCCAGCCGCTGTTCGAGTCCACCCAGGTCAAGGACCAGGGCCAGAACTACTCCCACCTGAAGGACCCGGCCGTGGACGCCGCCATCAAGGCCGCCACCTCCGAGGTCGACCAGGACAAGGCCAACAAGATGTGGGCCGCCCTGGACAAGCAGGTCACGGAGACCGGTGCCTTCATCCCCGACGTCTACATGAAGCGCATCTACCTGCACGGCTCGAAGCTCGGCAACGTGAAGATGGACCCGAACTTCGACGGCAGCATGCTCTACAAGATGTACGTCAAGGCCTGATCCAGCACCTGAGCGGTGGGGGGCGGTTCACCCCGCCCCCCACCCTCGGCACGTGTCCCCCGGGCCACCGGTCACCCCCGGCCCGGCCCGATCCGCACGACGGCCCTCCCAGGAAAGCCACTCCCCATGCTTCGCTTCCTCACGCGCCGGCTCCTCGGCGCCGTGATCACGCTGCTGATCATCAGCGCGGTCACGTTCATGCTGTTCTACTCGGTGCCGCGCGACCCGGCACGGATGGCCTGCGGCAAGCTGTGCACGCCGGAGACGCTTGAGCTGATCCGCCACAACATGGGGATCTCCGACCCGCTTCCGCAGCAGTACTGGGACTGGCTGGCCGGCATCTTCATGGGCCGCAACTACCCCGGCTTCGGCAACTGCGAAGCGCCGTGCCTGGGTTACTCCTTCGTCAACCGCGAGCCGGTGCTCGCGACCGTGCTGGACCGCTTCCCCACGACGTTCTCCCTGGGCATGGGGGCCGCCGTGGTCTTCGTCGTGTTCGGTGTCGGAATGGGCATGCTGGCCGCGCGCCACCAGGGCAAGGCCATCGACAAGTTCGCCTCCGGCGCCTCGCTGGTCGCCTCCTCGATGCAGATCTACTTCGTCGGCACCCTGGCCCTGTACTTCTTCGTGTACCAGTGGCAGATCCTGGACCAGCCCGGCTACACGCCGTTCTCCGAGAACCCGGGCGCCTGGTTCAGCGGGCTGCTGCTCCCCTGGCTGGTGCTCGCGCTGATCTTCACCGCCAACTACACCCGTATGACGCGCTCCCAGATGGTCGAGACGCTCAACGAGGACTTCGTCCGCACCGCCCGCGCCAAGGGCCTGTCCCGGCGCACCGTGTTCTTCCGCTTCGCCTGGCGCGGCGCCATGGGCCCGATCGTCACCATCTTCGGCATCGACATGGGCGTCCTGCTCGGCGGCGCGATGATCACCGAGCAGACCTTCAGCCTCCAGGGCATCGGCATGCTCGCGGTGAAGTCCGTGTTCACCAACGACCTTCCGATGCTGCTCGGTGTCATGGTCCTCACCGCGTCCTTCGTGGTGATCGCCAACATCCTGGTTGACGCCTGCTACGCCCTCATCGACCCGCGCATCAGGCTCGCCTGACCCGCCGCCCCCACCAGCTACCCCGCATCACCCCTCACTGGAGCGTCCCCGTGACGAGCACCGAACAGCAGCCCTTCCTGTCCATCAAGGACCTGAAGGTGCACTTCTCGACCGAGGACGGCACCGTCAAGGCCGTCGACGGTCTCTCCTTCGACCTCGCACGCGGCAAGACGCTCGGCATCGTGGGTGAGTCGGGATCCGGCAAGTCGGTCACCAACCTGACCATCCTGGGTCTGCACAACCCGGACAGCACCAAGGTCGAGGGCTCGATCGTCCTCGACGGCGAGGAGCTGAACGGGGCGCCGGAGAAGACCCTGGAGAAGCTGCGCGGCAACAAGATGTCGATGATCTTCCAGGACGCGCTGACCTCGCTGTCGCCGTACCACACCATCGGCCAGCAGATCGGTGAGACGTACCGCAAGCACACGGGCTGCTCCAAGAAGGAAGCGCGCAAGCGGGCGATCGAGATGCTGACCCGCGTCGGCATCCCGCAGCCGGACGTGCGCGTGGACGACTACCCGCACCAGTTCTCCGGCGGTATGCGCCAGCGCGCGATGATCGCCATGGCCCTGGTCTGCGACCCCGAGCTGCTGATCGCCGACGAGCCGACCACCGCGCTGGACGTCACCGTGCAGGCCCAGATCATGGACCTGCTCAAAGACCTCCAGAAGGAGTTCGGCACCGCGATCATCTTCATCACGCACGACCTGGGCGTGATCGCCGACGTCGCCGACGACGTGCTGGTGATGTACGGCGGCCGGTGCGTGGAGCGCGGTACGAAGGAGGAGGTGCTGCGCAACCCGCAGCACCCCTACACCTGGGGTCTGCTGGGCTCGATGCCGAGCCTGGACGGTCCAGTGGACGTACCGCTGAACCCGATCCCGGGTTCGCCGCCCTCGCTGCTGAACCCGCCGTCGGGCTGCCGCTTCCACCCGCGGTGCGCCTTCACCGAGAAGGTCGAGGGCGGGCTGTGCTCGTCCGAGCGACCCGCGCTGGAGATCGTCGACGGACGCGGCTCCGCCTGCCACCTGACCGCCGAACAGCGCCGTGAGTTCTTCACCGACCTCGCCGGCAGCCGCGCCAACTGACGTACTCAAGACGGGATTTCACCACCATGAGCAGCACCACTCCCCTCCTGGACGTCTCCGGGCTGACCAAACACTTCCCGATCAAGGGCGGTTTCCCGATCCGTCGGACCGTCGGCCATGTGCAGGCCGTCGACGGCCTGGACTTCCAGGTCCACGAGGGCGAGAGCCTCGGTCTGGTCGGCGAGTCGGGCTGCGGCAAGTCGACGACCGGCCGGCTCATCACCCGCCTGCTGGAACCGACCGCTGGCACGATCTCCTACCAGGGCCAGGACATCACCCACGCCAACCGCAAGCAGTTGGCGCCGGTCCGCTCCGAGATCCAGATGATCTTCCAGGACCCGTACGCCTCGCTGAACCCGCGGCACACGGTCGGCAAGATCATCTCCGGTCCGATGGAGATCAACGGCATCAACCCCGAGGGCGGCCGGGAGAAGCGCGTGCGCGAACTCCTGGAGATCGTCGGTCTCAACCCCGAGCACTACAACCGCTTCCCGCACGAGTTCTCCGGCGGCCAGCGCCAGCGCATCGGTGTCGCCCGCGCGCTCGCCCTGGAGCCGAAGCTGATCGTGGCGGACGAGCCGGTCTCCGCGCTCGACGTCTCGATCCAGGCCCAGGTCGTCAACCTGCTCCAGAAGGTGCAGCGCGAGCTCGGCATCGCGTTCGTCTTCATCGCCCACGACCTGGCCGTCGTACGGCACTTCTCGCAGCGCGTCGCGGTCATGTACCTGGGTAAGATCGTCGAGATCGCCGACCGCGATGACCTGTACGGCAACCCGCGCCACCCCTACACGCGGGCCCTGCTGTCCGCCGTACCGGAGGCGACGGCGGACGACCAGCCCGCCCGCGAGCGCATCCGCCTGACCGGCGACGTGCCCTCCCCGATCAACCCGCCCACCGGCTGCCGATTCCGCACCCGCTGCTGGAAGGCGACCGAGAAGTGCGCCACGGAGGCGCCGCCGCTGGTCCAGGTCGAGGGCAACAAGCCCGGCCACCTGACCGCGTGCCACTACCCGGAGACGGAGGGAACCGTTCCTGCCCCCCGTCTGTCCAAGGACCCCGAGGCGGCGGTCTGACACACCCCTTTCGTCAGCCGTCGCCCCCGGAACGGACTTTGCACGGCCCATTGACCCGAGCCCGCGAACGTCCGCTCCAAGGGGACGGGGCCCGTGCCTCCCCGGCACGGGCCCCGTTGTCGTCTGCGGTCGGGGTCAGTCCTCCTCCAACTGCTCCTCCAACGCCGCCAGCGCCGGATCCAGGACGATGTCCTCCGACCTCGCCTCGGTCGTCGGGTCCTCCGGGAAGTGGCAGGCCGTCAGGTGGCCCTCGTGGTTGCCGGAGAGGCGGACCAGCGGGGGTTCCTCCGCCGCGCACTTGTCCTGCGCCTTCCAGCACCGGGTGCGGAACCGGCAGCCGGAGGGCGGGGAGATGGGGGACGGGACGTCGCCGGCGAGGCGGATCCGCTCCCGGGGAGCCGCCTCCTCCTCCGCGAGGTTCACCTCGGGCACCGCGGAGAGCAGGGCGTGGGTGTACGGGTGACGGGGACGGGCGTAGATCGAATCGCGGTCGCCGACCTCGATCACCTTGCCGAGGTACATGACCGCGACGCGCTGCGAGAAGTGCCGAACGACGGCCAGGTCGTGGGCGATGAACAGGAACGCGATGCCGAGTTCCTGCTGCACCTTCTGGAGCAGGTTGACAACCTGGGCCTGGATCGAGACGTCCAGGGCGGAGACCGGCTCGTCCGCCACGATCAGCTTCGGCTCCAGGGCCAGGGCCCTCGCCACGCCGATGCGCTGGCGCTGGCCGCCGGAGAACTCGTGCGGGAAGCGGTTGTAGTGCTCGGGGTTGAGACCGACGATCTCCAGGAGTTCGCGCACGCGCTTCTCCCGGCCGCCCTCGGGGTTGATGCCGTTGATCTCCATCGGGCCGGAGATGATCTTGCCGACCGTCTGGCGGGGGTTCAACGACGAGTACGGGTCCTGGAAGATCATCTGGATCTCGGACCTGATCGGGGCGAGCTGCTTGCGGTTGGCGTGCGTGATGTCCTGGCCGCGGTACGCGATCGAGCCCGCGGTCGGTTCCAGCAGGCGCGTGATCAGCCGGCCGGTCGTCGACTTGCCGCAGCCCGACTCCCCCACCAGGCCGAAGCTCTCACCGACGTTCACGGTCAGGTCGATGCCGTCGACGGCCTGCACATGGCCGACCGTACGGCGGATCGGGAACCCGCCCTTGACCGGGAAGTGCTTGGTCAGCCCCTCCACCTTCAGCAGGGGCTCCCCGGCCGTCACGGCCTGCCGGGGAGCTGGGAGGACGAGGTCCTCTGTCATGACGTGTCCTCCTGGCCCTAGCCCAGCCGGGGCTTGATCTCTTCGATGAAGATGGTCCGCTTCTGGTCCGCCGTCAGATGACAGGCGGAGGCCCGGTCCGGGCCCAGCAGCGGGCGTTCGGTGACGCAGCGGTTGCCGCCCACCCGGCCCTGGAAGGTGCAGCGCGGATGGAACCGGCAGCCCGTGGGCGGCTTGAGCAGCGAGGGCGGCGAGCCGGGGATGGGCGCGAGGGGCGCGCCGACGTCCGAGCTGATCCGCGGCATCGAGTTCAGCAGACCCCAGGTGTACGGGTGTTGCGGCGCCCGGAGCACCTCCCGGGCCGAGCCGCGCTCGATCGCGCCGCCCGCGTACATCACCATGATGTCGTCGGCCATGTCGGCGATGACCCCGAGGTCGTGCGTGATGAAGATGATCGCCGAGCCGAACTCCTGCTGGAGATCCTTGAGCAGGTCGAGGATCTGCGCCTGGACCGTCACGTCCAGGGCGGTGGTCGGTTCGTCGGCGATCAGCAGGTCCGGGTCGCAGACCAGGGCCATGGCGATCATCGCGCGCTGGCGCATACCGCCGGAGAACTGGTGCGGGTAGTCCTTCGCCCGCTCCTTGGGGTTGGGGATGCCGACCTTGCCGAGCATCTCCACGGTCCGGTCCCAGGCCTCCCGCTTGGAGGCGCCCCGGTGCTTCATGAACGGCTCGGCGATCTGGCGGCCCACCGTGTAGTACGGGGAGAGCGCGGTCAGCGGGTCCTGGAAGATCATCGCGATCTTGTTGCCGCGCAGCTTCTCCAGCTCCGACTCGCGGGCCGTCGTCAGCTCCTGCCCCTCCAGCAGGATCTCGCCCTCGACGGTGGTGAACATGGGGTTGTGCAGGCCGAGGACTGTCAGGTTGGTGACGGACTTGCCGGAGCCCGACTCCCCGACGATGCCGAGGGTGCGGCCGCGTTCGAGGTCGAAGGAGAGCCCGTCGACGGCCCGGACGATGCCGTCCTCGGTCTTGAAGCTGACGTGCAGGTCCCGCACCGAGAGGAACGCGCCCGCGCCGGCCGGAACGGGCGCCCCGGCCTCCTTGGTCAAAGTGGTCACGAAGTGCTCCTAAGGGCGGCTAGGAAAGCCGCACGCGCGGGTCGATCACGGCGTACACGGCATCGACGATGATGTTGCACAGCAGGATCATGGTGGCGGCGAACAGCATCACGCCCAGCAGCAGCGGGAGATCGCTGAACTGCACCGACTCCACCGCCAGATGTCCCAGTCCGGGCAGTCCGAAGGTGTACTCGGTGATGATCGCGCCGCCCAGCATCGAGGAGAGGTCGATGCCGAGGATGGTGACGATCGGGATGAGCGAGCCACGCCAGGCGTAGCGGAAGAAGACGTACCGTCTGCTCATGCCCTTGGCGCGGGCGGTGCGGACGTGTTCCTCCTGGAGCTGTTCGATCATCGAGGAGCGCGCCATACGGGTGTACTGCGCCGCGAAGATCGTGGACAGCACGACCCACGGGATGATCAGCCCGGTGAACCAGGCGATCGGATCCTTGGTGAGTTCGGTGTAGCGGGGCTCGTCGAAGATATGGGTCTGGTACACCAGCACGGCCATGGCCAGCGGGCCCAGGAAGTAGATCTGCATCGAGCTGAGCACCATGGAGCCCGCCGTGAACGACTTGTCCACCAGCGTTCCGCGCCGCCAGGCGGCGATCATGCCGGTGCCGAGTCCGACGAAGAGGAACACCACGGTGGCGCCGAGCGCGAGCGAGGCGGTGAGCGGCAGCCGGTCCAGCAGGGTCGCCCAGACCTCCTCGTTGGTGTGGTACGAGTAGCCGAAACAGGGGGCGTCGCAGGGGCCTTGGGAGAAGTCGTCGCGACCCATGACGACCCCCGAGATGAAGATCCAGAACTGCTCGGGGATCGACTTGTCGATGCCGAGCGTGCGATGGATGTTCTCCAGGGCCTCGGGCGTACACGTCTTGCCGCACATCAGCAGCGCCGGATCACGGGGCATGCCGAAGAAGAGCAGGAAGGCGACGACGGTCAGCAGGATCAGGATCACGATCGAGCCGAGGATCCGGCGGAAGAGGAAGCGCAGCATCTCAGTGGCAGCTTTCGGACTCGAAGGCCGTGCGGCGCGGTGCGCCCCGTCACGGGACGGGGCGCACCGGGCACCGCGGTCGGGAAGGGATTACTTCACGAACAGCCGGCGCGGGTCGACGCCACCGATGACGTCGTCGTACACCAGGCCGCCGATCTTGGAACCGGCGATCTGGGTCTGCTTGTAGTACGCCGTCGGGATGTTGGAGATGACGTCCTTGACGATGTACTCGTTGATCGCGTTCCACGCCTCGGCGGCCTTCACCGGGTCGGTGATGGTGCCGGCCTTGTCGATGTCCGCGTTGACCTTCGGGTCGTCGATGTGCGAGTAGTTCGAGGCGCCGTCCTGGATCTGGCGGCCGTCGTACAGCGGCGGGATGACGGTCGAGGCGCTCGGCCAGTCGGCACCCCACGCGGTGTGGAAGATGTCGAAGTTGTTCTTCACCTTGGAGACCTGGTCGTAGTAGGTCTCGGCCGGGATGTCCTGGCGCTGCACGTCGAAGCCGGCCTTCTCCAGGCCCGCCGCCATGGCGGTGGAGTACTGCTGGCCCTCGGGGGTGTTGATGTAGCCGAAGGTCAGCTTCATGCCGCTCTTGCCGGCCTTCTCCAGCAGTTCCTTGGCCTTCTCCGGGTCACCGGCCGGCTTCTTCTTCTTGCCGAAGGGGTCGAAGCTCGGGTCGTAGCCGGAGACGGTCGGGCTGATCAGACCGCCGGCGACCTCCATCGCGTCGGTGCCGCCGTAGGCGCGCACGAACGGCGTGATCGGCAGGGCGTAGGCGATGGCCTCGCGGACCGTCTTGTCCTGCATCTCCTTCTGGGACAGGTTGACGTTGATCTGGCCCACGTACGGCTGGTAGCCGGAGATCGTACGGTTCTTCAGCGAGGCGTCCCCGAGCACCTTGGACAGGTTGCCCGCGTCGACCTGGTTGCTGAAGCTGACCGCGGTGGCGTTGGCGCCGGAGTCGTCGAGGATGGCCTTGGTGGAGTCCTCGTACTGCTTGTTGAACTGGAAGTTGAACTGGTCGACGTACTGCCGGCGGATCGGGTCCGTGTTGCCGTCCCAGTTGGTGTTCTTCACCAGGGTCATCGACTTGCCGGACTTGAACTCCTGGATCTTGTACGGACCGGCCGTCATCGGCTCCTTGTCGTACTTCTCCTTGGTGTCGTTCTTCTCCGAGACGATCGAGTAGCCCGCCATGGCCAGCGCGTAGGGCAGGTCGGGCTTGGCCGTCTTGAACTTGAAGACGATCGTCTTGTCGTCCGGGGTCTCGAGGATGGTGTCCGGCAGGTGCTTGCCCTTGTACGGACCGTCCTTGAGCAGACCGCGGTAGTCGGTGCCCGGGGTGTCGGCGAGCCACTGCTGGATGTAGGTCGGACCGTTGGAGATGAACGGCGCGAACAGGCGCTCGAAGGTGTGCCGTATGTCGGCGGAGGTGATCGCGGAGCCGTCGGCCCACTTGATCCCGTCCTTCAGCGTGTACTTCCAGGTCTTGCCGCCGTCCGTGGTGGTACCGGAGTCGGTGGCCAGGTCGCCGACGACCTCGTGCTCCTTGCCGTCGTCGCTGGTGGCCTTGTAGCCGGTGAGCCCTCGGTGGATCAGCTGCGACAGGGCCATCTCGTCGGAGACGTAGATCTGGCCGGGGTCGAGGTGCGCGAAGCTGTCGCGCTGGAGCACCGTGATGCTGCCGCCCGGCTTGGCGCCGGCGACCTCCTCGGCGGGCCCGGTCGAGGCCTTGGCGTCGCCGAACTCGATGCCGGACTGCTGGCGTTCGGCGTTCTCCTTGTCCTGCTTGTCGTTGTTGGTGCCTTCACTGCCGCCCTCGCTGCAGCCGGTGAGCACAAGAGCTCCCGCCGCGAGCAGGGAGATCGCGGCGTACGCGTGGCGTCCACCCTTACCCATCACTCAATTCCCACCCATCTTTGTGTTCACCAGTGCCGATGAAGTGCTGTCCCGCCGACGGTCGTGCCGTCGGCCGGGTTCGGGCGAGGACGCCCCTCAATTGCTCGGTCAGCGGGCCGTCTTGGGATCGAAGGCGTCCCGGACCGAGTCCCCGAGCAGGTTGAAGGCCACGATGAAGATGATCATCGAGATGCCCGGGAAGAACATGTAGGTGATGTCGTTCTGCATGACGAGCTCGGTGGCCGCCTTGGAGAACATCTGGCCCCAGTCCGGGGTCGGTTCGACGAGCCCCACTCCGAGGAAGGACAGACCCGCCTCCGCGGTCACGAAGTTGGGCAGCATGTAGGTGGCCTGCACCAGGATCGGGGTGACCAGGTTGGGCAGGATCTCCTTGCGGATGATGCGGCCCGGTGGTGCCCCGCTCACCTTGGCGGCCTCGATGAACTCCCGTTCTCGCAGGGCGAGTGCGGTGCCGCGCAGAATGCGCGCGAGGCTCATCCAGCCGAGCACCCACATCACCGCGATCAGCGCCACCACCCGGACGTAGACCGGGGTTTCGTCGCGTGGGCTGACGAACAGGGAGACCACGACCGGCATGCTCGCGATGAAGAACAGCTGGGAGGGGATGGCGAGCAGGAAGTCGATCACCCGGCTGATCCAGAAGTCCGTCTTGCCGCCCAGGTATCCCGCGGCGACACCGAGGAGGATGCCGGTGAGCACGGTGGCCAGGGTCACCGCGAGCGAGATGCCGAGCGAGTTGCGGATGCCGTAGAGCAGCTTGGTGAAGACGTCGTAGCCGTTGCCCGGTTCGAGGCCGAACCAGAACTCGCCGCTGATGCCGCCGTTGGGCTGCACCGGCACACCCGCGCTGTCGAACAGCTCCGGACGCTCGTCGGCGAAGACCGTGTACGGGTCCTTGCCGTACAGCTTGGAGATCAGCGGGGCGAGCAGTCCGACCACGAAGAAGAAGATGACCACGTAGGCCGAGATCACGCCGGTGCGGTCGCGTTTGAAGCGGATCCACATCAGCTGGCCGGGGGACCGGCCGACGAGTTGCTCGTCCTCGGGCTTCGTCTTCGGCTCTGGTTCGCCGTCGACGAGGACCGAACTCCCGCCGCCCTCGATGTCGATAGGACTTGTCACAGTTCGTCCGTTTCACAGGTGTGGGTGTGCCGAACCCACGACCGGCGCAGGGTGTGCGTGGTCGCGGATCGGATCATGAAGAAACGTCGGGGCACCCCGGGGCGTGCGGAAAATCCGCAGCCGGACGCGCGTAGGCGAACGGCGGTTCTAGCCCGCCGACGGCCACGTCAGCGGCAACTGCCCCGAGCGGAGCGTGGTGCGACGAAAACGGACGGCACGACCCACCTGGTGCACAGGACACCGCACATGGGTTCCTCCTCGTGACTCAACGCGTTCACCGACTGGAGGGGAAACGTGTCTTTCCTCCGACACCCCTGACGGAGGGTCAGACACCCCCTGGTGCTCGTGAGCCGGCGCTGTCCCCACAGCGCGAGACCCATTGACCCGAGCGCTACGCGGCTAACTATCTGCCATGTGCCAACTACCGACCACTGTCTTTAAATCTCAATTCAGTCACAGCTGACGCGTAGACCTTCCAAAATCTGGACAAACTGTTCGCCCCGAGAAGGGCGCGAAACGGACGTGTTACATGGCTATCGGGCGAGGATCTCCGCATTTCGGACACTCGGGGGTCGAAAAACCGGTTGCAAAAAGCCCGGATCCCCTCACCATGAGGGGACCCGGGCTCAAGTGCCGGTGCCAGGCGTGCGCCTGGCGGCGGATCAGCCGTGCTTGGCGCGGCTCGCGGTACGGGCGCGGTCCCGCTGGTCGAGCACGACCTTGCGGATGCGAACGGCCTCCGGGGTGACCTCGACGCACTCGTCGTCGCGGCAGAACTCCAGGGACTGCTCCAGCGAGAGCTTGCGCGGCGGGACGATCGCCTCGAACGAGTCGGCCGAGGACGACCGCATGTTCGTGAGCTTCTTCTCCTTGGTGATGTTCACGTCCATGTCGTCGGAGCGCGAGTTCTCGCCGACGATCATGCCCTCGTACACCTCGGTGCCGGGGTCGGTGAACAGCACACCGCGCTCCTGGAGGTTCGTCATCGCGAACGCGGTGACGGCGCCGGCCCGGTCGGCCACCAGCGAACCGTTGTTACGGGTCTGCAGCGTGCCGAACCAGGGCTCGAAGCCCTCGTGGATGGAGTGGCCGATGCCGGTGCCGCGGGTCTGGGTCAGGAACTCGGTACGGAAGCCGATCAGACCGCGCGAGGGGACGACGAACTCCATGCGGACCCAGCCGGAGCCGTGGTTGGACATGTTGTCCATACGGCCCTTGCGGACGCCCATGAGCTGCGTGACCGCGCCCATGTGCTCCTCGGGCACGTCGATCGTCATGCGCTCGACGGGCTCGTAGGTCTTGCCGTCGATCTCCTTGGTGACGACCTGGGGCTTGCCGATGGTCAGCTCGAAGCCCTCGCGGCGCATCTGCTCGACCAGGATGGCGAGCGCGAGCTCACCACGGCCCTGGACCTCCCAGGCGTCCGGGCGCTCGGTGTCGAGCACGCGGAGCGAGACGTTACCGATCAGCTCGCGGTCCAGGCGGTCCTTGACCTGCCGGGCGGTGACCTTGCGGTCCTTGACCACGGCCTTGGCGTCCGCGCCCTTGCCGGTGGCGCCACGGCCGACCAGCGGCGAGGTGTTCGTACCGATGACCATGGAGATCGCGGGCTCGTCGACCGTGATCAGCGGGAGCGCGACCGGGTTCTCGGGGTCGGCGAGGGTCTCACCGATCATGATGTCCGGGATACCGGCGACGGCACAGATGTCACCGGGGCCGGCCACCTCGGCGGGCTTGCGGGTGAGCGCCTCGGTCATCAGCAGCTCGGTGATGCGGACGTTGGACATGGTGCCGTCGCGCTTGATCCACGTGACGGTCTGGCCCTTGCGCAGCTCGCCCTGCTCGACGCGGAGCAGCGCGATACGGCCGAGGAAGTTGTCGGCGTCCAGGTTGGTGACGTGGGCCTGGAGCGGGGCGGCCTCGTCGTAGTTCGGGGCCGGGATGTGCTCCAGGATCGTCGAGAAGAACGGCTCCAGGCTGGTGGAGTCCGCGGGAACGGTCCCGTCCTCCGGCTTGGTCAGCGAGGCGACGCCGTCGCGGCCGCAGGCGTAGACGATCGGGAACTCGATCTGGTCCTCGTCGGCGTCCAGGTCGAGGAAGAGGTCGTACGTCTCGTTGACGACCTCGTCGATCCGGGAGTCCGGGCGGTCCGTCTTGTTGATGCACAGGATGACGGGCAGGCGCTGCTGGAGCGCCTTGCGCAGCACGAAGCGGGTCTGCGGGAGCGGGCCCTCGGAGGCGTCGACCAGGAGCACCACACCGTCGACCATCGACAGACCGCGCTCGACCTCGCCACCGAAGTCGGCGTGGCCCGGGGTGTCGATGATGTTGATGGTGATCGGGTCCCCGCCGTCCTTGGGGTGATACTTCACCGCCGTGTTCTTGGCGAGGATCGTGATGCCCTTCTCACGCTCCAGGTCGTTCGAGTCCATCATGCGGTCGTCGACGGAGTCGAGCTGGTGAGCGGCGAAGGCACCGGCCTGCTTCAGCATGCCGTCGACGATGGTGGTCTTGCCGTGGTCGACGTGGGCGACGATGGCGACGTTGCGGATGTCGTGGCGCGTGGCCATATTGCGGCGTTCTCCCGGAGTGTGAGGACGGCCTGCGCGTACGTCTGTGTCTACGCGGGCCCTGCCGGGCTTGACATGCCACGGCCTCACCCCATGGTACGGGGCCCCGGCACTACAAGCGCGCCGGGTCCCTTCTGTGCAGGTCGGAGCGGGTTCGGGCTACTTCTTGCTGGGCCCGGCGGCCGGGCGAGCGCCCTTCTTCAGGAAGCCCATGTCCTCGTAGACCGGGGTCTGGAAACCGAAGGCGCCCGCGTTGACCAGGCTCTTCCTGGCCGCCGTCAGCTGGGGGCGCTGGTAGAGCGGGATGGAGCCCGCCGCCGCCCAGATCCGGGAGTCGGCCTTGCGGATCAGGCTCCTGGTCTCGCCCTCGTCCAGGGTGGAGATCGCCTGGTCGAAGAGCTGGTCCACCTGGTCCGTGCCGACCCGGGTGTAGTTCTGCTCGACGTTCAGGGAGCCGTCCGCCGCCGGGACCGGCTTGGCGTAGATCGGCCGCGCGTCCGTGGCCGGGAAGGCCGAGGCCGGCCAGGAGTACAGGGCCAGGTCGTACTCGCCGGAGGCGATGTGGTCCTTGAAGTAGCTCTCGTCCGAGACCTTCGACAGTTCGGTGCGGATCCCGACCCGGTCCAGCATCCGCCGGATCCGCTCCGCCACCGTCCGCAGCGACTCCGAGCCCGGCCCCGAGGGCAGCACGAACCGCAGCGTCAGCGGCTTGCCGTCCTTCGCCAGCGCCGCGGGCGCCGCCGCCGCGGGAGCGGCCGTGCCCTTCGGGGCGTACGCGCCCGGCGCCCCGCCCTGCTTCAGCTCGTGCCGCTTCTTCTCCCGGTCCGCCTCCGCGGGCGCCTTGTCGTCCTCGCCGACGATGTACGTGCCGTCCTCGCCACCCCCGGACTCCTTCTCAGAACCCTTGCCCTCGGAGCCCTTCTTCTCCTTCTCCCCCTCCGACCCGGCCGCCTTCTCGCCCTTCTCCTTCACCGGGCCGCCGAGCACCCACCCGGCGTCGGCGAGCAGCGCCCGCGCCTCGGCCGTGTCCTGGTCGCCCAGCGCGCCGCTGTTGTCGGCGTAGGCGGCCTGCCCGGCCAGCGCCAGATGACTGCCGACAGGCTCGGCGGGCAGCCCCAGCGGCTTCAGTACGGCCCCGGCGAGCTTGTCCCGGTCCAGGGCCCGGGCCACCGCCCGGCGGACCCGCTCGTCGGCGAGCGGACCGTCCGCGCCGTTGAGGGCGAGCTGGGTGAAGGCGGGCTCCAGGGAGCGGCGCACGTCGATGTCCCGGAAGGCGGGGTCCTTGGCCTTGGCGCCCTTGGCGGGGCCCGGCAGCGGGGAGGCCGAGCCCTTGCCCTCCGGGGCGGCCGTGCCCTTGCCGCCGGCCCGTCCGGAGAACCCGATGCGGTGCGCCGTCCCGGGGTCGATCTCGGCGAGGTCGAGCTTCCCGGCGGCCAGCTCCGCGGCCCGCTCGTCGCGCGGGACCGCGCGCAGCACGATCTCGTCGAGCTTGGGCGGGGCGCCCCACCAGCGCGGGTTACGGGCGAGGGTGATCTCGTCGTCCTTGCGGTCGACCTTGCGGACGGCGAAGGGCCCCGCGGTGACCTTGAGCTTGCGCCGGGCGCCGTCGTTGAAGGAGTCCGGGGTGCCCATGACGTCCTTCGGGTACAGCGGCGAGAACAGCGAGCGCCAGTCGGCGTAGGGCCGGGCGAAGGTGACCTTGACCTCCAGGTCGTTCTCGCCGCGCTCGATGCGCTGGATGCGGTCGTAACCGGCGTTGCGCGCGGTCCAGTACGCCGAGTCCTTGCCGGACAGCGCCCGCCACTGGGCGGCGAAGTCGGCGGCGCCGATCTCCCGGCCGTCGCTCCAGACGGCCTGCTGGTTCAGCTTGTACAGCACGACCTGCTTCGGCTCGGTGTCGACGACCTTCGCGGACTCCAGGTAGTCGGGGTTCAGCTCCGGCCGCCCGGTCCCGTCGAGGCGGTACAGGGACGGCAGTACGGCCTGGGCGACCCGGGTGGTGGTGGCGTCGGCGTCGGCCTGGAAGGTGTTCAGGGTGTCCGGTACGGCGTCCACGGCCCAGCGCAGGGAGCCGCCGTCGGCGACCAGGGAGCGGGCGGCGGGGGCGATGTCCTGCTCGGCGAGCGGCTTGCCCGCGGGGTCCTCGGTGGCACATCCGGCCAGCGCGAGCGCGCCGGCGGTGAGGAAGAGGACCGAACGCGTCACAGCACGTGGTCCGGGGCCGTCGTAGGACATCTCTGCTTACCTCCGGGAGCCGCGGGGGTTATGATCACTTTTGGCGGTATATGGAGCTGATCACATCTATGCGGCCACTGAAGAGGAAAGGGTTCGGCAACGGGCGGCGACACGGCGAGGGACGCCGGGAAGCCCACCCGTGCGGCGCAACGCACCACGGGATGCACCTACGCGCCTCGGCCAATCGGTGCACGTCCCTTCACAGCGACAGGTGTGACGCGCAACACTCGCAGGCGCATGAACGTTGCCGCCCACGGCCGCAGAGCCGACGGAAGTGAGGTCACGTCATGTCCGTGCACGACGACCTGACGGCAGTCCAGCGGTGTCTCGACGATCTGAACCGGTCGGTGAGCCGCCTGGAACAGCAGCTCGGCAGCGGCGGTCTGGACATCCGCCGCGTCCGTACCGACTGCGATCACCTGCGCGAGAGCGTGGCGCTGCTGCGCGCGGCGGCCTCCGCCCCCGCGGCCCAGCAGACCCAACGGCGCCCCGACCTCGTCACGATCCCCGACACCCCCTACGACGGTTCGCTCTGGATCGACACGGACGACGAGGGCCTCGGCGCCCGGGACCGGCGAGCACCCTGAGGGTCTGTCCGGCGGATCATCCCGGCGTCGCGGGCCCTGGCACGCGCTCCCCCAGAGGGGGGACCCCCAGCCGCGTTGTCGTCGGTCGCCGACGCTCCGCGTCGACTCCCTCCTCCGCCTTGCAGCTGCACGCACCAGACCCCGCTCGGCCCCGCCGACACGCCCCCTTCTCACAGCCGGCCTGATCCGCCGGACAGACCCTCACCCGAACCGACCGGAGTCAAAAGTTGGCCACTGGTACGGAACCCCCTGACACCGACCCCCATCCGCCCGGCGGCGTGCGTGCGCCTTCGCGCGCCGCCATCAGCGCCCCGCATCTGCGGACCGACCGCTGGTGGCTGGCGCCCGCCGCCACCGCGGCCGGGCTGCTGGCGTTCATCGTCTACTCGACGTGGCGCGCCTTCGCCAACGCCGACTACTACGCGGCCCCGTACGTCTCGCCGTTCTACTCCCCCTGTCTCGCGGAGAACTGCGAGCCGATGCGGGGCGGTCCCAACTGGGAGATTTTCGGCGGCTGGTGGGGCATCTCACCCGCGATCATCATCCTGATCTTCCCGCTGGGCTTCCGGCTGACCTGCTACTACTACCGCAAGGCCTACTACCGGGGCTTCTGGGCGTCCCCGCCGGCCTGCGCGGTGGCCGAGCCGCACAAGAAGTACACCGGCGAGACCCGCTTCCCGCTGATCCTGCAGAACATCCACCGGTACTTCTTCTACGCCGCGATCCTGGTCGCCGGAATCCTGACCTACGACACCGTGCTGGCCTTCCGCGATGAGCACTACGAGTGGGGCCACATGGGCCTCGGCACCCTGGTGTTCCTCCTCAACATCGTGCTGATCTGGGCCTACACGATCTCCTGCCACTCCTGCCGGCACATCGTCGGCGGCAAGCTGAAGCACTTCTCCAAGCACCCCGTGCGCTACCGGATGTGGCAGTGGGTCGGCAAGCTGAACGCCCGGCACATGCTGCTCGCCTGGTCGTCGTTGGTGAGCGTGGCGCTCGCCGACTTCTACGTCTATCTCGTCGCGTCCGGTGCCTTCGACGATCCGAGGTTGTTCTGATGTCCGTGGTGGACCGGCAGGAGTGGGACGTCGTCGTGATCGGCGCGGGCGGCGCGGGCCTGCGGGCGGCCGTCGAGGCGCGCGAGCGGGGCGCCCGTACGGCGGTGATCTGCAAGTCGCTGTTCGGCAAGGCGCACACGGTGATGGCCGAGGGCGGGATCGCGGCCGCGATGGCCAACGCCAACGAGCACGACAACTGGCAGGTGCACTTCCGCGACACCATGCGCGGCGGCAAGTTCCTCAACCAGTGGCGGATGGCCGAACTGCACGCGCAGGAGGCCCCGGACCGGGTCTGGGAGCTGGAGACCTGGGGCGCCCTGTTCGACCGTACGAAGGACGGCCGGATCTCCCAGCGCAACTTCGGCGGCCATGAGTATCCGCGGCTCGCGCACGTCGGCGACCGCACCGGTCTGGAGCTGATCCGCACGCTCCAGCAGAAGATCGTGTCCTTGCAGCAGCAGGACTTCAAGGAGACCGGCGACTACGAGTCCCGCCTGAAGGTCTTCCAGGAGTGCACGGTCACCCGGGTGCTCAAGGAAGGCAACCGCGTCTCCGGTGTCTTCGCCTACGACCGTGAGACCGGCCGCTTCTTCGTCCTGGAAGCGCCTGCCGTCGTCATCGCCACCGGTGGCATCGGCAAGTCCTTCAAGGTGACGTCGAACTCCTGGGAGTACACCGGCGACGGCCACGCGCTGGCGCTGCTCGCGGGGGCACCCCTGCTGAACATGGAGTTCGTGCAGTTCCACCCGACGGGGATGGTCTGGCCGCCGTCGGTGAAGGGCATCCTCGTCACGGAGTCCGTCCGCGGCGACGGCGGGGTGCTGCGGAACTCCGAGGACAAGCGGTTCATGTTCGACTACGTCCCGGACGTCTTCAAGGAGAAGTACGCCGAGTCCGAGGAGGAGGCGGACCGCTGGTACGAGGACCCGGACAACAACCGGCGGCCCCCCGAACTGCTCCCCCGCGACGAGGTGGCCCGCGCCATCAACGCCGAGGTGAAGGCGGGCCGGGGCTCCCCGCACGGCGGGGTCTTCCTGGACGTGTCGACGCGGATGCCCGCCGAGGTGATCAAGCGCCGGCTGCCGTCGATGTACCACCAGTTCAAGGAGCTGGCGGACGTCGACATCACCGCCGAGGCGATGGAGGTCGGGCCGACCTGTCACTACGTGATGGGCGGGATCGCGGTCGAGTCGGACACCGCGGCGGCGCGCGGGGTGCCGGGGCTCTTCGCGGCCGGTGAGGTCGCGGGCGGGATGCACGGCTCGAACCGGCTCGGCGGCAACTCCCTGTCCGACCTGCTGGTCTTCGGGCGCCGGGCGGGCTGGCACGCGGCCGAGTACGCGGCGGCCCTCGCCTTCGAGCGGCCCGAGGTGGACGACGTCCAGGTCGACACCGCGGCGGCGGAGGCCCTGCGCCCCTTCTCCGCGGAGAGCCCCGATCAGGCCGCGCCGGAGAACCCGTACACCCTCCACCAGGAGCTCCAGCAGACCATGAACGACCTGGTCGGCATCATCCGCCGGGAGGGCGAGATGGCGCACGCGCTGGAGAAGCTGGCCGAGCTGCGGGTCCGGGCCCGCAGGGCCGGGGTCGAGGGGCACCGGCAGTTCAACCCGGGCTGGCATCTGGCGCTGGACCTCAGGAACATGCTGCTGGTCAGCGAGTGCGTGGCGCGGGCCGCCCTGGAGCGCACCGAGTCGCGCGGCGGCCACACCCGCGAGGACCATCCCGCGATGGAGCGCACCTGGCGCAACGTCAACCTGCTGTGCCGGCTCGCCGATCCCACCGGCGGGCTGGCGGCCACCGACCCGGAGCGCGGCCAGATCGACCTCAGCCGGGAGACCACCGACCCCATCCGCTCTGACCTGCTCGCCCTCTTCGACAAGGAGGAGCTGGTCAAGTACCTCGCCGAAGAGGAGCTGTACGAGTGAGCAGCTACGAGGCCCGCTTCAAGGTGTGGCGGGGTGACGTCGGGGGCGGCGGCCTGGAGGATTTCAAGGTCGAGGTGAACGACGGCGAAGTGGTGCTGGACATCATCCACCGCCTCCAGGCCACGCAGGCGCCCGATCTGGCCGTCCGCTGGAACTGCAAGGCGGGCAAGTGCGGTTCGTGCTCGGCGGAGATCAACGGCCGCCCGCGGCTGATGTGCATGACGCGGATGTCGGTGTTCGAGCGGGAGGAGACGATCACCGTCACTCCGCTGCGCGCCTTCCCGGTGGTCCGGGACCTCGTCACGGACGTCGGCTTCAACTACCAGAAGGCCAGGGAGGTCCCCTCGTTCGTCCCGCCGGAGAAGCTGGGCCCCGGCGAGTACCGGATGATGCAGGAGGACGTGGACCGCTCGCAGGAGTTCCGCAAGTGCATCGAGTGCTTCCTGTGCCAGGACACCTGCCATGTGGTCCGTGACCACGAGGAGAACAAGCAGGCGTTCGCCGGGCCGCGGTTCCTGATGCGGGTGGCCGAGCTGGACATGCACCCGCTGGACGCCGCCGCCGAGTCCGGCCTGGACCGCAAGAGCACCGCCCAGGACGAACACGGCCTCGGTTACTGCAACATCACCAAATGCTGTACGGAGGTGTGCCCCGAGGGCATCAAGATCACGGACAACGCGCTGATCCCGCTGAAGGAGCGGGCGGTGGACCGCAAGTACGACCCGCTGGTGTGGCTGGGATCCAAAATCCGCAGGCGCTCCGGCTCAGGCTGAGGCGGCTCGCAGGTACCCCGAGTGGGCCACCTGGCCCAGGAACGTGAACCGGGTGTCCGTGGTCATGTGCTTCTCGAACGCCTCCTTGATCCCGGGCCACTTGGGGTGCCCGAAGTCGTCCAGCACGACGATCCCGCCCGGCGCGACGATCTGCTCGGCCCACTCCAGGTCGGCGGCGACACCGGCGGCGGAGTGGTCGCCGTCGACGATGACCACGCCGTAGGAGCGATCGGCGACCAGGGCCCGCACCTCGGGGTCCTCGGAGAAGCCCTGCTGGATGCGGGCGGCGGCGCCGGCCGCTCCGGCGAGGCTCAGATTGGTCCGTACGGCGGCCAGGTTGACCGGGGTGCCGGAGGCGTCGTCGCCCATGCTCGCGCCGGGCTGGAGCTGGGTTCCGGCGAGCGGGTCGACGATGGTCAGGCTCGGTGTCCGCCCGGCGCGCTCCGACATCCGGATGAGCGCGGCGCTGAACATGCCGTACAGCGTGCCGATCTCGAGGATCTCGTCGTTCGGGGGGTCGAGCAGGGGTACGGCGGAGAGCTTGCCGACGATGTTCATCGTGCCGCCGGCGATCCGGCCGACGCCGAGCGCCTCCATCGCGATCAGGAGCCGGAAGGCCTGGGCGACATTGCGCTCGGCGGCCTGCCGGTCGACGCCCGCGGTCTGCTCCAGCTCCGTGATGGTGCGGTTGAGATGGGGCGCGGAGGGCAGCCGGGACGCGCCGCGTCCGGTGCCGTCGAAGAAGAGCTCCAGGGGGCGCTGGCGGTTGCGCAGCGTCCGCAGCTCCTTCTGGAGGGCGTCCTTCGAGGAGATCTCGATGTGGCGGCGGACCTCGCGTTCGATCCGCTGGTCGATCAGCTGCACTATGGGCCGCAGGGCGCGTCTGGCGGCCTTGCTGGATATCAACGCTCGCATTGGTGGACCGTAGGTCGCCCACAGCTCGGCCACAACTAACAAGAGGGTGCGCCGAGTTAAAGCACGCATGACGTCTGGGTCACGGTTTGTTCACCGCACCACCCAGTCCTCGCGGTACGCGGTCCAGTGGGCGCCGTCGAAGCCGGTGTCGAGGATCTGCCGGGTGGAGGCGACGACGGCGGCCCGGGTGTCCGGTCTGTCGAGGCGCAGCCCGTCCGGGCTCTCGCCGGCGAGCTTGTCGCCGAGCCAGGCCTGGACGCGGATGTGCGGGGCCGATCGCTGTACGGCGTCCAGGAACCAGCGGGCCCTGGGGTACTTGCGCGCGGGAAGGGTGCCGTCGTGCTCGAGGGGCCCGGCGTGGACGTAGAGGTCACGGATCCCGGTGCTCTCCAGCCGCCCGCTTGCGTCCGTCGACCCACGCATGGCCGAGCCGGATCGCGTCACGGTTTCTGGTGTACGTGCCGTCCTCGGGGGCGCCCGCGTAGTTCAGGCGCAGGGCCAGGGCTGCGGTGAGGGTGGGCAGGAGGAGCAGGAGGGCGAGGACCAGGGCGGTGCGGACCGCCCTTCGGCGCCACTTGGCGCGCCGCCGCGGACGCACCCCGGTCGCGTCCGTGCATTCCTGCTCATACTCTCCGAAATGTGACGTCATCCTTGATCCGGGGTCGGCCTCGGCGGGCCACCGCGCAGATATCCGTGCGGGTGGCGCTTGCCCTGGTGGGTGTGCTGATCGCCTTGGCGTGGCTGGTTCTGCCGGGGATGACGACAAGGGCCGATGTGCCGGTCGCGGCCGGCACGGACGGACCGGTCGCGGGCGCTGCCGCCCAGGAGGAGCCGGACGACTCCTCGGCCGGTGATCTCGTGCTCCCGCTGGTCGCGGCCGTCGCCGCCGTCGCGGTCGCCGGATACGCGTACGTACGGCGCAGTCGGCGGGCGCGGACCCGGACCACACCGGGCGGCGGACCCTCCCCGGCGTCCGAGCCGAACCTCGCCGAGCTCGACGAACGGGCCCGGGGCCTGCTCGTCGAGGCCGACGACTGGGTGCGCACCAGCCGGGAGGAGCTGTCCTTCGCCGAGGGGCGCTCCGGGACGGAGGCCGCCGCGTCGGCCCTCCGGGCCGCCTCCGCCGAGCTGGCCTCCGCCTTCCGGATGCGGCAGCGCTACGACGACGGGCTTCCGGAGGACGACGCCGGGCGGCGGCAGGCGCTCGCGGGGATCGTCGGCCGGTGCGAGGAGGCGGGGCGGCGGCTGGACGCGGAGGCGGCCGGGTTCGATCAACTGCGGGGTCTGGAGGGCGACATCGGCGGGGCGCTGGAAGTCGCGGAGGGCCGCTTCCGGGAACTCACCGCCCGTACCTGGAGCGCGGGCGCCGCGCTCGCCGAGCTGGGGAAGCGGTACGGCTCGGCGGCGGTCGCCGATGTGGGCGGTCACGTCGAACAGGCCAAGGACCGGCTGGTGTTCGCCACCTCCCGGCTCAACGAGGCCCGGCAGGGCGCCGACCGCGCCGAGACCGACGTGGCCGTCCGCCAGCTGCGGGCCGCCGAGGGGGCCGTCGCGCAGGCAGAGATCCTCGTCCACGGCGTCGAACGGCTCGCGGAGGAGCTGGCGGCGGCCGCCGCCCTGGTCCCGGCCGCGCTGACCGGCGCCGAGGCCGAGATCGCCGGGGCCCGCGCACGGGCCAGGGGCACGGGCTCCCCCGGGGGTCCGCCGGACGTCCGGACCGGCCACGCGGACGGCGTCCTGGCCGCCGTACGAGAGGAGCTGACCTCGGGGCCGTACGACCCGGTGGACGCGTTGCGGCGGATCGTGCGCGCAGTCGTGCCGGTCGCGGACGGGCGGGCCGGGGTGCTGTCGGCCGCCGCGTCGCTCGTGGCGCGCAGTGCCACCGCGGCGGCGGACGATCACATCGCGGCCCACCGGGACGCGGTGGGCGGCACGGCCCGCACCCGGCTCGCGGAGGCGGTACGGCTGCTGTCCGCCGCCCCCGGCCTCACCGACCTGCTCGCCGCCGACGCCCTCGCCCGCCGGGCCCGGGAGCTGGCGGAGCAGGACGTACGCCTGCGCGGCGCCGGCGAGGCTCCGGCGGCGGGGAGCTACGGCGGGCCCCGGACCCGGGCTCGCCGCGGGTGAGGGTCAGAACAGGCTCAGCAGGGCCTCCGCCGGGTCCGTGAGGCCTGTCTCGCCGTCCGGGAGGGGCAGCTCGAACCAGACCGTCTTGCCGCGCGGGGTGCGGCGCGAGCCCCAGGCCGCGCTGAGCAGGCCCACCAGCTGGAGGCCCCGGCCGCCCTCGTCCGTGTCGCGGGCCCTGCGGCGGCGGGGCTGGACCAGACCCGCGTCCCAGACCTCGCAGACCAGGGTGCGGTCGAGGAGGAGGCGGAGCCGGATGTCGCCCTCGCCGTACCGCAGGGCGTTCGTCACCAGCTCGCTGACCAGCAGTTCCGTCGTGTCGACCAGGGGCTCAAGGTCCCAGGTGAGGAGCTGGCCGCGGGCGTACTCGCGGGCCCGGCCGACGCTGCGCGGCTCGCGGGGCAGCGTCCAGTCACCCACCGATTCGGCGGGCAGGCCTTGGACGCGGGCCATGAGCAGCGCGATGTCGTCCTCGCCGTGATGGGTGTCGAGGGTGTTGAGGACGTGGTCGCAGACGTCCTCCAGCGGGCTGGCCGGGTCGGTCAGCGCCCCCACGAAGGCCTGGAGTCCTTCGTCGAGGGGGTGATCGCGGCTTTCGACCAGTCCATCCGTGTAGAGCGCCAGCAGGGCGCCTTCGGGCAGTTCGACCTCCACCTCCTCGAAGGGCTCCCCGCCGACGCCGAGCGGCATGCCCGGCGGTACGTCCAGCATCAGCGCGTCCTCGCCCGGCTCGACCAGGACGGGCGGCAGGTGGCCGGCGTTGGCGAAGGTGCAGCGGCGGGTCACCGAGTCGTACACGGCGTACACGCAGGTGGCCAGGTACACCTCGGAGAGGTCGGCCTCGCGGGGGCGGCGGGCCGCCCGGGTCGCCTGCTGCACGCCGCCCGGGGCGCCGAGCCCGCGCGCGATCTCGTCCAACGCGCTCAGCACTTCGGCCGGTTCGAGGTCCAGCAGGGCCAGGGTGCGCACAGCGGAGCGGAGTTCGCCCATCGCGACCGCGGCGCGCAGCCCGCGGCCCATCACGTCGCCGACCACCAACGCCGTACGGTGTCCGGGCAGTTCGATCACGTCGAACCAGTCGCCGCCCACCTCGCTCGGCCGGTCCGAGGAGGAGTTGCCCGGCAGATAGCGGCAGGCGATGTCCAGGCCCGAGGCGACCGGGTCGCCGGGCGGGAGCAGGGACCGCTGCAGTATCAGCGCCCGTTCGTGCTCCCTGCGGTACAGCCGGGCGTTGTCGATGCACACGGCCGCCCGCGCGGCCAGCTCCACCGCGAGGTCCCGGTCCCGGTCCCCGAACGGCTCGCTGCCCTTCGTCCGGGAGAACTGCGCGAGGCCGACGACCGTGTCGTGGGCGACCATCGGCACGGCCAGCGTGGACTGGACGAGGCCGCCCTCCTCGGCGGGCACGGACTGCGGCCGTGCGGTGCGCAGGGCGTCCGCGCACGGGGAGTTGAAGGGGTAGTGGTGGACCGCGCCGACCGCGACCGGGGCGCCGCCGCCGACGAAGGGCGCGTCGGAGACCGCGCTGGCGAAGGCGACCCGGCGCAGTTCGGCGCTGCCGTCGGCGAGTCCCGGCGGGGTCTCGTCGCCGGCCAGGAGCCCCTGGTAGAGGTCGACGGTGGCCAGGTCGCAGAAGCCGGGGACGACCACGTCGAGCAGTTCGCGGGCCGTGGTCTCGAGGTCGAGGGAGTTCCCGATGCGGGCGCCGGCCTCGTTGAGAAGGGCGAGATTGCGCCGCGCGGCGGCGGCTTCCCGGGCGGCGGCCCTGCGGGCCGTGATGTCGGTTCCGAGCCAGGCGATCCCGATGGGGCGGCCGGAGCCGCTGTGCACCCGGTAGAGGTTGACGGACCAGTGCCGACGGTCGTCGGAACCCGGCAGAAAGCCGGTGACGTGCATGTCCGTGATGGAGTCGCCGGTCTCCATGACGCGGCGCAGGGTGGCCGTCACCCGCTCCGCCTCGGGCCTCGGCAGATAGTCGTGCACGCCCTTGCCGCGATGCTCGTCGGGGGTGCCGCCGAAGAGCGAGGCGAACCGCTGGTTGGCGCGGCGCACCCGCAGGTCGGGGTCGATCAGCAGGAAGCCGAAGGGAGATTGACCGAAAATCGCCTGAGCCGCGGCGAGGTCGGTCTCGATTCCGCGCAGGGTCCGCACATCGACGACGATGCAGACGGCGGCCTTCTCCCCGTCCTCGGTCCGCGTCGGCATGACGTAGACCTCGGCCAGCGCCTCCTCCCCGCGTCCGCCGGTCTCCGGGTCGGGCTTGCGGAAGGGGACGACTCCGGTCCACTCCCGGCCGTCCAGGATCTCGGCCATCTTGCGGTGGCCCTGCTCACGCCGGTCGGGGTCGATGAAGGCCGCGATGGGGTCCATGCCGACGGCACGTGAGGCGGGGATCCCGAAGAGCTGCTCGGCGCGCAGGCTCCACTGGTCGACCAGACCGTCGGGGCCGATGGAGAAGGACGCGACGCGGATGTAGTCGTACATGGAGCCGGGCGGGCTGCTCTGCCACATGGCGTCGGCGGGCGGCACCTCGTCGGAGGCACGCGCCGCGTCGACCGCATCGACCGCGGCGGCCCCGTCGGCAGCCGCGGCCGCCGTCCTCGCGCCGTCCGACGGGTCCTCGGACTCCGTGGCCTTCGCTGGTATCTCGCTCACGCGAACCGTCCCCTCCAGCTCACCGCGTCCGGCACCGGTCACCGAAAGGCGGCTGCCCGCAGTATCCAGCACTACGGGGCCGCGCAACACGGTGTTCACGATCACAGCACGTTCCCGATCGTTTTTGGACCGGACCGCGGAAACACTTCCAGTCTTCTAACCAGCCAACACGCTGTCGAATCCCGCACTCCGACAACTGCCAGTGGCCTGAACCAGTAGGTCGACAGGGCGGGGGCGGACGTACAGGGTTCCGCCACGCCTCTCAGGGCACCGCGAGTTCGAACCACACCGTCTTGCCGGAGCCCCCGGGGCGGGTGCCCCAGCGGCGGGAGGAGTGGGCGACCAGCTGCAGGCCGCGGCCGCTCTCGTCCTCGGGGCGGGCGACCCGTTCGCGGGGCAGGTCCGGGATCGGGTCGGAGACCTCCACCAGCAGGACGTCGCCGATGTGGGAGGGGCGGACGAGGCGGACGCCGATGGGGCCGGTGGCGTGCCGGAGTGCGTTGGTGACGAGCTCGCTGACCAGAAGGGCGGCGATGTCGGCGAGGCTGTCCAGGTCCCAGGCGTGCAGTCGGCTGCGGACGGCGGCCCGGGCGGCACGAACGGCACCGGGCTCGGCGGAGAAGGTCCACTCGACACAGTCGCCTTCGGTGTCGATCACACCGATCACTTCCCAGGCAGCGGCTCTACCCATGTCCGATTTCGTGGGGTTAATGGCCACATACCCGATATTCGGGGCGGTGTATCGCCCCTACGGGCGCACAGTGGCACGAACGGCGTAGGAAGCGCGCACTCTCAGCGCGCCCCAGCGGACGCACGCCCTCACCCCAGCCCGCGCGCCACCTCACGCACCGCCGGTACGTCCTGCGGCAGCCAGTCCACGTCCCACAACTCGTCCGGCGTGAGCCAGCGCAGCTCGTCGTGGTCCTCCAGGGGCTTGGGCGCCGGGGAGCCGGGCAGCAGGCGCGCCGTCCACACCTTCAGTACGTACGGATCGCGCAGGGGCCATTCCCCGGGTACCCGCTCGCGCGGCTCCGCCTCCACACCCAGCTCTTCGCGCAGCTCGCGGACGAGTGCCGCCTCCGGGGTCTCGCCCGGTTCGACCTTGCCGCCGGGGAGTTCCCAGCGGCCGGCCAGCTCGGGGGGCGCGCTGCGGCGCGCGGCGAGGAGGCGGCCGCCGTCCAGCAGGGCGGCGCCCACCACCACGATCGGTTCCGTCATGTGCCGGAGCCTACGGGAGCCCGGAGGGCGGCTCAGTTGGCGGTCTCGCTGCCGCCCTGGCCGATCCGCTCGACCCAGTAGAGCTGCTTGTGCCCGCGCGAGTCGAGGCTGTCCGCGATCTTCTGGGCCTCGGCCCGGGTCGCGTACCGGCCGACGCGGTAGCGATTGCCGTTGTCGTCCTGGCGTATCACGAGCCAGGGGAGAGTGATCGTGCTGTCGTTCATCGCGCCCCACCACCCCTTCCCGCCCGAGGCCGTCCCGCCCGCGGCCTGTGCCGTGCCCCGCCCGCTAAGGAAACCGCAATCCGCATATGCCCGAGCCTACGCCTAACCTTTACGCAGCGAATACGCCTTTTCACAAAGAGGTACGCAACCGGCCAGGACGCAGGGGGCGCACGTCATCGAATGCGCCGTCCGCGCAGGCCGACGCGTCCGGTCAGCGGCCTGCTGGAAACATCGTCGGCGACCTGCGAGAACGACCAGATTCCAACCCTGCGCCAAACGGGTCCGGTTGACCGGGTGACGGGGGCAACCGCCCCGGAGTTGTGCGCTACTTCACTGGAAGGTGATAGGCGACCCGGTAGCGGTCGGCCGGGACGACCACGTCCGCGGTCTCCACGGGGCGTCCCGAGGCGTAGTAGGTGCGCTGGACGACCAGGACGACATGGCCGGGGACGCCGCCCAGCGCGTGCAGTTCCTCGGCGAGGCCGGGGCGGGCGCCGACCTCCTCGGTGACGTTGTCCACGATGACGTCGATCGCGCGCATCCGCTCCACGACGCCCATGCCGCCCAACGGCCCCTCCTCGGGCAGCATCACGGGGGTGCGGCCGGTGACCGCGAGGGGCTCCCAGGAGGTGGAGAGCATCATCGCCTCGCCGGCCTCCCGGAACAGATACCGGGTGCACATGACCCGGTCGCCGGGCTGGATGCCGAGCCGCTCGGCGACCGCCCCGCTCGCCTCGGCCTGCTCGCTGCTGGACTCCCAGGTGCCGCGCGTCTCGCCGTCGGCCTGCTCCTGCCGGAAGGGCGTGGCCCCGCCGGAGGGGCGGAACCCGGAGCGGGCGATACGGCGGGGCACCGGCCGCTCGCGGACGTAGGTCCCGGAGCCGGAGCGGCCCTCGACCAGCCCTTCGGCCATCAGCACCTTGCGCGCCTCCAGGGCGACGGTGTCCGAGACGCCGTACTCCTCGCGGATCCGCGCCTGGGACGGGAGGCGGGTGTGCGGGGGCAGTGAACCGTCGACGATCTTCTGGCGGAGATCACCCGCGACGCGCAGGTAGGCCGGCTGCTCACCGAATGTCACTGGCCGCTCCCATCAGGTTGTACAGACAGCAACAGCGTGGCAACCGTGGGTTGTGCCATGCAAGCAAAGGCCAGAGAATCACTCGATGTGATGACTTGTGCCCGGTGAGGGCTTTACGCAGGCACTTTCTCCCCGCTATAGCCGCGCTCACACATCGAGTTCGTCACCGCCCGGGCTCTCGCTCCCGCCGTCGTACTCCCCGTCGTAGGCCGGCACCGTGGTGGCGAGGCCCAGAGCCTCGCGCGCGGTGACGGTGGTGGGGCCGTCGACGTACCCGTAGCCGGTGTCGTAGTGCTCGTAGAAGGTGTCCACGTCGTCCGTGCCGGCCGCCTTCGCCCACGCGGTACGGGCGCCCTTCATGTCCTCGACCAGGTCGGCGACCGGCTTCTCGGCGGCGGCCGGCCAGCCGTGTCCCTCCAGGGCCTCGATCTGCTCGCCGAGGACGCGCTCGACGTCCTTCGCCCAGGCCCGGTTGGCGGGCAGGTCGTCCTCGGGGAAGTCCTCGGGCTCCTCGAAGAGCACGTCGTCCACGGTGTTGAGCGCCTCCAGGAGGGCGATCTGGTCCGCGTCGAGCGTGGTCGCGTCGCTGCGCAGCGAGCCGGTGAGGGTGCCGGCGTCCTCGGTGCTGCCGAACAGGCAGGTGATCTCGCGGTCCCCGTAGCGCCAGCTCTGGCTGGACGGGACGAGGTAGTAGACGTCCACGTCCTCCGGTACGGCCCAGGGGTCCATGGCGTACTCGGCTTCCAGGGTGTAGCACCTGTCCTCGGCGGTCCGGGTCACCGAGTCGTCACCGGGGTAGCGTCCGCCGGGCAGCGTGACCACGGCGAACACCTCGCCGTCGTGCCGCCCGGCGCAGGGCACCTCCTCGACGTCGTAGGTGGCGCCCTCCAGGGATCCCGACGGGGAGTCGAAGCAGTCGCCCTTGTCGAGCGCGTAGGCCGTGCCGTTCTCGCTCGCGGCGGCCTTCAGGTCGTCCCAGACGTCGGTCGCGAACCCGGTGGACAGCGTCACCGTCCACAGCACGAGCCCGACCGTGGACAGCACGGAACCGGCGATCGCCATGCCCCGGCCGCGCTCACCCTTCCTCTTGATCTGGGCCAGCGCCACCAGACCGAGGACCAGGCCCACGGCCGGCAGGAAGCAGAGGATGCCGAGGACCAGGGCGGCGATGGCGAGGCCGTTGAGCGGCGCGGGGCGGCCGTAGGGCCCGTAGGGGTGGTACGTGTACGGGGCGTAGGGGCCCGGAGCGGGTGCGTACGGTCCGTAGGGTCCCGGGGGCTCCTGGGGCCCCTGCGGCTGGTGCGGCCCGTGAGGCGGAGGTATGGACACGAGTACCGTGCTCCTGGTTCGGGCGGTGAGGCCGGGACGACGGGGGAACCGCCGTACGACGCGAACTGTCGTACGAGGAAACGCAACGCGCATGGTAAGCGCGGTACGGGTGGGGGTGGAATGCGGGTCACGAATGCCACGATCCGGGCGGTCAACGGGCTGACCGCGCGCTGGGCCGGGGTCGCGGAGGGCGGCACCGTCTTCTCGGCGGCCGGCGTGTGGCCGCTGCTGGCCTTTCTCGCGGACGGCGCGGCGGGGCGGGCGCGCGAGGAGCTGGCGGACGCGGTGGGAATGCCGGCGGACCGGGCGGCGGGTGCGGCGCGGGAGTTGCTCGCGGGGCTGGGGGCGGCGCGCGGGGTGGACGCCGCGCTCGGCCTGTGGACCAGCCGGGCCCTGGAGCTGCGCGAGCCGTGGGAGGCGGGCCTGCCGGCGGACGCGCACGGGGTGCTCTCCGGTGACGGCGACGCCGACAAGCGGGCGCTGGACGCCTGGGCCGCCAAGCGGACGGGCGGGCTGATCGAGCGGATGCCGGCTCGGGTGACGGCCGGGACGCTGCTGGTCCTGGCCAGCGCGCTGGCGATGCGGACGCGGTGGCTGCGGCCCTTCCGCGAGTGGCCCTGGCAGCCGGAGGGCGGGCCGTGGGGCGAGCGCGTGCTGCTCGGGCTGCGGCGGACCACCGAGCTGCTGGACCGGATCGGGGTCGCGGACACGCCCGCGGGCCATGTCACCGAGCTGAAGGTGCTCGGGAACAACGCCGTCGACGTCCATCTCCTCCTCGGCGAGGAGGGAATGACGCCGGGACAGGTGCTGGGCACGGGCGTGGACCTGCTCGGCGACCGCCACCTGGTCGTCCCCGGGTCCCGGCTTCCCTACGGCGAGGTGGGACCCGGCCTGCGCGTGGCGAGAGAGCTGTCCACGAGCCCCGCGCCGCCGACCCTCGACGTCATCACGCCGGCCTACGAGGTGACCGCGAGCCACGACTTGCTGAAGCACCACGAGCTGTTCGGCCTGACGACCGCCCGCACGGCGGTCCCCGGCCACTTCCCGGACGTGAGCCCGACGCCGCTGTGCGTCGAGGCGGCCCGGCAGTCGGCGATGGCGCGATTCGGCGCCCGGGGCTTCGAGGCCGCCGCGGTGACGGCCGTGCCCATGGCGGCGGGATCGGCGATGCCCCGGCTGCGCTGGCGGGTGACGACCGTCGAGGCCGAATTCGACCGCCCCTTCGCCTTCCTCGCCGTACACCGCCACACGCGGTTGGTCCTGGCGGCCGGCTGGGTCACGGATCCGACGCCGTTTCCCGGGATGAGGTGGTGAACCCGGTTCACGCCGTGAACCGGCTGACCGCGCGCTGGGCCGACACCGTGGAGCACGGCACCGTCTTCTCCGCCGTGGGGGTCTGGCCACTGCTCGCCTTCCTCGCGGACGGTGCCGCCGAGCTGACCCGGGAGGAGCTGGCGGAGGCTCTCGGGGTGCCCGCGGATGAAGCGGCTGCCCTGGCACGGGAGTTGCTGCAGTCGCTGGATCACGTCGAAGGGCTGGACTCCGCCCTCGGGCTCTGGACCAGGCGCACGCTGAGCCCCCGCGAGGAGTGGCTGGCCGGGCTCCCCGCAGGGGCCCACGGTGTGCTCGGCGGGGAGCCCGAAGCCGATCAGAAGGCCCTGGACGCCTGGGCGGTGGAGCGGACCGGCGGGCTCGTGGACGCCCTGCCGGTGGAGCTGACGGAGCTGACCGAACTGGTGCTGGCGAGCGCGCTGGTGCTGCGGACGACGTGGGAGGAGCCGTTCGAAGGGGCCTACGGCTTCTGGCTCGGCTCCTTCGGCCGCGCCGGGCTCAGCCGCACCACCGAGGGCCTGGACGCCCTCTCGGTCGCCCGGACGGACACCGGCAAGGTCACCCGGGTCGAGGTGCGCGGCGACAGCGGCGTCGACGTCCATCTGCTGCTCGGCGAGCAGGAGATGCCCCCTGGTCAGGTCCTCGGCGCCGGTCTCGGCTGTCTCTCCGGCGAACTGCGGCCGACCCCCGGCGAGCGGCTGAAGCAGGAAGCGGCGGGTCCCGGCCTGCGCATCTCCACACACGGCAGCGCACATCCGGTGACTCCGTGTCTGACCTTGGACACCGTCGAGTTCGGCATCGATGTCAGGCACGACCTGCTCGCCCGTCCTGAGCTGTTCGGGCTCTCCTGTGCCACCGACCCGGCGTGGGGCGGCTTCCCCCTCATCAGTGACGCCCCGCTCGGCGTCGGCTCGGCGGGGCAGTCCGTGACCGCCGTCTTCAGCGCCGAGGGCTTCCGGGCGGCGGCGGTGACCGTGGCGGGCATGGCGTGGCTGGGCGCGCCGGGCGGGGAGCTGCCGTACGAGACGACCAAGGCGTACGTCCGGATCGACCGGCCCTTCGGGTTCCTCGCCGTCCACCGGGCGACGCGGCTCGTCCTCGTCGCGGGCTGGGTGACGGATCCCAGGCCCTGGGACGAGGACGAGTACAGCGGTCCGGAGGACACTCCGGACGTCATGTGAGCGTCAGAACTGCAGGGCCCAGGCGTCGATCCGCCCGGTGTCCAGGTTCGCGTTGTCGCTGACCCTCAGCTTCCACGTGCCGTTGGCGGCCTCGGAGGAGGCGTTCACCGTGTACGTGGTGTTGATGTTGTCCGAACTGCCGCCGGTGCCGTAGCCCTTGAGCGTGTACGCCGTCCCGTCGGGGGCGATCAGCTGGACCTGGAGGTCACCGATGTAGGTGTGGACGATGTTCACCTGCACGGCCAGGGCCGCCGGAGCGTTGCCGGACACGCCGGAGACGGTCACCGGGGACTCCACGGTGGAGTTGTCGCTGATCGCGTAGTCGCCGGTGTTCTCGAAGCGCGGTCCGGGCGGGGTGGTGGTGCCGCCGCCGACGTAGAGCAGCCGGTTGGGCGAGCCGGTGCCGGGGCTGGTGACGACGTTCGGGGTGGCCGCGGTCGTCAGTGCCGAGGAGACCTGCGCGGGTGTGGCCGTCGGGTTCGCGGCCAGGTGGAGCGCGGCCGCGCCCGCCACGTGCGGCGCCGCCATCGACGTACCGGAGATGGTGTTGGTGGCGGAGTCGCTGGTGTTCCACGCCGAGGTGATGGACGAGCCGGGGGCGAACAGGTCCAGAACCGAACCGTAGTTGGAGTAGCTGGCCTTCGCGTCCGACGAGGTGGTCGCGCCGACCGTGATGGCCTCCGTCACGCGGGCGGGGGACCTGGTCGAGGCGTTGGTGGACTCGTTGCCCGCCGCGACCGCGAAGGTGACGCCGGAGGCGATGGCGTTGCGGACCGCGGTGTCGATCGCGGTGTCCGCGCCGCCGCCGAGGGACATGTTGGCCACGGCCGGCTTGACCGCGTTCCGGGCCACCCAGTCGATTCCGGCGACGACCTGGGCGGTGGTGCCCTGACCGCTGTTGTTGAGCACGCGGACGCCGACGATCCGGGCCTTCTTGGCGACACCGTAGGCGGTGCCCGCGACGGTGCCGGCGACATGGGTGCCGTGGCCGTGGCCGTCCTGGGCGGTGTTGTCGTTGTCGACGGCGTCGTAGCCGTAAGAGGCACGGCCGCCGAAGTCGCCGTGGCTGATACGGACGCCGGTGTCGATGACGTACGCGGTCACGCCCTGCCCGCCCGAGTCCGGGTAGGTGTACGAGCTGTTGAGCGGGAGGTTGCGCTGGTCGACCCGGTCCAGGCCCCAGGAGGGCGGGTTGGGCTGGGTCGCGGCGATGCCGAGGGTGCGGTTCTGCACGACGGAGGCGACGGCCGGGTCGGCGGCGAACCGCTTCGCCTCGGCGGCGGAGGCCTCGACCGCGTAGCCGTTGAGCGCCTTCTGGTACGTGCGCTCGATGTCGGCCCCGTACTTGTGGGCCAGCGCCCGGCCCTCGGCGGAACCGGCGCGGGCCGCCTCCGGCTTGAGGGTGACGATGTAGCTGTCCGCCACGGCGTTGGCCGCTCCGGCGTACTGGACCCGGCCGTCGTCGGCGGTCGGGGCGGCACCGGCGGGGAGGGCGGAGACGAGGCCCGCGGTGAGTACCGCGGAGGCCGCCACGCTGATCGCGGCCAGTCTTCGCCGGGTAGAACGCATCACTGCCATCTGAGGGATCCTCCTCAATCGGTGGTGCGCTGGTGGGGGGAGGTGCGGGCACGCCGGAGTCCGCCCAGGATGGACGTGATCATGTCAACTCGGTTCCTGTGCGAACTCTGTGCACCAGCCGAAAGATTGAGGCTTCCACAGGAATTCCACAAGGGCCCTGCACGGACGTAACACACGTGCCATGCGCCTGTCATGACACGCCGTCACCTCGTACGGGGCCCTTGCGATCGGGGTGGTCCAGGTTCCGGATCCGGTCCTCGTCAGTCGTCGAACGCGGTCGCCCGGGTGCGCTTCTCCCAGGCGACGACGTCCTCGCGCACCTGGTCCAGGTGGCCGAGTACGGCGGTCACCGCGTCGTCGCCGAGCGGCAGCCGGAGCGGGGTCCGCTCGGCCCGGAGCGCGGCCAGGACGGCGGCCGCCGCCTTCGCCGGGTCGCCGGGCTGGGTGCCGTCGCCGCCCTCGACCATGCCCCGGGTCCCGCTGACCTTGGGGTACAGGCCGCTGTCGGGGCTGGCCCCGGCCCGGTCGGCCGCGAACAGCGAGGTGCGGAAGGCACCGGGCTCCACGATCAGCACCTTGATCCCGAACTCGGCGACCTCGTCCGCGAGGCCCTCGGACATGCCCTCCAGCGCGAACTTGGTCCCGCTGTACGCGGAGAACCCCGCGAAGGACAGCTGCCCGCCCATGCTGCTCATCTGCACGATCGCCCCGGCCTTCCGCTCGCGCATGTGCGGCAGCACCGCGCGGGTGAGGGCGGCCGGGCCGAAGACATGCACGTCGAACAGGTCCCGCAGCTCCTGCTCGGTGGTCTCCTCGAAGGCGCCCACATGGGTGCGGCCCGCGTTGTTGACCAGCACGTCGATCCGCCCGTGCCGAGCGAGCACGTCCCGCACGGCGGCCTCGGCGGCCGAGGTGTCGCCGACGTCCAGGCGCAGCGCCTCCAACTGGTCCGGACGGGTGGCCACGAGTTCGTCCAGCGCCTCGGGGCGCCGTACCGCGCCGACCACCACATCGCCCTCGGCGAGCGCGGCCTCGGCGATGGCCCGCCCGAAACCGCTGCTCGCGCCCGTGATCAGCCAGACCTTGTTCATCGGTAGCTCCCCGTGGTCGGTGTCGCATCGACTTGACGTGAACCACCTTGTGGGTGCGGCCGGTTGCCTGTCCAAGACCCACGGTGATAACCGATGGCTATGACGACGGACGTTCATGTGCGGGACCTGCGCTACTTCGTGACGGTGGCGGACGAACTGCACTTCACCCGCGCGGCCGAGCGGTTGTACGTCTCCCAGCCCGCGCTCAGCAAGCAGGTGCGCGCGCTGGAGCGGCAGCTGGGCGTGACGTTGTTCCGGCGCGGACCCCAGGGCGTGACGCTCACCGGGGCGGGCGCGGCCCTGCTGCCGCACGCCCGTCGGGTGCTGTCCGCCTGGGAGGAGGCCTCGGCGGCGCTGGGGGCGGCGGGCGAGGCCCTGGTGGTGGGGATGAGCACCAGCCCCGGGCGGGGCGGACTGCTGCCCGCGATCCGTTCCCGGTTCACGGCCGCCCACCCGGAGACCGTGCTGCGGCTGCGCCAGGTGAGCTGGGACGATCCGACGGCGGGCCTGGCGGACGGCGAGGCGGACGTGGCCTTCGTCTGGCTGCCGCTGCCCGACGCCGACCGCTACGGCTGGGTCGTGGTCGCCGAGGAGCCGCGGCTCGTGGCCCTGCCGGAGGACCACCGGCTCGCCCGGCACGCCGAGATCGACCTCGCCGACCTCTTCGACGAGCCCTTCCTCGCCCTGCCGCCGAGCGCGGGCCCGCTGCGCGACCACTGGCTCGCGGTGGAGGAACGCGCGGGGCGACCGCCCCGGATCGGCGCGGAGATCGCCGGTACGGAGGAGACGTACGAGGCGCTGGTGGCCGGCCTCGGCGTCTGCCTCGTCGCCACCGGGAACGCTCCGCTGGTCACCCTGGGCGGTGTCGTCACCCGCCCGGTACGGGGCCTCTCGCCGAGCCGGTACGCACTGGCCTGGCGGAGGGAGGACGAGCACCGGGGTGTGGTGCGGGGGTACGCGGAGGCGTGTGCGCGGGTGGTGGCTGGGGCATGACGGGGTGGCCGGTGGGTCATGACGGGCAGGCGGTGGCTCATGACCGGGGGGCCGGTGGGCCATGACGGGTGGTCGCTGGGTCATGACCGGGTGACCGGCAGGGGCCAAACCGGGTGGCCGGCAGGGGCCAAACCGGGTGGCCGCAGGGGTCATGACCGGGGGGCCGGTGGGCCATGACGGGTGGTCGCTGGGTCATGACCGGGTGACCGCAGGGACCAAACCGGTTGGCCGCAGGGGTCACGACCGTGTGGCCGCAGGCCATGACGGGTGGTCACTGGGTCATGACCGGGTGACCGCAGGGACCAAACCGGGTGGCCGCAGGGGTCACGACCGGGGGGCCGGTGGGCCATGAGCGGGGCGCCGTAGGGGCCACGGGCGGGTGGACCGTGGGTCATGGGTGGGTGGTGCGTCTGCCTATCTGTCTGCGGATCGTCTCGTCCGTGATCTCCGTGTCCGCGGCCAGCAGGAACGCCTTGCTGAGGATCAGGGAGAGGCGCTCGTCCTCGAAGGGCAGGAAGACCCTGCCGTCGCCCTTCCGGCGGTCCGGGACGACGCAGAGGTAGGCGCCGTCCGGGTCCATCAGGATGTTGGCCGAGCCGAGGTGGATCCGGTACGTGCGCAGGTCGCCGCGGACCACCAGGAAGCGGCCGTCCAGGGCGCAGCGGTCGGCAATCTTCAGCCGGGGCAGGATGCGCGCCAGGGCGTCCCGGCGGGCCTCGGCGGTCTCGGGCAGTTCGGCGACCGAGGCCCGCTCCCAGTACGCCCGCACGGGGCCGCCGTCGGTCCAGTCGGGGTCGGCGGCGATCGAGGTGACGCCGATGAACAGGTCCACGTCCCGCATGGCCTCGCTGAACACCAGCTCGGGCACCTCGGCCAGCGGCACCGCGCGCCAGCCGGTGTCGTCCCTGCGCTCGAAGCGGACCCGTTCCGTCGCCGCGATCCCGTCCTCGCCCGCCTGGTCGTACCAGCCGTGGTCGAAGCCGATCCGCCACTCCCCCGCCCCGAGGACACGTTCCGCCGCCTCGACATCGCAGTCCCAGGGCCCGATCCGGGGGCTCGACCAGCCCCGCGCGCGGAACAGCGCGAACAGTCGGCGGTAGTGGACGAGGTGCCCGGCGAAGCGGTTGGAGTAGAGGCGGGTCTCCTCCTCGGCCGGGGTGAGCCGGTAGGTCTCGCGGAAGGCCTGCTTGAACGGCTGCTGGACCCGCGCTTCGAGCAACAGGTCCCGCCAGCCCCGGACGGAGTCGGCGTCGGCGCGCAGGGGGTGCCAGAGCCGTACGGACTCGCCCTCGGGCACCTCGTCCGCCGTTTCCGGGAGTACGGCCCGCCACTCGCCGGGCGCGGTCTCGATCTCCCAGATCAGTCGGCGGACGACGGTCCGGGCGAGGGGGTGTTCGGCCAGCTCGGCGCGCCACCAGGCGTAGGGGTGGGCGGTGTCCACGGTGAAGCCGCCCTCCAACGCGCGGGCGAGGGTGCGGAGGTGGGCGTCCACCCGCTTGACCAGCTCGCGCAGCTCCTTCACCAGCTCGGGGTGGTCGCGGCGGACCGGCGCCGGGGTGCTGCGCAGCGGGCGGCCGTCCTTCTCCCAGGTCAGCGTGGCGCTGTCGGTGACCGTGACGACGGCGGTGTAGTCGCCTGCCTCGCGGCGCAGGACGCCGTCGTCGGGGAAGTCCAGTCTGGGCAGGCGGAGCGCCACGTCGGTGCGCTCGGCCAGGGCCGCCTCGACCTTGCTGAGCATCTTGTCCAGCTGCTTGGGCACCCCGGCGTGCCGGACCTGCCGGCGCACCGTGCGGATCGTGGTGACCAGCTCGGGCGTGGGGAAGTCCTGGGCGGCGCGCATCAGTTCGTAGAGCATCGCCTGCGAGGGGAGCGTCCGGGCGGCCGTGGGGGCGAGGGCGACGCCGGGGAGCAGCCGGTCGAACACCTCCGGCAGCCACGGCTCGTCGCGCAGCAGCGCCACCCGCGCCGCCTGCCCGATCGTCATGACCTCCCGGTCCGTGAACGCCTTGTCCGAGCGGTAGGGGATCTCGCCCGCGCGGATCGCGTCGGTGCGGTCGGCAGCCGCCTCCAGGGCGCGGCGGGCGAACGCGACGTAGGCGGAGTTGGCGGCCGAGTGGCGCCAGGCCTCCGGGGGCGGCTGGGTGCCGAACGGGTGGTCGCGGTCGATCGCGGCGATGAGTCTCTGTTCCGCCCAGGGAAGGGCGGCGACCACGGCGATCTCGTCCGCCACGATGGGCCCCTCCCGCTGGGCCATGCGCTCCACGGTGTAGCCCAGGACGGCCTCGCCCGCGAGCCGGGCGAGCGCGAGGATGGCGTACGCCTGGCGGTACTTGTCCTCGTCCAGCCGCCATTCGACCAGGCCGGCGACCAGGTCCGAGAGGTCCGGAAGCGGGCCCGTGCAGTGCTCCACGGCGGACAGGCCCAGGGTGAGATCCGCGAAGTCGAACCCCTCCGTGCGCTCGACCAGCGCCTCGAACATCCGGCGGCACGCCTCGGGCGTGAAGCGCGGCTGCCGTTCCCCGGCCGCCCGCTGGATCGCGAAACCGGCCTGCACGGCCGCCTGGGTCCGGGCGGTCGTGCCGTAGGACTCGGCGAGGAGAGTGCCCAGTTCCTCGTCGGAGATCCGGGACAGGTCGGGGAACGGCTCGTCGTACGACGATTCGGGGTCGGTGAGCGCGTTCTGCAGCCGGTCGGCGAGGTTCATCGGGCGTGCCTCTCGTTGAGCCTGCCCGGATCATGGCAGCCGCCACTGACAACGCCGCCGGCCCGGCCGCCCGGCGGTCACTGTCAGTGGGGGCGGCTACGGTGACAGCCACTTGATCGAGAGGTCACGGCCGGGGGGCCGGGCGGAGGGGAGGGGCCGTGCGCCGGACGGAAGCGGAGGTCGGGGAGGTGCGCCCGACGGAAGCGGGGGCCGGTCAGGCGCGCCCGACGGAAGCCGGTGTGGGTGAGGTGCGCCCGGACGAGGATGTCTTCGTCATGCCCGCCGCCTGGCGGCGGCTGGTCCACCCCAGGCGCGGCGGCATCCGCCGGACGGTGCCCGAACCGCGCTCCGACGCCGAGGAGTTGCTGGCCGCGCGACTCAGGGAGGAGTCGGCGTGGATCGAGGAGGTGCTCGCCGCGCCGGAGAGCGATCCGACCGTCGTCGAGGCCCTGCGCGCGCATCTGAACGGCGGTCACAGCCCGCTCGGCGCCGCCGCGCTGGCCCCGCTGACGATGCACTACCAGCTCCCCGAGGGCGTGTTCGTGGACGCCTGGACGCGGGCGCACGGTCTGGTGTTCGCCGCTCGGGCGGTCGTGGAGTACTTCGAGGTCGAGGCCCACTGGATCCAGTACGGCATGCGGCGGGAGGACTCCCGGATCCGCTTCCGCGCCGACTCGGTCTCCGCTGACGGCCAGTGGGCCCGGCCCTTCGCCGACCGGCTGCGTGCTCTGCTGGCCGTGACCGACGAGAAGACCTACCGGCAGGCGGTCACCGTTCTGGCCAAGTGCCGGACCACCCCGCGTGGCCGCGTCGTCGTGTCGTACGTCGTGCCCGGCGAGCGCGAATGGGTGGCCGAGGCCGCGGCGGACGCCGGTGCGGTCGACCCGACGCTGCGCGCGATGCTGCTCTGCTCGCTGAACTCCCCCGAGCAACTGGAGGCTTTCGGCAGCCGCTTCGAGCTCGGCTGGAACGACTGGTCGATGGCCCTGGTCGCCACGCTCGCCGAGGGCCTCGGCAAGGACATCGCGCCCGTGCTGGAGCGGGGCATCGAGGAGGCGTACGGCACCGACCGGCTGCGCACCTTCGCCGGCGCCCTGGTGGAACTGCCGACGGACGACGCGTTCCGGGTGCTGCTGTCCCGCGTCGAGGACAAGAACGTACGGCCGTACCTGATGGAGGCGATGCGCCGGTGGCCGGTGCGCGCGCTGCGGCTGATGGGCGCGGCGGCGACCGGTACGGGCAAGAGCGCCACGATGGCGGAGCAGTTGCTGGCCGCGCACATCCGCACCCACCCCGAAACGACCGCCGCCGTGCTGCCCGAACTACCCGCGCGGGTGGTCGAGTTCGTGGAACCGTGGCTCTCCTTCCGGGACCGGGTGGCAGAGGCGCCGGCGGAGGCGCTGCCTAAGCTGCTGGTCAGCCCGCCGTGGGCGACGAAGCGCAAGGCCGCGAAGGCGCGGGTCGCCTCGTCGCCGCCCGCGGCCCCGGAGCCGCGGGTCGTCTGGCAGCCCGACGAACGGCAGGCGTGGGCCGGGACGACGTCGTGGTACAGCAGCTGGCGGGGCAAGTACGACTTCAAGGAGGAGATCAAGGAGCTGCGCGACGGCGGGCGGATGCCGGACGTCCGGCAGGCCCGGCTGTTCGTCACCGGGCCCGAGGACGTCGTACGCCCGCTGCTCGCCGACTGCGCTCCCGAGGACTACTGGGACGGCGAGGCCGCGCTCAAGCCGGTGGCCGCGCGGTTCGGGGTGGACGCCCTGCCGCTGCTGTCCCGCGCCGCCACCCGGCATCCCGCCACCCTGGGCGTGCTGGTCATGCCGTATCTGAGCGTCGAGGTCGCCGCGCTGGTGGGCGACTGGGTGACCCGGCTGAAGTCGGCGGACGCCATGGGCCGCGCCTGGCTGAAGCGGCACGCTCTGGCCGCCGTTCCGTACCTGCTCCCGCACGCGCTGGGGAAGGCGGGCCCGGCCCGCCGCGGCGCCGAGCGGGCACTGCGGCTGCTGGCGGAGGCCCACGGCGGGGAGGCGGTGCTGGCGGCCGTCGCCGGGGCCTGCCGGGAGGGCGCGGGCGCCGAAGCCGTCGGCATCGTCGGGGAGGCGCTGGCCGCCGATCCGCTGGTCAGCGCCCTTCCGGCCCGGATGCCGGTCGTCGGTGCCTGGGCCGAGCCCGCGCTGTTGCCGCAGATCGTGCTCGAGGAGGGCGGTGCGCTGCCCGTCGAGGCGGTGCACCACGTCCTCACCGTCCTCGCGCTGTCCAAACCGGGCGACGTCTACCCCGGCCTCGACATCCTGACCGAGCACTGCACCGCCGACTCGCTCGCCGGCTTCGCCTGGGGCCTGTTCGAGCAGTGGCGCCTGGCCGGCATGCCCCCCAAGGAGAGCTGGGCCCTGCACGCGCTCGGCTGGCTCGGCAACGACGAGACCGTACGGCGGCTCACCCCCGTGGTGCGGGCCTGGCCCGGCGAGAGCGCCCACCACCGCGCGGTGGAGGGGCTGAACGTGCTCGCGGCGATCGGCACCGATGTCGCCCTGATGCATCTGCACGGCATCGCCCAGCGGGTGCCGTTCAAGGCCCTGAAGACCCGCGCCCAGGAGAAGATCGCCGAGGTCGCCGAGGGGCTCGGGCTCACCGCCGAGCAGCTGGGCGACCGGCTCGTCCCCGACTTCGGCCTGGACGCGGACGGCAGCACAGTCGTCGACTACGGCACCCGGCGGTTCACGGTCGGCTTCGACGAACAACTGCGCCCCTACGTCCGGGACGCCGACGGCAGGCTTCGCAAGGCGCTGCCCGCACCGGCCGCGAAGGACGACCCGGAGCTGGCCCCGGCCGAGCGCAAGCGGTTCGCCGCGCTGAAGAAGGACGTCCGGACGGTCGCCGCCGCCCAGGTACGGCGGCTGGAGGCGGCGATGGTCGCCCAACGGTCCTGGACGGCGGGCGAGTTCCAGGAGCTGTTCGTGGCGCATCCGCTGCTGTGGCATCTGGTCCGGCGCCTGGTCTGGCTGCGCGAGGCCGGCGACGGGGTGACGGCGTTCCGGGTCGCGGAGGACCGTACGTTCGCCGACGTCCGGGGCGAGGAGCTGACGCTGCCCGAGGGGGCGGGCGTCCGGCTGGCCCACCCGCTGCGGCTGGGCGAGGAGTTGGGCGCGTGGGCGGAGCTGTTCGCCGGCCACGAGATCGTGCAGCCCTTCCCGCAACTGGGCCGGGCCGTGTACGCCCTCACCGAGGAGGAGACCCTGGACCACCGGCTGGCCCGGTTCGAGGGGGCCACGGTGCCGGTCGGCAGACTGCTCGGCCTCACCAAGCGGGGCTGGGAGCGGGGGCAGCCGCAGGACGCGGGCGTGGAGCGCTGGTTCCACCGGCGGATCGACGACGACCGGTACCTGGTCATCGACCTGGACCCGGGCATAGCCGTCGGCGCCGTCGACATGCTCGGCGACCAGACCTTCAACGCCGTATGGCTGAACGCCGGCCCGGACGACTACTGGCCGGGCCGCCGCAACGAGCTCCGCTTCTCCGGCCTGGACCCGATCACGGCCTCCGAACTGCTCGCCGACCTCACGGAGGTGACCACCGAGTGACGGACACCCCGGCGGCCGTCGCCCAGGGCAGGCGGAGCCGCTTGTTCCGGCGTGATCCTCAGCTGCCGTGGTGCCGCCGCTTCCCGCGGTTGCGCCACCAGGTGACCAGCCACAGCACGTTGACCCCGCCCAGCACGACCAGCACGACCAGCGAGTCGAGGTTCCCGGCGAGGGAGTGCCCCGGCCCGAGGCCCCGTGCGGCGCGGACCAGCAGGGCGATGTCGAGGGGGAGGGTGACGGCGGCCATGAACGCCAGGCAGGCCGCCGTACCGACGACCAGGACGACGCTGTAGACGCGGACGGCGCGGCGCTCGTGCGCGGGGAGCGCCGTGCTCGGGTCGGCGGCGCCGCGCGCGCGGCGGACGGTCCGGCGGAACAGATAGCGGGCGTAGGCGAGGCCGTCGCCGTACAGGTTCCGGCAGCGGGTGAGGTCCTGGAGGACGAAGTAGAGGTCCGTGCGGGTGAACACCATGCACTGGAAGGGGAGCGGGAGCAGGGCCAGCAGTACGCCCGCGGCCAGCAGCCGGTGGACGGTCGTGCCGGGGTCCGTGACGGCGAGGACCAGGAGCAGGGACGCGGCGACGGAAAGGTTCAGGGCGATACCGGCCAGGTAGGCGGTCAGCCGCTGGCGCCGGGGCGCGAGTTCGATGCCGCTGATGTCGGTCTGCATGACGAGGAACTGCAGCCGGGTGCCGAGCCGGATCCTCCCCGGTACGCCCACGGCGCGGGCGGTGACCAGGTGCGCCAGCTCATGGGCCAGCACCAGCGTCCATCCGGCGGCCGCGCCGCTGAGCAGCACCAGGCTGCCGTGCGGGCTCCACAGCAGGTCGCGGTAGCCCGGCAGCAGGTCGGGGCGGCGGATCAGGACGACGACGGCGGCCAGCAGCAGCGCCCCGACCAGCACGGGGAGCGCCGGGTGCAGGGCGAGGCGGACATGGCGGGGGCGCAGCCGGGGCAGCGAGGCGGGCGGCGGTTCGGCGTCCGGCAGCGGGCGGTCACCGATCCGGGCCACGAACCCCAGCGCGGCCAGATCGCCCACGAAGTCCGCGATCCCGACCTCCTCGCCGGTCTCCTCGTACAGGACCTCGGCGGTCCGGGCCACGGTCAGCCCTTCGCCGAGCAGTTCCACCGCGCGCGCCCCGACCGCCGGCAGGGCGACGAAGGTCCGGGTCGCCATCCGGCCGACGATCCACTCGTCGCCGTCTCGGCGCATCGCCAGTTCGTGCAGCGTCACCCGGGCCGACGGCGCGATCGCCGCCGTCTCCGTCATGCGCGGTCCCCTCCGCAGGCGGGGCAGTCGGGCCGGCGCTCCGAGCGCTGGAGGATCGGGTCGCCGGGCACCATGAGGTTCAGCCCGAACCGGCAGCCGGGGTCCACATGCGGGACGCCGCACAGCAGGGCGAGGCCGGCGTGCGCGAGCAGGCTCCCCGAGAGGCTCGCGGTGACGGCGTTCGCCGGATTCCAGGGCATCCGGGGAGAGGCGACCTCCTCGTCCTGACCGGGCCCGAGCCGCAGGTCGCGGCGCTCGGCCTCCGAGCCGCGCAGGCACTCCCAGCACGCGCCCCGGCCGGGCGTGAACACCCCGACGCTCACCAGCGGCCCGCGATACCCCGCTTCGGCCCAGGGGGTGCCGGTGGCGAGGCAGACCTCGTTGGCCCAGCGCCGGATGACGGCGGGGCGGTCGGCGGCGAGTAGCAGGAGGTCGTACGACGGCACCAGGCGCCGGAGGTCCTCCGGCCCCCGCACCTCGCGGCGCTCCCCGGTGACCGTCGCGTCGGAGTTGAGGGCGCGCAGGGCGGGCAGCGCCGCGTCGAGCTTGGGCGTCCCTATGTCGTGCTCGCCGTAGAGGGTCTGCCGGTTGAGGTTGGACAGCTCGACGACGTCCGGTTCGACGCAGTGCAGCCGGCCCACTCCGGAGGCCACGAGGTCCCGTGCGGCGGCTCCGCCGGTGCCGCCGAGGCCGACCAGCAGGACGCGGGCCCGGCGCAGCCGCAGTTGCGGTTCCCAGGTGCTCTCCCGCGGCCGGAGATCCATCCACCGCTGCAGGGTCATGCTCCGGCTGTACCGCTCGCGCTCCCGCTCCGACAGCTCCACCGGGGGCGGGGCGCCGACGTCCTCCACGTATCCGGCGTCGGTGAGGTCGGTCATGGCCCGCGCGATGTCGGGGGCCGGAAGGCCGGGGTGGCCGCGGGACACCTCGGCGACGACGTCCTCGGCGGTGCGAGTGCCGTCCATGGCCTCGACCAGCGTCCACACCCAGCCGTCGGGATCCTTGACCTCGGCGCCGATGCCGTAGACGACGCTCCCGATCCTGATGTGCCCGTCCGACGTCCGGTAGGCCCGGTGCTCCGGCTTGATCCGCGGCCGCCGCATCGCGCGCAACGTCATTTTCCCGCCAATGTCACAGACCTCAACTACCCCTCCAGCAACGGACATTGACAACAGTGACCCGAGAGGCGAACGCTGGCAAGAGCACGATCACCGCACGCCACGGCCATCAACGGGAGGACACGGCATGCCGAACAAGATCGAGATTCGTCCGCTGGACAAGAAGGAGACCACCGGCGACAGCGGTGGCAACGGCGGCTCCTGACCGGCCGCAGCCGATGGACCGCTACCTCACGGTCGCGGACGTCACCGAGTCGGCGCGGCGGCTGGTCTCCCGGTTCCCGGGGGCGGTCCGCCTGCGCCGGATCGGGATGTCCCGCGCGGGCCGCCCACTGCTGATGCTGTCCGTGGGACACGGGCCGCGACACGTCCTGGTGGTCGCCCGCCCGCACCCGGACGAACCGGCCAGCGGCGCGACGGCGCTCGCGCTGGCGGAACACGTGGCTTTGAACGAGCGGCAGTTCGCCGCGACCGACCCCTCCATGGTCACCTGGGACATCGTGCTGTGCCTCGATCCGGACGGCGCGGCGCTGGCCGAGGGGATCGAGGCGGCGACGGCCGGCCCCGCCCCGACGCTGGAGGGCTACTACGGCACGGCCTACCGCCCGGTCGCGGCGGAACAGCCGGAGTGGGCGCCGATCGAAGGGTGCCGACTCCCGGAGAGCCAGGCCCTGTTCCGGGTGATCGACGAGGTGCGTCCGTTTCTCCAGTGCTCCCTGCACAGCGTCGAAGCGGGCGGCAGCTGGCTCCAGTTGACCCGGGACCTGCCCGAACTGGCCGCCCCTTTCCAGGCGTCGGCGAGGCGGCACGGCATCCCGGTCCAGCACGGCACGTTCGACGCCCTGTACTGGGAGAACCCGAGCCCGGGAACCTACGTCCTGCCACCCCCGGACAGTACCGCCCGCCTGGCGGCCGGCTCCGAGAACATCGCTCTGTCCACCTGGTGCGCGCCCCAGGGCTACGGCGGCGCGACGGCGATCATCGAAGTCCCCATGTGGGCAACGGACCTGGCGGAGGACCCGACCCCCCACCCCGCCCCCGTGCGGGCACTGCGCGACCTGTCGGCCCTGGTGCGGGACGGCGGCCGCCAGGTGACGGAGATCCTCGAGAAGTCCCGGGACTTCCTGCCGCCACCCGATACGGACCCTCTCCGGCGCGTACTGGAGTGGATGGCGGACGGCCTCTACGACCTCGTCGCCGACTCCTGGCAACCCCTGGCCGAAAACCCCCGGTCGGTGACGACGGCCCAGATCTGCACCCTGGACATCGTCGCCCGCCGCCAGCCCCTACGAGCGGCAGGCCTCCTCCTGCGCCTCCTGAAGGCATCGAACGCCCCCCAGGCCCCCGCCCTCCACCACGACCTGACGGAACTCTTCACCACGTGGTGCACGGACTTCGAGAAGTCCCTCCACCTGCGCTGGGTCCCGATTTCCCACCAGGTCGCCCACCAGACCCGCACGGTCGTGGCGGCGGCGGAGAGCGCACTGAGGGCCCGGGGGTGAGGCGGACCACACGCGATGCCGGGTGCCGCTACGGTAGTGCCATGACCGCACTGCCCGACTGGATGCGCCCCCCGCGCGCGGAAGGCTGGTTCGCGGAGGACCTGGACCGCCTGCCCGAGGCGCCTCGCCACACCGAGCTCATCGACGGAGCGCTTGTCTTCATGATGTCGCCGCAGAGGTGGTGGCACGGCCACCTCGTCACCATGCTCACCGTTGCTCTCATGGAACAGGCGCCGGCCGACAACAGAGTCAGCCGGGAGATGGCCATCAAGCTTGATGAGCGAAATCGGCCCGAACCGGATCTGCTGGTGACCACCGCTGCCTTCGAGAGTGACCGCACCTGGTTCGCGCCGGACGAAGTCCGCCTCGTCGTCGAAGTCGTGTCCCCCGAGTCCGCTCACCGCGACCGCACGGTCAAGCTCCGCAAGTACGCCGAGGCCGGCATTCCCCACTACTGGTGTGTCGAGGACGAGGACGGCGCACCCGTCGTCCACGTCTACGAGCTGGACGAACCCACCCGCGCCTACGCCCCCGCCGGAATCTTCCGAAACGATCTCCGCCGCCCGGTGCCCTTCGAGATCACCCTCGACCTCGACAAGCTGACACCGCCCGGCGCCAGCCGGGTTCAGACGTAGCATCAAGCCGATGCCCGACCCACCGAGCGGCGGGCCGGGCACGGTTCTTGCGCGGCGTCAGACGTTGAAGCGGAACTCCACCACGTCCCCGTCCTGCATGACGTACTCCTTGCCCTCCATGCGCGCCTTGCCCTTCGCGCGGGCCTCGGCCACCGAGCCCGTCTCCACCAGGTCGGCGAAGGAGATGACCTCCGCCTTGATGAAGCCCTTCTGGAAGTCGGTGTGGATCACGCCGGCCGCCTCGGGGGCCGTGGCGCCCTTCTTGATGGTCCAGGCGCGGGATTCCTTGGGGCCGGCCGTGAGGTAGGTCTGCAGGCCGAGGGTGTTGAAGCCGACGCGGGCCAGGGTCGCGAGGCCCGGCTCCTCCGCGCCCACCGACTCCAGCAGCTCCAGCGCGTCCTCCTCGTCCAGCTCGGCGAGGTCCGCCTCCAGCTTGGCGTTGAGGAAGATCGCCTCGGCGGGGGCGACCAGCGCGCGCTGCTCGTCCTTGAAGGCGTCGTCGGTCAGCTCGTCCTCGTCGACGTTGAAGACGTAGAGGAAGGGCTTCGTCGTCAGCAGGTGCAGGTCGTGCAGGAGCTCCTCGTTGCCGGAGCCCTGGACGATGCCCGCCGAGAACAGCGTGTCGCCCTTCTCCAGGATCTCTTTGGCCTCCTCGACGGCCTTCACCTTCGGCGCGATGTCCTTCTTGATCCGCGACTCCTTCTGGAGCCGGGGCAGGACCTTCTCGATGGTCTGCAGGTCGGCGAGGATCAGCTCGGTGTTGATCGTCTCGATGTCGTCCTTGGGCGAGACCTTGCCGTCGACATGGACGACGTTCTCGTCCTTGAAGGCGCGGATGACCTGGCAGATCGCGTCGGACTCACGGATGTTCGCCAGGAACTTGTTGCCCAGGCCCTCCCCCTCGGAGGCGCCGCGCACGATGCCCGCGATGTCGACGAAGTCGACCGTCGCCGGGAGGACCCGCTGGGAGGAGAAGATCTCGGCCAGCTTGGTCAGACGCGGGTCCGGGACGCCGACGACGCCCACGTTGGGCTCGATCGTGGCGAACGGGTAGTTGGCCGCCAGCACGTCGTTCTTGGTCAGGGCGTTGAACAGGGTCGACTTGCCGACATTCGGCAGACCGACGATTCCGATCGTGAGCGACACGTTGCGACTTCCCGAAGTGAGAGGAGGACTGGAGGCCGGCGGGCCCGATCCACCAGTCTACGGCGTGACCCGCGCGGTACCGGCTGCCTGTCGAACGCTTGGCCAAGGTCCGCCCCTCGGCGTGTCCCATGGGCGATTCGGCACATAAACAGACCTAAGTTGGTCCAGTGGAGCAACACAGGACGCGCCCAGCGCAGTACAAGCAGCACGGGCAGCCCGGGCAGCAGGGCCCGCGACGGGCCGCGCCGCCCCTTCCGCCGCAGGCCAGAGGGGGCGCGCAGGCCAGAGGGGGCGCGCAGGCCCGGACGGGAGCCCCCCGCCGGCCCCCCACCGCCGTCCGGCGCCCGCCGCCCCCGGTGGTGCAGGCGCTGCGCCGGATGCCGAACCCCCGCCTCACCGGACTGGGCGTCGGGCTCTTCTGCGCGGTCGTGATGCTCGCGCTCGGCTCCCTGGACGCCCTGCTCCTCGGCTCGTCGCTGACGGTCTACGGCGTGCTGTTCCTGCCGGTGTGCGTCCTGACCGCCGTCTGGGTGCGCAAGGCGGACCTGGTGACCGCCGTCATCGTCGTACCGATCGCCTTCGCGCTGGGCCTGGTGACGGTGGCCGACAGCGGCGACAGCACCGGGGACCGGCTGATGGGCCTGTTCACCGCGCTCGCCACCCAGGCCGGATGGCTGTACGGCGGAACGCTGGTCACCGGTGTGATCGTCACCGTGCGCAAGGTGCGCCTGATGCGGCGCAGGACGGCCCGCGGCCGCCCGCCCGTCTGACCGATCCGCGACCCGCCCGTCCGAGCTACTCCGCCGCCCGCATCGCCGCCCCCACGATGCCCGCGTTGTTCTGCAGCTGCGCCGGGACGATCTCCGCCTTGATCCCCTCGATGTAGTGCAAGAACTTCTGCGACTTACGGCTGACCCCGCCGCCGATGATGAACAGCTCCGGCGAGAACAGCATCTCCACATGGGCGAGGTACTTCTGGACCCGGTGCGCCCAGTGCTCCCAGGTCAGCTCGCCGTCGTCCTTGGCCTTGCTGGAGGCCCGTTTCTCGGCGTCATGGCCGTGCAGCTCCAGATGGCCCAGCTCGGTGTTGGGCACCAGGGCGCCGTCCACGAACAGGGCGCTGCCGATGCCCGTGCCGAAGGTGAGCAGGATGACGGTGCCCTTGCGGCCCTGACCCGCGCCGAAGGCGATCTCGGCGACTCCGGCGGCGTCCGCGTCGTTGACCACCGTCACCGGCAGGCCGCCCAGACGCTCGCTGAACAACGCGCGCGCGTCGGTGTCGATCCAGCTCTTGTCGACGTTGGCCGCCGTGCGGATGGTCGAGCCGCCGGTCACCACGCCCGGGAAGGTCAGCCCGACCGGCCCCGTCCAGCCGAAGTGGTCGACGACCTGCTTGACGCCGTCGGCCACCCCGTCGGGAGTCGCCGGCTGCGGGGTGAGCACTTTCAGTCGCTCCTGGGCCAGGTCGCCCCTGTCCAGGTCCACAGGAGCGCCCTTGATACCGGAACCGCCGATGTCCACACCGAAGATCTGCATGGCTCTACGTTACGACGGACGACTGACCGTCACTCCTGCGAGTCACCCTTGCGCTCCGCGATCAGGGCCGCGGCCTCCTCGCGCAGATCCCGGCGCAGCTCCTTCGGCAGCGAGAAGGTGATCGACTCCTCGGCCGCCTTCACCAGCTCGACATCGCCGTAGCCGCGCTGGGAGAGCCACTCCAGGACCTCCTCGACGAGGACCTCGGGGACGGAGGCGCCGGAGGTGACGCCGACGGTGGTGACGCCCTCCAGCCAGGCCTCGTCGATCTCGCTGGCGAAGTCCACGAGGTAGGCCTCGCGCGAGCCGGCCAGCTTGGCCACCTCGACGAGCCGCTTGGAGTTGGAGGAGTTGCGCGAGCCGACCACGATGACCAGCTCGGCCTCGGCGCCCATCTGCTTCACGGCGAGCTGGCGGTTCTGCGTGGCGTAGCAGATGTCGTCGCTCGGCGGGGAGATGAGCTGCGGGAACTTCTCCTTGAGCGCGTCGACGGTCTCCATGGTCTCGTCGACGCTCAGCGTGGTCTGGGACAGCCAGACGACCTTCGACTCGTCGCGCACCTCGACCTTGGCGACGTCCTCCGGGCCGTCGACGAGCTGGATGTGGTCGGGGGCCTCGCCGGAGGTGCCGATGACCTCCTCGTGGCCCTCGTGGCCGATGAGGAGGATGTCGTAGTCCTCGTTGGCGAAGCGGACGGCTTCCTTGTGGACCTTGGTGACGAGCGGGCAGGTGGCGTCGATGGTGGCGAGCTTGCCGCGCGCGGCCTCGTCGTGGACGACCGGGGCGACGCCGTGGGCCGAGAACATGACGATGTTGCCGGGCGGCACCTCCTCGGTGCGCTCGACGAAGATCGCGCCCTTCTTCTCCAGGGTCTGGACGACGTACTTGTTGTGCACGATCTCGTGCCGGACATAGACCGGAGCCCCGTACTGCTCGAGGGCTTTCTCGACGGCGATCACGGCGCGGTCCACACCCGCGCAGTAGCCACGGGGGGCGGCGAGCAGGACACGGCGGCCAGGCGAAGCAGTCATGCGTCCCATCGTAAGGGTGCGTTCGGCGGGTCGAAGATCGCGGCGGTGACGAGGGTTCTGGACACTGGCGGCATGTCCGACATTGGTACGGCGTCCCCTACGGCCGACGCGGAACACCACGGTCTGCGACGCACCCTGGGCTTCCGCGACCTGGTGGTCTACGGGCTGCTCTTCATCGCCCCCATGGCCCCGGTCGGCGTCTTCGGCACGCTGGACGCGAGGTCGCACGGCGCCGTCGCCCTCGTGTACGTGGTCGCCACGGTCGCGATGGCGTTCACCGCATTCAGCTACGCGCAGATGGTGCGGGTGGTCCCCCAGGCGGGGTCCGTGTTCGCCTACGCGCGGGCGGGGCTCGGTCCGCGGGCCGGTTTCGTCGCGGGCTGGATGGCGATGCTGGACTATCTGCTGATCCCGGCGGTCGCCTACCTGTTCTCCGGGATCGCCATGGAGGCGCTGGTCCCGGAGGTCAGCCGCTGGGTGTGGACGGCGCTCGCGGTGGTCGTCACGACGCTGCTGAACCTGTGGGGGGTGCGGACCGCGGCCAAGGTGGGCTTCCTGGTGCTGGCCATGGAGATCGTGGTCCTGCTGGTGTTCGCGGTGTCGGCGGTGGTCGTCCTCGCGCGGGACGGCGCCGAGCGGGGCTGGCTGTCGCCGCTGTCGGGGGACGGCACGCAGGGCGCGTTCGCGCTGTCGGCGGTGCTCGGCGCGGTGTCGATCGCGGTTCTGTCGTACCTCGGCTTCGACGCCATCGTCTCCTTCGCGGAGGAGGTCACCGGTGGTTCGGAGAAGGTCGCGCGGGCGGTCCTGCTCTGTCTGGCGCTCGCGGGTGTGCTCTTCGTCGCGCAGACCTATCTGGTGGCCCTGCTGGAGCCCACGTCCTCGGCCGAGCTGGCCGCCGATCCGGGCCGGCAGGGTTCCGCGTTCTACGACGCCGTAGACGCCTCCGTCGGGACGTGGCTGCACGACCTGGTGGCCGTGAGCAAGGCGATCGGCGCCGCGTTCGCCGCGCTGGCCGGGCAGGCGGCGGCCGGACGGCTGCTGTTCGCGATGGGGCGTGCCGGACGCCTGCCGCGGCTGCTGTCCCGCACGGACTCCGGCGTCCCCCGGCTCGCCCTGTCCTGCGCGGCCGTGATCACCCTGGTCGCGGCGGTCTGGGCGGCCCGCCGCGACGACGGCATGGACCATCTGGTCTCGGTGGTCGACATCGGCGCCCTCACCGCCTTCACGCTGCTGCACGCGAGCGTGGTGGGCTGGTTCGCGGTACGGCGCAACGACGGGCCGGTGAGCTGGTGGCGCCATGTGCTGGTGCCGGTCGTCGGCGCGGCGATCACGATCGCGGTGATCGTGGAGGCCTCGGGCACGGCCCAGGTGGTGGGCGCGATCTGGCTGGCACTGGGCCTGGCGGTGCTGGTGGCACAACGGGGGCGAGAGCCGACCGGGAACACGTGAGACCGCCGCCCCGGCCGGGGGCGGTTCGACATCGGCGTCCGGGAACGGTCCACCGCCGGTGGCCGGGAACGGTTCGCTAGCGGAGGCCGGGCACGCTTCGCCGCCGGAGGCCGGGAACAGCTCGCCGCCGCCCGGCCGGGAACGGTCCACCGCCGGAGGCCGGGACAGTTCGCCGCCGGAGGCCGGAGACGCTTCGCCGCCGGAGGCCGGGGACAGTTCGCCCCGCCCGGCCGGGAACGGTCCACCGCCAGGGGCCGGGAACAGTTCACCGTCGCCCCGCCGGGAACGGTCCACCGCCGGAGGCCGGGAACAGTTTGCCGTCGGAGGTCGGGGGCGGTTCGTTGTCGGTGGGGGCGGATACGCTCACGGGCATGGCTCTCAACACGTCCGCGGAATCCCCGCTGCCCGTAGGCGAGGTGTCACGGCTCATCGGGGGGTGGATCGACCGGCTCGGGGCGGTCTGGGTCGAGGGGCAGATCACCCAGCTGTCGCGGCGGCCGGGCGCGGGAGTGGTCTTCCTGACGCTGCGGGATCCGTCGTACGACGTCTCCGTGAGCGTCACCTGCTACCGGCAGGTCTTCGACGCCGTGGCGGACGTGGTGAGCGAGGGCGCCCGGGTCGTCGTCCTGGCGAAGCCCGAGTGGTACGCCCCGCGCGGGCAGCTGTCGCTGCGGGCCACCGAGATAAGGCCCGTGGGGGTCGGCGAGCTGCTGGCACGGCTCGAGCAGCTGAAGAAGGCGCTGGCGGGCGAGGGGCTGTTCGCCCCGGAGCGCAAGAAGCCGCTGCCGTTCCTGCCGCAGCTCATCGGTCTGGTCTGCGGCCGGGCCTCCGCCGCCGAGCGGGACGTGCTGGAGAACGCCCGGCACCGCTGGCCCGCCGTCCGCTTCGAGGTGCGCAATGTCGCCGTGCAGGGCGTGCACGCGGTGTCGCAGGTCGTGCAGGCGGTGAAGGAGCTCGACGAGATCGACGACGTGGACGTGATCGTCGTCGCGCGCGGCGGCGGCAGCGTGGAGGACCTGCTGCCGTTCTCCGACGAGCAGCTGGTGCGCACGGTAGCCGCGTGCCGTACACCGGTGGTCTCCGCCATCGGGCACGAGCCGGACAACCCGCTCCTGGACTACGTCGCCGACCTGCGCGCCTCGACGCCCACCGACGCGGCCAAGAAGGTCGTACCGGACGTGGGCGAGGAGTACGAGCGGGTGCGGATGCTGCGCGACCGGGCCCGGCGGTGCGTCGGGGCGGTCGTCGAGCGGGAGGAGCGCGGGCTGGCCGCGGCGCTGGCCCGGCCGTCGATAGAGGATCCGCACCGGATGATCGACGAGCGCGCCGATCATGTCGCGTCCCTGCTGGACCGCGGCCGCCGTACCCTCGGCCACCTCCTCGACCGCGCCGACTCCGAGCTCACGCACACGCACGCGCGCGTGGTGGCCCTCTCCCCCGCGGCGACCCTGAAGCGCGGGTACGCCGTGCTCCAGAAGGCCGACGGTCATGTGGTCCGGGCTCCGGAGGAGGTCGGCGGCGACGAGGTGCTGCGGGCGCGGGTTTCCGAGGGTGAGTTCAGTGTCAGGGTCGATGTCTGAGGTGAATGGATGACCGGCAAGGTGGATGAGGCGCTCGGGTACGAGCAGGCGCGGGACGAGCTGATCGAGGTCGTACGACGCCTGGAGGCGGGCGGTACGACGCTGGAGGAGTCCCTGGCGCTGTGGGAGCGCGGGGAGGAGCTCGCCAAGGTGTGCCGGCGCTGGCTGGACGGCGCGCGGGCCCGCCTGGACGCGGCGCTGGCCGAGGAGGCGGCGGAAGAGGAGAAGGAAGCCGCCGGGGAGTAGCGAGCCGGGGCCTGGCGCCCGGGGACTGGCTCCCGGGGACTGATGCGCGGGGCGTTGTGAAGCGGATCACCACGCCCCGCTTTTTGTTGAAGGGTCAACTTCACTGCCATATGGTTGACGTGTCAGCTGATCCGGCGAACGGATCCGACGTACACCCCCGAGAAGGTTCACGCATGTCTCTCGTTCTTGACCCCGCCGCCCAGGACCTGCTCTTCCGTGAGGCCCGCACCGCGAACAGCTTCACCGACGAGCCGGTGACCGACGAGCAGGTGCAGGCCATCTACGACCTGGTCAAGTACGGCCCGACCTCCATGAACCAGTCGCCGCTGCGCGTCACGCTGGTCCGCTCCGCCGAGGCCCGCGAGCGCCTCGTGCAGCACATGGCCGAGGGCAACCAGGCCAAGACCGCCGCCGCCCCGCTGGTCGCGATCCTCTCCGCGGACAACGAGTTCCACGAGGAGCTGCCGACCCTCTTCCCGCACTTCCCGCAGGCCAAGGACCTCTTCTTCGGCGAGCGCGCGGCCCGCGAGGGCTCCGCCGCCCTGAACGCCGCCCTGCAGGCCGCCTACTTCATCATCGGCGTCCGCGCCGCGGGCCTCGCCGCCGGCCCGATGACCGGCCTGGACTTCGAGGGTCTCCGCAAGGAGTTCCTGGACGACGACCACACCCCGCTGATGGTCGTGAACATCGGCAAGCCCGGCGCCGACGCCTGGTTCCCGCGCTCCCCGCGTCTGGCGTACGACGAGGTCGTCACGACCGTCTGAGCGTGACCGCACGACGAAGGCCCCCCGGCTCGAACGCCGGGGGGCCTTCGTCGTGCGTCACTTCGTCTCCAGCGCTCCCGCCATCTCCGCGAGCTGCTCGAACGACCCCGTGCCGGCCACCACCGTCGTGGCGTCGTCGGCCTTCAGCACGAGCGCGTCGTAACGGCCGCCGGTCCAGCGGGTCCACGTCCGGCCGTCGATCCGCTGCGTGGCCTTGGTCTCGTGGGCGCCCTGGGTGGCATCGGAGATGAACGCCTTCGGCTTCTGAGTGGACTGCTGGAGCTGGACGTACTCCCCGTCGGGGGCGTGGAAGCCGAGGTGCCAGGTGTCGCCCTCGGTGCCCTGGAACCGCACCGAGGTCGCCTTCCACTCCTTGGCCAGGCCCTCGGGGGCCGCGACCGGGTAGGCGGCGGCGCGGCGGGCGGTGAGCAGCTCGACGCGGTAGTCGACCCGCGGGAGGTCCGGGGCGGACTCCTCGTGCGGGATGAAGAGGTACACGACCCCTGCCGCGAGGATCGTCACCCCGAGGGAGAGGACCATGTTCCGGACCGACTGCCGCTTAGCGTTCGTACCTGCCACGCCCCCTATCGTCGCAGGTGCCCTGGTCCGCTCATCCGTGGGGTCCCCTGCTCATTTTGTCGACCTGACGATAGAGTCTGGGCCATCACCCTCATCCGGCCGTCGTCGTATCAGAAAGGTGCGCTCCGATGACCGAACATCATCACTTGCCGTCCGAGCTCGATGTACCCTCCGAGGCCCCCGACCGCAACCTCGCCCTGGAACTCGTCCGGGTGACCGAAGCAGCCGCGATGGCCGCGGGCCGCTGGGTCGGGCGCGGCGACAAGAACGGCGCCGACGGTGCCGCGGTGCGCGCCATGCGGACCCTCGTCTCCACCGTGTCGATGAACGGCGTCGTCGTCATCGGCGAGGGTGAGAAGGACGAGGCGCCGATGCTCTTCAACGGGGAGCGGGTCGGCGACGGCACCGGGCCCGAGGTGGACATCGCGGTCGACCCGATCGACGGCACCACGCTGACCGCCAAGGGCATGCCGAACGCGATCGCCGTCCTCGCGGCCACCGAGCGCGGGGCGATGTTCGACCCGTCCGCCGTCTTCTACATGGACAAGCTGGTCACCGGGCCCGAGGCGGCGGACTTCGTCGACATCAACGCGCCGGTGTCGGTGAACATCCGCCGGGTCGCCAAGGCCAAGCGGTCCACGCCCGAGGACGTCACGGTGGTCATCCTCGACCGGCCGCGGCACGAGGGGATCATCAAGGAGATCCGGGACGCCGGCGCGCGTATCAAGCTGATCTCCGACGGCGATGTCGCCGGGTCGATCTACGCGCTGCGCGAGGGCACCGGTGTCGACATGCTGCTCGGGATCGGAGGTACGCCGGAGGGCATCATCTCCGCCTGCGCCGTGAAGTGCCTCGGCGGCACGATCCAGGGCAAGCTGTGGCCGAAGGACGACGAGGAGCGGGCTCGGGCGATCGACGCCGGGCACGACCTGGACCGGGTGCTGACCACCGAGGACCTGGTGACCGGGGAGAACGTGTTCTTCGTCGCCACCGGCATCACCGACGGTGAGCTGCTGCGGGGTGTGCGGTACCGGGCGGACTCCGCGGTCACCGAGTCGATCGTGATGCGCTCGAAGTCCGGGACGGTCCGGCGGATCAGCTCGGAGCACCGGCTCAGCAAGCTGCGGGCCTACAGCGCGATCGACTTCGACCGGGCCAAGTAAGCCGTACCGACAAAGAAGTGGGGCGCCCCCGGTGCGGTGGGGGCGCCCTCTTCTTGCCGGGGGGGTCAGCCCGCCTGAGCTATGCGGCCCGTCGTTCGCGCCGCCTTCTTCAGTTCCAGGTCGCGGCGCCTGCGCCGGGCCAGGACCACTCGGCGTTCGGCCGCGGTGAGGCCGCCCCAGACGCCGTACGGCTCGGGCTGGAGGAGGGCGTGTTCGCGGCACTCGACCATGACCGGGCAGCGTGCGCAGACCCGCTTGGCCGCCTCCTCACGGGAGAGCCGGGCGGCGGTCGGCTCCTTGGAGGGGGCGAAGAACAGGCCGGCCTCGTCGCGTCGGCACACCGCCTCGGTGTGCCACGGGGCGTCTTGGTCCCTGTCTCGCACTGGCACCCGCTGGGCCGGAACGGCAGCGACCTGCAGGGACGAATGCGGCGGTTGCAGCACGGTCTACTCCTGACGACGGCTTCGCGAGCGAGAGACGATGCAGCAAGGTCTACCCGTTGTGCGCGTGCCTATGCAGGGAGTTCCGAAGCGCTGGATTCCGGGGGCTCCTGAGGGGACGGATGAGCGGACTGGTCGCTTTCGGTTGTGGTGGGATTCGCAACCGTCAATGATTCAGATGCTTGCGCAAACTCTTCTCGACCTTGGCGTGGACCCGGTCGAGGATGTCCGTCACGAACTTCCCGCGCTTCGGCGCGCCCTCGACGCTGCCCAGGACGGCCCACCCGTCCAGGTAGATCACGGGCGCCGCCGGGTCCTCCGCGTCGACGGTGTCCACCTCGAAGCTGCCGAGGACGCCGCCGCCCGTGCCGCGCAGCGACACGTTCTCCGGGACGCGGACCTCGATGCTGCCGAAGAGCGAGAACGCCTTGATGACGACCTGCTGGTACTCGAAGAGTGCCTCGCTGAGGTCTATCTCGACGCTGCCGAAGATCGCGTACGCGTGGATCCTGCGCCCGGCGCGCCAACGGCCCTTGCGGACGGCGCTGCTGAAGATCGCGACGGCGGTGTCGTCCGGATCCGCGGGGAGGTTGGTCGGGCGGTTGGGGACGGTGGCGTACGACGAGGTGGTCCGGGGCCGATGGGCCGCGGGCAGGTCCTGGATGAAGGCCTCCAGCTCGCCCACCGTCTTGGCGTTCAGCACCCCCTCGACGCGCTCGCTGTGCTCGTCGGCGGTGAGGCGGCCCTCGGCGAGCGCCTCACGCAGGATGTCCGCGATCCGGTCGCGGTCGGCGTCGGAGGCGCGCAGCTCGGTGGCCGCGACGGGCGCGGTCTGCTTCTGAAGGTCCACGGCAGCAGCGTACCGAAACACGATAGATCGCGATAGCCCCTGCCGGAGTCCAACTGAGCCTTACCTCACAAGCTCTCCATCGGCGGCAGGTTCTACGCTGGGGAGGCTCGCCAGCGTCGGCGGGCGGCCGTCCGTCAGAGTGAGGAATGGGCTGAGATGCCTGAGTTCGCGTACACCGATCTGCTCCCCATGGGAGAGGACACCACCCCGTACCGGCTGGTGACCTCCGAGGGTGTCTCCACCTTCGAGGCCGACGGGCGCACGTTCCTCAAGGTCGAGCCGGAGGCGCTGCGCCAGCTCGCCGCGGAGGCCATCCACGACATCCAGCACTATCTGCGCCCGGCCCACCTCGCCCAGCTGCGCCGCATCATCGACGACCCCGAGGCGTCCAGCAACGACAAGTTCGTCGCGCTGGACCTGCTGAAGAACGCCAACATCGCGGCGGCGGGCGTCCTGCCGATGTGCCAGGACACCGGCACGGCGATCGTGATGGGCAAGCGCGGCCAGAACGTGCTGACCGAGGGCGGCGACGAGGAGGCCCTCTCGCGCGGCATCTACGACGCCTACCTGAACCTCAACCTGCGGTACTCGCAGATGGCTCCGCTCACCATGTGGGAGGAGAAGAACACCGGCTCCAACCTGCCGGCCCAGATCGAGCTGTACGCCACCGACGGCGGCGCCTACAAGTTCCTGTTCATGGCGAAGGGCGGCGGCTCCGCCAACAAGTCCTTCCTCTACCAGGAGACCAAGGCCGTCCTGAACGAGGCCTCCATGATGAAGTTCCTGGAGGAGAAGATCCGTTCGCTCGGTACGGCCGCCTGCCCGCCGTACCACCTGGCGATCGTCGTCGGCGGCACGTCCGCCGAGTACGCGCTGAAGACCGCCAAGTACGCCTCCGCGCACTACCTGGACGAGATCCCGGCCGAGGGCTCGCCGCTCGGGCACGGCTTCCGGGACAAGGAGCTGGAGGAGAAGGTCTTCGAGCTGACGCAGAAGATCGGCATCGGCGCGCAGTTCGGCGGCAAGTACTTCTGCCACGACGTGCGCGTGGTGCGCCTGCCCCGGCACGGCGCCTCCTGCCCGGTCGCCATCGCCGTCTCCTGCTCCGCCGACCGACAGGCCGTCGCGAAGATCACCGCCGAGGGCGTCTTCCTGGAGCAGCTGGAGACCGACCCGGCGCGGTTCCTCCCCGAGACGACGGACGAGCACCTCGAGGCCGACGGCGACGTCGTGAAGATCGACCTCAACCAGCCGATGGACGACATCCTCGCCGAGCTGACCAAGTACCCGGTGAAGACCCGGCTGTCCCTCACCGGTCCGCTGGTCGTGGCCCGCGACATCGCGCACGCCAAGATCAAGGAGCGGTTGGACGCGGGCGAGGAGATGCCGCAGTACCTCAAGGACCACCCGGTGTACTACGCGGGCCCGGCGAAGACGCCCGAGGGCTACGCGTCCGGCTCCTTCGGCCCGACCACGGCCGGCCGCATGGACTCCTACGTCGAGCAGTTCCAGGCGGCGGGCGGCTCCAAGGTCATGCTGGCCAAGGGCAACCGCAGCAAGCAGGTCACGGACGCCTGCGGCACGCACGGCGGCTTCTACCTGGGCTCCATCGGCGGGCCCGCCGCCCGTCTGGCGCAGGACTGCATCAAGAAGGTCGAGGTCGTCGAGTACGAGGAGCTCGGCATGGAGGCGGTCTGGAAGATCGAGGTCGAGGACTTCCCGGCGTTCATCGTGGTGGACGACAAGGGCAACGACTTCTTCCAGGACCCGGCCCCGGCGCCGACCTTCACGTCGATTCCGGTACGGGGTCCCGGGCTCGCGTAAGAACGGCCGGCCTCAGCTCCCGCGGCCTCAGCTCCCGAGGCCTCAGCTCCCGAGGTAGAAGTCCAGCCGCTGGTAGTCCCCGTCGTCGGCGAAGGAGAAGGTGTCGCCGACCTCGGGAACCTGCTGCTGCGGAGCATGTCCAGCCTCCTGCACTCCCCCTTTCCGTGTCGTACGTCACCATTGTCCGGCCGCCCTGGTGGGGTCGCTGGCCGGATCGGTGGAGGGGGCCGTCGCCGCGCTCTACGCTGAGGGACAGTCACTCCCGGGGGAGCGTTATGGCGTCTTTCGACCAGTCCGGCTGGCAGCTTCGGAGCAGCAGGGTCTACAACATCGCGGGGAACCTCACGCTCACCGAGCACAGCGGGCCGGACGAGTTGGCCGAGGTGGTGGCCGGACTGCAGTCCCGGGTGCGTGAGTTGACGGGGATCGCGGAGGCGGACCGGGAAGCCGTCAACGCCGCGCTCGCCGAGGCGGTGGCGAGTGGTGACGAGGAGACGGCCGAGCGGCTCACCGAACTCGGGAACCGGCTGCGGGCCCTCGGCGGCACCGAACTCGGCACCTCCGTGGACGTCCTGGCCCAGTGGGCCCGACAGCACTTTTGATCGGCCCCGCGCGGTGCGGGGCGGCCCCGACTTCGACCAGCAGGCCTGGCGTCCGGACACGGTCATCAACGCCGGCGTCTACCAGGCCGTACCACCACAGCCGGACCGGGCGGCGGCTCCCCCGCCGTCCGACGACCCGCAGTTCCGTCGCGCCCTCGCCCGGCTGCTCCTGCGCAAGCTGACCTCCACGCTGGACGAGATCCACTGGCTGGACGACGAACTGATCGAGCTGACCGCCATCGTCGAGGACGTGGACGGCTACCCCGCCACCCGCCGCCGGGGCCTGCTGCGCCGCCGCGGCCGGTACGCGACCAGCCCGCTGAGCCGCGCGCTGACCCGCCCCAGGACGGATCTCATCCTGCTTCAGGGCCAGGCGGGTTCGGGTAAGAGCGTCGCGCTACGGCAGTACGCCACGGCACAGTTGCGGCAGATCGCCGAGGGCCACGCACCCAACGCCCCGCTGCCCGTCTACGTCAACCTCCGTGAGCTGCACGCGAAGCCGCACGAGATCACCACGGAGGTGCTGCGGCGCTACATCATGGAGCAGACCGGTCCGCGGGGCAGTGCCGACATCGCCGCCTACTTCACCCACCAGTTCGCCGACGACCTTCGGGACCGCAAGGTCACCCTGCTGCTGGACTCCTTCGACGAGATCCCGGCCGTCCTCGGCAGCGCGACGGTGGACGCGGTGGTCGCGCCGTACGTCCAGACGGTGATCGAACTCGTCGGGGGCGGCGGGCGGTGCGTGGTCGCGTCCCGGGAGTACAAGGGGCTGCGCGCGAACGGCTGGACGCGGCTGCACATCCTGGGTCTGTCGACCCCTCAACAGGAGGACTTCCTGCGCCGCGTGGGCCTGGACCAGCAGGAACTGGCCCTCCTCCAGCCACTGTTGACCGACCCCCGGCGGGGTTTCACGGCCGAGGCGCAGAACCCGTTGGGCCTGAAGCTCCTCGCCACCTACGTCCAGACCCACCGCGCCCTGCCGGACCGGCCGAGCACCCTGTTCGCCGACTACGCGGCCGTGCGGCTGCGGGCGGTGCAGACCGAGGCCGGGGACGTCCAGCGGCGCCTTGAGGACTTCCTGGCCCGGTTCGCGTTCCGGCTCACGGACTCCGGCGGCGGACTTTCCGTGGACGAGCACAGCCACCAGCGCGACCTGGCGCGGCTCGCGGAGGAGGACCCGGACACGCGGGTCCTGCTGATCCGGGCCCTGTCGGAGTCCCGGATCCTGGTCTCCTCCGGCCGCCGCGTCTTCTTCGGGCACCGGCGGGTCCAGCAGTACTTCGCGAGCAAGTACGTCGCCGACCACCCCGACGCGGTGCCGCCGCGCGAGCTGGCCACGAACGGGCGGTGGCGGGAGACGGCGGTGACGGTCCTCCAGGACGGCACACCGGAGGTGACGGAACCACTGCTGGGCGCCCTCGCCGAGATCCTGGCCGCCGAGCGGACGGACGCGGAGGCCTTCGAGTGGTCCCCGGCGGCGGTGCACTGCCTGGAGCTGCTGACGGCGGCGTACCAGGGGCGAGCGCGGTGGCCGCACGAGGCGGTACGGCCGCTGGTGGAAACGCTGGTCGCGGCCGCGTGGGAACGGGGCAGTGTGAGCGACCGGAAGTTCGCGCTGGACTGTCTTCCGCTGCTGTCGGAGTCGACGCGGGAGCTGTACATCGACCGGGCGTTCGCGGGGGACAGTGGCTGGTTGCGGACCACGGCCCTCCGGGACTGCGCGACGCTGCCCAGCCTGTCACCGGCGATCCAGGGCTCGATCCGGCGGCTCCTGATCACGATGCTGGGGCAGAAGGTGTCTCCGGCGGAGGCGCATGCGATCAAGACGGATCTGCAGCGGCTTCGCGGGGACGGGGATCTGGCCAGGGTGCGGCGGGTGGTGGAGCGGGTTCCCTCGGGGGTCCTGATCCTGGGGGTCGCCTATTCCGCGACCCTGCCGTTCAGCATGCCTGATCCGAGTACAGGGGCGGTGCTGATGAGCCCGATGCTCACGTTCCTGCTGCCGGTCGCACTGTTCTGGCTCTTCCAGTCGACCCAGCCGCTGGCATACGGCGCGGCCAACGGCCGGTTCCGCAGATTCGTGGAGGACACGCTCCGACGCTGGGTCGACTTGAGCGAACGACGTCTGGAGACGGACTCGTTCCTCTCAGTCATCAGCGGAGGCGCCTGCTTCGTGCTCCTCCTGCACCTCTCGGGGACAGCAAGCGCACTTGTCCGCGGTCAACCGACTGTCGTCGCGGCCAGTGCCCTCACCGCGCCGATCGCGGCTCTCGCGCTGCTCTGGGGGCCGAGCACGCTCTACGTGATACGACACTCGAGCGGTACCGAACAGCTCGGCCCTGTCGGACTGGCCCGGATGCCCCTGACGGCCCTCCACCTGGAGGCTCACCCGCTTCATGGCTGGCTCGACGGCCCGTGGCACATTAACGCGCTTCGCTGGTTGAGGAGCAGCGGGCTCATCCTGTTGATGTCGGCCGCGTTCGCCGGTGGCCTGATCTATCTGGTCGAACGCTTCAGCAAGGAATCCTTCCTGGCCTGGGTGTCCGGGGTCGGGCTGTGCGCGCTCGTACTCGCCACCGACCTCACCCGCACCCTCCTCCGCCACCTCCTCAGCCACCGCCGAGTAGTCCGCGCAGCCGAGCGCGGCTCCGCCGGCGGTCCCGCCTTCTTCTCCGCTCTCCACACCCTGCGCGACACGGCCGAAGCCGCCGAGTTCGTCCGGCTCGTGCGGGCCGTTCCCCGGGCCGAGCCGCTCGCCCTCGACCGGCAGGCCCTCCGTGAGTACATGGCGAGTCTGCCCGAGGCCGACAGCAATGAGCTTCTCGACGAGCTCGGTCGGCTGGACGAGCAGTTGCGCACCCGCTGACCCCGTTCGGACCAGATCCCGGAACATCCTCGGCCCCCCAACCGCTGTACCCGGTATGACCGACTACCGCATCGAGCACGACTCCATGGGCGAGGTACGCGTCCCCGCCGAGGCCAAGTGGCGGGCGCAGACGCAGCGTGCCGTCGAGAACTTCCCCGTCTCCGGGCAGCGGATCGAGCGGGCCCACATCGAGGCGCTGGCCCGGATCAAGGGCGCGGCCGCCAAGGTCAACGCCGAGCTCGGTGTGCTCGACAAGGACGTCGCCGAGGCCATCCAGGCCGCCGCCGAGGAGGTCGCCGGCGGAAAGTGGGACGAGCACTTTCCCGTCGATGTCTTCCAGACCGGCTCCGGCACCTCGTCCAACATGAACACCAACGAGGTCATCGCCACGCTGGCGAGCGAGAGGCTCGAGAAGGACGTCCACCCCAACGACCACGTCAACGCCTCCCAGTCCTCCAACGACGTCTTCCCGTCCTCCATCCACATCGCCGCCACAGCCGCCGTCACCCGCGACCTCGTCCCCGCGCTCCAGCACCTCGCCGACGCGCTCACCCGCAAGGCCGAGGAGTTCTCCGACGTCGTCAAGTCCGGGCGTACGCATCTCATGGACGCCACCCCGGTCACCCTCGGCCAGGAGTTCGGCGGGTATGCCGCCCAGGTCCGGTACGGCATCGAGCGGCTCCAGGCGTCCCTCCCCCGGCTCGCCGAGCTGCCGCTGGGCGGGACCGCCGTCGGGACCGGGATCAACACCCCGCCCGGATTCTCCGCCGCCGTCATCGAGGAGGTCGCCCGAGTCACCGGGCTGCCGCTCACCGAGGCGCGCGATCACTTCGAGGCGCAGGGCGCGCGGGACGGGATCGTCGAGGTCAGCGGGCAGCTCAGGACGATCGCCGTCAGCCTGACGAAGATCGCCAACGATCTGCGGTGGATGGCCTCCGGGCCGCGGACCGGGCTCGCCGAGATCTCGCTGCCCGATCTGCAGCCCGGGTCCTCGATCATGCCCGGCAAGGTCAATCCCGTCATCCCCGAGGCCGTGCTCATGGTCGCCGCGCAGGTCGTCGGGAACGACGCCACCGTGGCCACCGCCGGGGCCGCCGGGAACTTCGAGCTCAATGTGATGCTCCCGGTCATCGCCAAGAACGTCCTGGAGTCGGTACGGCTGCTCGCCAACGTCTCCCGGCTGCTCGCCGACCGGACCGTGGACGGCATCGTCGCGCACCGCGAACGGGCCCGCGAATACGCCGAGTCGTCACCCTCCGTGGTCACGCCGCTGAACAAGTACATCGGCTACGAGGAGGCCGCCAAGGTCGCCAAGAAGGCGCTCGCGGAACGCCGGACCATCCGTCAAGTCGTGCTGGAGGGCGGTTATGTGGAACGCGGCGACCTCACCCTCGCTGAGCTGGACGAAGCCCTTGATGTCCTGCGGATGACACGCCCGTGACAATTGACCCGGTGACTGCGAACCGTGACGTTCGCCGCAGCGTCGTCAGTCAGTGACACCTAATATCTGTGCATGGCAGACGGCGGAGCGATGACGGCAGTGGAAGCGGGCGGGTCTACGGCACACTGGGCGCCCGGAAGTCACATCCTGTGGCGGTACCGGGAGAACGCCGGCACGCGCTTCCACATCGTGCGTCCGGTCACCGTCGTCCGGGACGACGCCGACCTGCTCGCCGTATGGCTGGCGCCCGGGACCGAGTGTCTGAAGCCCGCGCTCGCCGACGGCACCCCTGTGCACCAGGAGCCGCTGCGGTCGCGCTACACCAAGCCCCGGACGGTGCAGCGCGACCGCTGGTTCGGCACCGGGGTGCTGAAACTGGCCAGACCCGGCGAGCCGTGGTCGGTGTGGCTGTTCTGGGATGCGGGCTGGCGGTTCAAGAACTGGTACGTGAACCTGGAGCAGCCGCTGGTCCGTTGGGCGGGCGGAGTCGATTCCGAGGATCACTTTCTGGACATCTGCGTCTACCCCGACCGCAGTTGGGGCTGGCGCGACGAGGACGAGTTCGCGCAGGCTCAGCAGGACGGCCTGATGGACGCCTCCGCGGCCGAAGGGGTCCGGGAGGCCGGGCGGGCCGCGGTGGAGGTGATCCGCGCCTGGGGGCCACCCTTCTCGGACGGCTGGCAACACTGGCGCCCGGAGCCGTCCTGGGCTGTACCGTCACTGCCGGAGGAACCGTCGGAGGAGGACCTGGGCCGTACGCCCGCGCACGTGTCCTCATGAGACCCTTGATGCGCCCCCGGGCGAGAAACGTAGGATCGTCCTCCGCAAGGGCGCACGGCGGCAACTACCGGAGCGCGCACTGGGCTTGACCGATCGTCACCGAGGGGCGGCAGGACGTGAGCGAGGGGTACGAGGGCAACACCGGTACGGGCGGCGCACAGCCCGCCGGTGGCACAGGAACAGCCTCTGGCCACGCGGGAATCCCGTTCCTGGGGCACGTATTGCGGGTATCGGGACTTCGGCGGGACGAACGACACGCCCCGGACGGATGGATGCGACACGCGTGACGGAGCAGCCGACCTCCTTCGAGCGCCCCCTGGGCGCCGGCCCCGCGGACCCACGCGGGGCGCTCCGGCGTACCCCGAGCCCGCCCCGCGCCTCCGGAGCCGCCGCGTTACCCGCGCAGGCGCGCACCGGCGAACCGCCCACCACCCCGGGCACGACCGCACCGTCCGGCAACGACAAGGCCCCCGTGAGCAACGGTCCCGAGCATGCGCAGCCCTCCGCCGCCGCGGAGGCCGACACCCATCGTCCCCGGCCGGTGCCCGAGGGCATCCCGGCGCAGCCGAGCACCGCGGCGACGCCGGACGAGCGCCGTACCGGACAGGGCCTGCCGCCCGGCCGGCCCACGCCCATGCGGCGGGACGGCGACCGGCTGCGGTTCGTGGGCGCGGCGACCCGCAGGATCGCCCGCGGCATCGATCTCGACGAGATCGTGATGGGGCTGTGCCGGGCCACCGTGCCGACCTTCTCCGACGCGATCCTGGTCTATCTGCGCGATCCGCTGCCGGTCGGCGACGAGCGGCCCACCGGGCCCGTCGTGCTGCGGCTGCGCCGCACCGACCGGATACCGGAGGAGCGGGACACCGAGGGCTTCCTGGCCGTCCCGGGCGTGCCGGAACCCACCGAGCTGGCCGAACTGTCCGCCGTCACCGCCGAGTTGTGCGAGGTACGGCCGGGCGGCGCGCTCGCCGAGGTGCTGCGCGGAGTCCGCCCGGTCTTCGCCGACGCGCCCGCCGCCAGCGCCGCGCTGCCGGAACTCCTCGGCGAGGACGGCGAACTGGTCGTGCCGGGCGGACAGCGCGCGATCCTCGCGCCGCTGCGCGGCCGGCGCCGGGTGATCGGCGCCGCGCTCTTCCTGCGCCGCCCCGAGCGCATCGCCTTCGAGGCGGACGACCTCCTGGTCGCCGCCCAGCTCGCCACGCACAGCGCGCTCGGCATCGACAAGGCGGTGCTGTACGGCCGTGAGGCCTACATCGCCGACGAACTGCAGCGGACCATGCTCCCGGAGACCCTGCCGCGCCCGACCGGCGTACGGCTCGCCTCCCGTTATCTCCCGGCCGCCGAGACCGCGCGGGTCGGCGGCGACTGGTACGACGCGATCCCGCTCCCGGGCAGCCGGGTGGCGCTGGTCGTGGGCGACGTCATGGGCCACTCCATGACCTCGGCGGCGATCATGGGCCAGTTGCGTACGACGGCCCAGACGCTCGCGGGTCTCGACCTGCCGCCCCAGGAGGTGCTGCACCACCTCGACGAGCAGGCGCAGCGGCTCGGCACGGACCGCATGGCGACCTGTCTGTACGCCGTGTACGACCCGGTCTCGCACCGCATCACGATCGCCAACGCCGGTCATCCGCCGCCCGTTCTGCTGCACCTGGGCGGCCGGGCCGAGGTGCTGCGGGTGCCGCCGGGCGCGCCGATCGGCGTCGGGGGCGTCGACTTCGAGGCCGTGGAACTGGACGCGCCGGCCGGGGCGACGCTGCTGCTGTACACCGACGGTCTGGTCGAGTCGCGGCTGCGGGACGTGTGGACCGGGATAGAGCAACTGCGCGAGAAGCTCGCCGCGACCGCTCAGCTGACCGGACCCGATCATCCGCCGCCGCTGGAAGCGCTCTGCGACGAGGTGCTCGACATGCTCGGGCCCGGGGACCGGGACGACGACATCGCGCTGCTCGCCGCGCGGTTCGACGGGATCGCGCCGAGCGATGTGGCGTACTGGTTCCTGGAGCCGGAGGACGCGGCGCCGGGGCGGGCCCGGCGGCTGGCGCGGCGCGCGCTGTCCCGCTGGGGCATGGAGGAACTCACGGACTCCGTGGAGCTGTTGGTGAGCGAGGTCGTCACCAACGCGGTGCGGTACGCGTCCCGGCCGGTCACACTGCGGTTGCTGCGGACCGACGTACTGCGGTGCGAGGTCGGCGACGACGTGCCCCAGTTGCCCCGGCTGCGGCAGGCCCGCGCGACGGATGAAGGCGGGCGGGGGCTGTACCTCGTCAACAGGCTGGCCCGGCGGTGGGGAGCGACGCGCCTCAGCACCGGCAAGGTGGTCTGGTTCGAGCTGAATCGCGGCTAGGAGCGCTGGGACAAGAAAGGGCGCCCGGAGTTCTCCGGGCGCCCTTTTCTCATTCCTCCGCGTCCGGATCCACCGGATCCTCCGGGATGTCGTCCGTCGGCGGGGTCGTCGTCGGTTCCTCCGTCGTCGGCTCGCCCGTCGGTTCGGTCGTCGTCGGGGTGTCCGTGGGCGTCTGGGTCGGGGACTGGGTCGGCGCCTCGGTGGTCGGCTCCTGGGTCGTCGGCTCCTGGGTGGGCGTCCGGCTCGGCTCCTGGGTCTTCGTCGGGGTCCAGGTCGGCTCCACCGCCGCGCCCTGGTCGGTGTCCAGGTCGAACTCGGCGTCCGGGTCGGTCACTCCGAACATGTACGCCGCCCAGATCTGCGCCGGGAAGCTGCCGCCCGCGACCCGGCCGGTGCCGGGCAGGGTGCCCGTCGCGCCCTTCATGTTGACCTGGTCGCCCGTCTTGGCGTCCTCACCGAACATGCCGACCGAGGTCACCAGGTCCGGCGTGTAGCCGGTGAACCAGGCCGACCTGCCGAAGTCGGACGTACCCGTCTTGCCGGCCACCTCTTGGCCGTCGCGGGCCGGGTTCTCGCGCACCGAGCGCCGGGCCGTACCGTCGTCGACCACGCCCGTCAGCACCGAGGTCACGGTGTCGGCGGCCTCGGGGCTGAGCACCTGCTCGCCGATCGCGTCGGGCATGGTGATCGTGCGGCTGCGCTGCTCGGCGGACTTGATCAGGGTCGGGGTGACCTGCTTGCCGTGGTTGTCGAGGGTGGCGTAGACCCCGGCCATCTGGAGCGGGCTCGCGCCCATGGAGCCGAGGGTCTGCGCGGGCACCGCCTCCAGGTCGTCGGACATGCCGAGTTCGGCCGCGGTGTCCATCACCTCCTCCATCCCGACGTCGATGCCCATCTGCGCGAACACCGAGTTGATGGACTTGTTCATCGCGGTCTGGACGGTGACGTCGCCGTAGTCGACGTCGTCCTCGTTCGGCGGGGCGAAGCCGACCTTGTTGCCGTTGGCGTCCACCACGGGCCGCTTGCTGTTGCCGTCGTAGACCGTCTTCGCGCCGATCGTCTCGCCGTCCTGCGTCTTGGCCTGGTTCTCCAGGGCGGCGGCGAGGATGACCGGCTTGAAGGTCGAGGCCGGCTGGTAGTCGGTGCGGGTCGCGTTGGAGCGGTAGTGCTTGAAGTAGTCCTCGCCGCCGTAGAGGGCGACGATCTTCCCCGTCTTCGGGTCGACGGAGACGGCGCCCGCCTGGATGTCGCCGTCGACGGGTCGCTTCTTCGCGTCCAGCTTGCTGTTCAGCTGGGTGTCGACCGCCTTCTCCAGCTGGGCCTGCTTCTTCTTGTCGATGTTCAGGGTGATGGTCCAGCCCTGGCCCTTGACCTGGGTCTCGGCCTCGGAGCGGGAGATCCCCTCCTCCTTCATGAGCTGCTCTTCGAGCTGGTTGTTGGCCAGTTCGACGAGATAGCCCTTCTGGCCCTCGAGACCGGCGGCGGCCTTGGGGTCCTTCGGGACCGGGAACTTCATCTCCTGGCGCTCGGAAGAGCTGAGCCAGCCTTCCTCGACCATGTTGTTCAGGACGTAGTTCCAGCGGTCCTTCACGAGCTTCTTGCCGGTCTCCGAGGCGACGGCCCAGTCGTACTGGCTCGGCGCCTGGAGCAGTGCGGCGAGATAGGCGCCCTGCGCGACCGAGAGCTCCTCCGCGTCGACGCGGTAGTAGGCCTGGGCGGCGGCCTGGATGCCGTAGGCGTTACGGCCGAAGTAGCTGGTGTTGAGATAGCCCGCGAGGATGTCGTCCTTCGACATCTGGCGGTCCACCTTCAGCGAGATCACCAGCTCCCGGAGCTTACGGGTGACCGTCTGCTCCTGGGTGAGGTAGTAGTTCTTGACGTACTGCTGGGTGATCGTCGAACCGCCCTGCGCGCCCTTGCCGCTGAGCGTGTTGATCAGGCCGCGGGCCGTGCCCTTGAAGTCGACGCCGGAGTCCTTGTAGAAGGTCTTGTTCTCGGCGGCGACGAAGGTGTTGCGGACCTCCTCGGGCACCTTGGAGAGGTCCACGATCTCGCGGTTGACCTCGCCGTCGCGGGCGAGGACCGTGCCGTCGCTGTACTGGTAGACGTTGCTCTGGAGCTTCGCGGCGGCGTTGCCCTTGGGCACCTCCACCATCATGTACAGCACGATGAAGCCGCCGATGCCGAGCAGGCAGAGGCCGAGGAAGGTGCCGAGGACCTTCTTCCAGGTGAAGAACCGGCGTATGCCGGGCCTGCCCGGCGTCCCCGACGAGCGGCGACGCCTGGGCGCCGCGCGGCGGCCACCGCGCTGCCGCGCTCGTCTCTCTTCCGCTCGTCCCATGAGTCCGATCCGCTCCGCTTCGCTCAGGTGTGCACCGATGCCACACAGGTTCGCCGCTCAGGTCAGCTCAGAAAGCTAACACCGGGAGATGTGACAAAGGGCCGCCGATCCCGTCTTTTACGGACGTGACAATCAGCACCCGTCCCAACGGAACCGACCGCTGACAGATGCGTAGGGTTGCCCGGCGCGCTAAAGTGATATCACTTAGCTAGACAGAAGCTAGTACATGGAAACGGGGGACCCACCTATGCCGAACGACCACACCACCGCCGCCGCGGACGTACCGGACATGCCCGCCCCGCGCGTGCGGGAGTTCACGGCGCACAGCATCGGCGGGGGCCTCGCCCTGCTGCTCGGCCTGGTCGGGCTCACCGCCGGCGCCGGCTGCGTCGTCGGCGCCACCGCCGTCGCCGGGGCCGGAGCCAAGGCCGCGCTGATCATCGGCGGCATCCTGATCGCCCTCGCCGCCTTCCTCGCGATGTGCGGGCTGAACATGGTCGCGCCGGGCGAGGCCCGGGTGGTCCAGCTCTTCGGGCGGTACCGGGGCACGATCCGGCAGGACGGACTGCGCTGGGTGAACCCCCTCACGTCCCGGACGAAGATCTCGACCCGGGTCCGCAATCACGAGACGGCGGTCCTGAAGGTCAACGACGCCTACGGCAACCCGATCGAGCTCGCCGCGGTCGTGGTGTGGAAGGTCGAGGACACCGCGCAGGCCACCTTCGAGGTGGACGACTTCCTGGAGTTCGTCTCCACCCAGACCGAGGCGGCGGTCCGGCACATCGCCATCGAGTACCCCTACGACGCCCATGACGAGGACGGTCTGTCGTTGCGCGGCAACGCCGAGGAGATCACCGAGAAGCTCGCCACCGAGCTGCACGCGCGCGTGGAGGCGGCCGGAGTGCAGATCATCGAGTCGCGCTTCACGCATCTCGCGTACGCTCCCGAGATCGCCTCGGCGATGCTCCAGCGGCAGCAGGCCGGGGCGGTCGTCGCGGCCCGGCGGCAGATCGTGGACGGAGCGGTCGGAATGGTCGAGGCGGCGCTCGCCCGGATCTCCGAGCGGGACATCGTGGAACTGGACGAGGAGCGCAAGGCGGCGATGGTGTCCAACCTGATGGTGGTGCTGTGCGGTGACCGCGCGCCGCAGCCGGTCCTCAACACGGGGACCCTCTACCAGTGACAGCTCCTCAGGGCCGGCCGCAGCGCAAGCAGGTACTGCTGCGGCTGGACCCGGCCGTGTACGAGGCCCTCGCCCGCTGGGCCGGGGACGAGCTGCGCTCGGCCAACGCGCAGATCGAGTTCCTGCTCCGCAAGGCCCTGGCCGACGCGGGCCGCCTGCCGAGGGAGACGGGACCGATCCCGCGCCGCGGCAGGCCGCCCGCGACCCCGCCCGAGACCGAGTAGCAGAACCGTGACAATCGGCCCTCACCTGGGCCGACCCACCCTCCGCCAGGAGCTAGACACTCGGCGTATACATGGGGCGTATACACCCCGTGTAGAGTCCTCGGCATGTCCATCGGTCACACCCTCCTGGGGCTCCTGGAGTCGGGCCCGCGTCACGGCTACGACCTGAAGCGGGCCTTCGACGAGAAGTTCGGTCACGACCGGCCGCTGCACTACGGCCAGGTCTACTCGACGATGTCCCGGCTGCTGAAGAACGGGCTCGTCGAAGTCGACGGCATCGAGCCCGGCGGCGGTCCCGAGCGCAAGCGGTACGCCATCACCGACGCCGGCGTCACCGACGTACAGCAGTGGCTGGCGACGCCCGAGAAGCCGGAGCCGTATCTCCAGTCGACGCTGTACACCAAGGTCGTCCTCGCGCTGCTCACCCGGCGGGACGCGGCCGACATCCTCGACACCCAGCGGGCCGAGCATCTGCGGATGATGCGGATCCTCACCGACCGCAAGCGGAAGGGCGATCTCGCGGACCAGCTGATCTGCGACCACGCCCTGTTCCATCTGGAAGCCGATCTGCGGTGGCTGGAACTGACCGCCGCGCGGCTCGACAAGCTGGCGGAGGTGGTGGTCAAGTGACGCCGCCGCCCGGTGCCCTGCTCGCGGCCGAGGAGCTGCGCAAGGCCTACGGTCCGACCGTCGCGCTCGACGGTGCCGAGTTCTCCGTGCATCCCGGGGAGGTCGTCGCCGTGATGGGGCCCTCCGGCTCCGGGAAGTCGACGCTGCTCCACTGTCTCGCCGGGATCGTCCCGCCGGACTCCGGCTCGATCACGTACGCGGGCCGTGAGCTCGCCACGATGAACGACGCCGAGCGCAGCGCCCTGCGCCGCTCGGAGTTCGGGTTCGTGTTCCAGTTCGGCCAGTTGGTGCCCGAGCTGACCTGTGTGGAGAACGTGGCGCTGCCGCTGCGGCTGAACGGCACCTCCCGCAAGGAGGCCGAGCGGACCGCGCTGTCCTGGATGGAACGGCTCGAGGTCGACGACCTCGGCAAGAAGCGGCCCGGCGAGGTCTCCGGCGGTCAGGGGCAGCGGGTCGCCGTGGCCCGGGCCCTGGTCACCAGCCCCCGGGTGGTGTTCGCCGACGAGCCGACCGGCGCGCTGGACTCCCTCAACGGCGAGCGCGTGATGGAACTGCTCACGGAGGCCGCCCGGTCCACCAACGCGGCCGTCGTGCTGGTCACGCACGAGGCGCGGGTGGCGGCCTACTCCGACCGCGAGATCGTCGTACGGGACGGGCGGTCCCGGGACATGGAGCGGATCGTATGAACCAGTGGGGGAGGGACCTCGCCCTGGGTTTCCGGTTCGCCTTCGCGGGCGGGCGGGAGGGCTGGACCCGGGCCCTGCTGACCGCCGTCGGGGTCGGGCTCGGGGTGGCGTTGCTGCTGCTGACCACGGCGATCCCGAACGCGCTGGCGGCCCGGGACGACCGGGGGAACGCCCGCACCGACATCACCTACAGCTCCGAGGCACCGCCCAAGGGCGACGACACCCTGCTCGTCGCCGACGCGAGCACGGCGTTCCGCGGTTCGGACGTGCACGGACGGACGCTGGAGCCCGAGGGGCCGGACGCCCCGCTGCCGCCCGGGGTGGAGCAGTTCCCCGCGGCGGGCGAGATGGTGGTCTCGCCCGCGCTGAAGCGGCTGCTGGAGTCCGGTGACGGCGGGCTGCTGCGCGAGCGGCTGCCGGACCGGATCGTGGGCACCATCGGCGAGAGCGGGCTGATCGGCTCGGCCGACCTCGCCTTCTACCAGGGCGGCGAGGGCCTCGCCCGGTACGTCGACGGCGCCGAGGTCACCCGGATCTCCGAGTACGGCGACCCCAACCCGTACCGCGAGAAGACCGACCCGGTGCTGGTGCTGCTGATCCTCGTCGTCTTCGTGGCGCTGCTGATGCCGGTCGCGGTGTTCATCGCGGCGGCCGTGCGGTTCGGCGGCGAGCGTCGCGACCGACGGCTCGCGGCCCTGCGTCTGGTGGGCTCCGACGGCCGGATGACCCGCCGTATCGCGGCCGGCGAGGCGCTCGCGGGCGCGCTGCTCGGTCTGGTCTTCGGTACGGTCTTCTTCCTGATCGGACGTCAGATCACGGGCTCCGTCGAGGTGTTCCGGTTCAGTGTGTTCCCGAGCGACCTGAACCCCTCCCCCGCGCTCGCCCTGCTGGTGGCCGTGGCGGTTCCGGCGGCCGCGGTGCTGGTGACGCTGCTCGCGCTGCGCGGGGTGGTCATCGAGCCGCTGGGCGTGGTGCGGACGGCGAAGCCCGCGCGGCGCCGGCTGTGGTGGCGGCTGCTGCTGCCGCTCGGCGGGCTCGCGATGCTCTACCCGATGATCGGGCAGGGCAACGACGAGGGCGACTTCAACCAGTACCTCGTCATCGGCGGTGTGCTGTTGCTGCTGGTCGGCGTGACGGCACTGCTGCCCTGGGTGGTGGAGACGGTCGTGGCCCGGCTCGGCGGCGGTGGCGTGGCCTGGCAACTGGCCGTACGGCGGCTGCAGCTGAGCAGCGGCACGGCCGCCCGGCTGGTCAACGGCGTCGCCGTGGCGGTCGCCGGTGCCATCGCGCTGCAGATGCTGTTCTCCGGGGTGGAGAGCGAGTACACCAAGGACACCGACTACGACCTCACCAAGGCGCAGATGCAGGTGAACGTGGGCGGTGGCGTGGAACTCGCGGACGCGGCACGGAAGTTGCGCGCGACCGAGGGCGTGCGCCAGGTCGTCGCCCACTCCGAGGGCTACTTGGGCGACAAGCGCGTCGACCCCGAGCGCAGCTCCGCGGTGACCGTCGGCGACTGCGCGGCGCTGCGCGAGGTGGCCGACCTGGGTGCCTGCCGCGACGGTGACGTGTTCGCCGTGCGCGGCGCCGAGTACGACACCGACACCGAGGGACTGGCCGTCCCCGGCCGGAAGTTGTACCTGGACCCGAGCTACGCCGGGTCCGTCCCGGGCAAGGAGGTCGCCTGGAAGGTGCCGGCGGGGATCCGCACGGTCGACTCGCGCACGGATCTGAGCGGCATGGAGCGGGGCGGCTTCCTGATCACCCCCGAGGCGCTGCCCGAGGGCGCCCTGGCGGGGATGGTCGGACGGGCGTACATCGGGCTGGAACCGTCGGTGCGCGACGCCCGCGAGTACGTCCGCAACACGTCCGCGGAGCTGGGCCCGCTGGTGCGCTCCAACGACTGGTCGGCCTCCGAGCGCTCCGACCGCTACGCCTCCATCCGCACCGGGTTGTTCGTCGGCGCGGTGTGTGTGCTGGTGCTGATCGGGGCGAGCCTGCTGGTGTCGCAGCTGGAGCAGTTGCGCGAGCGCAAGAAGCTGCTGTCGGCGCTGGTCGCCTTCGGCACCCGGCGGCGCACGCTGAGCCTGTCGGTGCTGTGGCAGACGGCGATCCCGATCACGCTGGGCCTGGCGCTCGCGTCGACGGTGGGTCTGACGCTCGGCGCGGTCCTGCTGCGGATGACGGCGACTCCGGTCCGGGTGGACTGGGGAAGCCTGCTGTCCATGACCGGCGCCGCGGCCGGGGTCGTCCTCGCCGTGACCCTGCTGAGCCTGCCTCCGCTGCTGAGGCTGATGCGCCCGGACGGTCTGCGCACGGAGTGACCGCGGGGCCCCTCCCCGGATCCGCCGGGGAGGGGCCCGTCCGTCTCACAGCCCGTACTCCCGCACCACCCGCCTGACCTGGGCGAACAGCATGCCGACATTCACCGACTTACGGCACACGACCACGGCGACGACATCCTGCTGCTCGCTCATCCGCACGAACAGATGGGTGAGGTTCTCGCTGTTGACGAGGATCTCCTGGAAGAAGTGCTGGTCGCTCTCGACGCCCCGGCGCTCCTTGAAGACGTCCTCGATCATCACGACCGTACGGCCCTGGAAGAGATCGAGGGTGGCACCCGCCAGCAGGTCCAGCACCTCCGGCGGATGGTTGTCGACCGTCTCGTAGGACAGCAGCATGCCGGTGCCCATGTCGACCACCCCCGAGGCCACGCAGTCCGGGGCGTCCGTCCGCAGGGCCTTGACCAGGCCCATCACCTGGTCGGAGAAGCCGGTGGTCATCCGTTTGGTGGCCATGTGCTCAGACACCTTCCGTCGCTTTCTCGGTACTCGTGAGGATCGAGTTCTCGGTGCTCGTGAGGATCGAGTGGATCCGGCGCACGGCCGGCTGGGTCGCCTGGTGCAGTCGGTCCAGGTCCATGCCCTCGTCGCCGACGACGACCATCAGCGCGGTGTCGCCGACGGCGTAGAAGGCCGCGCAGCCGGCGCTGCCGTAGGTCACCGTCCGGCGCAGGGCGCCCCGTTCGGCGGCCTGGGCGGTGCGCCGGGCGAGGCCGAGGCCGGCCGCGGCCAGGGCGGCGAGGCACTCCGCGTCGATGGAGTCGGCGGTGTCGGCGGCGATGAGCAGCCCGTCCGACGCGGCGACCGCCGTATCGGTGATGCCGGTCACCTGTTCACGCAGACCGCGCATCTCGCGTGCCAGCGCTTCGTGGTCCATGTCGTCAACGCTCCTCTTGCTGTTCTCATGGGGTCGTCCGGCTCATTCGGCGGGTCCGTTCCTCAGGCGGAAGAGCCATTTCCAGCTCGCCGCGGTCCGTTCCGGGGCGAGCGCTTCGGCGATGCCGCTGGCGCCGGGTTCACGGCGGGGCAGGGCGTCCGGTGCGGGGGGTGGTCCAAGGGGTGGTCCGAGGGGCGGCTCCGGGAGCGCGCGCTCTCTGCGGCGGAGGCCTTCGGGAGGGGTGCGGATGCGGACCGGCCGGGGTTCCGGGGGCAGTTCGAGGAGGCCGTCGGCGAGCATCCGGGCCATCTCGACGGTGACGGTGTAGACCCCGCGCCCGGTACGGAAGGCGAGGTCCCGGGCGGTGCTGCGGCCGTCGGCGAGGGTGAGCAGATCGTGCTGGAGCGGGGTGAGGGGACCGTCCTGCCGCGGTACGGGAAGCGGGCGTTCGCGGTCGGGGTGCACGGGGTGGGGCAGCGCGTCGAGGGCGGCGATCCTGCGGGCCGTGTCCTGGAGCAGCCGGGCCGGCGGTTCGCCGGTCGCGAGCGGCGCGACCGGTTCGGCGTCGAGCACGGGCCGGCAGTGGTCCACCGCGCCCGCGGCGATGGCGAACACGGCGTCGTACAGCGCCATCACACAGACCACCCGCAACTGGGCGTCGCCCGCGTAGCCCTGGGCGACGAGCCCGGCCGCGGGCCAGTGCGCGCCCCCGGACTCCCGCACCAGCGCGGCCCACTGCTCGGCGCCGACCCGGCCGGAGCGCAGCAGCAGCGCCTCGGGGCCGGGTGCGCCGGCGGTCTCGGCGGCGACGACGAGTCCGGCTCTGAAGTGGACGGTGCCGCCCGGTGTTCCGGCGACGCGCAGCGCGCCCGTGTAGCCCTCGCGCCCGCATCCGGCCAGGGCCGGTGCCAGGTGGTCGTAGCCCGACATCACTCCCCTTGGCCTCTCGCACATACGCCTGACGCGTAGCGCTGAGGGGGGAATTCCTATCAGTCACGTGGTGGCCACCGACCGCGAGTTTCCGACCTGCCGCTAGTTGACGGAAGTTGACGTGCCCAGCGGTTCAAAGCGCTGACTTGGGCGCCGATTTGACCGACTGGGCTCGCGGTTCTCCGTCAGTCCTCGCCGTCCACCACCCGTACCGGCAGCGGGCGCAGCGCGTCCCGCAGGGCGGTGGCCAGTTCCTGGTACTCCGCGCCGCGGGCCGCGCCCGTGCGCATGGCGAGGGCGATCCGGCGGGTGGGGGCCGGGTCGGAGAAGTAGCCGGTCATCAGCTGGTTGCTGCGGGTCGTCTCGACCCTGACGGCGGTCCGCGGCAGCAGCGTGACGCCCAGACCGCCGGCGACGAGCTGGACCAGGGTGGACAGCCCGGCGGCCGTCGTGGTCACCGGGGCGTCCTCGCGCCCCGCCTCCCGGCAGATGTCGAGGGCCTGGTCGCGCAGACAGTGCCCCTCGTCGAGGAGCAGCAGGTTGAGCTCCTTCAGCACCTCCCGCGCGATCCCCTCCCGGCCGCCGAGCTCGTGGTCCAGCGGGGTGACCAGCACGAAGTCCTCGTCGAACAGCGGGAGTTCGACCACCCCGGGCATCCCGAGCGGGACGGCGAGCAGCAGCAGGTCGAGCCGGCCGGTGTGCAGTCCGTCGACGAGGGAGGCGGTCTGCTCCTCGTGCACCTGGAGGTCGAGGTCCGGGTAGCGGTCGTGGACCAGCCGCAGGACGGTCGGCAGCAGATACGGCGCCACGGTCGGGATGACGCCGAGCCGGAGCACTCCGGTGAAGGGCGCCCGCACCGCCTCCGCCTCCGCCAGCAGGGCCCCCACCTCGGCCAGTACGGCCTTGGCGCGTACGGCGAGCCGCTCGCCGGCCGGGGAGAGCAGCACCTTGCGGGTCGTACGCTCCAGCAGCGTGACGCCCAGGGTCTCCTCCAGCGCGGCCACGGCGCCGGAGAGCGCGGGCTGGCTCATGCCGATGGCGGCGGCCGCGTCCCGGAAGTGCAGATGCTCCGCCACCGCGGCGAAGGCCCGCAGTTGGGCCAGGCTGGGCAGCCGCCGCTTGGCGCCCGTATTACTGACGGTCACTGATAATCGCCTCCGATCAACCTGACCGAGTGTAGCGATTTCTCTAATCAATGCACGGTGTGCCAGCATCGGGCACGTCCAACCCATGGGAAGTGTCCGCGATCCGGACGCTTCTTCGCTGCAAGGAGAGCGTGTGCTCACTGTTGGTGACAAGTTCCCCGAGTTCGAACTGACCGCCTGTGTCTCGCTGGAGAAGGGCGAGGAGTTCGAGCAGATCCACCACAAGTCCTACGAGGGCAAGTGGCTGGTGGTCTTCGCATGGCCCAAGGACTTCACCTTCGTCTGCCCGACCGAGATCGCCGCGTTCGGCAAGCTGAACGAGGAGTTCGCCGACCGCGACGCCCAGATCCTCGGCTTCTCCGGTGACTCCGAGTTCGTCCACCACGCCTGGCGCAAGGACCACCCGGATCTGACCGACCTGCCCTTCCCGATGCTGGCCGACTCCAAGCACGAGCTGATGCGCGACCTCGGCATCGAGGGCGAGGACGGCTTCGCGCAGCGCGCCGTCTTCATCGTGGACCCGAACCGCGAGATCCAGTTCACGATGGTCACCGCCGGCTCCGTCGGCCGAAACCCCAAGGAGGTCCTGCGGGTCCTCGACGCCCTCCAGACGGACGAGCTCTGCCCGTGCAACTGGAGCAAGGGTGAGGACACCCTGGACCCGGTCAAGCTGCTGGCCGGTGAGTGACGGATGTCCCTCGACTCCCTGAAGTCCGCCGTCCCGGACTACGCCAAGGACCTGAAGCTCAACCTGGGTTCGGTCATCGGCAACTCCGACCTCCCGGCGCAGCAGCTGTGGGGCACCGTGCTGGCGACCGCCATCGCCTCGCGCTCCCCGATCGTGCTGCGTGAGCTGGAGCCGGAGGCGAAGGCGAACCTGACGCCGGAGGCGTACAACGCCGCCAAGTCGGCCGCCGCGATCATGGCGATGAACAACGTCTTCTACCGCACCCGGCATCTGCTGTCGGACCACGAGTACGGCACCATGCGCGCGGGTCTGCGGATGAACGTCATCGGCAACCCCGGGGTCGACAAGGTCGACTTCGAGCTGTGGTCCTTCGCGGTCTCCGCCATCAACGGCTGCGGCATGTGTCTCGACTCGCACGAGCAGGTGCTGCGCAAGGCGGGCGTCGAGCGCGAGGTCGTCCAGGAGGCGTTCAAGATCGCCTCGGTGATCCAGGCGGTCGGCGTCACGCTGGAGACCGAAGCGGTGCTCTCCGCGTAGGCGGCCGGTACCACATGGGCCCCGTTCACCCTTGGTGGGCGGGGCCCTCGGCGTTGCCGGCGTCGGACACCGGCACCGGCTGCTGCGCCTGCTCCTGGGCGTACTTGCGCAGGTAGCCCACCACCGTGTTCGCCACCGCCACCAGCGGTACGGCCACGACGGCGCCGCCGATGCCGGCCACCAGGCCGCCCGCGGCGACCGAGAGGACCACGGCGAGGGGGTGGACGCGGACCGCCCGGCCGAGGATGAACGGCTGCAGGATGTGGCCCTCGATCTGCTGGACCGCGAGCACCACGACCAGGGTCATGACGGCCGTGAACACGCCCTGGGTCACCAGCGCGACCACGACGGCCAGCGCCCCGGAGGCCACCGCGCCCACGAGCGGGATGAAGGAGAACAGGAAGATGAAGACGGCCAGCGGGACGGCCATCGGAACGTCCAGGAAGTAGATCCCGATCCCGATGAAGATCGCGTCGATCAGCGCCACTATCACCGTGCCGCGCACATACGCCGTGAGCGTCCGCCACGCCGCCGGACCGGCCCCGGCCACGCCCGGCCGCGCCGCCGCCGGCACCAGCTTCAGCGACCACTCCCAGATCCGCCTGCCGTCGTAGAGCAGGAACAGGGTCGAGAAGGCCGCCAGCAGGATGCCGGTCAGCGCCTCGACGATGACCGTGACGCCCTCCAGGCCCGCCGAGGTGATCTCGTCGGTGTTGGCGCCGATCGCGTCGCGCAGGTTCTCGGCGATGTCGTTGATCTGCTTGTCGGTGACGTGGAAGGGGCTGTTGAGCAGCCAGTCCCGCAACTCGTCGATGCCGTCCTGGACCTGGTCGGAGAGGTTGTCGATGTTCTCCATGACCTGCCAGGTGACGAACCAGCCGATCAGGCCCATCACCACGAAGCCCAGGACCGCGGTCAGCGCGGTCGCGAGGCCCTGGGGGACGCCGTAGCGGCGCAGCCGGGCCACGGTGGGCTGGAGAAGCGCCGTCATCAACAGCGCGGCCACGAAGGCCAGTACCACCAGCTGTACGGCGCTGATGACCCGCATCAGCACCCACACGGTGCCGGCCAGCACCAGCAGCCGCCAGCCCGCCTCGGCGGCGACCCTGACTCCCCACGGCACGGCCAGCGCGGGATCGGGACGTGCCGGGGCGGCCGTCACGGGTTCGGGGCGCGGCGGCACCCGGTCGGCGGGCGGCGGAGCGGGCTCGGACTCGGGCGCGGTGTCGGCGTTCTCACGCTCCACCTCCGCGCGGCGCTGGTCCAACCGCTCCCCCATCCTCGTCAGACCGGATCCGACCCGGCCGAGCCACCCTGGAACTCGCGACATGATTCGTCCTCTTCCCCCGTCTTTCCCCACCACTCCCCCCGGAGTCGTCCCGTCCGACCGTACATGGCAAAGCCCCCCACCGTAGGACGGTGAGGGGCTGAGCGAGGTTGAGAGGCGCGGGCCTAGTACCAGTGGTTGGCCTGCCAGAACGACCAGGCGTCACAGGGACTGCCGTAGCGCTCGTTCATGTAGTTGAGGCCCCACTTGATCTGCGTGGCCGGGTTCGTCTGCCAGTCGGAGCCCGCGGAGGCGTACTTGCCGGCCGGGAGCGCCTGGAACAGACCGTAGGCACCCGAGGAGGGGTTGACCGCCTGGTAGTTCCAGCTGGACTCGTGGTCCACGATGTTGCTGAAGCACGTCCACTGGCCGGACGGCACCATCTGCTGGGCCATGGCCTGGATCTGCGCGACGGTGTAGGAGCTCTGCACCGGGAAGCTGGAGGAGGACCGGGAGGCCTTCGCCTCGGCCTCTTCGCGCTCCTTGGCTTCCTCAGCAGCCTTCGCCGCCTTCTCGGCGGCGTCCTTCTTCTCGATCGCGGTCTGGGCGGCGGCCTTGCGGGCCGCTTCCTCCGCGGTCTTCTTGGCGCTCGCGTCCGCGGCGATGGCCTGGACGTTCGCCTGCTGCGTCAGGGACGCGGTCTGTACCTGGGCCTGCTGGCCCGTCGGTATGTCCGCGAGGAGCGTCGCGTCGGCTGCCGTCGCTTCGGCGTCGTTGTTCTGCGCGGTGCTGCCCGAGGCAACGCCGACGACGCTTCCGACAGCGGTGACCGCGGTGGCCGAGGCCACTGCGAATCCCCGGACCGAGATCCGGCTCACACGGTTTCCTTCCAGCATCGCCCGCTTCGGTGACCCTGGCGGACGCAATCGTGCCCCTGGCACTGGCCTCCCAACTGCGGGGTCACGGGAGGCACGGGCCCGGTGGGCAACTCCCCTGCGGGGAGCGCCGCGTGGTGCGCGGGCGGCATACGACGACGCTATGGAGTTAGCGGTGTTTCTCAGGTGGTGCCGTACCGCTGGGGGTACAGGTGTGTCGCATGCGGGGCCTGACAGGAGTGAGACTCTGCCGTACCCGGACGCCGCAAGGCAATTCTGTGTTGCGTGTGAAAGCTCACATCCTGTTTGGCCCAGGGAGTTCCGCGAAACGGCCACACGCGAAAGCGCCGCCCGGCTAGGCTCTTGGCCTTTCCGGACGGCGCCAACTGGCCGCTATGACCTCAGATTTGGCCGTCCTCCAGCATTTCGGTCACAAGGGCCGCAATCTGGGACCTCTCGGACCGCGTCAGCGTGACATGCGCGAAGAGCGGGTGGCCCTTCAGCTTCTCCACGACGGCGACGACACCGTCGTAGCGTCCGACGCGCAGATTGTCCCGCTGTGCCACGTCATGGGTCAGAACGACCCTTGAATTCGCGCCGATTCGGGACAGAACAGTCAGCAGGACATTCCGCTCCAGCGACTGCGCCTCGTCGACGATCACGAACGCGTCGTGCAGTGAGCGACCGCGGATGTGCGTGAGCGGCAGCACCTCCAGCATGCCGCGCGCGGTGACCTCCTCGATGACCTCGCGGCTGGTGACCGCGGACAGCGTGTCGAAGACCGCCTGCGCCCAGGGGCTCATCTTCTCGGCCTCGGTGCCCGGCAGATAGCCGAGCTCCTGCCCGCCCACCGCGTACAGCGGCCGGAAGACCATCACCTTCTGGTGCTGACGGCGCTCCAGGACCGCCTCCAGACCCGCGCACAGCGCCAGCGCCGACTTACCGGTGCCGGCCCGGCCGCCCATCGAGACGATCCCGATGTCCGGGTCGAGCAGCAGATCGAGCGCGATGCGCTGCTCGGCGCTGCGGCCCTTGATGCCGAAGGCCTCCCGGTCGCCGCGCACGAGACGGATGTTGCCCTCGGCCGTCACCCGGCCGAGCGCCTTGCCGCGCTCGGACTGGATGGTGAGCCCGGTGTGCACCGGCAGGTCCGACGCCTCGGGCACATACACGTGCCCCTCCTCGAAGAGGATGTCCACCTGCTCGCCGGGCAGCGTCAGTTCGGACATCCCGGTCCAGCCGGAGGAGTCCGTGATGGCGAGTTCGGCGCGGTACTCCTCGGCGAGGAGCCCGACGGACGAGGCCTTGATCCTGAGCGGGAGGTCCTTCGACACCACGGTGACGTCGAACCCCTCGGCCTGCAGATTGCGGGCGACCGCGAGGATGCGGGAGTCGTTGTCCCCCAGGCGGTAGCCGGTCGGCAGAACGCTGGGGTCCGAGTGGTTGAGCTCGACACGAATGGTTCCGCCGAGTTCCCCGATCGGGATGGGGGCATCGAGACGGCCGTACCGGACCCGGAAGTCGTCCAGCAGGCGCAGTGCCTGCCGGGCGAAATAGCCGAGTTCGGGATGGTGCCGCTTGGCCTCCAGCTCCGTGACCACGACGATGGGGAGCACGACCTCGTGCTCGTCGAAGCGGCTCAGGGCGTTCGGGTCGGCCAGCAGGACGCTGGTGTCGAGAACGTAGGTGCGCCGGTCGGGCTTGTGGCGCTTTGTGCTGGTCACCACGGAAGGACGTACCCCCTCGGAAGAGGTCGGGGAGCGACGGAGAGGAAGCAGGGCCGGGAGGGCGGGAAGAACCAGGCCGGTCGACGGCCGCGATGCGCGGGCCGAGAACCGGCCCTCCGCTGCTTCGTCCGTGCGGTGCGCGCACGATCGGGCTGGTGCAAAGGGCCTCCCGGGCGGACGGCCCCGTGCCGTCCGCTGAGATCCGACACCCGTGGTTCGGGTGTCGACCTGCTTGGCTTATGCCCTCGAACGAGCGCTGCCATGCCACGGCATATGACGGCGCGCCGGTGAACTCCTGGGGTCCCTGGGGACATACCCCGGAAAACGCGGCACTTCCGCCCCCGACAGGTCGGTTTGGGCGACCGGAGGCTCAGCCGCCGTAACGGCGGTGCCGGGCGGCGTAGTCGCGCAGGGCGCGCAGGAAGTCGACCTTGCGGAAGGCCGGCCAGAAGACCTCACAGAAGTAGTACTCCGAATGGGCCGTCTGCCACAGCATGAATCCGGACAACCGCTGTTCGCCGCTGGTGCGGATGACCAGATCGGGGTCGGGCTGATCGCCGGTGTAGAGGTGGCGGCCGATCATCTCGACGTCGACGGTGTCCGCGAGCTGCTCCAGCGAGGCGCCCTTGTCCTGCGCGTCGAGCAGCATCGCGCGCACCGCGTCGGCGATCTCCTGGCGTCCGCCGTAGCCGATGGCGACGTTGACCGTTATCCCGTCGACGTGCGCGGTGGTCTGCTCGGCTTCCTTGAGCGCGGTCTGCATCTGCTGCGGGAGCAGATCGCGGGTGCCGACGTGGTGGACGCGCCAGCGGCCGTCGGCGGCGAGGGAGCGGACGACGTCCTCGATGATGCCGAGCAGCGGGACGAGTTCGTCCTGCGGCCGGTCGAAGTTGTCGGTCGACAGCAGCCAGAGGGTGACGACCTCGACATCGGTCTCGGAGCACCAGCCGAGGAACTCCTCGATCTTCTCGGCGCCGGCCCGGTGACCGTGCACGGTGGTGGAGCCCGCGGCCTTCGCCCAACGCCGGTTGCCGTCCATGATGACGCCGATGTGCTTGGGCACCTGAGCGTGGTCCAGGTGGCCTTCCACCCGGCGCGCGTACAGCCTGACGAGCAGGCCGCGCAGCTTGTCGCGCAGGTTCACGTGATTGTCAGCCCCTCCGTACGGATCGGGCGGCCGCTGCCCCGGCCAGAGTGCCGAGGGCGGTCCCTGCCCGGTGGCGGTCCCCGCCGCCGAAGCCTACCCCTGCGGGGCGGCGGGTCAGGAGTACGGGGGTGCGGGCGTGCGAGGGCGGGCGAACCAGGCCTCCGCAGGGTCCTTCCTGAGCAGGACCAGTACGGCGACGGCGGCGGCGAGCGGGATGAGGCCGAGGAGCGGGTGTCCGTTCACCAGCGCCGACAGAGCGAAGACGACCTGCAGCACCGCCAGGGTCACCGAGGCCGTGTGGACACCGCCGCGGCCGGTCGGGTACCAGAGCGCCACGATCGCGAGGATCCACGTCATGAGGTAGCCGCCTATGACGTATCCGCTGCCGTAGGCGGTGTCGGCAGCGTAGGCGTGGGGAAGGGAGATGCCGACGGTGATCCAGACGATGGCGCGGGCGGCGTAGACGGAGTCGGGCATGGCCTGCGCGTACGCCGACGGTTGCGGCTGGGGCTGCGGTTGCGGCTGCGGCTGGGGCGGTCCGAATGACATGTACGGGACCCTAGCCGGGCGCCGTGGCGGGAGGGAAAAGAAAAAACGGGCCGGTCCGTGGGGGGGAGACGGACCGGCCCGAGGGGGGGTTTCCACCATAACCCTTCGTGAGGGATGCCGCGCGCATCGGCGCGCCACAACTACTCTCCGAAACCGGGCAGCGACGCGGCGATGGGCGCGGGCAGGGGGTTTCACAGGCTGCTCATGGCCGGAACACAGCGGATTTCCAGGGGATTCCGGCGGGATAAGGAGGTAAGCGGCCGGGTTTGGCGCGTCTTGTGAAGACCTCGGCGAGTTGTCCGAGTGTCCCTCCCCCGGGTGACCCGGGCGGTGAACGCCGCCTTGACGTCCGGGCGAGGGTTCTACGGCGGCCCGGGCGCCGCAGGTGGGCAGGCACCGCGCAGCCCCCTCCACCGCGCGGTGCCGCCCGCGCAGCTTTGCTGACGCGAATTACCTTGGTCTGAACTTACGCGAGATGCGGGTGAGACGCGAGCGACAAGCGATAACAATGTGGATAAGGCGTGAATCCTTGGAAGCGTAGGCAGACCTGCCATTGACGCACTATTTGCCCTATTTGCTCCACATCGAGAGTGAGCCCGCCGCCCCGACTGCCCCAAGAGGACACAACCCGACCTATCGGCGCCCTACCGTCACCCCATGACGGCGACGATCTCCTGGCAAGAGGCGAGCGCGCGGCGGCTCGAACGGCAGTTCCTGGCCAATCCGGCGCCGGAGGGCGTTTCGCTCCCCGGCATCGTCTCGGCGATGCTCGGCGCCCACGCGCAGGTGCTGTCCGCGGCCGAGCTGTCGATCGGCGTCCGGTCCACCGGCCTGACCCGGGCGGACGTCCGCACCGCGCTCCGGACCGACCACTCCCTCGTGAAGACCCACGGCCCGCGCGGCACGGTCCATCTGCTCCCCGCCGAGGAACTCCCCCTGTGGTCGGCCGCTCTGACGGCGATCCCCTCCGGCCCGCATCAGTTCGGCCCCGACGTCCGGGTCACCCAGGAACAGGAGCGGGAGATCGTGACGGCGATCGCGGACGCACTCGACGGGGTCTGCCTGACCGCCGACGAACTGAGTGAGGAGGTGGTGGCGCGCACCGGCCCCTGGGCCGGCGACCCGGTCATGCCCGCCTTCCAGGGCATGTGGCCGCGCTGGCGCCAGGTCATGCACCGGGCGGGCCAGGCGGGCGCCCTCTGCTTCGGCCCCGACCGAGGCCGCAAGGTGACGTACACCCGCCCACCGCACTTCACTCCCCTGCCGCCCGACGAGGCCCTGGCCGAGCTCGTACGGCGCTACCTGCGCGCCTACGGCCCCGCCACCCCCGCCTACTTCGCCAAGTGGCTCGCGGCGCCCGGCGGTTGGGCGACCCGGCTCTTCGGTGAGCTGGCCGCCGAGGGCACGATCGAGGAGGTCGTCCTCGATGGGGTCCCGGGCTGGGTGGCGGCGGGTGACACGGAGTTCCCGTCCACGGGATGTCGGGGCGTGCGGCTGCTGCCGTACTTCGACGCGTACGTCATCGCCGCGCAGCCCCGGGAGTCGCTGTTCCCCGGGGAGGCGTACCGCAGGGCGCTGGCGCGGGGGCAGGCCGGGAACTACCCGGTGCTGCTGGTGGACGGTGTGGCGGCCGGGGTCTGGCACCAGCGGCGCCAGGGCCGCCGTACGACCGTCACGGTGGAGACGCTGGTCGGTCTCACGGCACGGCAGGAACGGGAGCTGGCGGAGCGGGTGGAACGGGTGGGGGAAGTGCTGGAGGCACGGGCGGAGTTGGTGCGCGGGGAGGTGACGGTGGGGCCGCACGCTTAGGGAGCGGCTCCAGCAGCGCTCGGCTTGCGTGCCTCGAAGAGGTGGCGGGTGCTGTGGGCGATGAAGGGGCCCTGCTCCTCGATGTGCCGGTGCAGGGAGCGGAGTTGGGGCTCATAGGCCTCCACCGTGAAGCCGGGGACCATCCAGATCACCTTGCGCAGGAAGTGGACGACGGCGGCGATGTCGTAGAACTCCATGCGGAGTTCCTCGGCGCGCAGATCGACGATCTCCAGTCCGGCGGCCTCGGCGGCGGCGCGCTCCCGCTGCGGATCCCGGCCGCCGCGCACCTCGTCGGGCTGGCGGCCGAGGAACCACTCGACGAGTTCAAAGGCGCTGTGGGGCCCGACGTGCTGGGCGAAGTAGGTGCCGCCGGGCGCGAGGACGCGGGCGATCTCGGTCCAGTGCGCCCGGACCGGGTGCCGGCTGCTGACCAGGTCGAAGGCACCGTCGGCGAAGGGGAGCGGGGCGTCTTCGGGGGAGGCGACGACCGCGACACCCCGGGGGCGCAGCAGGGCGGTCGCCTTGGCGACGTTGGGTGCCCAGCCTTCGGTGGCGACGGTGAGGAGGGGCGCCTCGGTGGCCCTGCCGAGGGCGAAGTCCAGCACCTCCCCTCCCCCGGTCTGGATGTCGAGGGCCGTGGCGCCCGGCAGCCTGCGGGCGAGGGAGACGGCGTACCCCCAACTGGGCCGCGCCTCGGTGGCCCGCGCGTCGGAGGCCGGCCCGTCGGTGGCCGGCCCGTCGGTGGCCGGCCCGTCGGTGGCCGGCCCGTCGGTGGCGCGCCCCTCGAACCAGGAGAAGTCCCACCCCTCGGTGGGTACGGCGGCGCCCTCGGCGACGAGGTCCTCGAAGGAGCGGTGGTCGTGCGGGTGGCCCATGGGTCGATGATCGCAGCCGCCTGTCAGAGGCCGCTGCTAATTTTCGGCGCTATGACGAACTCCGAACCTGTTACCGAAGACGGGCAGTACACGGCCGATGACAAGGAGACCCTGCACGCGAGTCTCGACCGGATGCGGGACGCGGTGCTGTGGAAGCTGGAGGGCCTGGACGACGAACAGCTCCGCCGCCCCCTCACCCCCTCGGGCACCAGCCTGCTGGGCCTGGTGAAGCATCTCGGCTCGGTGGAGTACGGCTGGTTCGTCGGGACCTTCGGCGCCGAGGTCGAGCCGCTGTGGTTCGACCCGCACAGCGACGAGGACATGCGCGTGGACCAGGGCGAGACGACCCAGCAGATCGTCGACTTCTACGGCCGCGCCCGCGCCGCGGCGGACCGCACGATCCGCGAACGCTCCCTGGACGACCTCGGCCGCCCGGACTGGCGGAGCCACGAGGTGTCCCTGCGGTGGGTCCTGGTCCACATGATCGAGGAGACGGCACGGCACGCGGGGCACATGGACATCGTGCGGGAGCTGATCGACGGGGCGACCGGGGACCGCCGCCCGGCTTCATGACCCCGCGGTGCCCGACCCCGCTTCGAGCACCAGCAGGATGTGCTCGTCCTCGCCATGGGTGAGGGTGCCGGTCCGCCGGAAGCCGTGCTTCTCCAGGAGCCGGACGGAGGCGGTGTTGTCCTTGAAGGGGTCGGCGTACAGGGGCCGTACCGGCTCCGCCCGGAGGAACAGCGCGAGGGCGCGGCTGCCGACGCCGCGCCCCCAGTGGTCCCGCCCTAGCCAGTAGCCGATGAATCGCCGGTCGCCGTCCCACCAGGAGCAGAGGTTCCCGGCGACTTCACCGTCCACGGTGACGGTCCGCACCAGGCAGTCCGGGTCGCCGAGCACCCGCTCCTTCCAGTGCCGGATGAACCGGTCCCGCGGCCGGGGCGCGAACCTGGACCGCCGTACGGCCTCGGAATCGTGCTCGTAGGCGAGAAACGTCTCGAGATCGGCTTCCAGCACATCGCGCAGCTCTACGGTGTCGTCACCCATGCCCACGAGCATGGCACCCGCCACTGACAACGCCCTCAGGGCACCAGCGGCCGCACCTGTTGGGCGACGAACCGCACGAACCCCTCGGGGTCGGGCTCGTCCCCCGTCGGCTGCAGTACGACGGTGTCGGCGCCGGCGTCCGCGAGCCGCTGCACGGCCTTGGCGACGTCACCGGCGTCCCCGGCGACCCCGACCTCGGGCACGGACTCAAGCCCTTCCGCGGCGAGCTCGCGCCGCAGCCGGTCCTGAGCACCGACGCCGGTGGCGGCGAGCAGATAGACGACAACAGGATGCGGTTCGCCCCTGCCACCCGTCCGCCTCCCCTCCTCGACGAGTTGCCGAGCCCGCCGTACGCCGTCCGGCGAGGTGGAGGCGGTGAGCAGGGTTCCGTCGGCGATCTCGCCGGAGAGCCGCAGCGACCGTGGCCCGGTGACCCCGGCGATGACCGGAACGGCGCGCTCGGGAACCCAGTCGAGGGCGACCCCGTCGAGCCGGACGTACCGCCCCTCGACACTCAGCCGCTCCCCGCGCAACAGCCCGCGCAGCGCGACCAGATGCTCTCGCAGGAGGGTCACCGGAGACTCGACCCGAGCCCCCACCTGCCCCATCCACTCCTGCACCCCGTGCCCGACGGCGAAGAGACCGCGCCCTGGGAACATCCGCTCGATGGTGGCGACCTCCATGGCGGCGACGGCGACATTCCGCAGCGGCACGGGCAGCAGCCCGATCCCCACCCGAACCCGCTCGGTCCAGGCAAGCGCGGCGGCGGCCGCGGAGACCCCGCCCTCCCTGAAACAGTCCTCCCACAACCAAAGCTCCTCAAGCCCGGCCTCATCGGAGAGCCGGGCAACGGAACGCAGACCTTCAGGCGGAACCTGAGGCCGAAACACTGCACCGAGTGTGGTCATGGGGGTGTTCCTACCCCTTCGGCGCCGGCTGTCCTCAATGGACTTTCGAACCGGACACTCTCGACGATCCGCCGAAGGATCACCCGGTACTCCTCACGACGATCCACGGCGGTGGTGCTGAGAGTGAGCACGGCCAGGCGCCGGCAGTCGGGATGGGGCAGATGTGCGCGGATCTGAAGCAGCGCTTGCCGGGGCAGCCCGCTGTCTACGGGCGGTACGGTCGTGGCCTCGCTGAACGTCACCGGGCCACAGGGAAGCTCTCCGTACTCGACGTGCTCATGGCCTGAGGCGGAGGTCACCGCACGGGCCGCTGTCGCGGCACGGGAAGCGGCGGCGCTGTCCCGCCAGGAGATGGTGAACCAGGAGACCAGCGGCGTCGTCGCGCGGGTGTGCGCGTCGCCGACGTCGTCACGGTGCAGGCCGAGGGCGCAGTGGACGGCACCAATCTCGCGGAGGGCGGCCAGGACTTGCTGACCGGACGCCATGTGCGCGATGAGCTGAAGGCGCAGCTGTTCGTCGGGGGCCGACCCCAGCAAGGGTGCCGCCGCGGTTCGTAGGGCGTCGGCCGCGCGGGAGTCCGGCTCTGGGAGCAGGGCGTCCAGGGGAAGCGGAATGAATCCGGGCGGTTCGGCGAACCACAGTTCCGCGTGGGGGTCCTCGGCGGATTCGTCGACGACGAGGGCGGGCGTGGCGCTCATGACTCCTGTCCGGCGGGGCTGGCCGCGGGGGCCGACGTGAGGAACCGGGCTCCGGCCCGGCGTGCGCGTTCGAGGTCGGCCGGGGAGGCGTCGTCCCAGCGCATGCGTGCGGCCCGGCGGACGAAGGCGGACGGCCGGTAGAGGAAGTGCAACCGGCGCGGCGCCGCCCCGCGCCGCCCGTTCACCGCGACGACCCCCAGGAACCGGGGGTCACCGGCGAACCACAGTGGCTCCAGGCGGGCCTTGAGCTCGGGTTTGGTACGGGGGCCTCCGATGTGCCGTAGCCACCAGTAGGCACGGTGGTGCGTGACGAAGGTGAGCGGAACCCCCTCCTCCGCCCGCCCGCCCGGATCCGGAAACTCGATCCACACCCCACCGTCCTCAGCACGGGGGTGCTCATCGAGCCCTCGGGGAGTCCCGGAGAGCAGTTGCCAGGGGTAGTGCTGTAGGACGCGGAGGATGTGGAAGGCGGTGGGGATGTGGCGGAGTTGCAGGACGGTTCGGTACATCACGTAGCAGAGGGGCACTGCGAAGAGGAGGGCGAACCCAGGGGTCAGGTGGACGACCAGCACATAGAGCAGTCCGATCCACGCAGCGGGCCAGCCCAGGAGACCGGCTGCATTCATGGCCAAGTGTCGCCACCAGGATCGGCGAGTCGGTGCGTGATCCCACGCTGTGCGGTAGTAGGAGGGATGCACGGGATTCCTCTCTCCGTACGAGGTGTCAGAAGACATGGCGCGCGAGGCTGTAGATACCGCCGCCATCAAGCACCAGGCGTGAGCCGTCGATACCGGCGACAGCGCCGTCCTTGACCCCATCGTCGTCCGCGTCCACGAGCTTGTTGTGAAGGCCGAATCCGCCGGTTCCCACGCCGGCCAGGCCCGAGGCGCCCTGCACGGTTTTGGCAGCCCGGTCCGGATCGGAAAGACCGCGCACCGCTCTGAGGACCAGCGGGTTGTCCAGCTGGGCGACGGCTTTCGCCTCATCCAGAGTCTTGGTGCCGTACAACGCCACTTTCTCGCCGAGACTGAGGGCTTCCGTGCTGTGGGCGACGGCCCTCACTCCCGCGTACGCGCCCTTCCCAATGGCCCCCACACCTGGCAAGGCGCCAGCGGCGTCAGCCCCCACCGACACGAGGTTGCTCCAGAAGTCCGCATCGAGCTCGCCCTTGGTAAAGCCATCCTTCAGAGACTCCCACGTCTCCGCGTCGGAAAGCCGTAGCGACAGCGCCGTCAGGCTGATCGTCGATGAGCCGAGCAGGAGGAGACCCAGCGTCGCGAGGCTCCATCCCAACGGGCCGGACAGGAGCAGCGCGGCTACCGCGATCGTGCCTGCCAGGAAGCTCAGGACGTCCGGCAGGTTGTCGCCCAGCCAGTCGAGCGCGTCGTCGAACCAGCCCGGTTCATGCGGCGCCAGCTTCTTCGTCGCCTCGCGGATCTTCCGCGCCCGGTGCCCCGCCTTGGCCTCGTGTTCCTCCGCCAGCGTCCGCGCCCGCCCGAGGACCTTCTCCAGCTCCGACTCGGCCTCCGCCAGCGCCCTCCCCTCCGCCCGTTCCACCGCTGCCCGTGCGTCCTCCGCGTCGCCTTCCAGCCGCTTGGCGCGTCGCTGGAAGTCATCGAGTTCCGTCTCCCAGCGGGTGAGCTGGGTGACCGCCTTGCGGAGGGAACGCGCGGCGTTCTTCAGGTTGCGTGGGAGCGGGCCGCCGTCAAGCTGTTCTCGGAAGGCGACCGCGGCGTCGCCCTTCCAGTAGCTGCCGTCCAGGAGCTTGGTGACGAGGTCGTACGCGTCCTCCAGGACCGTCGCGCAGGCAGTGAGCTTCCGGTGCAGATCCCGCACGGTCGCGGTGCTGCCGGGTACGGGGTTGAACCCCAAGTGGGGGTAGTGGGGATTGGGGACGACAGGCGCCGACTTGAGGCCCTGCGGCTTGTCAAGGTCGGCGCGGGACTGTGGATCGAGGGCGGCGCCGGTCCGTTCGGTGCCCGGGGCGAGGGTCATGTCCGGGCACCCTTCCCGCCGCCCGCCCGGACCTTCTCCAGAGCCGCCTCGAGGGCCTTGTCGACCTCCAGGTAGCTGTCCCGGCTCTTGCCGATGATCTCGGCGAGGTCGTCCGTCTGCTTGCCGAGCTCCTCGGCGCCGTACTTCCAGTCCTCCTGGAAGGCCTCGCACGCGCAGTCGAGATCGTCCGTGCCGAGGCCGGTGACCGTGGAATCCAACAGCGCCTTGCGGACGCCGTTGAGTGAACTGATCGACTTTCGCAGCGAGTTCATGAACCGCGTGAGTTCGTCGCCGTCGACGGCCAGCCGCTCCGCCATCCTTCGTCCCCTCTCCCCGCACGTCGAGCACTGCACGGTGGAACGACGGAGCCCGTCATTCGTGACGTGCGGGGAGTGGATGCCGGTCAGCGGTTGACGGCCTGGATTTCCTGGACTGTGACGTTCTGGGTGGCGCCGAAGGTGCCGTCGGGGAGGTCGCCGCCGGCTCCGCCGGTGCCGGTCCAGGTGATTTTCCAGGTGATGGTGGCCTGGAGGGGGAACGTGCCTTCGCCGGAGGAGCGGAGGTACTTCACTCCGCAGGGCGGAGTCCGGTCGGCCTTGCCCTTGGCGTACGGCTCGCCGATGCGGCCGTTGTCGATCTCGCAGACGCCGGACGCGGGGTAGGTGACGGCGTCGGCCGTACCGGGCTCGATCTGGAGGGAGACCGGTTCCGCCGTCGCTGTCGCCTCGAGGGCCAGAACCGGCACGGACGCCGTGACCGACACCGGCTTGAACTCGGCGCCGTTCAGCCAGGCCCAGGTCGGGAGGTTGACCTTGGTGGCGTTCTCCGGGGCGAGGGTGACCTCGGTGCCCGGGACGCGGATCTCTGCGTAGGCGAGTTCGGCGAGGATCTCCGGGGTTATGGCGTTCTCGACGTCGGCGGGTGGGGGGTCGCCCTGGTCCACCCAGAAGTAGTCGCGGTTACAGGAGTCCCAGCCCGGGGGGAAGCTCTCGTCGACGTACGAGCCCCACCAGTAGCCCTTGCCGGACTTGTCCTTGTTGAAGCCCTTCTCCTCGTCGTCGGCGTTGTACTTCTCCCGCTGCTCGGCGTCCCACTGATACCCCGTCGACTCCGCCTCCCAGATCGGCTCCAGATACTTCTGCAGCTGTTCGGGGGTGTACTTGGGGGCGTACCAGCAGGGCGGCGGCGACCAGTTGGTGGCCGAGGTGAGCGCGCCTGTGGAGTTGCCGGTGCCGTTCTTGGAGTGGTCGAACTTGACACCGCCGACGGTGACGGAAACGGTGTCGCCGTTGGTTCCGGCGCTCTGTTCCGTGTCACCGTTACTGTCGTAGCCACCTCGGGCAACGGCCGTCTGGGCAGCGAAAAGGGACGCGCATACGAGCGTCAGAACCGTTGCGGCCCTCCCCGAGTTCCTTACGGTTGGCACGCCTTGTCTCCCCCGTTCGAGACGATGTTCGTGGTCTGCCAGACTCCCTTGTCGTTCTTGGTGAGGCTGGTGTTGTACAGGACGTAGGAGTCCGCGGTGGCGGGCGACTTCTCGACCTTCCCGGTCTTCCTGTTCTTGACGTAGGACTTGCTCTCGTCGGAGCAGTAGGTGACGTAGGCCTTGTCCGAGCCGGACAGGGTCACCTTGTAGTCGAAGTAGCGGGTCTCACCCGTCCAGGTGTCACCACCGTCGATGTACTGCTGCACGAAAGTGATCGACGATTCCAGGGCTTTCCCCGTGTTGTAGAAGCCGAGCGCCTGCGTGCCCGTGCTCCCCTCGAAGATCGCCTCGTCCACGGAGTTCACGCTCAGGGCGCTGTCCGCAAGAACGGCGTCCTTCGTCGCGTCACCCGTCTTCTGGTCCTCGAAGACGTTCTTGGCGTCGGACGGGAAGCTGATCTCGGGCCGGCCACCGGCGTCCGACGCACCGGCCGTCGGGGACGGAGACTTCTCAGCCCCCGTATCGGCTCCCGCGATTTTGTCGTTGTCCTTGTTTTTGGAGCTGTCGTCGCTTCCGCACGCGGACAGCGTCAGGGCCGCTGCGGCGGTCAGCGTGATCGCTGCGAGGAGGGTGGGGCGGCGGTTCACGGTCGGCTCCCGGTGAGGCGAGGCTTCTCTTGAGCGAACCAACGCTATCCAGAGCACCGCAACGACACCAGGGTGAGGCTTGCCGATCGACGGGGCGTATGGGGTTAAATCGACCGCCCGTCGCGGCAGTTGTGCCGTAACGGTTGCGTAACACGGTCACGCCCGTTACTCAAACCGTCGTGAGCAGGCGGTTCCACTTATGAACAAGCAAAGGAGGCCCGCCACGGGGACGCCTAGCGGTCTGGTTCGCAGCGCGGCTTCGTGAGTAGCGCCGCTCGGATCGGGGAGATAGCCGGGCATGGGGCGGCAATGGCGTGACGGGCGTGGGAAGTTGGTTGTGCTGGACGGGGACGGGGGTTCGAGGGGGGGCACCACCCTGCCGCTCGAAATCGCCTCGTCCTACCGTGCCCGCACTCGCGGGCTGCTCGGCCGGGACTCCGTGGACGGTGTTCTCCTGCTCTCCCCCGCCAACAGCGTGCACACCGTCGGCATGCGGATCCCCATCGACGTCGCCTATCTGGATCGGGGCATGCGCGTCATCGCCGTACGCACCATGCCGCCCCGGCGCCTTGGCCTTCCCCGGCTCCGGGCCCGCCATGTGCTGGAGGCCGAGGCCGGGGTCATGGCGGGGTGGGGGCTGCGGGTCGGGGTGCGGGTGGAGGTCGAGGTCGGGGACGAGGTCGCGTACGGGGTCCCGGAAGGGTAGCCGGACCCCGCGTCCGGTCAGTTCTCCGAGCGCGGGAAGGTGACCTCCACCCTTCGGTTCTTCTTGCGGCTGGCTTCCGTGTCGTTGGAGGCGATGGGGTACTGCTCGCCGTAGCCGCGTACCTCGTAGGTGATGTTCGGGTCGTTCAGTTCGGACTTCAGGACGTCCTCCACGGCGTTGGCCCGCTGTTTGGAGAGGACGTCTCCGTGGGCTGACGAACCCAGGTTGTCCGTGAAGCCGAAGACTCGGATCTTTGTCGCGTTCTGGGTTTTGATCTCTTCCGCGATCGCGGCGATCCGGGCCTTTGCCTCGCCGTTCAGTCTCGCGCTGTCCTTCGGGAACAGAACCTCTGCCTGGAGGGCGAACTTCACGTCCGCGTTGGTGTCCTCGCGGCGTTCGTCACCGCTCTGGTCCTCGACGACCTGCTTGATGTCCAGCACCTTGGGCTCGGCGAGCGTGGCACCCTCGGGGAGCTTCAGGTCGGGGTCGTTGGGGTCCACCTCCACGGGGGCGGTGGCTGTGGGTTCTGTGCCCGGTGGAACGCTCGGATTGTCGTCGGCGTGGGCCACCGCGGCGCCGTACAGGTTCGTCGCGGCCATGACTGTGGCGGCCGTCAGCGCCACGGAGAGACGGATGGGGATCATGGTTCGCCTCACCCAGAGATCGTGATGTCGGTCGGGGCGAACATGGGCAGTTGGAAGGACACCTGGGTGGTGTCGTTGGGCGGGGACGGGAACTGCATGAACACCGGGATCGACTCGCCGGACTTGATCGAGGTGATGCCGGTCGTCGTCAGCGGGCGTCCGTCGGTGTCCCGCAGGACGTAGTAGCGCTTCTTGCCCTTGGAGTCGACGAGCGTGGCTCCGCCGAACGACCTGCCGTTTCTGATGATCTCGGTCTCGTTGCCGCTCAGCGCAGAGGGAATGGTCTGCGTCTTGTCGCCGTCGTTCCTCAGGTCGCCTTCCACCGTGATGAAACCGCCGGCATCCCTCTGTGCTGCCGTGATCTGGAGCGCGAGGCCGTCGGGCCCCTTCAACTCGGCCAGTGGCTCATCCGACTGCCCTTCCTGAGCACTCGGTTCGGATCCGCCGTCCTTGGACGCCGACGCCGACGTCTCCGGCTTCTCGTCCCCGCCACCGTCACCGCCGCCGCAACCGGCCACACCGAGGGCCAGACCGGCCGCAACACTCACCGCGACCATCCCCCTGCGGGCCTTCGTTGTGAACCGAATGCTCATTCCCCTGATTCCTTCACCATTCGTCGTTCGCGTATTAGTCGGCCAGATGGACGTCGAAGAGATCCTCGGGCCGTGGCAGGTCGGTGAGATTCTCCGGGTCCAGATCCCAATCCCCGTCCTCGCAGGTGAGCCGGGGCAGTTCGTCGTCCCCGGCTTCCTCGCCCGGGAGCTCGAATTCGCAGCGGGCCTCGATTACAGCTTGGGCGGACGCCTTCGCGTACTTGTCCTCCGTACCGGGGACGATGGAGTCTCCAACGGACTTGTCCATCTGGACCTCGACCGCGTACTCCAGGGGACCGATCTGATCGCACCCCGTCACGTGCGCATCGTTCTGTCCCGCGAGCTGATTCCCGCGCGCGCAGGAGAAAACGACGCCGGGCGCGTAACCGTCAAAGATGTCCTGCCACTGCGTGGGGTCGAGGACCGCCTTGACCCACTCCCCCGCGAGCTGGTCCCGGACGTCCTGCGCCACCGCGAGGGCCGCCGCGTCGGCAGCTGTCTGCGCATCGCTCCGATTCGCCGCGGCCTGGCCGACCGCGAGGTAGGCGAACGCAAGAAAGAGCAGGCCTCCCACCACCGTGATGTAGATGGGGAATGCCTGCCCTGTGTCGCCGTACCGGTGAGGCCGGATCAGCCGCCTGTGACCTCGGTGATCTTGTCCGTGATCGCGTCGAAGATCGTCTGCCCGATGTCCGTCCCCGTGATCGCCAACACAATCGCCACCACCACCGCGATGATGCCCAGGTACTCCACCGCGGTCTGGCCCTTGTCGTTCGTGTTGAACCGCTTTGTCATGGTGTTTCCCTTCGGTGGCGGCTGTGGTGCCGGCACTGTAGGGCTGGGAATACGTGGGTGCCGAGGGTCCGTGGGCCCAAAGTGAGGCCCAAAGGTGGTGGAGGTTCATGCCACCCCCAGCCACTTCGCCGCGGCCTGGGCGCGGGTGGTGCTGTGGAGTTTGGCGAAGATCCGGTTGATGTGGTTCTTCACCGTCTTCTCGCTGATGAAGCACGCGGCGGCGATCTGATGGTTGGTCATCCCGGATGCGATGAGGTCCATGATCTCCGCCTCCCTCGCGCTGAGTTGGAACCTCGCCCTGCCTGAGGACTGTCCCATACTTGGTTGCACTTGCGAAAGGGGTTTCGCGCTACTGGGGGGAGGAGTGTCGTATTCCGTATGCTGGTGCGAATCATTTGAGCTACGGAGTTGGGTCAGCAGCGCGTCCGCCGCGGTGGGGGTGAAGTGCGGTTTGCCGTCCTTGAGGTCCCGGACCGCGTCCACCAGTTGGGCCGCGGTGAACTCGCCATGGACCAGGTAGCCGTTGGCTCCGCGGCGCAGGGCCTCCTTCACCGTCTCCGACTCCCTGCTGTACGTCAGCATCATCACCGGGGCGATGCCGACGAGGTACGGGAGTGCCGAGATGCCGTCCATTCCCGGCATCTGGACGTCGAGGAGGACCACGTCGGGGCGGTGGCGGCGGGCCGCTTCGTACGCTTCGCGGCCGTCCGCCGCCTCCGCTACGACGGTGATGTCCTCTCGGCCCGTCAGCAGGGCCGTCAGGCCTGCCCGGACCACCGGGTTGTCGTCCGCCACGACCACCCTGAGGGGGGCCGTCGTCCGTGTCGGGCCGGGGAAGTCGCGGTGTGTCATTCCGTCATGTCCTTCGCGCCGCCAGTGGGAGTTCCAGGAGGACTTCCGTGCCTTTCGGGTGGTCGCCGCGGCCCATGCGGATGCGGGCGCCCACCGCCGCGGCGCGTTCGACCATGCCGATCAGGCCGAAGTGGCCCGCGCTGCGCAGTTGTTCGAGGGTGGTGCCCGGGGGAAGGCCGCGGCCGTCGTCGTAGACGCTGATGCGCAGCAGGTCGCCCTGGACGCCCGCGCGTACGGCCACGGTGGTGGGGGTGGCGTGGCGGTGGGCGTTCTCCATGGCCTCCGTGGCGATGGAGAGGAGTTGGCGGGTGACCTTGGGGGGCAGGGGTGGGGCGGTCGTGGCCGGTGGGCTGGTGTCGTACGTCGTGGGGATGCCGGTGCGGGTGGTGAAGGCGGTCGTGCGCGCCGCCAGTTCGGTCAGGACGTCCGTGTCCGTGGTGCTGTCCTGCTCGCGGCGCAGGTCCGTGAGGAGTTCTCGGGACTCCGTCGCCGCCCTGCGCGATGCTCTGGCCACCAGTTGGGCCTGTTCCTTGATCAGGGTCGGGTTCTGGGGGGTCGTGGTCGCTGTGGCTGCCAGGGCGTCCGCCGCCAGGGCAACTCCGTGCAGGGTCTTGGCCACCGAGTCGTGCAGTTCCCTTGCCAGGCGGGCCCGTTCGGCGGCTACGGCCTCCGTTGCGGCCAGGCGGGCTCTGGTGGTCGTCAGGGCCTGGGTCGCGGCGCCGAAGCGTAGGACGAGGTTGCGCAAGGCCGAGCCGGCGGCGCCCGTGATCACGCAGAAGCCCGGGAGGAGGAGTTTCTCCGCGAGGGTGGTGTCCGCCTCCGCCGTGGTGGCGTAGACGAGGAGCAGGATCAGGGACTGGAGGCTGGCGAAGACCGCGGCGGCTCGGTAGCCGTAGGCGATGCCGGCGAGGAGGGGGGTGCAGACGCTGACGTAGGCGAGGGGGGTGTCCGGGCCCGCGGAGATGAGGAGCAGGGCGCCGAAGAGGGTGTCCAGGGCCAGGAGGGTGGGGTGGCGGAGGAGCAGGGGGCCGAAGCGTTCCCAGTCCCTGAAGAGGACGTAGCTGGCCATGAAGGTGGCGATCACGGCCGCGGCGACCAGGCGGGCGCCCAGGCCGGGGGCGGCGTTGAGGAGGGCGGCGGGGGCGGAGATCGCGAGCATGGCGAGTCTGAAGCCGAAGACCATGCGGGCGGTTGCCTGTAGGGCGCTTATCTCGAGTGCGGGGGCGGGGGCGGGGGCGGGTGCCGGGGTGAGTGCGGGCGCGGGTGGCTCCTCCGGCAGTTCCCCGCCATCGGTGGCGAACGGGTCCTCCAGACCCTGTGGTTCGTTCAGGTCCAACGGCGTGGCCATGCTCGACCTCAACCCCCTCACCCGCATACCAAGCCCCATGCCCTACTCCCCCGTGATGGATCCGAAGTCCGTGCCGGAGCCGAGCAGGAGGCCTGCGCCGAGGAGGATCATCGTGGCCGGGACCATGAAGGTGGTGATCATCATCGTGGCCTTGGGGACCGCCCTCGCGGCCTTGCGGCGGGCGTTCTGGGCGTCCGTCCTGCGCATGTCCTTGGCCAGGGCGACCAGGGTGTCCACGATGGGGGCTCCCAGTTCCTCGCCCTGCTGCAGGGCCGTCACGAACATCGCCACCTGTTCCGAGTCGTTGCGGCGGCGGAGTTCCGCGAACGCCTGGCGGCGGCTCATGCCGAGGTCCATCTGGCGGAGCGTGATGCGCAGTTCGTCCGCCCAGGGGCCCTCGTAGCGGGACGCCACGCGGTCCAGGGCCTGCCGGAAGCCCAGGCCCGCGCTCACCACGACCGCCAGCACGTCCAGGAAGTCCGGCAGCGTCCGTTCGATGACGTCCTTGCGCACCCGGATCGCCGACCAGATGCCGACCTCCGTCCAGAAGGCGCCGAAGGCCAGCAGCAGCAGCGTCACCAGGTACTGGCCCCGCAGCAGGAACACCAGGCCGCCCACCCCGCCCAGGAAGCCGTACACCGCTCGCCGCGCCGCGTAGCGGTCGATCGTCAGGCCCCCGGGGTTGCCCGCGAGGTCGATCTTGCGGCGGTACTTCGCCACCTGCTTCGGGCCCATCAGACGCAGCACCGCGGGCGCGTACCGCATGCCCATGCGGTCGATCACGGAGTCCACCGCGCCGGTGCGCGTGGCGCCCACTTCCAGGGCCAGTCGCAGGTCACCGGGGAGTTTCGCGTCCGCCCGGTACATGCGGACGCCCGCGAACACGCCGTACACACTCACTGCCATCAGCAACGCGAGCAGCCACGCCATCCGTCCGCCCTCCCCCTACACGTCGATCCGCGACAGACGGCGGATCATCACGAAGCCGATCGCGTACAGCGCGAACGCCACGATCACCGCCACCTGGCCCGCCGGTGAGCCCGTCATCCGGTCCAGGGCGCCGTCCTTCACGCCGTTCATCAGGAACAGGGAGCCGATGCCGAGGGCGGGGACGGCGTACGAGGTCATGCTGACCTGGGAGAGCTGGGTGCGGATCTCCCGGCGGGTCTCCTTGCGCTCCTCCAGCGTCTCCGTCAGGTTGCGCAGGGCGCTGACGACCTGCCCGCCCGCCCTGTTCGACAGGACCAGGGTCGTCACCAGGACCACCAGTTCGCGCGAGGGGAGGCGGTCCGCCAGTTCGCCCAGCGCGTCGTCCATCGACGCGCCGATCGCCAACTGGTTGGCCACCTTGGCCAGTTCCTCGCCCGCCGGGGCCTCCAGCTCCTCGGCCGCCATGCCGATCGCCGTGCGCAGCGCCAGACCCGCCTGGGTCGCGTTGGCCAGGATGCGGGCCAGTTCGGGGAGTTGGTTGATGAAGCGTTCGATGCGTTTCTGGCGCTGCCAGTTCAGGAACTGGACCGCCGCCCAGACGCCCAGCAGGCCCGCTATCGGGCCGAAGAAGGGGGCCAGCGTCGACTGGCCGACCAACCACAGGCCGGCCACCGCCGCCAGCATGTAGACGAAGAACTCCCCCGGCGTCACGTCCAGGCCCGTCGCCGCGAGCCGCAGTTCCAGTTTGCGGCCCGGTTTCGTACGGCGAAGGCGGCGGTCCAGGTTGCCGAAGCGGCGGCGTCGGCCGGTCGCGCCGGTGACCTGGCCGGTGGACGACAGGCGGTCGATCAGGGCCTGGCGCTGGGCCCGGCCCGAGGCGTACGCGTGCAGGCCGGCCACCGCGAGGGCGCAGGTCAGGAGGGCCACTCCGGTGGTGAGCGTGATGCGGGTCTCGAAGTCCATGAGAGGTCCTGTCCTACCTGGCTTCTCGGATGGCCAGCTCCAGCGGGGACTGGGCCACGCCGAAGGCCTGGGGGATCGGCTGGCTCGCCATGTAGAGGCGGTCCGCCGTCCGTCGTGGGAGGGGGAAGTAGGCGAACGTGCCGTGGACCCGGCCGTCCGGGGTCATGGGCTGCGCGAGGAAACGGGCCACCGTCGCCAGGCGGTACGGCTCCGATCCATGGCTGTCCAGGACCGCGATCTCGGTGATCCGGCGGACGCCGTCCTGGAACCGGGTGAGCTGGATGATGACGTCGACCGCGCTGTTGATCTGGTCGTGCAGCGCCTCGAAGGGGACCTCGACGTCGGACATGGACGCGAGGGTCTTCAGCCGCATCAGGGCGTCCTCGGTGCTGTTGGCGTGGACGGTGGCGAGCGAGCCGTCGTGGCCGGTGGACATCGCCTGGAGCATGTCCAGGGACTCGCCGCCGCGGACCTCACCGACGACGATGCGGTCGGGGCGCATCCGCAGCGAGTTGCGGACCAGGTCGCGGATGGTGACCCGGCCCTGGCCCTCCACGTTCGGCGGGCGCGACTCCAGGCGGATCACATGGCCCTGCTGGAGCTGGAGTTCGGCCGAGTCCTCGATGGTGATGATCCGCTCCACCTCGGGGATGAGCCCCGAGAGCGCGTTCAGCAGGGTCGTCTTGCCGGTGCCGGTCGCGCCGGAGACGATGATGTTGAACTTCGCCTGCACCAGGCCCGCCAGCAGATACACCATGTGCTCGTCGAGCGAGCCGAGGCCGATCATCTCGTGCAGGGTGAAGGAGCGCGGGAAGCGGCGGATGGTGAGCGTCGCGCCGGTCAGGGACAGGGGCGGGATGATGACGTTCACGCGCTCGCCGGAGGGCAGCCGGGCGTCGACCATCGGGTTCGACTCGTCCACGCGGCGGTTCACCGTGGAGACGATCCGCTCGATGGTCTGCATCAGCTGGTCGTGGGAGGGGAAGCGGAGCGGCAACTGCTCGACCCGGCCGCCCCGTTCGACGAAGATCGCGTCGGGGCCGTTCACCATGATCTCGGTGATCGACGCGTCCTCCAGCAGCGGCTCCAGGATGCCGAGGCCCAGCGCCTCGTCGACCACCCGGCGGATCAGCTGCGAGCGCTCGACCGTCGACAGCACCGGGCCCTCACGGCTGATGATGTGGCCCAGGACGCGTTCGAGGCGGGCCCGGCGCTCGGCCGGCGCCAGCGAGCTCATCTCCGCGAGGTCGATCTCCTCCAGGAGCTTGGCCCGGTAGGAGGCGACCAGGTGGCCGTCCTCGCCCCGGCTGCCGTTCTCCTCGGGCACGTTGATGCGTGAACGCAGGCTCATCCGGCCGGCCCTTCCCCGTCGATCGGCATGGTGGCGGACTTGGTGGCGTCGCCGAAGTCCCAGCCCGGGACCACGGACGGGATGTCGACCGTCGCGGTGACCTGCACCTCGTCGCCGAGCGTGGCGCTGGTGCAGCCGGTGCCGTCGGCCAGCCAGCCGCTCACGGCGGCCTGGCAGTCCGCCGCGAAGGGCCCGTCCAGGGAGGCGCTGCGCGCTCCGGTGCGGGCGGCGGTGCCCGCCTGCTGGCCGGTGTAGGCGATGAGCCCGATCTGTACGGCGGCCATGGCGACCAGGATCAGGATCGGGATGAAGCCGAGGTATTCCAGGGCGACTTGTCCGCGGTCACGGCGGCGGGCCGAGCGGGACATTGAGCCACGTCCCTCACGCTCGTACGTCATCTCAGTCCCCCTCCTCCACGACCGCCCCCGCGTGACCGTCGACGTCGAAGGGGAAGCCGATCGCGCCGGGGAAGAGGACCGGCACCTTCAGGTGGACGTCGGCCGTGACCAGGCCGCCGCTCTCCCCGCAGGTCACGTCGGCGGCGCCCTGCCAGGCGTCCGGCAGGTGTGCCAGCCCCGCCGCCTGGCAGGCGCCCTGCCGGTCCTCGGCCGCGGTGCCCGCTCGGGCGGCCATGTCGGCGGCGTTCCCGGCGAGGGAGAACGTGTAGCCGACGAGCACGCACTGCCAGAGCAGCACCAGCGTGAGGATGATCAGGGGGGTCATCCCGAGGAACTCGATGGTCACCTGACCCCTGTCGGAACGCGCGGAACGGCTCATCCGCCAGGAACGCGCGGAACGGCTCATCCGCCAGGAACGCGCGGAACGGCTCATCCGCCACGATCGCGCGGAACGGCACATCCCCCAGGAACACGCGGAACGGCTCGCCCGCCACGAGCACGTGGAACGGCTCAACCGCCGCGAACACGCGGTACGGCTCATCCCCCACCGTCCTTGCGCCTGCGGAACGACCCCCGCCCGCCCCTGCGGTCCACCTCCGCCGCCTTGACCAGGCCGAGTTCGCCCGCCAGGGTCCACAGGGCCTGCTTGACCGTGCTCTTGGCGTCCAGTTCGTGCAGGCGGCCCGCGTCCACCACGCCCTGCAGCTCCTTGAAGGCCGCCGGGACCGTGGTCGCCGCTACCGGGGTGGCGGTGATCCTCCGGACCAGGGACGGCTGGATCTCCGTGCCCCGGGTGTGGCGGTTGACGACGACCAGCGTCTCCTCCGCCTTCCTGATCTGCAGCCGGTCCCACATCCGGACGGCCCGCTTGGCGCCCCGGACGGCGACCACATCGGGGGTGGTGACCAGCAGGGCCGTGTCGGCCATCTCCACGGCCGCCGCTCCGGCGCCGCTGAGCTGGGCGCCGCAGTCGACGACCACGACCTCGTAGCGGGAGCGCAGGGCGCTGATGATCTGGCGGGCGGCGCGGTCGGTGACCTCCTCGCCGCGTTCGCCGTCGCCGGGGGCGAGCAGCAGGGCGAGCCCGGTGTCGTGCCGGAAGACCGCGTCGGCGAGGACCCGCGGGGAGATGTCGGTGATGGCGGCGAGGTCGACCACGGACCGGCGGAACTGGACGTCCAGGTAGGAGGCGATGTCGCCGGTCTGGAGGTCCATGTCGAGCAGGGCGGCCGTGCGGCCGGAGGCCTGGGCGGCGAGGGCGAGCTGGATGGCCGCGACCGTGGCTCCCACGCCTCCCTTGGCGCCGCTCACCGTGACGACCGTGCCGCCGACGCCGGTGAACACCTCCAGCGCGCCGCCGCCCAGATGGCGCCGTACCCCCGCCGACCAGGAGGCGACCGCCTGGACCCGGCTGGCGAGTTCCTCGTATGACAGGGGCAGTGCCACCAGGCCCCGCGCGCCGTAGTCCATGGCGGCCTGGAACAGGCCGGGCGAGGCGTCGGAGGTGACGAGGATGACCCCGACCGCGGGGAAGCGGAGGGCGACCTCGCGGATCAGTTCCAGGGCGGGGACCGGGCCGATGCGCTCGTGGACGACCACCACCTCGGGGAGTTCGTCGACGGACTCGGCGGCCAGCCGCGCGAGGGTGTCGATGAGCTGGGTGGAGTCGATCACCGGGGCGACCGGTTCGGCGTCCGGGAGCTGGCTGAGCAGGGTCGTGATGGACCGGACCGCGTCCGCGTCGCCGACCGCCGGGAGGATCCTCGTGGGCATGCGGGCCTCTCACTTGTCCTTCGCGAGTTCGTACGTCCGGTCCGACTCGGGGACCGTGGTGTCGCTGCCGGGCGCCACCAGCGCGAGCCGGACCCGCTGGGCGAACGACTCGGCGTAGGTGAGGCGCTGGGCGTCGAGGGTGGACAGTGCGAAGGTGATCGGGACGCCGTCGGTGGGCTGCCGGTCGCGGTCGCTCGCGTCGGGCTTCAGCGCGGCCACATCGCCCACGTCAAGGACCCTGGCGTTCGTCACGATGATCTTGGACTGGTCGGGATCGCCGTCCCGTTGGCCCTCGAAGGTGGCGTAGACGTTGACCTTGCTGCCCGGTGTGATCTTGCCCGCGACCCCGGTCGCCGCGTCGATCATGATGGCGACCTCCTGCTGCCCCGCCTCCAGGGCGGGCTTGGCCACGATCATGTCGCTCTGGAGCAGCGAGCCTTCCTTCAGGGCGGTGACCGCGATCTTGCCCTCGACCTCACGGAGGTCGGTGACGGCGTTGTCCGACAGCCATCGCTCGGGCATCGAGATCTTCTCGAACTGGTCGGCGCCGAGGGGCGTGTAGGGCTCGACGTTCGATTTCAGCCGGTACGCCGTCACCTCGGGACCGACCTTGGACTCGGCGTCGTCGATGACGGACAGCACGCCGGCGAAGGCGCCGAGGGCGCAGACGACCGACAGGATCAGGAGTATCACGCCGCGGCGCTGACGGGAGTTCATGAACCGTGCAACCTCATTGGGGGAATCGGTCGGGACCGGTCTGGAGGAGCGTGCGGGCGGTCAGCCGGCGCGGGTCTCGGGGAGGGGTACGGGCGGGGTCGCGGAGCAGAACACACAGCGGTCGCCGATGACGTCGATGCCGCACCAGTGGCAGGCGGTCCGGCGGACCGAGGTGACGAGCTGGTACAGCACCGACAGGTCGGACAGGTGGGCGCAGAACTCGATCAGCCGGCCCGTCCCCCACCACCGGGCCGACTCGGCGGGCAGCGGCACCTCGCGCAGTCCCTGGACGTTCCAGGACTTGGCCAGGGTCTCGGTGACCCAGTCGGACTGGAGCTGACCTCTGGCGACCAGCATCCGGGTGCCGAACTCCGGTCCGGTCAGGGCGGCTTCGGGGCCGATCCGCACGAGCTGCGGTTCGGGGTGGGCGAGGACGCCGAACTGGGCGCCCGGCACCCAGGACTTGGCGTGGGACTTGAGGCCGACGGGGACGCGGTCGAGCTTGGCGACGGAGCCGAGCAGCGCCCCGGCGTGGATGTAGTGGGTGAGCAGGCGGCCCGCCGAGGCGAGGACGCCCGGGCTGAGGTCGCAGGAGGCCAGCTGGCGCAACTGCCGCGCCAGGACGGCGAGTCCGAGCGGGGGCAGTTCGGGGCGGAAGAGGGCGATCCGGTCGCTCTCCATGAGGGAGCGGAGGGTGTACAGACGGCGTTCCACGGCGGGGTCGAGCGCCTGGGAGCAGACGACGATGAGATGGCCGTAGCTCTCGACGATCGCTTGAAGGGCGCTCAAGGACCGCTCGAGGGGCTGGCGGTCCAGGTCCTGGAGCACGACGGCGGGGACGGTGCGCTCGTCGTGTGGTGGCAGCGCCAGGTCGGCACTGGTCACGGCGATGGCAGTTGGCACGCGCGGCTCCCCACTCCCCATGCCCGCCGGCCCGACCGGCGTCACTCCGGTACACCCAGGACACACAGTCCACTTCACTGCGTGACTACGTGAGCACTGTATCCACGGCTCCATGACCGGAGAACAGCGTTTCTGTAGCTATGAAGGAACTGCCGTTGCACAAGTTGCGCCAAATCGGGGCAGGTTGAGCATCTCGGTGCCGCCTCTTGACAGGCGCATTGGTCTGGACCAACGTTTTGGCATGTCCATACGAAGACGCCCTGGAGCGCGATCTACACGTCTGTGGACGGGAGCCGTCACCCTGGCCCTCGCCCTCTCCCTCGCGGGCACCGGCCAGGCGTCCGCCGCCGATGTCAACAACGCCAAGAACGCCGGCTTCGAGTCCGGCCTGACCAACTGGACCTGTTCCGCGAACAGCGGTACGACCGTCTCCTCGCCGGTGCACGGCGGCTCGGCCGCCCTCAAGGCGACCCCGGCCGGGCAGGACAACGCCCGCTGCACCCAGGCGGTCGCGGTCCAGCCGAACTCGACGTACACGCTCAGCGCGTGGGTGCAGGGCGGATACACCTACCTGGGTGTCACCGGCACCGGCACCACCGACGTGTCGACGTGGACGCCCGACTCCGGCAGCTGGAAGCAGCTGACCACGACCTTCACCACCGGTGCCGCGACCCGCTCGGTGACGGTCTACACGCACGGCTGGTACGGACAGGCCGCCTACTACGCCGACGACCTGTCGGTGTTCGGCCCGGACGGCGGCGGGGGCGGCGACCCCACGCCGACGATCCCGGGGGCGCCGGGCGGCCTCACCGTGTCCGGACGCAGCTCCTCGTCGATCTCGCTGGCCTGGAACACGGTCTCCGGCGCGACCGGCTACAACGTCTACCGCGACGGCACCAAGGTGACGGCGGTGACCGGCACTTCGGCGACCGTCACCGGGCTCGCGGCCTCGACGTCGTACTCCTTCCAGGTCACGGCGACCAACTCGGCCGGTGAGTCGCCGAAGTCGGCGGCGGTGACCGGGACCACGACGCAGACCCCGACGGGCCCCGCACTGCCGAAGCACGCGGTGACCGGGTACTGGCAGAACTTCAACAACGGCGCGACCGTCCAGCGGATCTCGGACGTGCAGGCGCAGTACGACATCATCGCGGTGGCCTTCGCGGACGCCACGGGGACTCCGGGCGCGGTGACCTTCAACCTGGACTCGGCCGGGCTCGGCGGCTACACCGTCGACCAGTTCAAGGCGGACATCAGGGCGAAGCAGGCGGCCGGGAAGAAGGTCATCATCTCGGTCGGCGGCGAGCGGGGCACGGTGTCGGTGAACGACTCCGCCTCCGCGACGAACTTCGCCAACTCGGTGTACGCGCTGATGCAGGAGTACGGCTTCGACGGCGTCGACATCGACCTGGAGAACGGGCTCAACGCGACGTACATGACGCAGGCGCTCAGGTCGCTGTCGGGGAAGGCCGGCCCCTCGATGATCCTGACGATGGCGCCGCAGACCATCGACATGCAGTCGACCTCGAACTCCTACTTCCAGACGGCGCTGAACGTGAAGGACATCCTAACCGTCGTCAACATGCAGTACTACAACAGCGGTTCGATGCTGGGCTGCGACGGCAAGGTCTACAGCCAGGGCTCGGTGGACTTCCTCACCGCCCTCGCCTGCATCCAGCTGGAGGGCGGCCTGGCGCCGTCCCAGGTGGGCCTCGGTCTGCCGGCCTCGACCCGGGGCGCGGGCAGCGGCTACGTCTCCCCGACCGTGGTGAACAACGCCCTGGACTGTCTGGCCAAGGGCACCAACTGCGGTGCGTTCAAGCCGTCCAGGACCTATCCCGACCTCAGGGGCGCGATGACCTGGTCGACCAACTGGGACGCGACGGCGGGCAACGCGTGGTCCAACGCGGTCGGTCCGCACGTGCACGCGCTTCCGTAATCGGCGCCGACCACCGTGAAACATTTGCCCGGGCCCACCGCATCAATGAAGTGAGGACGATGCGAGTGGGTTCGGGCAGGGGGATTGCATGAGACAGGGCCGCGCGGGCGCGTCACACGACACGTCCGAGGAGTACGCGGCGTTCGCCACCGCGCGGGCCGGGCATCTGTACCGGTCCGCGTGTCTGCTCACGGCCGGGGACACGCATCTGGCCGAGGACCTGGTGCAGGAGACGTTCGGGCGGCTGTACGCCCGCTGGGGGCGGGTGTCACGGGTGGGGAACCCCGCCGGGTACGCGCAGACCGTCCTCACCCGGACCTTCCTCGCCCACCAGCGGCGGCGCAGCAGCACCGAGCGGGCCACGGACGTGCTGCCGGACCGGCCGGCGGACGGCGGGCACCCCGATCTCCCGCTGCGGCTGACCCTGCTGGAGGCGCTCGCGCTGCTGCCCGCCAAGGACCGGGCGGTGATCGTGCTGCGGTACTGGGAGGACCGGTCCATCCAGGAGACCGCGGACGTCCTGAACGCCAGTTCGGCGGCCGTGCGGACCCGGTGCACCCGGGCGCTCGGGCGGCTGCGCGAGCTGCTGGGCGAGGACCTCGGCGAGTACGCGCGGCCCTGACGCCTCGACAACACCCCTGGACTGCGGAGAGACGGTGGTTTGCCATGCCTGTTGAGCACGACGAGGAACGTTTTGAAGGGCGGCTGGGGCACGCGCTGCGGGACGCGGTCGACGGCTTCGACGCCGACCGGACCGCGCTGGTCGCCGGGGGCCGGTCCCGTGGCCGAAGGCTGCGGCTGAGGCGGCGGGCCGCGGTACTGGGCGGGGCGGCCGGCATCGCGCTGGTCGGCGTGGGTACGGCGCTGCTGGTGCCCTGGAGCGGCGGGTCCGCCCCGTCGGCGGCCGGGTCCGACGTGGCCGGGCAGCCGTCCGCCACGCCGTCCGCCGAACCCCTGACGAGCCGCGAACTCATCGCGACACTCGAAGGGCTCCTCCCCGAGGGAAAGGTCAGCGAGCAGCGGGCCCGGGGCACCGAGGACCCGAAGCTTCCGCCGTACGTCCATCTCGTCTACGACGACGGCGAGGGCCCCGGGGCCATCGGCGTCAGCCTGAACCGGGTCGAGCCCGGCAGCGACCGGGCCCGCGAGGCGGTGGACTGCCCGGACAAGACGCTGGTCCCGCACGACAGCTGCGTCTCCACCAGGCTGGCCGACGGATCGCTGCTCAAGCTGTTCCAGGGCTACGAGTATCCCGACCGGCGCGTCGACACCAAGTGGTGGTCGGCCGATCTGATCACCCCGAGCGGACAGCACGTCTCCGTCAGCGAGTGGAACGCGGCCGCCGAGAAGGACGCCCCGATCAGCAGGAGCGAACCCCCGCTGTCCACAGCCCAGTTGAAGGAGCTGGCGGCGGCCCAGGTGTGGCGCAAGTACGTCGAGTTCATTCCCGAGGACACCGGGAAGCCCTCGGCGAGCACGCCCGCCGAGCCGGTCACCGAGCCGGGCACCGAGCCGGTCCTGGACACCCTGGTGTCCCTCCTCCCCGAGAACCTGGAGGTCGTCGAGCGGGGCACGGACTACAGCTACCTCGTCCTGGACGACGGCAAGGGCAGGAGCTACGTCCAGATCAACGTCCAGCCCGGCATGGGCGACATCGCCGGGGACGTCCTGGCCGGCGCCGAGACACTCCCCGACGGCACGCTGGTCGCCACCGGCAAGAGCGGCGGCGACAAGGGCGTCGCGGGCACCGCGATGTGGACCGCCGACACCCTGCGCACCGACGGTTTCCGGGTCGTCGTCAGCGCCTTCAACGCGGGGAGCCAGCAAGACGCCCCGAGCCGCGAGGAGCCGGCGCTGACCCTGGAGCAGCTCCGGGAGATCGCCCTGAGCCCGCAGTGGGACCAGTTCCGCTAGGAGAACCTGGGAGAACCTAGAAGAACTCGGACCACGGCTGGTCCCAGATCTGCTTCACGCACAGGATCAGGAACAGCAGCCCCGCGATCGCCAGCATGGCGTTGCTCAGCGGCCCGTTGCGCCACTGGGCCGGAGTGCGCGAGGAGTTGAGCAGCCACATCAGCGTGCCGGCCAGGAACGGCAGGAAGGCCGCGCCCAGGACGCCGTAGATGATGATCAGGCGGAAGGGCTGGCCCTGGAAGAGCAGGACGATGGGCGGGAAGGTCAGCCAGAGCAGGTAGGCGCGGAAGGGCCAGGAGCGCTCCCGCTCGCCGGAGGCGACCTCCTCGCCCTTCACCCCGTCCCGCCGCCGGTAGCGCTCGACGAAGTCGGCGAACATCAGGCTCACGCCGTGCCAGACGCCGATCAGCGAGGTGAAGGAGGTGGCGAAGAAGCCGATCAGGAAGAACTTCGCCGTCGCGGTGCCGTACTCGTCCTCCAGGATGTCGCTGAGCTGGAGCAGGCCCTTGTCGCCGCTCGCGAGAGCGACGTTCGCCGAGTGCAGCAGCTCCGCGCCGACGAAGAGCATCGCCACGACGAAGATGCCGGTGGTGGCGTAGGCGACCCGGTTGTCCAGGCGCATGACCTTCATCCAGCCGGTGTTCGTCCAGCCCTTGGCGTTGACCCAGTAGCCGTACGCGGCCAGCGTGATGGTGCCGCCGACGCCGCCGATCAGGCCGAGGGTGTTGAGGACGGAGTCCTCCTCGTCGGGCAGGACGGGCAGCAGGCCCGCGAAGGCCTCACCGAGGTTCGGGGTGACCCGGATCGCCAGGTAGACGGTCACCACGAACATGACGCCCACCAGGACCGTCATGACCTTCTCGAAGACGGCGTACTTGTTGAACCAGACGAAGACCAGGCCGACCAGGCCGCAGGCCACGCCCCACCACTCCAGGTCCATCACGTCGGGGAACAGGGCCTGGAGGGGCAGCGCGCTGGACGACATCGCCGCGGCGCCGTAGACGAAGCCCCAGATCACGACGTAGCCGACGAAGAACCACGTCGTCCAGCGGCCGAGGCTCGCCCAGCCGTCGAAGAGGGTGCGGCCGGTGGACAGATGCCAGCGGCCCGCCGCCTCGGCCAGGGAGATCTTCACCAGGCAGCCGATGACCGCGGCCCACAGCAGCGTGTACCCGAAGCTGCTCCCGGCGATCAGCGTGGCCACCAGGTCCCCGGCGCCGACGCCGGTCGCGGCGACGACGATGCCGGGGCCGATGTACTTCCAACTGGACTTGCGGGGGGAGGAGTCGATTCCGTCGGCCTGTGTTGCCTGAGAGTTTCCCGAGCTGTCCACCATGCAGATCAAGAAACCGCAGCGGGGCCCGAGGGACAAGAGGGCCGACAAGAGGCGTGGGTCAGAGTTCGAACCAGACCGTCTTGCGCTCCCCGTCCTGATGGCATCCCCATCTCCGGGCCAGCGCGTTCACCAGGAACATCCCCCGTCCGCTCTCCGAGCTGCCCGCGTCCAGCACCTGCGGGGTGCGCCGGCCGGCGTCCTCGACCTCGCAGCGCAGCACGCCGTGCGCGGCGGAGAGGGTGACCCGGAACCGGCTCGCCGAGTGCAGCAGTGCGTTGGTGGCCAGCTCGCTCACCAGCAGCTCGGCCGTGTCCAGCACGTCCTCCTGGCCCGCGAGCCCCCATCCCTCCAGCTGCCTGCGCACCTCCACACGGGCCTCGCGAACCGCTGAGGGGCGGGGGTCGTACTCCACGGTCACATGACCGGCTCCGACGGGCGGTTGACGGAAAGGGCCGTTCCGGAGTTGCAGCATGCTGTCCATGGTGGTCCGGCCCCCGGCGCGGCACACGGGTAGATATACCTGCTTACCTACCTGCGTCCGGTGCGCACTACCCGTACTGCAGGCGTACGGACGTCCCGCGGTCGTCGTCCCGGACGTCGACATAGGCGCACACCTGGCGGGCGTACCAGAGCCCCTGCCCCGGCTCCAGCTCACCGGTGGCGGGCGGGACGAACCCGGCGAGCGTATCGGCGACCTGTCGGGCGCCCCGGAGTTCGCAGACGCAGCCGCGCCCCTCGCCCCACATCCGTACCACGGTGACCTCGCCCAGCGCCCCCGCCGCCTCGGTGACGGCCAGCGCGAACAGTTCCGCGTCCGCCGCGCCGAGCCCCCGGCCGCCCGCCCAGGCGCGTACCGCGTCCGCGTCGGGCCGGTCCAGGGTCGCCGCGTCGGCGGGGGGCGGTGCCAGCGGTACGGCGTCCAGCTCAGCGGCGAGCCGCACCGGGTCCTCGTACACGCCGGTGCCGGGGTGGGCGCGGCGGGCCTCGGCGATGAGGGCGGCGCCTGCCGTGCGGGTGTCGTACACGCACAGGGCGGTGGTGGCGAGCGGGGCGAACAGGAGGTTGGCGAGGGCCTCGTAGCGGATCCACTCGGCGCTCTCGCGCGGCGAGCGTCCGGCACGGCCGCTCCAGACGGGTTCCATGAGGAGGTGGATACGGCCGCCGGGGCCGCCGTGCGCGGCGAGGTAACCGGCCGCCTGCGCAACGGCATTGGCCGCGGACCCCGTGTACCACTCGGTGTGCGGGATGAGCACGGCCCGCTTCTCCCCCAGGGCCTCGCGCAGCAGGGCCAGCTTCTCGGGGGCGGCGATGGCGACGGGCGGGGGTTCGCCGGGGCCGTCCAGGGCCTCGGCGAGGAAGGGGAGGGCGGCGGCCACGAACTCGTCGTCGGCGCCGAGGACGGCCATGCGGTGGTCGAACGCTGCGGGTTGGCTACGGCTGATCACGCGGTCCCCTGTCTGTCTGTGTCGCTGCGGTGTCGCTCCGATGGCGGGTGGGTCAGCGCCGGGCCGTCACCCAGGCGGCGAGCTGACTGCGGTTGCGCAGGCCGAGCTTGCCGAGGATGCGCTCCACATGACCCTCGGCGGTGCGGCGCGCGATGACCAGGCGGTCGGCGATCTGGTGGTTGGCGAGCCCCTGGGCGACCAGATCGGCGACCTGGCACTCGCGGGGGGTGAGCCGGGGGGCGGTGCTGTGCGCACGGGCGGCGGGGGTGCTGGGGGCCTGGGGGTGGGGCGCTGCGGAGCCCGGGGCGAGGGTGCCGGGGGCGGGGGTGCCGGGGGCGGGGGTGCCGGGGGCCGGACGGCTGAGGGCCGGTGTTCTGGGCGCCGGTGCCGGGGGGCGGTGGTTCTCGTGGAGGGCCGCCGCGGGGCGGTGGTTCTCGCCGAGGGCCGCCGCGGGGTAGTAATTCTCGCCGAGGGCCGCCGCGGGGCAGTGGTTCTCGTGGACGGCCGCCGCGGGGTAGTAATTCTCGTGGAGGGCCGCCGCGGGGCAGTGGTTCTCGTGGACGGCCGCCGCAGGGCGGTGGTTCTCGGCGAGGGCCGCCGCGGGGCGGTGGTTCTCGTGGGCGGCCGCCGCAGGGCGGTGGTTCTCGCCGACGGCCGCCGCAGGGCGGTGATTCTCGCCGACGGGCGTTGCGGGGCGGTGGTTCTCGCCGACCGGCGTTGCGGGGCGGTGGTTCTCGGTGAGGGCGTGTTCCGCCAGCCGGGTCAGGTCCAGTGCGGCGCCGTGCCGGTACGCCTTCTCGTACGCCCGCTCGCCGAGGGCTTCGCGCGCCCGGCGCTCGCTGTCCTCGCGGGGCCTCTTCAGGGCGGCCGAGCCCCAGCGGTCGCGGTCGATGTCCGACCAGACGCGGTCGGCGCCGCCGAGCACGACGGCCGCGTGGTCGTGGGCTCCGGTCTCCGTGGCGATCCGGGCCAGCAGGTCGAGGGTGAGGGCGATGCCGGTGACGTCATGCACGGCGAGCTTGAGGCGCAGGGCCTGCCGGGCGTGGCCCACGGCGGCCGGCCAGTCCCGCTTGACGGTGTGCGCGAGGGCGAGCATCCGCAGCACGTACGACTGCACCCACTCCTCGCCGTGCCGCACGCAGAGCCGCCGGGCCTCCTCGCCCACGGCGACCGCCCGGTCGGCCTCGCCCAGGAAGCCCAGCGCGCAGGCCAGCTCGACGCGGTCGAGCCCGACCATGCTGAGGTGCTGTCCCGGGACGGGTTCCCGGGCGGCGGCGGCCTCGAAGTGGGCGAGGGCGGTGGGCAGGTCGTCGAGGAAGAGGGTGATGACCCCGACGACGTAGTCGGCGTGCGCGGCCTCGGCGGGGTCGTCGAGCCGACGGGCGAGCGCGCGGGCCTCCTCGGCGAGCCGGCGCCCGGGCACGAGTTCCCGGGTGACCGCGGCGAGCAGCCCCGCGATCCACAGCGCCCTGGCCCGCTCACGCGTCGGCTCGGGGTTGGCGTCGAGGGCCCGCTCCAGCCAGTGCCGGCCCTCCCGGGGGGCGCCGCAGGCATGCCAGTAGAACCAGAGGGTGCCCGCGAGCCGGAGGGCGGCGAGCCGGTTGCCGGGCGACGCCAGGCCGCAGTCCAGAGCCGCTCGGAGGTTGTCCTGGTCGGCTCTGAGGCGGGCGACGATCAGTCGCTGGCCGGGGCCGAACCAGGCGCGTTCGCAGGCGGTCGCCCGGCGCTGCATCCACTCCAGTTGGCGTCGGCGGGCGGCGGGCTCCTCGCCGGGGAGGGCACGCAGGCGGTCGAGGCCGTAGTGGCGCAGGGTGTCCAGGAGGCGGTAGCGGACCTCTCCCGCAGCCGTCTCCCTGGTCAGCACCGACTTGTCGACCAGGCCGGTGACGGCCTCCACGACCTCCTCGCGGCGCAGGAGTTCCCCGTCCGCGCACACCGCCTCCGCGGTCTCCAGGTCGAAGCCGCCCGCCAGCACCGAGGCCCGGGCCCAGGTCAACTGCTCCTGGGGCGTGCAGAGTTCATGGCTCCAGTCGATCGTGGCGCGCAGCGACTGGAGTCGGACGTCGGCGAGACGGTCGAGGCCCACCTCCCCGACGCGTCCCGCCGCGAGCTCGATGGCCAGCGGAAGTCCGTCGAGGCGGCGGCAGACACGGGCCACCGCGGCCCGGTTGGCGGGGGTCAGCCGGAACCCGGGGACCACGGCCGCGGCCCGGTCGGCGAACAGGGCGAGCGCCGGATGACGGTCCGCGCCGGACAGGTCGCCGTCCGGGTCGGGGACGGGCAGGGGCCGTAGCTCCAGAAGGTGTTCCGCGGTCAGGCCCAGGCGGTGGCGGCTGGTCGCCAGCACCCGTGCGTGCGGGGTGCCGTGCAGCAGGGCCGCGGACAGCTCCGCGCAAGCCGGCAGCAGATGCTCGCAGTTGTCGAGGACGAGGAGCAGCCGCCGCTCGCCCACGTGTTCGGCCAGTGCGTCCAGCGGATGCCGGTCGGTGTGGTCGTGCAGGCCGAGGGCGTCGGCGGCGGCGAGCGGCACCAGGGCCGGATCGTCGAGGCCGGACAGGTGGACGAAGCGGACGCCGTGGGGGACGGACCGGTGGACGCGGTCCGCGAGCCGCGCCGCGAGCCGGCTCTTGCCGACGCCCCCCGGACCGGTCAGTGTGACCAGCCGTGATCGGGCCAACAGCCGCTGCCCCAGCACGAGTTCGGCCCGCCGGTCGACAAAGCTGGTCGACTCGGCGGCCCCGTGGTCGTCCCGCCGGGGCGCTGATCCGCCCATGATCAGCCAGTCCAGTCTGTGGGGGGTCGTGGTCCGATGAGCCGGTCGGAGCGTCCCGGAGGATCGGGCTCCGCGGACCACCCACTGTCCCCCGCCCCGGCCCGGACTCGCACACGGGGCTCACACCCGCGAGTGCAACTTCGCCCAGGCCCGTGTCACATGACACGAGCGCGCGTACACTGCGCGACCCTCTATATCGCAGCGACCCTCTGTATCGCAGCGACCCTCTGTATCGAAGCGGCCCTCCGTATCGAACCGTTCGCGCCAGCGCGACCGTATTCAACCTTGACCTGCCCATGCCATGCGCGGACGATGAGCGCCACCCGCACAGCTTCACCCCGCACAGCTCGTCGCTGAACCACCCCCCTGCTCCACTCCCCACTTCCGGAGATCCCGGAATTCCTGGAGACACAAGGAGAATTCATGCGACTTCGCATCCGAGGCTCGGGCGCCCGCAGCGGCAGACGCACCGCCGCGCTCGCCACCCTCCTCGCCCTGGCCCTCGCGGCACCCCTCTCCGCGAACGTCACGGCGAACGCCGACAGCGCCGCCAAGGCGGCACCCTCGGCCGACGACATCCGTCAGTACGAGATCCACACCCACTCCACGGCCAAGGACCGCACCGCGATCCAGCGGGCCGGCGTCAGTGTGGACGCGGTCGACGCGCACGGCCTGGTGGTCTCCGGCCGCGCCGACCAGATCCGCACACTGCGCGCGATGGGCTACGAGGTCACCCGGCTCGGCGCGGTGCCGGACCGGTCGAACGGCGAGGACGACGTCCGGCTGCTCGACTTCCCCTCGGCCGACTCGCGCTACCACAACTACGCGGAGATGACGAGCGCGATCAACTCGATCGTCTCGGCGAACCCCGGCATCGCCAGCACCCGCACGATCGGCACCTCGTACCAGGGCCGGAACATCACCGCCATCAAGATCAGCGACAACGTGGCCACGGACGAGTCCGAGCCCGAGGTGCTGTTCACCCACCACCAGCACGCGCGCGAGCACCTCACCGTGGAGATGGCGCTGTACCTGCTGCGCGAGCTGACCTCCGACTACGGCACCGACTCCCGGGTCACCAGCATGGTGAACAGCCGCGAGATCTGGATCGTCCCGGACATCAACCCGGACGGCGGCGAGTACGACATCGCCACCGGCTCGTACCGCTCGTGGCGCAAGAACCGGCAGCCCAACTCCGGTTCCTCGTACGTCGGAACCGACCTCAACCGCAACTGGAACTACCGCTGGGGCTGCTGCGGCGGCTCGTCGGGGTCCACGTCCTCGGACACCTACCGGGGTACGGCGCCCGAGTCCGCGCCCGAGGTGCGGGTGGTCGCGAACTTCGTGCGCAGCCGGGTCGTCGGCGGAGTGCAGCAGATCAAGGCCGGGATCGACTTCCACACGTACAGCGAACTGGTGCTGTGGCCCTTCGGGTACACCTACTCGGACACCACGACCGGGATGACGGCGGACGACCGGAACGCCTTCGCCACCGTGGGCGGGAAGATGGCCGCGAGCAACGGCTACACGCCGGAGCAGGCCAGCGATCTGTACATCACCGACGGGTCGATCGACGACTACCTCTGGGGCGCCCACAAGATCTTCGGCTACACCTTCGAGATGTATCCGCGGTCCGGGGGCGGCGGGTTCTACCCGCCCGACGAGGTGATCGAGCGGGAGACGTCCCGGAACCGGGACGCCGTCCTGCAACTGCTGGAGAACGCGGACTGCATGTACCGCTCGATCGGGAAGGAAGCCCAGTACTGCTAGGCGGGCTCTTCCTCGGACTCCTCGAAGTAGGCGTCCAGCACGGCGTCGAGCTGTGACTCCCACTCGCTGAAGCGGCTCCTGGCCGCCGCCTCGATCTCGATCGGGTACCAACGGCGGTCAGGAGTGTGCACGGTGACGGTGAACCGCTTGCCGAAGCGGGCGGTCTCCGTCTCCACCGCGCCGATCTCGTCCCAGCGGAACTCGCACTCCTGGTCGTCCAGGGAGAGCCGGACACCGCGGTGATCGGCGACGATCCTCGCCCGGCGGTCCGACGCCTCGAAGACCGGCCCGTCGGCCGCCTCTTCGTCGTCCTCTTCCTCCGGTACGACGGTCTCCTCGGCCTCTTCGACCACTGCGGCGGAGGACTTGTCCTCGGCCTCGGCCGGCTTCTCCGCCTCCGTCTCCTTGGACACGGGCGTAGTGATCCCGGGGACGAAGGCCGGGTCGAATCCGGCGCCCTCCAGGGGCTGGCTGCTCGATCCTATGCGCTGCTCCACAGCGGGCAGTATGGTCGACGATCCTGTGCCGTACACAGCCAGCCCCTGCATCGTTATACGAATCTGCCGGGTTGTACGAATCCGCCGCGTCCCACGACTTACACGACGAGGCTCAGTGCCGCGGCCACCACGAACCCGGCCACCGACAGCACCGTCTCCAGCACGGTCCAGGTCTTCAGGGTGTCCCGCTCGCTGATGCCGAAGTACTTGGCCACCATCCAGAAGCCGCCGTCGTTGACGTGCGAGGCGAAGATGGAGCCGGCCGAGATCGCCATGATGACGAGGGCCACGAAGGCCTGGGAGTGGTCGCCCTCGGCGAGGAGCGGGGCCACGATGCCCGCCGTGGTGACGATGGCGACCGTCGCCGAGCCCTGGGCCACCCGCAGCACCACGGAGATCAGGTAGGACAGCACGATCACCGGCAGGCCCACGTCGTTGAAGGTGTCCGACAGCGCCTGCGCCACCCCGCTCGCCTTCAGCACGGCACCGAAGACCCCGCCCGCGCCGACGACCAGCAGGATGTTGCCGACCGGCTTCAGGGAGGACGTGGACACGGTCTCCAGGGACTTGCGGGACCAGCCGCGGCGGATGCCGAGCAGGTAGTAGGCGAGGAGCAGCGCGATCGTCAGGGCCACGAAGGGGTGGCCGAAGAACTCGATGACGGAGCGCGCGGTGGAGGGGTCCAGCGCGATCGAGGAGAAGGTGGCGGCGAGGATCAGGACCAGCGGCGTACCGATGATGGCGAGCACCGTGCCGAGGGCGACCGGCTGTTCGCGCGGCTCGGCCTGCTCCCGGGCGACCGCCCGCTTGGCCTCTTCGGCCGCCTCGACCATGTCCTGCGGTACGGCGACGAAGATACGGCGGCCGATCCACGCCGAGAACACCCAGGCGGCCAGTACGGCGGGGATGCCGCAGACCACGCCCATGAGGATGACCCAGCCGAGGTCCACGTGGAGCAGGCCCGCCGCGGCCACCGGGCCGGGGTGCGGGGGCAGGAAGGCGTGGGTCATGGACAGGCCCGCGAGCAGGGGCAGGCAGTACAGCAGGATCGACTTGCCGGAGCGCTTGGCGGCGGCGTAGACGATCGGGGCGAGGACGAAGATGCCGACGTCGAAGAAGACCGGGATGCCGAAGACGACACCGGTGACGCCCATGGCGAGCGGGGCGCGCTTCTCGCCGAAGAGGTTCAGCAGCCGGGACGCCAGCACCTCGGCGCCGCCGCTGACTTCGAGGATCGCGCCGAGCATGGTGCCGAGTCCGATGATGATCGCGACATGGCCGAGGATGCCGCCCATGCCGGACTCGATGGTGGAGACGGCGTCGGAGCGCTGGACGGTGCCGAAGAGTTCGGTGACCGAGAGGCCGGCGAGCAGGCCGACGGCTATGGAGACGGCGAGCAGTGCGACGAACGGCTGGAGCCGGGCCTTGATGATCAGGAAGAGCAGCAGGGCGATACCGACGGCGGCGACGGTCAGCAGTCCTGCGGTGCCGTCGATCAGGAGGAGCAGTCCGCCGGTGTGGGGTGGGGTCTCTGGCATGGGTGGGCCTCTTGCTAAGGGGGGCATGGAGCTTTCGGGCAGGGGGGATCGCGGCACGGCACCCGGGAAGGGGTGCCGTGCCGTGCGGGACGTGCGGGGGGACGTGCGGGGGTGCGGCTCAGCCGAGGACGGCGAGCGCGTCGATCTCGATGAGCAGCCCCGCGGGCAGGCCGACGTAGACCGTCGTGCGCGCGGCGGGCGGGGCGGTGAGCTGCTGCGCCTCGAAGTAGTCGTTGTAGATCTCGTTCATCTCGGCGAAGTGGTCCACGTCCGTGAGGTAGACGCGGATCATCATCACGTCGTCCCAGGAGGCACCGCCCTCCTGAAGGATCGCCTTGACGTTGTCGAGGGTCTGGAGGGTCTGCTCGCGCAGGGTGGGGCCGGCCGGCGTGGGCGGCTTGCCCTCCTCGGCGGGCAGGAAGCCGACCTGGCCCGCGACCTGGAGGATGTTGCCCTTCCTCACACCGTGCGAGAACTTGGCGGGCGGGGTGGTGTGGGTCGTGGGGGTGAGGGCGGTCTTGTCCGTCATACGGGGTCCTTTGCTGGGGTCTTGCCTGAGTACTCGCCACTGATCTCGTCGGCCGTGCGGCGCACCAGCGGGAGCAGGGTGAGGAGTTCGTCGGCGGTGACGACGACGTTGGGCGCGGAGACCGACATCGCGGCGACGACCCGGCCGTCCGCGCCGCGGATCGGCGCGGCGACGCAGTTGATGGACTCCTCGTGGCCACCGAGGTCGGTGGCCCAGCCCTGTTCGCGCACGCGCTCCAGCTCCTTGAGGAAGGCGGGGGCGTTGGGTGTCGAACGGGCCGTGTACATGGGGTAGTCGAGCTTGTCGGCGAGGGCGCGCCGCTCGATCTCGCCGAGGTCGGCCAGGAGCAGCTTGGCGACGGCGGCGACCGTGATGGCCACCGGCTTGCCGATCCGGGAGTACATCCGCACCGGGTAGCGGCTCTCGACCTTGTCGATGTACAGCACCTCGTCCTCCTCGTAGACGGCGAGGTGGACGGTGTGGCCGCAGGTCTCGTTGAGGCGTACGAGGTGGGGGTGGGCGATCTCGCGGATGTCGAGGTTCTCCATCGCCTCCTGGGCGAGGGCGATGAGGCGGGCGCCGAGGCGGTAGCGCTGGTCGGACTGGCGGTAGACCATGCCGTGTTCGTGGAGGGTGCGCAGCAGGCGGAGGGCGGTGGACTTGTGCACCCCCAGGCGGTCGGCGACCTGACCTAGGTCTGCGGGGCCCTCGGCGAGCAGCGGCAGGATGCTGAGCGCGCGGTCGACGGTCTGGCTCATGGGGTGCGTACCTCCTCCTCGGCCCGCTGTTCGGCCTGTGTCCAGCCGGGGCCGAGTCGAAGTCTCCCCCACGCGTCGTCGCCGAGAGCGGCGAGGCGGTCGGCGGTGTCGCGGGCGGGGGGCGGGGCGAGGTCGCCGGGTGCGGTGAGGGCGGCGGCGGCCCAGAGGTGCCCGTGCCGGAGCCGGTCGCGGGCGGGCAGGCCGCGGAGGGTGGCGGAGAGGTATCCGGCGGCGAAGGCGTCTCCGGCGCCGGTGGTCGCCACGGGGGTGACGTGGAGGGCGGGTTGGACCGTGGGGTCATGGCGGTACTCCACGGCCCCGCGTGCCCCCTGCTTCACCACCAGCACCTCCGGCTCCGGCAGCAGTTCTCGGATCGCCGAGGGACCGCCGGAGATCCCCCACGCCTCCTCCGCCTCGTCCTCCCCCACGAACACGATGTCGGCGCCCCGGGCCAGGTCCAGCAGCACGCGCGTCTCGTCGGCGTCCCGCCACAGGCCCGGGCGGTGGTTCACGTCGAAGGAGATCAGGGGGCGGCTCTCCCGGGGAGCCGTCAGTTCGCGCAGCAGGTTCCGGCAGTCCTCCGACAGCGCGGCCGTGATGCCCGACAGATGGAGGATCCGCCCCGCGCGCACCGCGGCCAGGTCCACCCCCGTCACCGACATCGCCGAAGCCGCCGAGCCGGCCCGGTAGTACGCCACCTCGTGCGCGTCGGTGCCCCGGTCGCCCGCCGTACGGAAGTACACGCCCGTGGGCCGCACCGGATCCCGGCGCACCGCGGACACGTCGACGCCGTACGCGCCGATCGCCTCGACGAGATGGTCGCCGAAGCCGTCCGCGCCGACGCGGCTTACCCAGCGCACGGTGTGTCCGGCCGCCGCCAGGGCGCAGGCCACGTTGGACTCCGCGCCCCCGATGGACCGGTCGAAGGACGGTACGTCGGCGAGGCGGCCCGCCCGGGTGGGCAGGAACGCGACCATGGACTCGCCGAGCGCGACGACGTCGGCCACGCCGGGGGTGTCGCAGGGTCCTGTACCGGTCACGATCGTCGTGGCTCCCGTTCTTGTGCTCGTGTTGGCCGAGATGTTAGACAGCAGTAAGCGACATACGCAATGAACGTTGCAGTGAATGCAACGCTCCTGATCAGGGAGGCCCCATGGCCGCTGAAGCGCTCGCCCTACTGGCCGAGGAACGCGTCGACCACCGCTTCAAGGGCCTCCCGCCGGACGCCATGGGCCGTACCGTCGGCGAGCTGACCGCCGAGCGGCGGAACCTGTTCACCGACGGTTTCGCCACCCCCGTCCTCGCGCTCTCCGCCGAGCGCCTCGACCACAACCTCCGCCTCATGGAGACGTACGCCGAACGCCACGGCCTCGCGTTCGCCCCGCACGGCAAGACCTCCATGGCCCCGCGGCTCTTCCGGCGGCAGATCGAGCACGGCGCCTGGGGCATCACCCTCGCGGTCCCGCATCAGGTGTGGGTGGCGCGGGAGTTCGGGATCGAGCGGGTGTTCCTCGCCAACGAGCTGGTGGACGCGGCGGCCCTGCGCCGCATCGCCGCCGAACTGGCCGCCGACCCGTCCTTCCGGTTCGTCTGCTACGTCGACTCCGTGCGGGGTGTGGAGCTGATGGACGCGGCGCTGGAGGGCGCCGCCCGGCCCGTGGACGTCGTCGTGGAGCTCGCCGCCGGTGAGGGCGCCCGGACCGGCGTGCGCACCGAGGCCGAGTGCGCTGCCGTCGCGGACGCCGTGGCCGCCACCCGCACCCTGCGGCTCGTCGGCGTCGCCGGGTACGAGGGCGAGGTCCCGCAGGCCACCCCGGAGAAGGTGCACGCCTGGCTGCGCCGACTGGTCGCCCTGGCCGCCGACTTCGACAAGGCGGGCCGCTTCTCCGGCACGGACGAGATCGTCGTCAGCGCGGGCGGCAGCGCCTGGTTCGACGCGGTGGCGGACGTGTTCGCGGAGATCCCCGCACTGTCCCGCCCGGTCCTGAAGCTGCTGCGCTCGGGCGCGTACGTCTCGCACGACGACGGCCACTACCGCAAGCTGACCCCGTTCAACCGGGTCCCGGAGGAGGGCGCCCTGGAGCCCGCGTTCCGGCTGTGGACGCAGGTCGTCTCCCGCCCCTCGGCCGAGCAGGCCTTCCTCAACGCGGGCAAGCGGGACGCCGCCTACGACCTCGACCTGCCCTTCGCCCAGGTCGTCCGCCGCGACGGCGCCGAGCGCCCGGCCACCGGCATCGAGGTGACCGCCCTGTCCGACCAGCACGCGTGGCTGCGGACCGCGCCGGAGGCGGACCTGGAGGTCGGCGACTGGGTCGGCCTCGGGCTCTCCCACCCGTGCACGTCCTTCGACAAGTGGCAGCTGATCCCGCTGGCCGAGGCGGACGGCACGGTCGTCGACTACATCCGTACGTTCTTCTAGGAGGCCCGCTGTGCAGGACCTGGTCATCCGGGACGCCGAGGTGGTGGACGGCTCCGGCGCCGACTCCTACCGCGCCGACGTGGTCGTCGACGACGGCCGGATCGTCTCCATCGTGCGCGAGGCAGCGGCGGCGGGCTGCCAGCGCCCTTCGGCCATGCGCGAGTTGGACGCAGAAGGGCTCGTCCTCTCGCCCGGTTTCATCGACATGCACGCCCACAGCGACCTGGCCCTGCTGCGGGACCCCGACCACAGCGCCAAGGCCGCGCAGGGCGTGACCCTGGAGGTGATCGGCCAGGACGGTCTGTCGTACGCCCCGGTCGACGACCGCACGCTCGCCGAGGTGCGCCGGGCGATCACCGGCTGGAACGGCCACGGCGACGACATCGACTTCGACTGGCGGTCGGTGGGCGAGTACCTGGACCGCCTGGACCGCGGAATCGCGGTCAACGCCGCCTACTTGATCCCCCAGGGCACCGTCCGCGCGCTCGCCGTCGGCTGGGAGGACCGCGAGGCGACGCCACAAGAGCTGGACCGGATGCGGCGGTTGGTCGCCGAGGGCCTGGAGCAGGGCGCGGTCGGCATGTCCTCGGGCCTCACCTACACCCCGGGCATGTACGCCAAGGACGCCGAACTGACCGAACTGTGCCGGGTGGTGGCCTCGTACGACGGCTACTACTGCCCGCACCACCGCTCCTACGGCGCCGGCGCGCTGGAGGCGTACGAGGAGATGGTGGCGCTGACCCGGGAGGCGGGCTGCGCGCTCCACCTCGCCCACGCCACGATGAACTTCGGTGTGAACAAGGGGCGGGCGCCGGAACTCCTGGATCTGCTGGACAAGGCGCTGGCCACGGGCGCCGACATCAGCCTGGACACCTACCCGTACACCCCGGGCTGCACGACGCTCGCCGCGCTGCTGCCGAGCTGGGCGAGCGAGGGCGGCCCGGAGGCGGTGCTGGCCCGGCTGGCGGACGACGGGACCGCCGAGCGGATCCGCCACCACCTGGAGGTGGTCGGCTCGGACGGCTGCCACGGGGTGCCGATGGAGTGGGAGACGATCGAGATCTCGGGGGTGAGCGACGCCTCGCTCACCCCGTACGTCGGCCGGCGCCTCACCGACTGGGCGACCGCCCGGCGCCTGATGCTGGCGGACCGCCTCGGCACGACGATCCTCCAGCACGTCGGCCACGAGGAGAACGTCCGGGCGATCATGCGCCACCCGGTCCACACCGGCGGCTCGGACGGCATCCTCCAGGGCACCAAGCCGCATCCGCGGGCGTACGGCACGTTCCCCCGGTATCTCGGCCACTACGTACGGGAGTCGGGGGTGCTGTCGCTGGAGGAGTGCGTGGCGCATCTGACGTCCCGCCCGGCGGCGCGGCTGCGGCTGCCGGACCGGGGCCTGGTCCGGGAGGGCTACCGGGCGGACCTGGTCCTCTTCGACCCGCGGACGGTGGCGGCGGGTTCGACGTACGAGAACCCGCGGCAGCTGCCCACGGGCATCCCGTACGTGCTGGTCGACGGCCGTTTCGTGATCGACGACGGCCGCCGCACGAACGTGCTGGCGGGGCGGGCGGTCCGCAGAACGCCCGCCCCGTGACGGCGGACGGCTACGGCTTGGGCAGCACGCACCCGGCGGCGCCGAGGTCAAGCTTGTTGTCGATCCCGAAGCAGGCGGGGAACTGGTAGGTCTGCTGGGCGTAGTTGATGCCCTGGCGGACGGTGACGTTGCCGCTCGCGTCGACCTCGCAGGGGTTGTTGACGGTGCAGCTCTGGCCGTCCTCGTTGCCGGTGTTGTTCACGGCGACGACCTTGCCGGTGGCCTGGTCGAGGACGGGCGAGCCGGAGGTGCCGCCGATCGTCTGGCAGGCGGAGGTGTAGCGGACGGAGTCCTTCCAGGTCCAGCCGCCCTCCTTCAGCCGGTAGGCGAAGCCGTCGATGGAGCAGTTGTAGATCCGCTTCCAGTAGCCGGAGACGACGCTGATGGCCTTCCCGGCGACGGGGCGGGTGTCGTCGAGGGTGAGCGCGTTGATGCCGTACGACGTCCTGATCTGCGCGTAGGTGCGGGTGAGCTGGTAGATCGCGGCGTCGGTGTCGGTCATCGTGGCGTAGGCGATCTTGCTGGCGCGCAGGGTGCCGACGCGGGTGCCGGCGGAGTTGAGCAGCCCGAAGGAGCGGGTGGAGGCCCGGTCGACGACGACCTCGCCGGCGGCCGGGAAGCCGGTCTCCAGACAGTGCCCGTTGGTGAGCACCAGCGCGGGGTCGTCGTCCTCGGAGTCGGGCATCCGGACGACGGAGCCGGAGCAGTTGCTGAGCGACACGGTCCCGGCGAAGTTGACGGCCTGGACCGCGGGTGCCGCGGTGTCGCTCTTCGCGGGAGCGGCGACCGCGGGTGCCGCACCGGCCCCGGCGATGACCAGGGCGAAGAGCGCGGCGACGAGAGGCTTGCGCATGTGGGGTCCCCTCTTGCAACAAAGGTGACCGGAGATCCTCCGGCCACCCGCTGATTTGTCATGCGCATTGTTGTGTGAGGGGGCAACGAGAACAAGCAGTGGTTTCCGGCCACGCACTGGGGCCGTTCCGGCTGCATCGGCCGGGCTCTGCCGGCCGGTTACTTCGGTTTCTTGGTGGCGCCCTGGCCGCGGCCGGGCTTGGTGGTCTTCGGGTCGGCCGGGGCCGGCGTCGAGGCCGTGGGGGACGCGGTCTCCGCGGGGGACGTGGTGCTCGGCCTCGGGTCTGGGCTCGTCGCGCCCGCCTCGGGCGCCGCCGTCGCGTCCGGACCGCCGGAGGAGGGGGCCGAGGTCGTCGCCGGGTCGGTCATCGGCCCCGTGGGCAGGGACGCCTCGGTGACCGAGCGGGCCGGCTCGCGCTTGCCGTCCGGGTCGCCGGAGGAGCCGGAGGAGAACGCGAAACCGGCGACCAGGGCGGCGACCGACACCGTGCCCAGCGCACCGGCGGCCATCATCGCGCGGCGCCGGTTGCCCCGTCTGCGGCGTGCACGGCGGGCGGCGCGGCCGCCGTACGCCGCCCCGGAAGCCTGCCGGCCCTCGGGTATCCGCGGCAGCTCGCTCGTCTCGTCGTACGCGTTCTCCCAGCCGTGAGCCCTCGCCGGATCGGCGTACTCCTCGTAGACGGGGGACTGGTCGACCCGCGGGACGTAGACGTTCGGCGGGTCCTCGGGATGAGGTGGCCTGGACATGGGGGCGCATTGTAGAGACGGGAGGGGCTCCAGGAGGAGGCGAGGGCGATAAGGGGGCAAACTTCCCGTCTCACGTGGCGGAAGACACGGCCCACAGCGCGTTACAGGGCCGTAAGCTCCCAGACATGCAGGTGATCCAGTCGACCAAGCTCGCCAACGTCTGTTACGAGATCCGGGGCCCGGTTCTCGAAGAGGCCATGCGGCTCGAGGCGGCGGGCCACCGCATCCTCAAGCTGAACACCGGCAACCCCGCCGCCTTCGGGTTCGAGTGCCCGCCCGAGATCCTCGAGGACATCCTGCGCAACGTGTCCTCCGCGCACGGCTACGGCGACGCCAAGGGCCTGCTCGCCGCCCGCCGCGCCGTGGTGATGCACAACCAGACCCTCGGCATCGAGACCGACGTCGAGCACGTCTTCATCGGCAACGGCGTCTCCGAGCTGATCGTCATGGCGATGCAGGGCCTGCTCGACGACGGCGACGAGGTGCTGGTGCCCTCGCCGGACTACCCGCTGTGGACCGCCGCGGTGTCGCTCTCCGGCGGTACGGCCGTGCACTACCGCTGCGACGAGCAGGCCGACTGGACACCCGACCTCGCCGACGTGGAGCGGAAGATCACCGACCGCACCAAGGCGATCGTCATCATCAACCCGAACAACCCCACGGGTGCCGTCTACGACGAGGCCGTGCTCAAGGGGCTCACCGACATCGCCCGCCGGCACAACCTGCTGGTCTGCTCGGACGAGATCTACGACAAGATCCTCTATGACGGCGCCACGCACACCCCGACCGCGAAGGTCGCCCCCGACCTGCTCACGCTCACCTTCAACGGCATGTCCAAGGCCTACCGGGTGGCGGGCTACCGCGTCGGCTGGATGTCGATCTCCGGGCCGCGCGCCCACGCCGACTCCTACATCGAGGGCCTGACGATCCTCGCGAACATGCGGCTGTGCGCCAACATGCCCGGACAGCACGGCGTCGTAGCCGCCCTCAGCGGCCGGCAGACCATCAACGACCTGGTGCTGCCGGGCGGGCGGCTCAAGGAGCAGATGGACGTCGCCTACGAGCTGCTGACCCAGATCCCCGGAGTGAGCTGCGTCCGGCCGAAGGGCGCCCTCTACCTCTTCCCGCGCCTCGACCCCAAGGTGTTCAAGGTCAGGGACGACCGGCAGCTCGTCCTGGACCTGCTGCGACGCGAGAAGATCATGGTCGTCCAGGGCACCGGCTTCAACTGGAGCGAGCCGGACCACTTCCGGGTCGTGACCCTGCCGACGGTCGGAGACCTGCGGGACGCAGTGACCCGGATCGGGAACTTCCTCGACGGCTACGGCCAGCCCTGACAGGCAGTTCTACGACCAACTCAACTTTAGACGGAATCTAAGCTAGGATGGTTTCCTGTCAGAGCACAGGAGGCCATCCCCATGTACGAACCGATCCGCAGCAAGTCGGTCCACAGCACGATGGCCGGCACCACCTCCGACTTCCCCCACCGGTCGCGCGAGGAGGAGCTGGACATCCAGCTGGCGGGCCATCTCGCCGCACTGCTGGCCGTCACCGACGAGCTGCGCGCACTGACCCCGTCCGCCGATCTGGACACCGCCGCCGAGCGGCTCGCGCAGCAGGTGACCCGGCTGCGGGGCGGCCACGCGGTTCGTGCCGTGCCCACGGGCGAGGCCCGCGAACTGGCGGCACTGCACCAGCGGGCGCACACGCTCGCCGGACGCGCCCTGGTCGTCGCGGCGTCCCGCGCCGACACGGCGGTCGCCATCCTGGCCGCCGAGCGCATGGACGCGCACACCGCGGCGGTGGAGTCCCAGGCGCTCGCCGCCCACTGAGCCTTCGCCAGGCTCCCTTGACGGCCCCGGTCCGCGTGCACCCGCAGCGACGCGCGGACCGGGTGCCACACACCCGGCTCCGCGTCCCCACTGACCCGGTCGGCTGAATCCCGCGTTCCCGTTGCATTCCGGGTCGCCCCCTTCACCCCCCGTTCATCCGAGGCGCCCCGGAACGTGGAGTTCCGAGAGCACGCTCCCCGGCGTGAGACGAATCACGGGAATCGTCCTCGCGGTGTTGCTGATCGGCGGCGTGGTGGCAGCCGTCGTAGCGGGCCGGGAATCCGGGGACAAGGGCGCGGCAACGAAGACCGTGCAGGCAGTGATCGGATCGGAGAAGGCGGAGTTCTTCGCCGATCCCGACGTGGTGAAGGCCCTCGCCGCCAAGGGCTACACCGTGCGGACGGAGACGTCCGGGTCCTGGGCGATGGAGGGGCTCGACCTCGCGGGGTACGACCTCGCCTTCCCCTCCAGCAAGGCACCCGCCGACGAGCTCGCCGACAAGTACCAGGCACGCCAGCCGTTGCCCCGCCCCTTCTACTCGCCCCTCGTCGTCGTGGCGCACCGAAGCGCCGCCGAGGTGCTCGCGGACAACGGCCTGGTCACGCTGGACGGCGAGCACTGCGGCACCCTCAAGATGGCCGCCTACCTGGCCGCCGCCGACGCCGACAGGACCTGGCAGCAGCTCAAGGGGGCCGGCAAGTACGGGGAGCTGACCGGCACCCTCTACATCGCCTCCACCGACCCGGAGACCTCCAACTCCGGCGCCCTGTACCTCGCCGCCGCCTCCTACGTCGAGAACGGCGGCCGGGTCGCCGCGAGCGGGCAGGACGTGGAGCGGACCGCCCCGCTGATGCGCAAGCTGGTCAGCGTGCAGGGCGCCCAGCAGTCCAGCACGGACGCGGCCTTCCGGGACTTCGTCAGCGGCGCGGGGAACCCGCTGGTCCTGGTCTACGAGTCCCAGGTGGCCGCGCTGCTCGGGCGGGGCGAGGGCGTGGACGACCTGACCGTCCTCTACCCGGACACCACCGCCACCAGCGACCACACCGTCGTACCGCTCACCGACGAGGGCCGAGCCCTCGGCGAACTGCTCAGTTCCGACCCGGAGTTGCGCAAGCTCGCGGTCCGGCACGGGTTCCGGCCGCAGGGCGCCTCCGCCGAGTTCACCGCTGCCACCGCCGCGCACTCGGCGTATCTCAACCAGAAGCTCACCGGCGTCCGGCAGGCGCCCGTGCCCACCTCCGCGGTGCTGCACGACATGGCGCGCCGGGCCGGATCCTAGGGGGGAACACAGATGACCGAGGAAACCTTCACGCTCACCCCGCCCGAGGCCGTCGCCCCGGTGCCCCGGGAGAAGGCCGGCGGGCTGGTCCCCGTCGAGGAGACCGTCCGCGCGGGCATCGCCCAGAAGGCCTCCGACTACGTCCAGAGCCTCGCCGCGCTCGACGCCCGCTCCCCGGAGTTCGCGGGCAAGGTCGGCGAGATCACCTCGCTCGGCGCGGGCGAGATGCGCAGCGCCGCCGCCCAGTCCAACCGGATGCTGGAGCGGACCGTCCGCAGCCTGCCCGACAAGGGCGGCGACGCCCAGTCGAAGGTCGCGGGCTCGCTGGTGGAGCTGCGCCGGGTGGTCGAGGACCTGGACCCGCGTGACCTGCCCGCCTCCAAGGGGCGCAAGTTCCTCTCCAGGCTGCCCGGCGGCAACAAGCTGCGCGACCACGTCGCCAAGTACGCCTCCGCCCAGGGCACTCTCAACAGAATCGTGGGCTCGCTGCGCGGCGGCCAGGACGAACTGCGCCGGGACAACGCCGCGTTGCAGACCGAGCGGGTCCGGCTGTGGGAGACGATGGGCAAGCTCCAGGAGTACGTCGTCCTCACCGAGGCCCTGGACACGGCCGTCGAGCGGCACATCACAGGGGTCGGGGACCCCGAGGCCGCAGACTCGCTCCGCGCGGACGTCCTGTTCCCGGTCCGGCAGAAGCACCAGGACCTGCTCACCCAGCTCGCGGTGTGCGCGCAGGGCTACCTCGCCATGGACGTCGTACGACGCAACAACGACGAGCTGATCAAGGGCGTCGACCGGGCCGCGACCACGACCGTCTCCGCCTTGCGGATCTCCGTGATGCTGGCCTCCGCCCTGGACAGCCAGAAGAAGGTCATCGAGCAGGTCAACGCCCTGCGCGGGACCACCGAGGACCTCATCCGGGGCAACGCCGAGATGCTCGCCACGCAGAGCGGCGAGATCCAGCGCATCGCCGCCGACCCGGCGGTGGGGGCGGAGACCCTGCGCAGCGCGTTCCAGCAGATCTACCGGACCCTCGACGCGATCGACACGTACAAGGTCCAGGCGACCGAGGCGATGGCCACGACGGTGGAGAACCTGACGTCCGAACTCCAGCAGGCCTCCGCCTGTCTGGAGCGCAGCCGGACGCGGGGCGCGCTGGAAGGGGGCCTCGGATGAGACGTGTCGCCGCGCTGCTCTCCGTCGCCCTGCTGGCGACCGCCTGCACGACCGGGGGCGGGGAGGAGCCCGAATCGCCCGAGCCCGGCACCCTGCGCGTCCTCGCCTCCAGCGAGCTGGCCGACATGACCCCGGTCCTGGAGCGGGTCGAGCAGGAGACCGGCATCAAGGTCGACCCCTCCTACATCGGCACCCTCGACGCCGTGGAACAGCTGGCCGCGGGCAAGGCGGACGGGAAGTACGACGCCCTGTGGCTGTCCTCCAACGACTCTCTGCGGTTGCGCCCCGAGGCGGCGAGGAAGATCGTCTCCGAGACCCCGGTGATGAGCAGCCCGGTCGCCATAGGCGTCAGGCCGGCCACCGTGAGGAAGCTCGGCTGGAAGCCGGAGAAGGTCACCTGGTCGCAGGTCGAGCAGGCGGTGCGGGACGGTGAGCTGACCTACGGCATGACGGACCCGGCCCGCTCCAACTCCGGTTTCGCCACGCTCGTCTCGGTCGCCTCGGCGCTCTCCGGCGCCCAGTCCGCGCTCACCGACGCGGACGTCATCGAGGCCACGCCCCAACTGAAGGAGTTCTTCCGCGGCCAGCGGCTGACCTCGGGCTCCTCGGGCTGGCTGGCGGCGGCCTACGAGCGGCGCGGGGACGTCGACGCGATGCTCAACTACGAGTCCGTCCTCCAGGGCATTCCGGGCCTGACCGTGATCCGGCCGAGCGACGGTGTCGTCACCGCCGACTACCCGGTCTCCTCGCTCGCCTCGACGGACGCCGCCACCCGCGAGAACGTCCGCCGGCTGACCGAGGCCCTGCGCGCCCCGGACATGCAGAAGGAGATCACCGACCTCACGCACCGCCGCCCGGTGGTCGCCTCCGTCCGGCCCGGGGCGGGCCTGGACATCACGCGCCGCCGCGAACTGCCCTTCCCCGGCACCCGTTCCGTCGCCGACGGCCTGCTCGACTCCTACGAGAACAAGCTGCGCCGCCCCTCGCGGACGGTGTACGTCCTCGACACCTCGGGCTCGATGGAGGGCGACCGGCTGACCGGCCTGAAGACCGCCCTCACCGGGCTGACCAGCGACTTCCGGGAGCGCGAGGAGGTGACGCTGATGCCGTTCGGCTCGGACGTGAAGAGCGTGCGCACGCATGTCGTGGACCCCGCCGACCCGCAGTCGGGGCTGGACGCGATCAAGCGGGACACCGAGGCGCTGACCGCCGAGGGCGACACCGCCGTCTACACCTCGCTGCAGAAGGCGTACGACCATCTGGGCGCCGACCAGGACACGTTCACGTCGATCGTGCTGATGACGGACGGCGAGAACACCGCGGGCGCCGAGGCGGGCGAGTTCGACTCCTTCTACGCCGGGCTCGACCGCGACCGGCGGGCGACGCCCGTCTTCCCCATCCTCTTCGGCGACTCCGACCGGTCCGAGCTGGAGCACATCGCCGACCTGACCGGGGGCCGCCTCTTCGACGCCCAACAGGGCTCGCTGGACGGCGCCTTCGAGGAGATCCGTGGGTATCAGTAAGTACCTGGAGTCACGCAAGAACATCGCCGGCAGCGTCTGCGGGATCGCCGGGCTCGGGCTGACCTTCGCCGGGGTGGCGGGCCCGTACTGGCCGGTCGTGGTGGCGGGGCTGTACGGCGCGGGCGCGCTGATCGCCCCGCCGGAGCGGCCCCCGCTGCCGGACTTCCCGGACCCCTCGGCCCAACTGGAGGAGCTGCGGGCCGACTTCGAGAAGCTGTGCGGGTACCTCGCGGAGGTGGAACTGCCGCCCGGCGCCGGGGGCCGGCTCACCGAGCTGACGAACCTGCTGTCCGCCCTGCTGGCCCCGGGCTGGGCCACCCAGTTGCTCGGCCAGGATCCGGAGGGCCTGCACACCCTCTCCCGAGCCGTACGGCAGGACGTCCCCGAGGCCGTCGACAGCTTCGTACGGGCACGGTGGTGGACCCGCCTCACCCCCGGCCAGGAACCACCGGAACGGCACCTGGAACGCCAGCTGGGCCTGCTGCACCAGGAGGCGGAAACCCTGGCGGCGGCCCTCCGCGACACGGAGTCCCGCCGCCAGGAGACCCACACCCGGTACCTGGAGGGCCGCGGCCAGGGGTGAGCGCTCGGCGAGAAACGCCGGAGCCCCGCACGCCGTTGTGCGGGGCTCCTGCGGGTGTGCACCGCGGCCGGCCGTGACGATCTAGCTGGTCAGGGCACAGTCGGTTCTGACCGGCCGCGGAGTCCTACGGGGTTCAGCCCAGGCGCCGCACCAGCGCCCGGTACTCGTCCCACAGCTCCTTCGGGGTGTGCTCGCCGAAGGTGTTGAGGTGCTCGGGGACCAGCGCGGCCTCCTCGCGCCAGACCTCCTTGTCGACCGTGAGCAGGAACTCCAGGTCGGAGTCGGCCAGTTCCAGGCCCTTGGTGTCGATCGCGTCCTTCGTCGGCAGGATGCCGATCGGGGTCTCGACGCCCTCGGCCTTGCCGTCCAGCCGCTCCACGATCCACTTCAGGACGCGGGAGTTCTCGCCGAAGCCGGGCCAGACGAACTTGCCCTCGTCGTTCTTGCGGAACCAGTTGACGTAGTAGATCTTCGGCAGCTTGGACTGGTCCTTGTCCTTGGCGACGTCTACCCAATGGCCCATGTAGTCGCCCATGTTGTAGCCGCAGAACGGCAGCATGGCGAACGGGTCGCGGCGCAGCTCGCCGACCTTGCCCTCGGCGGCGGCGGTCTTCTCGGAGGCGACGTTGGCGCCGAGGAAGACACCGTGGTTCCAGTCGAAGGACTCCGTCACCAGCGGTACGGCGGTGGCGCGCCGGCCGCCGAAGAGGATCGCGGAGATCGGCACGCCCTTGGGGTCCTCCCACTCGGGCGCGATGATCGGGCACTGCGAGGCGGGCACGGTGAAGCGGGCGTTGGGGTGGGCGGCCGGAGTCTCCGAGTCCGGAGTCCAGTCGTTGCCCTTCCAGTCCGTCAGGTGGGCCGGGGTCTCCTCCGTCATGCCCTCCCACCAGATGTCGTTGTCGTCGGTGAGGGCGACGTTGGTGAAGACGGAGTTGCCCCACAGCGTCTTCATCGCGTTGGCGTTGGTGTGCTCACCGGTGCCGGGCGCGACGCCGAAGAAGCCGGCCTCGGGGTTGATGGCGTACAGGCGGCCGTCCTCGCCGAAGCGCATCCAGGCGATGTCGTCGCCGATCGTCTCGACCGTCCAGCCGGAGATCGTGGGCTCCAGCATGGCGAGGTTGGTCTTGCCGCAGGCGCTCGGGAAGGCGGCGGCGACGTACTTCGACTCGCCCTGCGGCGGGGTCAGCTTGAGGATCAGCATGTGCTCGGCGAGCCAGCCCTCGTCGCGGGCCATGACGGAGGCGATGCGCAGGGCGTAGCACTTCTTGCCGAGGAGCGCGTTGCCGCCGTAGCCGGAGCCGTAGGACCAGATCTCGCGGGACTCCGGGAAGTGCGAGATGAACTTGGTGCTGTTGCACGGCCACGGGACGTCCGCCTCGCCCTCCGCGAGGGGCGCGCCGAGGCTGTGGACGGCCTTCACGAAGTGTCCGTCCTCGCCCAGCTCCTCGAGCACGGCGCTGCCCATGCGCGTCATCGTGCGCATGGAGACGGCGACATAGGCGGAGTCGGTGATCTCCACGCCGATCGCCGAGAGCGGGGAACCGAGCGGGCCCATGCAGAAGGGGACGACGTACATCGTCCGGCCTCGCATGGAGCCGCGGAACAGTCCCTTCTCGCCCTGGAAGATCTCCCGCATCTCGGCGGGGTCCTTCCAGTGGTTGGTCGGACCGGCGTCCTCCTCCTTCTCGGAGCAGATGAAGGTCCGGTCCTCGACCCGGGCGACGTCGGTCGGGTCGGATGCCGCGTAGTAGGAGTTGGGGCGCTTGATCGGGTCGAGTTTCCGGAAGGTGCCCTTCGCGACGAGCTCCTCGCACAGTCGCTCGTACTCGGCCTCTGATCCGTCGCACCAGACGACGTTGTCCGGTTGCGTCAGTTCGGCGATCTCGTTCACCCACGAGATCAGTTCCGGGTGCGCCACGATTGCTCCTAAATGAGGGATTTTTTGTTGGAGGCCCCGTGGGGGCTGCGACCCGGATGCTGCACTACGGCACTGCTGCCGCTCATCCGGTGCCGACCGCACTCATTTGATCATCCGACGACCATGCCCATATGTCCAGAGGGCGTCACAGGTGAGCGAGCGTGAGACCGGCCACGTCCGCTTCAGGGGCCGGCCACGCGGACGTCAACTCCCGTGAGACGATGGCCACTCTTGGCGGCCGGACTGATCCGTAACTTACGGTTCCGTAGGTACGATTCGTCCATGACTGCGTCCGTCCCCGAGGCGCGCACGGACACACCGGCCGTCGGCCGCGGTCCCGTCGCGCTCTCTTTGCCGCATCCGATCAAGCCCAAGCTCCGGGGCTGGCTCCATCTCGGTATGTTCCCGGCCGCACTCGTCGCGGGCCTGGTGCTGACCGCCCTCGCGGACTCCCCCAGAGGCCGGGTGGCCTGCGGGATCTACGCCCTCACGGCCTGTCTGCTGTTCGGCGTGAGCGCGCTGTACCACCGGGGCGACTGGAGCCCGCGCATGGACGGCATCCTGCGCCGCCTCGACCACTCCAACATCTTCCTGATCATCGCCGGCACCTACACCCCGCTGACCCTGCTGCTCCTGCCGGGCACCAAGGGGCGGTGGCTGCTGTGGGGGATCTGGGCGGCGGCGCTGGCCGGAATCGCCTTCCGGGTCTTCTGGGTGGGCGCCCCGCGCTGGCTGTACACGCCCTGCTACATCGCGATGGGCTGGGCGGCCGTGTTCTTCCTGCCCGACTTCCTGCGCACCGGCGGGATCGCGGTCCTGGTCCTGGTGATCGTCGGAGGAGTGCTCTACAGCGCGGGCGGCGTGGTGTACGGCATCAAGCGCCCGAACCCCTCACCGCGCTGGTTCGGCTTCCACGAGGTGTTCCACTCCCTCACCCTGGCCGCCTTCGTCGTGCACTACGTCGGCATCTCCCTGGTCGCCTACCAGCACGCGTAACCCGCTCCCGTCCGCCCAGGGCCACGGCTTCAGCGCCGTGGCCCTTTTTCGCGTCCGGATTTTATTGACAGTGGGCATCTTTTGAAAGCTACTCTCATTTCATGGTAACTGTCACTCAGACTCCCGACCCCCGCCGCTGGTGGGCCCTCGCCGCCCTCGTCGCGAGCATGCTGACCCTCGGCTTCGACATGACGATCCTCAATGTCGCCCTGCCGACCATGGCCGCAGAACTGGGCGCCACCACTGGTGAGCAGCAGTGGATGGCGGACGCGTACATCGTCGTGTTCGCGGCGCTCATGCTCCCCGCCGGACTGCTCGGCGACCGGTTCGGGCGACGCTCGATGCTGATCACCGGCCTCGGGATCTTCCTGGCCGGATCCGTCGTCGGCGCCCTCGCCGGGGACGTGACCACCGTCGTCGCCGCCCGCGCGGTGATGGGCGTCGGCGCCGCGCTGGTCACCCCGCTCGCGCTGTCCGTGCTGCCCTCGCTCTTCGGCCCCGACGAGCGCACCAAGGCGGTCGGCGTCATCTCCGCCGCCTCCGCGCTCGGCCTGCCGCTCGGCCCGATCATCGGCGGCTGGCTGCTGGACCACTTCTGGTGGGGCTCGGTCTTCCTGGTCAACGTGCCGATGGCCGCGCTCGGCATCGCCGCCTGCGTGTTCCTGCTGCCGGAGACCCGCGACCCCGCCTCCCCCAAGGTCGACACCGTCTCCACCGCGCTCACCGCGGCGGGGCTCGCCCTCCTCGTCTACGCGATCATCGAGGCGCCCGGGCACGGCTGGGGCGACCCGCTCACGCTCGCCCTGTTCGCGGGCTCAGCGGTGCTGATCGCCGGTCTGGTGGTGCGCGAGCGGCGCATGACACGCCCCATGCTCGACATGACGCTCCTCGCCCACCGCGGCTTCCTCTTCAACGCCCTCGCCGCGACCCTGGTGATGTTCGTCCTCTCGGGCCTGCTGTTCGTGCTGCCCCCGTACCTCCAGGCCGTCCTCGGCAACGACGCCCTCGGCACCGGCGTGCGGCTGCTGCCGATGATGGGCGGGCTGCTGGTCGCCGCACGGGCCGCGCAGCCCGTCGTCGCCCGCTTCGGCGCCCGTGCCGTGGTCAGCGCGGGCCTCGTGGCGCTGGCCTTCGCCGCCCTGCTGGGCAGCCGTACGACCGTGGACTCCGGCTATGGCTTCACCGCGCTGTGGCTCTCGGTCGTCGGCTTCGGATTCGGCTTCTCGGTCGTGCCCGCGATGGACGGCGCGCTCGGCGCCCTGCCCGCCGACCGGGCCGGCAGCGGCTCCGGGCTGCTGATGACACTGCGCCAGGTCGGCGGCGCGATCGGCATCGCGCTGCTCGGCAGCCTGCTCGCCGGGATCTTCCGCGACCGCCTGGACGTCGGCGGACTGCCCGAGGGGGCCGCCGACACCGCCGGGGAGTCCGTGGTCGCCGCCCACCTCGTCGCCGAACGCACCGGCACCCCCGACCTGGTGGCCTCCGCGAACAGCGCCTACGTGCACGGCATGGGCGTCGTCCTGCTGGTGTGCGCGGTCGCCTCGCTCGTCGCCGCGCTGCCGGCGGCGGTGTTCCTCACCGACGGCAAGGAAAGGGCGGAGTTGGTCCCGGCCTCGGCCGATGCCGGACAATGACCGGCATGACGGCCGCACGCACCACCTCCGCCGACCTCTCCCACCTGGGACTGCGGGAGCGGAAGAAGATCAAGACCCGGACGGCGATCCGTGCCGCGACGTACGCCCTGATCCGGGAACAGGGCTACGACGCCACGACGGTCGAGCAGATCGCCGAGCGCGCCGAGGTGTCGCCGTCCACGGTCTTCCGGTACTTCCCGACCAAGGAGGACATCGTCCTCACCGACGAGTACGACCCGCTGCTGCTGGAGGAGATCCGCAAGCGGCCGGCCGACGAGCCGTGGATCGACACCCTGCGGTACGTGATGCGCAAGGCCGTGGGCGCCGGGATGGAGGGGGACTCCGCCGACCTGCGGCTGCGCTCGCGTCTGATGGTCCAGGTGCCCGCGGTGCGCTCCCGGATGCTGGAGAGCATGTCCGTCACCGGGAAGATGCTCACCCAGGCCATCGCCGAGCGCACCGGCCGGGACCCGGAGAGCCTGGAGGTGCGGGTCTACACGATGTCCCTCATCGGCGGTCTCGCGGAGATCACCCTGTACTGGGCGGAGCACGACTTCCGCGACGACCTCCACGATCTGCTGGAGCGCGCGCTGGACGTCCTCGCGAACGGACTGCCCCCGGAAAAGCCCTGAGCCGGCGCCCCTCCCCCATGACATCCTGACCGGGTGACCGCACCGGAGATCCACCTCGAAGTCGCCCCCGAGCTGGCCCTGTTCGTTCCGCACGGCCGCCGGACGGGCGCGACCGCGCTCGTCACCGACGGAGTCTCCTCCCTCGGCCACGTCGTGGAGTCCCTCGGCGTACCGCTCACCGAGGTCGGGACGCTGGAGGTGGACGGCAGCGTCGTCCCCCTCTCCTACGTCGCCCGGGCGGGCGACAGGGTGGCGGTCCGCCCGGTGGAGCGTCCCCAGCGGGTGCCGGGCGCGCCCCTGCGCTTCCTGCTCGACGTCCACCTCGGCACCCTCGCCCGGCGCCTGCGCCTCCTCGGCGTGGACACGGCGTACGAGTCGACGGACATCGGCGATCCGGCCCTCGCGGCGCGTTCGGCGGCCGAGAAGCGGGTCATGCTGAGCCGGGACCGGGGGCTGCTGCGGCGGCGCGAGCTGTGGGCCGGGGCGTATGTGTACAGCACCCGCCCCGAGGACCAACTCCGGGACGTCCTGGAGCGGTTCCGCCCCGAACTGCGCCCCTGGACCCGCTGCAGCGCCTGCAACGGTCTGCTGAGGGAGGCCACGAAGGAGGAGGTCGCCGACCAGCTCCACGGCGGCACGCAGCGGTCGTACGACGTGTTCGCCCAGTGCCAGGACTGCGGCCGGGCGTACTGGAAGGGCGCGCACCACGATCAGCTGGTGGCGATCGTGGAACGCGCCCTGGCGGAGTTTGCGGGTTAGCTGCGCGACCCGGGGTGCCACGACGGTCGGCTTGCGGCTTTCTCGCCGTCGTGGCTGGTCGCGCAGTTCCCCGCACCCCTAAGGGGGTTCAGCGCCGCCTGAGATCCTTCTTGCCGCAGGCGATTCCGTCCCGGTTCCTGTCCAGGCCCAGCGGGTCGTCCTTGCCGTTGAGCTTCAGGCGGCCGTAGTCGTTGGCCTTGAGCCAGGTGCAGCGGGCGGCCGTCGTCTTCTTGACCTCCTTCGGGAAGGCCGTGGGGACGCAGACGTTGGCGGAGCCGTAGTGGCGGTCGCAGCCGGAGATCGTCGGGCTGACCGGCTGGGCCTTGCGCTTCTTGCCCGGCCCCGTGACCTTGCCGGACAGGTCGTCGGCGAAGGAGTGGACGTGCGCCGAGGCGTCCGTCGCCTTCAGGGCCGTAGGACCTTGCAGGTGGACCCACTTGGCGACCGACGGGACGCCGTTGGCGTCGACCGCGAAGAGCATGTACCAGCCGGGCGGGGCCAGGTTGGGGTTGCTCGTCACATTGAGGTCGATGTTGTTTCCGTCCACCGACAGCGGCAGGTCGACGAAGCGCTGGTTCGGGTCGGAGGAGTGCGTCACCGCCGCCGGGCGGATCAGCTCCGCCTTGGCGATCGGCCGGTCCACCGTGATCCGCTGCGTGTCGCCGTAGTTCCACTCGGTGTCGATCACCGAAGTGATCGCCGGACGCTCGCCCTTGAGCAGATAGGGCGGAGTGTAGATCGACACGTTGTGGTTCCAGGAGCCGTTGCCCGGGTTGTCACCGGTCGTCATCACCCGGCCGTCCGGGAGCAGGAACGCCGAGGAGTGGTAGCCGCGGGCCTCCGGGTCGGCGGCGACCTGGTCGAAGGTCTCCGTCGCCGGGTCGAAGATCGACGTCTCGTAGACGGGGTTCGCCCGGTTGTGCAGCGCGCCGCCCGTCTCCAGCACCTTGCCGTCCGGCAGCAGTACGGCCGAGACGTACATCTTGCCCTGGGCGCCGGTCTGCGCCACCGGACCGTTGCCGAGGTCGACCTTGCCCTGCGGGATCTGCGGCCCGGCCACGTAGGACGGGTTCGGCTGCTTGAGGTCGATGATGTCGGTCAGCCGGTTGGCGTCGGGGTTGGAGTCGATGTTGCCGCCGCCGAGGGTGAGGACCTTCTGGTCCTGCGCCGGAGGCAGCAGCACGCTCGCCGACTGGTCCCGCTCGTCCTTCCTCTGCAGCCCCGGCACCTGCGTGACGGTGTTGGCGCCGTAGTCGTAGATCGCCGAGCCGGTGCCCGGGATGTTGTTGCCGAAGACATGGCTGCCCGAGTAGAAGAGGCGGCCGTCCTGCATCAGGATCATCGACGGGTACAGACCCCAGTACGACCAGGTCTGGTTGACCTTCCACAGTTCGAGCCACTTCTGCTCGGCCTGCGAGAAGACCTCCGCGGTCACCGAACCGGTGGAGTCCTCCTTCAGCCCGCCGAAGGAGATCACGTCACCGTTGCCGAGGATGGTCGCCGACGGGTACCAGTGGCCGTCGTTCATGTCGTTGGTCTTGGTGTACGTCTCGGTCTCGGGGTCGAAGATGTACGAGTCCTTGTACCCCTGGTAGCCGATCGTGCCGTCCGCCGACGGATAGCCCTTGTTGCCGCTCATCACCAGCACCCGGCCGTCCTGCAGCTGGACATGGCCGGCGCAGAACATGTCCTTCGGGGTGGGGATGACCTTGTAGGTGCCGTTGGCGGGGTCGTACACGGCGGAGGTGAAGGTGCCCGCCTCGAACATCTCCTCGCTGTTGCCGGAGCCCGCGATCAGCAGCACCTTGCCGTTGTGCAGCACGACGGAGTGCATGGAGCGCACCGGGTTCTGGACCGGCAGCACGTCCCAGCGGCCGTTCGCGCACTCCTCGGCGGTGCCGGTGCACTCCGGCGGCGGGGTGACGTCGGGGACCTGTTCCATCGTGTAGTCGTCGGTGGTCGCCGAGCCGGTGCCGTACACCGAGACGCCCCAGCTGATCCGGTCGGTGCCGGCCGGGACCTCGGGGGTGCGGACGGTGGCCTCGGTCCAGCTCCCGGCCATCTCCAGCGTCTTGAGGTCGGTCCAGTACTGCCAGCCGGCCGTGGTGTCGTGCCGGAACAGGGTGACGTTGGCGTCCGGGGTGGTCGTCTTGTACCAGAGGCCGAGGTCGTACTGCTTCCCCGGCGTCACCACCGGCGCGCAGTCGGTGGACTCGGTGATCAGCGCCTTGCGGTCGCCCTCGACGCGCCGGGTCAGCTCCACCTTCATGGCCTTGGAGCCGGAGTGGGCGTCGGCGACGGTCTCGAAGGTGAAGTCGTTGTCGCCCCAGCCGGACTTGGACCAGCAGTAGGGCATGTCACCGTTGCCGGCTGTCTCGAAGCCCGGGTTCTTGATCAGGTTGGCGGCGGAGGCGGACTGAGGTGTGGTCAGGAGGAGGCCTGCGGTGAGCGTGCCCACCGCGAACAGGGCCGTTCTCCGTCGGTGTCTCATGCGGTGCTCCTTGCTGTGCGGCTCCTGTGCTGCTCCCCGCCGGTGTTCTTGCGGTTGCGGGGCAGGTAGACCAGCGCCTCGGTCGCGGCGAAGCGCAGGACGAAGGTGGTGACCAGGGCGACGGCGGTGGCGGTCAGGGCGTCCATCCCGAACTCGCCGACGAACAGCGCGATCAGCGGTATCCGCAGCACCAGGTCGGCGTTGGCCAGCAGCGCGAACCGGCCCGCCCGGTCCCACCAGCGGCGGTGCTGCCGTCGGTCGCGGAACAGCAGATGCTCGATGAGCAGGAAGTTCCAGGCGACCCCGAACTGGTTGGCGACGATCTCGGCGGGCAGGTAGTGCATGCCGAGGCCGGTGAGGATCCACAGGGCGAGCAGGTTCGGCACGAAGCCGGAGGCGCCGATCAGGCCGAAGCCGATCATCCGGGCGGCCGGGGTGGCGGTGCGCAGTCCGGCCAGATGGCGCAGGAAACGCAGGCCCTCCTGGGCGGTGGACTTGGACTCGCCCGCGAACCGGTCCTGGAAGACGAACGGCACCTCGGCGACCCGGCGCGGGCGGCTGCGGACGGCGAGTTCCAGGAGGATCTTGTAGCCCAGCGGCTTGAGGACGTCGGCGGTGACGGCCTGGCGGCGGATCGCGAAGAAGCCGCTCATGGGGTCGCTGATGCCGTGCAGCCGGCGCGGGAAGAGCGACTTGGTCAGCCAGGTGGCACCGCGGGAGACGGCGACCCGGTAGCTGCCGGCGAGCCCGGCCCGGCTGCCGCCCTTGATGTACCGGGAGGCGACGACGAGTTCGGCGCCCGCCCGCTCACCGGTGGCGACCAACTCCGGTACCAGGGACGGCGGATGCTGGCAGTCGCCGTCCATCACGACGATCCAGTCCGAGGTGGCCGCCTTGAGCCCCTCCACGACCGCCCCGCCGAGCCCGCCCACGGGCTCGTCCCGGTGGATCACTGCCACCGGGAACGGGCAGTCCTGCGCCGCCTCCTTGATCACCTCGGGGGTGTCGTCGGTGGAGTCGTCCACGAAGACGACCTCACAGGGCAGCCGGGCCGGCACCGACTCGGTGATCTGGTGCAGCAGTTCACGGATGTTGGCGGACTCGTTGAAGGTCGGTACGACGATGGTGACGGCGCCGGGCTCGGGGACCTCGGCGGCCTCCAGATCCGGGATCGGGGTGGTGTACTCCTGGCTCATCGGACGCCGCCTCCCGCGGTCTGGATCTGCCGGATCTCGATGCGGTCCTCGCCCTTGCCGAAGACGGCGACAGGGGTCGAGTGCTCCATGGCCGCCTTCACGTTCGGCAGGTCGGCCGCGTCACGCCGTACGGTCGGGGAGGCGACCACGTAGTCGATGTCCCGCCAGCCGCGGGGCATCGTCTTGGTCACCGCGGGGTCGAGGTCGGCCTTGTAGAACCAGATGACGCCGTTGCCGGGCCGGTACCCGGCGTGCACCAGGTCCAGCCAGAGCGCGTCGTCGACGAGGACACGGGTCTTCTCGGGCTGCTCCACCTCGGTGCTGAGCCACTTCGAGGCCGCCCGGTAGGGGGCGTTGGCGTCGGCCGTGACGGCGGTGCGGCCACCGTCGTACCAGCGCGGTACGACATAGGCGCCGGCTCCGATCGCGAGGACGGCGGCGAGGGTGTACCGACCCGCCAGCGGCAGCCGGCCCTTGCGCAGCACCGCGTGCGCGACCGAGGCGGTGCCCCCGGCGAGGACGAGGGCGAGGAACGGCAGCGCCTGGATGATGTACATCGCGGGCAGATAGCCGCTCGGGCGCATCGCGACCAGGGCGAGGATCGCCACCGCCGCGCAGGGCCCGGCGAGCGCGCGGGCCGTGACCGACCAGCGCCAGGTGGCCAGCAGCAGGAGGGCGCCGGCGAGGCCGCCGAGGGGGAGGACACGGTCGTAGTAGAGCCACGACTGCAGGACGCCGTACGAACCGGAGCCCTGGTCGAGGATGAAGCCCGAACCCGGCCTGGTCATCTGGTACTTGATGCCGTCCCACAGCGAGACGTGCCCGGCGCCGGGGAACAACTCGCCCTTCAGCAGGGCGAAGAGGGGGTACGACAGACCGATCAGGGCGCAGGCGGTGATCGCGCCGGTCACCGCGAACTTGCGGGTGTCGCGGTGGCTGTGCCGCCACATCGTGATGAGGATCGCCGGGAGGACGAACAGCATCGTCTCCTTGGTCAGCACCGCCGTCGCGGCGGCGATGCCGGCGCCGAAGTGGTGCCAGAGGTGGCGGCTCGGGGACGCGGCGAGGGTGAACGCGAGCAGCGTCCACATCACCGCGAGGTTGTCGAGGAAGATCTCGCGCTGCAGGATCACGGAGAGCGGGGAGAGCCCGAACAGCACCATGCCGAGCCCGGCGGCCCAGCGCGGCAGCGAGAGCCGGCGGCCGAGCACGTACACCAGGACCGCGCTGATCCCGCTGACCACCAGCATCGCGGCCCGCATCGAGCCGACGGTCATCGACTCGGGGCTGATCAGTGACGGTATCCAGGTGAGCAGTGCTATCTGGATCCAGCCGAAGGGCGGGTGGTCGTACCAGTACGTGTAGTGGGCGAGCCCCTTGCCCTCCTGGACGGCCCAGGCCTGGGCGAGGTAGGTGCCCTCGTCGTCGCTGAGCGTCGGGTAGGCGGCGATGTTCCAGCCCTGGACGACGAGGATCGCCACGAGGAGGAGACCGCACAGCAGGAGGTCGGGTCGGGAGCTGCGCAGCCTCTTCGGCGGGGCCGTCCGACCGGTCGAACCGGTTTCCGGCGCAGGCTGCCGCTGCGCGGGGACCTCGGCGGTCACCGCGGGGAGGGTGGAGGTCACGCGGGGACGTCCTCTCGGATCACGTCGGCCTGGTTGAGGTGGGCGCCGACATGGGTGGTCAACTCCCAGTCGTTGCGGCCGCGTTGCTCGCGCCAGACGGCACGGATCGCGGCGCCGGCGAGCAGCACCTGGTAGAAGGGACCGCCGACGATGAGCTTCAGGTAGTGCACGAAGCGGACGCGAAGTCCGTACTGCTTGCCGAAGTCGTGCAGTCCGACGACCTCGAAGACGAAGGTGACGAAGGCGGTGACGGCCGGCAGGAAGGTGATGAACGCGATCGACACCGGTACGTCGAGGAACAGGGCGATCGCCACGTTGAGCGGGATGATCAGACCGGTGAAGGCCTGGAGGAACGGCGTGGTGAGGGTGTAGCGGGCGAGCAACCGCTGCCCGAAGGTGGGCAGTTGCTTCCAGTCCTTCTTCCGGTAGACCTGAAGGAAGCCCTGGTTCCAGCGGGTGCGCTGCTTGAGCAGCGACATCAGGCTGCCGGGCGTCTCCTCCTTGGTCACCATGTCGGAGTCGTAGGCGACGACGACCTTCTTGCCGACGCTGGACAGACGGACGCCCAGATCGCAGTCCTCGGCGAGGCAGTTGGGGTCCCAGCCGTCGGCCTCCCGCAGCACGTCGGTGCGGACGAAGACGGTGTTGCCGCCGAGCGGGATGAAGCCCTTCTGCGCGTGCAGGTGGAGCCGGGAGCGGAACCAGAAGAAGTACTCCAGGCAGTTGCGCAGGCTGTACCAGCTGGAGTGGAAGTTGATGAGCTGGACGCCGCCCTGCACCACGTCCGCCCGGGTGGTGCGGAACGCGTGGTCGACGTGGGCGAGCAGCTCCGGGTGGACCTGGTCCTCGGCGTCGAAGACCCCGACGACGTCGCCGCGGCAGTGCGGCAGCGCCGTGTTCATGGCCTTCGGCTTGTTCTTCTTCTCGTGCGTGTCGACGACGACCCGGACCCGTGGGTCCCGCGCGGCCGCCCGCTCGGCGACGGCCGTTGTCTCCGGGTCGTCGTGCCCGACGATCACGATGATCTCGAAGTCGGTGTGGCTCGACTCCAGCAGCCGCTGGATGGTGTGGTCGAGCACGGCCTGCTCGTGCCGGGCGGGAAGCAGCAGCGAGAACGACAGGTGCTCACCGCCGTCCGGTCTGCTGAACCGGGTGGAGGCGAGCACCTCGGGCGTACGCCACGCGTGCATCTGCCACCACAGGGTGAACGCCGCCATCCAGAACAGGGCCAGTGAGACGACAGCGATGAAGACAGACGTGAGCAAAAGATCCCCCCAGATCCCAAATCCCCCTGTCGCGACGGGGAGTCACAACCGTCGCGCCACTGTGCAGAGATTAGGGGGGAACTGTGAAGCGCGAGAGGTGTTCCGATAAATAGCTTGTTTCGGAACGGTGCGGCGCCTAGCGGGAGCTATCCGAACACTTGCCCAATTTGGGCAGGCCGAACGGACCCTCCCGGCCGGCCTTTCAGCCGCTCAGCGCCGCGCGCAGTCGCTCCGGGTCGGTCGTCGGGGCGTCACACGTGAAGTTACGGCAGACGTACGCGGCCGGTTCACCGCCGACCAGCGGCCGTCCCGCGAGCAGCGGCAACTCGTCACTGTCCGCTGTCCCCACGGCGACGACGGCACCGGGCGCGGTGCCGAGCAGAGCCGTGCGATGCAGGGTCCGGGTGGCCGGGTCGTCCAGCGCGGGCCCGACGACCGCGACCTCCCGGGGCCCGTCGAGCCGCGCCTCGGCGGCGGCGAGCCCCCAGCCGATGAACCGGGGCACGCGCGGCCCGAGCGCCTTCACGACCCCGAGCGCCCGCTCGGCGGCGGTGCGATGGGGCTCGGCGCCGGTCTGCGCGGCATAGCTGAGCAGGGCCGCCGCGGCGGCGGTCCAGCCGGACGGCGCCGCGTTGTCGGTCGGGTCCTGCGGCCGCCGGATGAGCCGCTCGGCGTCCACGGCGGTGTCGTACAGGGCCCCCGACTCCGCGTCGACGAACCGGGTGAGCACATGGTCGAGCAGGAACCCGGCGAACTCCAGCCACACCCCCTCACCGGTGACGGACGCGAGCGCGAGGAACCCCTCGGCGACGTCGGCGTAGTCCTCCAGAACCCCGGCGTTGGCCCCGACCTGCCCGTCCTTGCTGGTACGGGCGATCCGCACCTGCTCGTCCAGATGCAGGCGTACGAGGAGATCGGCGGCGCACACCGCGGCCTCGACGAGGTCGGGGCGGTCGAAGTAGGCCCCGGTCTCGGCCAGCGCGGCGATGGCGAGCCCGTTCCAGGCGGCGACGACCTTGTCGTCCCGGCCGGGCGCGGGCCGCTCGGCACGGGCGGCGAGCAGCCGCTCCTTGATGCCGGAGACCTTGTCGGCGTCGAAGACGCCTTCCTGCTGCGGGAGTTGGAGGACGGAGGCGCCCTCCTCGAAGGTCCCCTCCTCGGTCACGCCGAAGTACTGGGCGGCGAGATCGGCGTCGTCCCCGAGGACGTCCCGGAGCTGCTGCGGAGTCCAGACGTAGTAGGCGCCCTCGACGTGCTTGCCGCTGCCGTCGTCGCTGTCGGCGTCGAGCGCGGAGGCGAACCCGCCCTCGGCGGTGCGCAGTTCCCGCACCATGAAGTCGGCGGTCTCCAGCGCGACCCGCCGGGCCGCCTCGGAGCCGGTGGTCCGCCACAGGTGGGCGTACACCCGGCACAGCAGGGCGTTGTCGTAGAGCATCTTCTCGAAGTGCGGCACGACCCAGTCACGGTCCACGGAGTACCGCGCGAATCCGCCGCCGAGCTGGTCGTAGATCCCGCCGCGGGCCATCCGCTCACAGGTGTCGGACGCCATCTGCAGCGCGCCCTCGGACCCGGTCCGCGCGTGATGGCGGAGCAGGAACTCGATGACCATGGACGGCGGGAACTTGGGCGCGCCCCCGAACCCGCCGCGCTGCGGGTCGTACTCCCGGGTGAGCCCGAGTAGCGCCTTCGCCAGCTCCTCCTCCCCGGGCGCCTGGCTGTCTCCGTAGGAGATCTCCCGCCCGGCGAGGTCCCGCACGATCTTCCCGGCCACCTCGGAGACCTCGTCCCGCCGCCCGTCCCAGGCCTGCCGCACCCCTTCCAGCACCTGCCGGAAGGAGGGCATGCCGTGCCGGGGGGCGGGCGGGAAGTAGGTGCCGAAGTAGAAGGGCTCGGCGTCGGGCGTCAGGAACACGGTCATCGGCCAGCCGCCCTGCCCCGTGGCGGCCTGCACCGCCTCCATGTAGACGGCGTCCACGTCGGGACGCTCCTCGCGGTCGACCTTGATGTTGACGAAGTGTTCGTTGAGGTAGTCGGCGGTGGCCTGGTCCTCGAAGGACTCGTGGGCCATGACATGGCACCAGTGGCAGCTCGAGTAGCCGACGCTCAGCAGTACGGGTTTGCCGGTGCTGCGCGCCCGCTCGAATGCCTCGTCCGACCAGGGCCACCAGTCGACGGGGTTGTCGGCGTGCTGGAGCAGGTACGGAGACGTCTCATGGGCCAGTCGGTTCGGCATGAGGTCCATCCTGCCGCAGTACCCCGGGGAGCGCGGGACAGCACACCCCACGAGCCCGATCATGCCGCCCCCTCCCCACGGCGTCCGGTCCGCAGCACACTTGACCAAGAAAGCCGTTGCCGCCGGAGGGGGACGTGACATGCGGGACAGCCATCGGACAGAGGCCGAGCGGCTGTTGGCCCGGGCCGTGGAGGAGGAGGTGCGGCGCTCCGGCGGGCGCACCGACGGAGGTGTGCTGCTGTCCCGGGCGAAGGGAGCGCTGGACGCCATGGCCGCGTCCGCGGCGGAGGAGTACGAGACGTACAGCCGCGCGGTCGAGGAGGCGGAGGCCGGACGGCTCACCTTCGGGCAGCGGTACGCCCGCGAGGGCGGCGGTACGCCGCTGCTGGTCGCCGGGGTGGCGGGCGTCGCCGCCGTGGTGGCCGACCTGGCGCTCGGCACCGGCACCGGGACGGCCCTGGGCGCGGGCGTGACCGTGGGCGTCGTCGGCGCCGCGGCGACGGTGGTGAAGGTGGCCGGGGCGCATCTGCCGGCCGCGCACCACCGGGCCGGGGCGGTCGGGCAGCCCGGCGGCCTGGAGCAGCTGCGGCTGCAGTGGCTGACCGCGCTGGAGGTACGCGGCATCCGGCCGTTCCTGGACCAGCAGCGGGTGCTGAGCGCCTCGACGGGGAAGAAGCCGACCCTGCGCGGCACCGACAAGAGCGCGGCGGCCCGCGGGCGCAGCGTGCTGGAGCAGTCCTTCGGCCAGCTCCCGGAGCCGGAGGAACCGTTCGCGGGCCGCCGCCAGGAGCTGGGGCGGATCCGGCAGTGGGTGCAGGCGGCCCGCGCGAGCACGGAGACCCGTCCGACGGTGGTCGTGCTGCACGGGGAACCCGGCAGCGGTCGTACGGCGCTGGCGGTGCTGGCGGCGCACGACCTGAAGGACCAGTTTCGCGGCGCCTGTGTGGTGGACCTGCGCGGCGACACCGCGGAGGAACCGCCGCTGTCGACACGGGACGCCCTGCTGCATCTGCTGAACCGGCTGGGCGCGCCGCGCGAGCAGCTGCTGTTCCGGGAGCGCTCCTCCCCCGAGCACCAGGTCAAGCGGCTGAGCGAGCTGTACCACCAGCATCTGACCGGACTGCCGGTCACGATCGTCCTCGACGACGCCAGTGACCCGGAGCAGGTGCGCACCCTGCTGCCCGAGCGGTCCGAGAGCCTGCTCCTGGTCGCGGCCCGCACGCCCCTGGAGCTGCCCGGGGACCTGCCCGCCTGGGTGCACCGGCTGCCGGTGGAACCGCTGGACGCGGCGGGCGCGGAGGAGCTGCTGAGCGCGGTGGCGCAGGACGCCTCCGGCCCGTACGACGCCGAATCCGCCGACCGGATCCGCCAGTTGTGCGGGGGCCTGCCGCTCGCCCTGCGCATCGCGGGCTCCTCGCTGGGCCCGCGCTCCCCGCGCCGGCTGGCCACGGACCTGTCCGCGTACGGTCCCGTGGAGCCGGTCGAGCGGGTGCTGTGGCTGCGCTACACCGACCAGTCGGAGCCGGCCCGGCGGCTGCTGCGCCGGCTGGCGCTGGCCGGGCGGGCCTCGCTGGGCGCCGCGGCGGCCGCCGCCCTGCTCGCCACGGACGAGCCGGAGGCGACCCGCCACCTGGTCGCCCTGTCCGAGGCGGGCCTGATCGACCATGTCCGCGGCAACCGCTACCGCCTGCACGACCTGGTCCGCGCCTTCGCCCACGCCCGTCTCCTGGACGAGGAGGAGCCGGCCGAGCGCACCTCGGCGCAGGAGCGGCTGATCGTGAACTACGCCGATCTGGCGGACTCGGTGCTGCGCCTGGTCGACGGCAACATGTCGACACGCTCGGACCGTTTCAGCCCGCACGGCTTCACCTCCCTGGACGAGGCCCTGCGCTGGCTGGACGACGAGTCGAGCTTCATCACCTCGGCGCTGCGGCACGCGGAGGGCGTGAACCAGGCGGCGGTACTGGAGCTGCTGGGCGCGCTGTGCGACTACTGCCTGCTGCGCGGGGACCTGTACCGCCTGGGCGAGATCAGCGAGCTGGCGCAGGCCGTGGACCAGGGCCTGCTGATGCGTTCGGTGCAGTGGCGCACGGGCATCGCGGCGCGGCAGCTGGGCGAGCTGGACAAGGCCCGCACGACGCTGGCCTCGGTGGTCGACCTCTACATGGAGGCCCACCACGACGCGGGCGCGGCCCGCGCCCTGTGCTCGCTCGGCATCACCCTGCACCACCAGGGCCAGCTGACGGAGGCGGCGCGGAAACTGCGGGAGGCGCTGGACCTCCAGACCCCTCCCCAACTGGCCACGGACCGGGCCTGGACGATGCACGCCCTGGCCGCGGTGGAACGCGACCGGGCACATCTCTCGGAGGCCCTGGACCTCCTGACCCGCTCCCTGGAACTGCACCGCGCGGGCGAGTCGGTGCACGGCGAGGCCTGGGCCCACTTCCAGCTCGGCCAGCTGGGCCTGCGCATGGGCGACGTCCCGAGAGCGGAGCGCGAACTGCGCTCGGCCCTGGACCTGTACGGCCGTACCCACGACGCACGCGGCGAGGCGTGGGCGCTGACCCAGCTGGCCCGCGCCCGCCTGGTGGCGGGGGACGCGCCGGCGGCGGTGGAGGGCCTGCGCGCGGCGGCCTCCCGCCACCGCGACAACGAGGACGCGCGCGGCGAGGCCTGGACGATCTACTACCTGGGCCAGGCCCTGGAGGAGACGGGCGACCTGGACCAGGCGGTCCGCGAACTGGAACGTTCCCGCACGATGTTCTCCCGCATGCGAGACGTCTACGGCCTGGCCTGCGCCCGGCACCACTCGGCGAGGGCGACGAGAGACCTGCGAGCGGCCCAGACGGGCTCGCTCAGGAACTCCGGGTTCGCCCGCCAGCTCCTGGTGGACGCCCGCGCCGACTTCCAGCGCATCGGCGTGGCCCACGGCGAGGCCTGGACCTGCCTGGAACTGGCGGTGGTGGAGGCGGGCAACTCCCGCACCCAGCAGGCGCTGGCCCTGTGCGACGAGGCGATCGGCCTCTTCACGTCCTACGGCGACCGCCGAGGCGAGGACTGGGCCCGCTTCCTCCGCTGCACCCTGCTCCCCTACGCGGCCCCGGGAGGCGTCGAGGTGGGCACGGCGGTGGCCCAGGAGGAACTGTCCCAGCTGTCGCGGGGCGGCCACGTGACGCGGGACGAGAAGCTGGACGAGTACGTGGGCGCGTACCGGCTGCTGCTGGAACGAGGCGTGAACCTGGAGGCGGGCTGGCAGGCCTGGCGCCTGCGCATGGTCCCGAACCGGCATGCCCGGGAGGTCATGGGGGTGGCGGTGGGGGCGTCTTCGGGGTGAGGGGGAAGCCGTGAGAGCCCACTTCGACCACCCGCGGCCACAGACAGCGCACCTGCTGCTGTCCGTGGCCGGACACTCACGGTGACGAGCGGGCGCCGCTCAGTCCTTCGCCTTCGGGGAGTCCTCCGCGGGGGCGTCCGCCTCCGGGTCCGGGGCCTCCGTGAAGGCGACCTTGCTCATGTGCTTGTTCATGGACTTCATCAGGCCCCACACCGCCAGTGCCATCACCGCGAAGACGATGAAGCCGAGGACGCCGGGGGTGACCTTGTCCTCGTCGACCTCCTTCGCGAGGGTGGCGAGGTGCGTCATTGCCAGGCTTGCGCTTGCGCTCATGTCAGGCATTGTCGCGGACGCCCGCGAAGAGGTCGTCCTCGGGGAGGGAGGTAGCGACGAGGGACTTCGCCAGCTCGTACTCCTCCGTCGGCCAGACCTCCCGCTGGAGCTCCATGGGCACCCGGAACCAGCCGCCGTCGGGGTCGATCTGCGTGGCGTGCGCGATCAGGGCCTTGTCGCGGATCTCGAAGAAGTCCGCGCACGGAATGTGCGTGGTCAGCGTGCGCTCGGTGCGCTCGAACTCGTCCCAGCGCTTGAGCCACTCCCCGTACGGCGACTCCAGGCCCCGGTCCAGCATCGCCTGGTGCAGCGCCTCGGTGCGGGGGCGGTTGAAGCCCTGGTTGTAGTAGAGCTTCTGCGGCTGGTACGCCGGGCCGAACTCGGCCTCCGGGTACTTCTCGGTGTCCGCGGCGCCCTCGAAGGCCACCATCGAGATCTTGTGGGTCATGATGTGGTCGGGGTGCGGGTAGCCGCCGTTCTCGTCGTAGGTGGTGATCACCTGGGGACGGAACGCGCGGATCTTCCGCACCAGCTCGCCCGCCGCCTTGTCGACGTCCTCCAGGGCGAAGCAGCCCTCCGGCAGCGGGGGCAGCGGGTCGCCCTCGGGCAGGCCGGAGTCGACGAAGCCGAGCCATTCCTGCTTGACCCCGAGGATCTCGCGGGCCTCGTCCATCTCCCTCTTGCGTACCTCGTGGATGTGCTCCTCGATGTACTTGTCGCCCTGGAGCTTGGGATTGAGGATGGACCCGCGCTCCCCGCCCGTGCAGGTCACGACCAGCACGTCCACCCCCTCGGACACGTACTTCGCCATGGTGGCCGCGCCCTTGCTCGACTCGTCGTCGGGGTGGGCGTGCACGGCCATCAGTCGCAGCTGGTCAGTCAAGACTCAATCCTCGTCGGTCGGCGCCCCCGGTGTGAACGGGCGCATACGGCGGCTTCTATAGTGACCGAATCGGGGGCCGAATAATTCCTGGGCCCGCTGCACGGCCCGCCCCGCCGAGAGGACGATCATGACCACGGCGAGCACGCGACTGCCCGAGGGCCGGTACGGGCGCTCCTCGGACGAGCGCGCCGACCGCAGGCTCAAGCTCGCCGGCGTCGTCCTCGGGGCCCTGCTCGTGGCGATGACGGGGTACTTCGGCTACCACTACGTCGGCCAGAACAATATCAGCGCCGAGATCATCGAGTACGACTTCACCGAGAGCGCGGTCAAGGTGCACCTGGAGGTCCGCAAGGACGCCGGCGCCTCCGGCTACTGCACGATCCGCTCGCAGGCGGAGGACGGCGCCGAGGTGGGCCGGGCGGACTTCCGGTTCGACGGGGACGCGACCCGGATCGACAAGGTCGTCACGCTTCGTACGACCTCGACGGGCACGACCGCCGAGCTGCTCGGGTGCCACGCCGACTGACCCATACGGGTCCACGGGAGCGGTTTCCCTCACATTGCGTAGGCGCTGACCTGCGTTGACGTAATTCTGGTGGCTTATGTCCTCCCCCTGGAGCCATTGAATTGTTAGGCTCGTGGTTTCGCCCATCCGTGAAGGAACATTCTTCTGGGTAGGGCGATGCTTTGTATTCCCAGTACCGACGAGGAGCACCTGTGACCCAGACCAGCGAGTCCGTCACCTGGCTGACCCAGGAGGCGTACAACAAGCTCAAGGACGAGCTTGAGTACCTTACTGGTCCTGCGCGCACGGAGATCGCCGCCAAGATCGCGGCCGCGCGCGAGGAGGGCGACCTGCGCGAGAACGGCGGGTACCACGCGGCCAAGGAGGAGCAGGGCAAGCAGGAGCTCCGTGTGCGCCAGCTGACCCAGCTCCTCGAGAACGCCCAGGTCGGCGAGGCTCCGACCTCCGCGGAGGGCGAGGTCGCGCCCGGCATGGTCGTGACGATCGCCTTCGACGGTGACGAGGACGACACCCTGTCCTTCCTGCTCGCCTCGCGCGAGTACGCGAGCGCCGACATCGAGACCTACTCGCCGCAGTCCCCGCTGGGCGCCGGCGTGATCGGCCACAAGGTCGGCGAGGACGCGGAGTACGAACTGCCGAACGGCAAGAAGGCCTCGGTGCGGATCCTGAAGGCCGAGCCCTACAGCGGCTGACCCCGCCCCAGCACGCCCTTGACCCGCCCCCGGCGTCCGCGCGACCTGCGCGTGACGCCGGGGGCGTCGTCATGCGGTACCGAGCGGGGCGGTGGCGGTCAACCGTCCGCCGAGCGGTACTTCCGCACCGCCAGCGTCCGGAAGAGCGCGACGATCACCACGGACCAGATCAGGGACGCCCAGACCGGATGCTGCATGGGCCAGGCGTCGGACTGCACCACTCCCGGATTGCCGAACAGCTCACGGCACGCCTGCACCGTCGCACTGAACGGGTTCCACTCGGCCACATGCCGGAGCCAGGGCGTCATCTGACTGGAGTCGACGAAGGCGTTCGAGATGAACGTGACCGGGAACAGCCAGATGATCCCGCCCGAGGTGGCCGCCTCCGGGGTCCGGACCGAGAGCCCGATCAGGGCCCCGATCCAGGTGAAGGCGTAGCCGAGGAGCAGCAGCAGGCCGAAGGCCGCCAGGACCCGGCCCGCGTTGGTCGGCTCCGCCGAGCCGGTACGCCAGCCCACGAGCAGAGCCACGATCGCGAGCACGAACAGCGTGATGCACGTCTGGACGAGATCCGCGACGGTCCGGCCCGTCAGCACCGCACCGCGGGCCATCGGCAGCGAGCGGAAGCGATCGACGAGCCCCTTCTGCATGTCGTCCGCGATACCGGCCGCCGACCCCGCGGTCGCGAACGTCACCGTCTGGGCGAAGATGCCGGCCATCAGGAAGTTGGTGTAGACGTCCGGGTCGGTGCTCCCGCCGACGCTCATCGAGCCGCCGAAGACGTACGTGAACAGGACCACGAACATCACCGGCTGGATGACACCGAACAGGATCATCTCGGGAATCCTGGTCATGCGGATCAGGTTCCTGCGGGCGATGACCAGCGCGTCAGTCGCGGAACTCATGCGACCTGCTCCTTCCCGGGCTCCTGCTCCTGGTCCTTCGCCTCGGCCACGTGTCCCGTCAGGGACAGGAAGACGTCGTCGAGGGTCGGGCGGCGCAGGCCGATGTCGTCGATCTCGATACCGCGGGCGTCCAGCTCGCGGATGACCTCGGCGAGGAGCTTCGCGCCGCCGGTCACCGGGACCGTGAGCTTGCGCATGTGGTCCTCGACGGTGGTCTCGCCCTTGCCGAAGCCGCTGAGCACCTCGGACGCGCCCTGTATGTGCTCGCGCTCGTGCACCACGACCTCGACGCGCTCGCCGCCGGTGCGGGCCTTGAGCTCGTCGGAGGTGCCCTGGGCGATGACATGGCCGTGGTCCACGACAGCGATGTCATGCGCGAGGTGGTCGGCCTCCTCCAGGTACTGGGTGGTCAGCAGCAGGGTCGTACCGCCGGAGACGAGCCGCTTGATGACCTCCCACAGCAGTTGCCGGTTGCGCGGGTCGAGGCCGGTGGTCGGCTCGTCCATGAACATCACGGGCGGTGAGACGACCAGGGCCGCCGCGAGGTCGAGGCGGCGGCGCATCCCGCCCGAGTAGGTCTTGGTGGGACGGTCGGCGGCCTCGGCGAGGTCGAACTGCTCCAGCAGGTCCTGCGCGCGGGCCTTGGCCGCCTTCGCCTTCATCTGGTAGAGCTGGCCGACCATCTGGAGGTTCTCGCGGCCGGTGAGATATTCGTCGACCGCCGCGAACTGGCCGGACAGACCGATGGAGCGGCGCACGGCGTCGGGGTGCTTGAGCACGTCGACACCGGCGACGACGGCCTTGCCGCTGTCGGGGCGCAGCAGGGTCGTCAGACAGCGGACGGTGGTGGTCTTGCCCGCTCCGTTCGGCCCGAGCAGGCCCAGGACGGTGCCTTCCGGCACATCGAGGTCGACACCGTCCAGTGCCCTTACGTCGCCGAAGGTCTTCACCAGACCTTCGGCATGGATGGCGCCTGGCATATAAGTCTCCGCGTCGTCGGGGATGCTTCGGTGAGCCTGGGTGGTGCGATGGACTCTGTGACACACACCATAACGCGATGTATCGCGTCTCTCAATGGGATTACTCGAACGAGTGACGCAGTCGGTTCTGACCTCAGTCGATGACCGTGTAACCGGCCTCGCGCAGGGCCTGGCCGACCTCGGCGCAGTGCGCCGGACCCTTCGTCTCCAGGTGCAGCTCGACCTCCGCCTCCGTGAGCCCGAGCCGGGGATCGGTCCGCACATGGCTCACGTCGAGGACGTTAGCGTCCACCACTGACAACACCCCGAGCAGCGTCGCGAGCGCCCCCGGACGGTCCGTGAGCCGCAGCCGTACGGCCAGGTAGCGGCCCTGCGCCGCCATGCCGTGCCGCAGCACCCGCTGCATCAGCACCGGGTCGACGTTGCCGCCGGACAGCACCGCGACCACCGGGCCCTCGACGGAGCCGGGATCGCTCAGCAGCGCGGCGACCGGGCTCGCCCCGGCCGGTTCCACCACCAGCTTGGCCCGCTCCAGGCACAGCAGCAGCGCCGTGGACAGCTCGTCCTCGGTGACCGTGCGGACCTCGTCCACCAGATCGCCGATGATCCGGAACGGCACATCGCCGGGCCGCCCGACCTTGATGCCGTCGGCCATCGTCGCCGGGTTCCGCACCGACACCGGACGCCCGGCCGCCAGGGAGGGCGGATACGCCGCCGCGCCCGCCGCCTGCACACCCACGATCCGCACGTCGGGGCGGATCGCCTTCACCGCCACCGCGATGCCCGCCGCGAGCCCGCCGCCGCCGATGCCGACGACGATGGTGCGCACCTCCGGGCACTGCTCCAGGATCTCCAGGCCGACCGTGCCCTGGCCCGCGATGACGTCGGCGTGGTCGAAGGGGTGGATGAACACCGCACCGGTCTCGTCCGCGTACTCCTGCGCGGCGGCCAGCGTCTCGTCGACGACCTGTCCGTGCAGGCGCACCTCGGCGCCGTAGTCCCGGGTCGCGCTGATCTTCGGCAGCGGGGCGCCCCTGGGCATGAACACCGTCGACCGCACCCCGAGCAGGGACGACGCCAGCGCCACACCCTGCGCGTGGTTGCCGGCGCTGGCCGCGACGACTCCGGCGGCCCGCTCCTCCGGCAGCAGCCCGGCGATCCGGACGTAGGCGCCGCGCAGCTTGAACGAGCCGGTCCGCTGGAGGTTCTCGCACTTGAGGTGCACCGGCGCGCCCACCAGCTGGGACAGGTGCCGGCTGCCCTCCATCGCCGTCACCCGAGCCACGCCCGTGAGCATCTTCTGGGCGCCGCGCACGTCGTCGAGCGTGACCGGGGGCAGCAGGTCGGCCTTGCGGTAGCTCATGACCCAAGTCTCGCAGTTCACACAGGCGCACTCCTGGTGTGACCAACCACCGAGACGGGTTTGCGCAGCGCCGGTACGGCCCGCCTCCCAACCCCGTACCCTGTCCCCCAACCCAGCACCCTTCATGAAGTGAGCCCCCGGCCATGCCCACAACACCTGGAATGTCGATGGACATGTCGACCGTCGGTGACACCGGTCTCCTCGACACGCTGCAGCACGAGGTGGCGGTGTTCGCCCGTCGTGCCGAACAGACCCGGCTCGGCGGGGTCGGGCAGGTGCGCAACTCCATGGACCGCGCCGCCTACCTGCTGCTCAACCGCCTGGACAAGGAAGGCCCCATGGGGGTCAAGGCGCTCGCCGCGAGCATGGGGATCGACTCGTCGACGGTCACCCGGCAGGTGGCTCCACTCGTGGACACCGGGCTTGTCAAGCGCACTTCGCACCCCGAGGACGGCCGGGCCGTGGTGCTGCAGCTCTCCCCGCGCGGGCAGTCCCGCCTCGAGGAAGTACGGTCCTCCAGGCGTCAGTTGATGGCCGAGCTGACACACGACTGGGCGCCGGAGGAGCGCGAGGCGTTCTGCACGCTCCTCACGCGCTTCAACAGCGCACTGTCCGCCCGCATGGCCGCCCACGGCGTGCCGGGCGCGGAACCGGCACCGGCCTCCTGAGGAACTGAACTGGGCCTCCTCAAGATCCCGGCCTTCTGAGGCTCTCGGCCCTCTGAGGCTCTCGGCCTCCTGAAGATCCCAGTCTTCTGAAGATCCCGGCCTCGCGAAGGTCCCGGCCTCATGAAGATTCCGGCCACCCGAAAGTCCCGGCCTTCTGAGGATCCGGGCCTCCCGAAAGTCCCGGCCTCCTGAGGATCCGCACACGCGCGTGCCGCCCGGCTCTTGACCCCGGGCCTCCCCTGGCCTCATATGAAACCGGGTCCCCTTCGTACGCCCCGTACGTGGCCGGATCCGCTGACTCAGGGGGTCGCCCTCAGGCGGGAGGCGCGGTGCGAGAACGGCTTGCGTTCCAGGACGCCCGCCGGGCCCGGGAGTTCGAGGCGTTCGTCGCGGGCGCGGCGGGCCGGCTGCTGCACACCGCCCTGCTGCTCACGGCGGAGGCACCGGCCGACCACCCCCGCGCGCGGCGCCTGCTGACACTCGCCCTCGCCCATACCTACGCGGTCTGGGACCGGCTGCGCGGCGAGGACCCCTACGACCACGCCCGGCAGTATCTGGCCACCCGCTTCGCGCGCGGGGCGTGGCACCAGTACGGCGGTCTCGGCCGGGCCCGCCCGCACCCCGAGAGCCCACTGGCCGTGCTGAGCCCGCAGGAACGTCTCGTCCTGGTGCTCCGGCTGTACGAGGGGGTCGCCGAGGAACAGACGGCGGCCCTGCTGGGACTGCCCACCGAGCGGGTACGGACCCTGTGCGACCGGGCCACGGCGACCCTGCTGCACCCCCCGCGCGGGCCCGCCCCCGCGGTCGTACGGGCGAGGGCGGCCGCGTCATGAACCGGACCGAACGCGAGGCCGCCGTACGGCGGATCATGGAGCGCACGTCACCGGCCGTACCGCCCGACCTGTACGGGGACTCCGTCCGGCGCGGCGGGCGGATGCTGCGGCGCCGCAGGGCCCTCCGCCGGCTGCTGTGGCTGCTGATGCTCGCCGCGACGGTGGCGTTCCTGGTGTGGGCGCTGACGGCACACCCCTGGGTGGAGCCGCCGTCGGAGACGACTCCACCGCTGACCGGCTGGTGAGCCCACCTGGGGGTGGCTAGCCGAGCGCCTGCTGGAGGTCCTCCAGGAGGTCCTCCACGTTCTCGATGCCCACGGACAGACGGACCAGGTCGGCGGGCACCTCCAGCGCGGAACCGGCGGCCGACGCGTGCGTCATGCGGCCCGGGTGCTCGATCAGCGACTCGACACCGCCGAGGGACTCGCCGAGCGTGAACACCTTGGCGCGGTTGCAGACCTCGACGGCCGCCTCCTCACCGCCCGCCACCTGGAAGGAGATCATGCCGCCGAACGACCGCATCTGCTTGGCGGCGACCTCGTGACCGGGGTGCTCGGGCAGGCCCGGGTAGAGCACCTTCGTCACGCGCGCGTGCCGGGAGAGCATGTCGGCGACCTTGGCGGCGTTCTCGCTGTGCCGGTCCATGCGCACCGACAGCGTCTTGGTGCCGCGCAGCACCAGCCACGAGTCGAAGGGCCCCGCGACGGCGCCCATCGCGTTCTGGTGGAAGGCCAGTTCCTCGCCGAGCCCTTCGTCGCTCACGATCAGCGCGCCGCCGACGACGTCGGAGTGGCCGCCCATGTACTTGGTCAGGGAGTGCACCACGACATCGGCGCCGAGCGACAGCGGCTGCTGGAGGTAGGGCGTGGCGAAGGTGTTGTCGACGACGAGACGCGCGCCCGCGTCCCGGGCGATCTGGGCGACCGCCGCGATGTCGGTGATACCGAGCAGCGGGTTGGAGGGGGTCTCGACCCACACGGCCTTGGTCTTCGGGGTGATCGCGGCCCGTACGGCGGCCGGGTCGCTGGTGTCGGCGACCGACCACTCCACGCCCCAGCGGGCGACGACCTTCGCGAACAGGCGGAACGTGCCGCCGTACGCGTCGTTGGGGATGACCACGTGGTCGCCGGGGCTGAGCAGCGTACGCAGCAGGCAGTCCTCGGCCGCCAGTCCGGACGCGAACGCGAGCCCCCGACGGCCGCCCTCGAGGGCTGCGAGGTTCTCCTCCAGGGCGGTCCTGGTGGGGTTGGCGCTACGGCTGTACTCGTAGCCGCCGCGCAGGCCGCCGACGCCGTCCTGCTTGTAGGTCGAGACCTGGTAGATGGGCGGGACGACCGCACCGGTGAGGGGGTCCGCCGTGTTGCCCGCGTGGATGGCGAGCGTCTCGAAGTGCTGACTGATGTGCCTGTCGCTCATGAGTCACGAGCGTAGTGCGCCGACGGCTCTGATGGCGGAGCGGAGGAGTTTTCCACAGGCCGCGGACCGGGTTGGCCAATTGTCCGTGCGGTCTGGAACGCTTGTGGCATGGAAATTCTCTGGGTCCTGGTGGCGCTGGTCATGATCGGCTTCGTGGTGCTGCCGTTCATGCGGCGCCGGCGGGGCATGATCGAGCAGGTCTCGCCGGGTCACCCGGACGCGGCGGACCCGGCGAACTACGGCTTCGCACGGCAGGAGGAGCTGGACGTCCGGATGCCCGGACCCGACCAGGACCTGCTGGACGTGCTGGACGTGGTGCAGCGCACCCAGGACTACCGCGCGGCCTCGCAGCTGCTCGCGGGCACCGAGTCCGAGGGCGAACGGCGCTGGCAGCGGGTGCAGGCCTTCGCGGGCGCCGCCTCGCTGGAGCTCCAGCAGCGGCCCGGCGGGGTCAGCGATTCGCCCGGCGGGCAGTGGCTGCGGGTGTGGCGGGCCGAGCAGCCCAAGGACGCGGGTGGCGCGGCCGTGCACGCGGAGTTCCTGGTGCAGCAGGCGTGGCGCACCGCGACGCCCGGCACGGACGAGTTTCGGATCATCATGGAGGAGGCGAGGTCGGCCTGTGGCGAGGCGGCGCTGCTCGCCCCCGGCGACCCGATCCCGTACATCGTCGAGCTCTCGGTCGCCCGGGGCCTCGCCTATTCGCAGCCGGAGTTCGAGCAGCTCTGGCTGAAGATCCTGGACCGCGCGCCGAACCACATGGGCGCCCATCTGGCGGCCCTGCACTACTGGTGCGAGAAGTGGCACGGCTCCCGTGAGCAGGCGTACGGCTTCGCGGAGGCCGCGGCCGCCCGGGCGCCCCGGGGTTCGCTGCTCGCCGCGATGCCGCTGTTCGCGGTGTTCGAGCACCTTCCCGAGGTCAACCTGGTCAGCGGCTTCTATCAGAGCGAGGTCGTGACCAAGGCGATGCACGGCGCGCTGCACGCCGTGCACTCGGCCCGCCCCGACGACCCGATGCTGGCGCACGTCCGTCATCTGCTGGTGTTCTTCCTGGTCCGGGCCGAGCGCTGGGCGGAGGCCATGAACCAGCTGATACACGTGGACGGCCATGTCGGCGCCCTGCCGTGGACGCTCTCCCCGGACCCGGCCGCCGAGTTCGCGGTGTACCGGGCGCTCGCGGTCGCGGGCTACGAGGCCAACGGCGGCAGCCCGGCGACGCTCCCGCACTGAGGAATGCCCGGGGGTGGCGGGCATGTTGACGTGTCCGCCACCGTGGGATGGGAGCCCGCATGTTCCTGTACAGCCGTACGCCCCAGCTGCCGACGCCCGAGCAGGCGCTGCGCGGCCGCCCCGAGCCGGTCTTCGCGGTCCCCGACCGCCACACCGTCCTCGGCACCCCGCTGCTCGGCCCCTACCCCGAGGGCCTGGAGACCGCCGACTTCGCCCTGGGCTGCTTCTGGGGCGCCGAGCGCAGGTTCTGGCGGCTCGGAGAGGGCGTGTGGACGACACTGGTCGGCTACCAGGGCGGCTACACCGAGCACCCCACGTACGAGGAGGTCTGCTCGGGTCTGACGGGCCACACGGAGGTGGTCCGCGTGCTCTTCGACCCGGCCCTGCTCCCGTACGAACGCCTCCTGAAGACCTTCTGGGAGTCCCACGACCCCACACAGGGCTTCCGCCAGGGCAACGACGTCGGCACCCAGTACCGCTCGGCGATCCACACCCACACCCCCGCCCAGGCAGCGGCGGCGGCCTCCTCCCGAGCGGCCTACCAACAACGCCTCACAGCCTCGGGCCACGCCACGATCACCACAGAAATCCTCCCCGCGAAGGACCGCCCCTTCTACCCGGCAGAGCCCTACCACCAGCAATACCTCGACAAAAACCCGGCGGGGTACTGCGGGATCGGCGGGACGGGAGTCAAGCTGAGTACCCCGTTCGAGACTGACTGGGGGGCGTCTTGCCCCACGGGCATTGGACCTGGTGGGGAGTAGGCGAAACGCTCGTTCGAGCTTCGCGCAGCGGCTCTGGGGGTGGGCTGGCATGGACGAACTCTGGAGTGCGATCGGCGCCATCAGCGGTGCCGGAGCTTTGGTTGTCACCCTTGCGGCCTGGTGGAGCCAGCACCGGCGAACGCTCACGGTCGGCCGAGAGGCAACCGCGCGTGACGCCAGGGCAGCCCAAGGACGAGCGGCCTTGGTGATCGCGTCTGCTCCCTGGTCAAGCAGCACGACAATCGATGTACTGATCACCAACGGAGGCTCCACCGCCATCACGGACGTCGAAGTCATGGATGTCCGGCGCCACCCTGCTCACCCCGGGGAGGGCTGGCGCCTCGCCCCCGCCCCCATACCGACCAGCCGGGCCGCGTGCATTCTTCATCCGCGGGAGTCGCTGGCAACGAAGGTTGAGTTGGTCGATGCTTCCGGTGAGGTTGTCGGCCAGGCCACGCGCATTGGCCTGATGGTCGTCTTCAGATTCATGGACGCGGACGGGCAGTGGTGGCGCCGGGAAATGGGTCGGCCACCAGAGCGATACGAGATGCAGCCTGCTGCGTAGCCTGTTCACCTGACAGCACAGGATCGGCGGGACGGGGGTGGCCTGTCCGATCGGTGTGGCCTCGTCCGGCGGCTGAGGCGAGGCGCGGGCGTAAATCAGTGGTCGCTCAGCCCGGGTCGTCGCCAGGCTGTGCGTCATGGAAGAACCGCACCGCAGGATCCATGCCGTCTACGCGGAATCCACGATCACCGTCTATCAGGCCTACGCCCCGGAGATCGGCCTGCCCGCCGCCCGTGAGGGGCGTTTTCCCCCTGCGTGGAAGCGGGACCGGATGACGTGGATCAAGCCGTGGGCGCTGGGCAACGCCTGCCTGTCGAGTCACGTGCCCGGCCTGCACCCCGATCGGGCCGCCTGGCAGCGGCAGTTGAAGCGGGCGCCCGCTCGCGTGCAGTGGGATCCCGAGCGGGACCTGCGCCTGCGGCCGCTGCCGTATCGGTCCCTGCAACTCGGCCTTTCCCATGAGGCCGCACGACGCTACGCGGACGAATGGACGGTCTCCATCAGGGACGTCACCCCACTCGCCCGCGAAAGCCACGCCCTCGTCAGCGGCGGCGACCTGGACTCCGCCGGCCGGCTGCTTCCGCGCGAACGTCCCTACCCTGTTGACGAGGAGTTTCTTACCCATCTGCGGGGATGACGGCGCGGTCGCCCCCAGGAATTCGGTTGCGTCCCGACGCCGTGCCCCCCTTGCATGGACGCCATGGCCGATGTTCAGGGCTCGTACGACGACCTGTTCGCCGCTGTGCCCGGGGCGCTGGCGGAGTTGGTGGATGGTGGGGATCTGGGGGGCTCGGTGGCTGTCTTCGTGGACGGCGAGCCCGTGGTGGACGTGTGGGGCGGGTTCGCCGACGCCGGGCGGAGTGTGCCCTGGGAGCGGGACACCCTCGTCAACGTCTGGTCCGTCACCAAGACCATGACGGCCCTGTGCGCCCTCGTCCTGGCCGACCGCGGCGAGCTCGACCCGGACGCGCCCGTCGCCCGGTACTGGCCCGGGTTCGCCGCGAACGGCAAGGAGCGCGTCCTCGTACGGCATCTGCTCGCGCACACCGCCGGGCTGCCCGACTGGGATCCGGCGCTGCCCGTCGAGGACTTGTACGACTGGGGCACCGCCACCGCCCGGCTCGCGGCGCAGGCTCCGCGCTGGGAACCGGGTACCGCCGCCGGATATCACTCGCTCACCCAGGGGTTCCTCGTCGGGGAGCTCGTACGGCGGGTCAGTGGGCGGGAACCTGGCGTGTTCTTCGCTCAGGAAGTCGCCCGTCCCCTCGGCGCCGACTTCCACATCGGGCTGCCCGCCGAGCACGACCCCCGGGTCGCGCTCACCGTCCCGCCCCCGGGCCGGGACCAGGACTACGCCGCGAGTACGGCCGGACAGAGCGCACCCGCACCAACCACGGGCGTCCGCGTCCGTGACGGCAACAGCGTCGCCTGGCGTCGCGCCCAGATCCCCGCCGCCGGCGGCTTCGGCAACGCCCGCTCGGTCGCCCTGGTCCAGTCGGTGATGGCCTGCGGCGGTGCCGTGGGCACGACCCGGCTGCTGTCGCGGGCCGGCTGTGACCGCGCCTGGGAGGAACAGTTCGCCGGCGAGGACCTCGTGCTCGGCATGCCGGCTCGCTGGGGCCTCGGCTACGGTCTGTTCGGCACCACCTACGGGTGGGGCGGCTGGGGCGGCTCGCTCGTGATGATCGAGCCCGAGACCCGCTCGGTCGTGGCGTACGTGACCCACCAGATGCGCGAACCCGCCGAGGACACCCGGGGGTTGGAGATCGTGATGGCGGCTCAGGACGGGATCGAGGCACTGCGGAAGTGATCACCGAGTATCAGCGGACCCTCCGGGACCGCCTCCTCGCCGCGCCCGTCGTCCCCGCCCCGCACCCCTGGCGGCCGGTCTTCGCGCCCCACGGCGACAGCGGCGCCCCGCGCTACGGCGACAGCGGCGTCCCGCCCTGCGCGGCCGTCGGCGGCCTGCTCGGCATCGGCTTCGCCACCGACCCCGGCACCGGGCACGACCTCGTCATGGTCGTCTCGCACGACGGCCACGGCCTCTTCGACGCCGTGACCGGCGAGAAGATCGCCCGCGACCGGGACCCCGACCCCGAGCACAGCACCCCCGACACCGCCCCCGACCTCACCTGCCCCGGATTCGGGCCGATCGCCGGGAGCCGGGTGCCCATCGCCGGGCTCTTCGGCGGCGGGCTGCATTCCGGCACCGGTGACAGGTGGGACGTAGAGGTGGAAACGCCCGAGTGGCCGCACCAGCGGGTCCTGCTCTCGCACGGCGGCAAGCGGTTCCACAACAGTGCCCACGGCGACGGCTGGTGGCACGTCCTGCACTCCTCCTACTCAACCTTCCGCGCCGCGGGCTTCTCCCCGTCCGGCGAGACGCTCGCCGTCGCCACCAGCAGCGACGTCACCCTCTGGACGCGCCGCTGACGGTTCGCGCAGTCCCCGTGCCAGCAGCCAGGCGAGGGCGGGCAGTACGGCCAGGGGCGCCATCGCCGTACGGAGCGAGGTCGCGTCGGCGAGGGCGCCGATCACCGGGGTCGCCAGGCCGCCGACGCTCACCGTCAGGCCCAGCGTGATGCCGCCGGCCGTGCCGACCCGGGTGGGCAGATAGTCCTGGCCGAGGGTGACCTGGAGGGAGAAGGGGACGTACAGGCCCGCCGAGGCCAGCGCGACGAAGACGTAGACCGAGGGGCCCGGGGCCAGGACCACGCCCGTGACCGCCACGACCGTGAGCAGGTACGACCGGCGCACCACGGTGACCCGGTCCAGGCGTTCGGCCAGGGCCCCGCCCAGCACACTGCCCACGGCGCCACCCGCGTACAGGACGCACAGCGCGGCGGTACCGGCCGCCGTACCGCCGCCGGTGCGCTCCTGGACGAGGAACGCGACGAAGGTGCTCAGGCCGATGAAGGTGATCGACCGGCAGACCACGGCCAGGGACAGCCTCGTGAAGGAACGGACGTCGTCCCGGGCGGGCTTCGACTCCGCGTCCCCACGAACCTCAGCACCATCGTCAGCCGCACCCGCACCCGCAGGTCCGTCACCCCCGGACAACCCCCGCACCGCCGCAAGACACAGCGCGCCGCCCACCACCGCCGGGATCACCAGCCACGGCGTCAGCACCAGCCCGCCCGTCGCGACCACCGCCGCGACCAGCAGGGGCGCCGCCGCGAAGCCGAGTGTGCCGCCGAGCGAGAACCAGCCCATCGCGGTGTGGCTCCCCCGCGCCGCGAGCCGCGCCACGCGCGCCGACTCCGGGTGGTACGCCGCCACGCCCACCCCGGACAGCGCCACCAGCGCCAGCGTCGGAGCGTAGGAGTCCGTAAGGCCGCTGAGCGCGATGCCGGTGCCGCCGAGGAGCGTGCTCACGGGGAGCAGCCAGGGCAGGGGCCGGCGGTCGGTCAATACGCCGAACAGCGGCTGGGTCACGGAGGAGAGCAGGGAGGCGGCGAGCACGATGCCCGAGGCGGCCGCGTAGGAGTAGGCGCGCTCGGCGACGAAGAAGGGGATGAGGGACGCCACGGCGCCCTGGTAGACGTCGACGCAGGCATGCCCGGCCGACAGCAGAATGATCGACTTGTTTCTCCGCACCGGGCCATCGTGGGCGGAGCGCACCCTGTCGGGCTTCCGATAATCTGCCATTCAATGCAGCAGATCCGCCATCAGCCCACCGCCCCCACCCGCGCCCAATGGCTGGCCCCGGGCGCCGCCATCGACGCCCACCGCCACGACGAGCACCAGATCGTGTACGCCGCCCGTGGGGTCCTGGCGGTCACCACCGACGCCGGGTCCTGGGTCGCGCCGGCCACCCGGGCGGTCTGGGTGCCGGCCGGCACCGTGCACGCGCACCGGGCGTACGGAGGGCTCGAACTGCACCTCGTCGGGCTGCCCGCGGCCGAGAACCCCCTCGGCCTGGACGAGCCGACCGTGCTCAGCGTCGGGCCGCTGCTGCGCGAGCTGATCGCCGCCTACACCGAGGCTCCGCGGGAGGACAGCCCCGAGCGGTCGCGGCTGCGGGCGGTGCTGCTCGACCAGTTGCGCGCCTCGCCCCAGCAGCCCCTGCACCTGCCCGCCCCCACGGCGCCCCAACTCCGCTCGCTGTGCGCCCTGTTGCACGAGAACCCCGCCGACCAGCGCACGCTCGCCGCACTGGGCCGGGAAGTCGGCGCCGGTGAGCGGACGTTGTCCCGGCTCTTCCGGGCCGATCTCGGGATGACCTTCCCGCAGTGGCGCACCCAACTGCGGCTCTACCACGCGCTGGTGCTGCTGGCGGAGGGCCGGGCGGTGACCGCGGTGGCGCACGCGTGCGGCTGGTCGTCGGCGAGCGCGTTCATCGATGTCTTCCGGCGGGCCTTCGGGCACACGCCGGGCACGCACCAGCAGTGAGGGCCCCGGAGGGGGGTGACCCCGGGGCCCTCACCGGCACACCACTCGGATCGTCGCGGTGGCGATCACCGCTCGGATCGTCGCGGTGGCGATCACCGCTCGGATCGTCGCGGTGGCGATCACCGCTCAGATCGTCGCGGTGTCGATCACGAACCGGTACCGGACATCGCTGGCCAGCACCCGCTCGTACGCCTCGTTGATCTCGGACGCGGCGATCAGCTCGATCTCCGCGCCGATGCCGTGCTCGGCGCAGAAGTCCAGCATCTCCTGGGTCTCGGGGATGCCGCCGATGGCGGAACCGGCAAGGCTCTTGCGGCCCAGCATCAGCTCGAACAGGTTGAGCGAGATCGGCTCCTCGGGGGCGCCGACGTTCGCCAGGGTCCCGTCGACCTTGAGCAGTGACAGCAGTGCGGCGAAGTCCATCGGCGCCGACACCGTCGAGACGATCAGGTCGAAGGTGCCCGCCAGTTCCTCGAAGGTCTTCGGGTCGCTGGTGGCGTGGTAGTGGTCCGCGCCCAGCTTCAGTCCGTCGTCCTTCTTGCGCAGGGACTGCGACAGGACGGTCACCTCGGCGCCCATGGCGTGCGCGATCTTGACGGCCATGTGGCCGAGGCCGCCCAGGCCGACGACCGCGACCTTCTTGCCGGGGCCTGCGTTCCAGTGGCGCAGCGGGGAGTAGGTGGTGATGCCCGCGCACAGCAGCGGCGCGGCCACATCGAGGGACAGGCCGTCCGGGATGCGGACGACGTAGCCCTCGTCGACGACGATCTTCTCCGAGTAACCGCCGTAGGTGGGCTCGCCGTTCCTGTCGAGGGCGTTGTACGTGCCCACCATGCCGCCCCCCGTGCAGTACTGCTGGAAGCCGGCCTTGCAGTTGTCGCACTCGCGGCAGGAGTCGACCATGCAGCCGACGCCCACGCGGTCGCCGACCCGGTACTTGGTGACGCCGGAGCCGACCTCGGCGACGATGCCCGCGATCTCGTGGCCGGGGACCATCGGGAAGATGGCCTCGCCCCAGCCCTCACGGGCCTGGTGGATGTCCGAGTGGCAGATGCCCGCGAACTTGATGTCGATCAGCACATCGAACTCGCCGACCGCACGGCGCTCGATGGTGGTGCGCTCCAGCGGCGCCTTGGCGGCGGGAGCGGCGTACGCAGCGACAGTGGTCATGGGAGTGGCTCTCCTCAGAGGTTGCGTGCCCGGCTGCCTTCCGCCGGGCACGTCCTCCAGACTGCCGAGGGCGCGAGCGTTTACCCAGGTCACGGCTTTGCGTACGTCTGGCGTTCCTACTACTGAGAGGGTCAGGCTGGTGGGCGTACGACCGGGAATACTGGACGGCATGGACGAGCAGCCCGAATCTCCGGCCGGGCCCGGCGGCGGCCTGGACCCGCGTGCCGAGCTGAGCGAGTTCCTGCGCACCCGGCGTGCCCGGCTGAAGCCGGAGGATGTGGGGCTGCCCGACTTCGGACGGCACCGCAGGGTGCCGGGGCTGCGGCGCGAGGAGCTGGCGCAGCTGGCCGGGGTGTCGGTGGCGTACTACACGCGCCTGGAGCAGGGCAACGGGCGGAACGTGTCGGCGGAGGTGCTGGACGCCATCGCGCGGGCGCTCAGGCTGAGCGAGGCCGAGTACGCGCACCTCATGCATCTGGCCAAGCCGAAGCCGCAGAAGAAGAAGCAGCAGGCCGGGCGGACGGAGCAGGTGCGCGGGGCGCTGCGGCAGCTGCTGGACTCGATCGACACCGTCCCGGCGTACATCACCGGACGGCGCTCGGACCTGCTCGCCTGGAACCGGATGGCCGCGGCCGTCTTCGGGGACTGGGCGGAGCTGCCGGCGCAGGAGCGGAACTGGGCGCGGCTGGTGTTCTTGCGCCCGGACTACCGGGAGCTGTTCGTGGAGTGGGACCAGAAGGCCTACGACATGGTCAGCTATCTGCGCATGGACGCGGGCCGCCACCCGGACGACCCCCTGCTCTCCTCCCTGGTCGGTGAACTCTCCCTGAAGAGCGAGGAGTTCCGACGGCTGTGGGCCACGCATGACGTCAAGGAGAAGAGCTACGGCGTCAAGCGGATGCGGCACCCGTTGGTCGGCGAACTGACCCTGAACTTCGAGTCGTTCACCCTGACCGACGGCTCGGAGCAGTCCCTGGTCACCTACCACCCCGAGCCGGGCTCACCCTCGGCCGAGGCGCTGCGCCTGCTGGCGAGCTGGGGCGCGGACGCGACCAGGGCCGGGACCGGAGCCGGGGCCGTTCAGCCCTGATACGGCGGCGCGGCCCCCCAGTTCCACTTCGGCACCGGCTGCTCGGCCGGAGGCTTGGCGTCGGGGCTGGAGAAGTAGACCGCCAGGCGGGTGCCCCATTCCACGTAGGCGAGGAACGCGCTGCGGAACTCGGCGTCCGTGGGCAGGCCCGCCTCGTCGGCCGCGTCCTGGATGAGGTTGACCCAGCGGCGCCGCTGGGGCTCGGTGATGTTCAGGCCCAGGTGCTTGGCGACCATGTGTCCGTGGCCGCCCTGGGTGTCGGAGTAGGCGGTCGGGCCGCCGAGGACCTCGCCGAACCAGAGGGCGACATGCTCGGCATGGGCCTCGGGCAGGCCCTGGAACAGCGGGGCCAGGAGGTCGTCCTTGCGGACCCGGTCGTAGAAGGCGGTGGTCAGGCGGGCGAGTGCTTCGGCGCCGCCCGCCCACGCGTACAGCGTCGGCACCGCGGAGCCGGTCCCGCGCACGCTGGTCGCCTTGTAGTGCCGCATCTCCTCGATGTTGCCGATGAAGGGGCGGATCTCGGCCAGGAAGTCGGGGAACAGTTCCGAGTTGCGGAAGCCCTCGACATGGTCCTCGGTCGAGGTCCAGGTGATCCGGAGGACGAAGTGCTCGAAGTCCTCCTCGCAGCGCGTGAGTTCGTAGTCCACGCACTCCGGGGCGGCCGCGAGACTGATCGCGGCGCGGGTGTAGGCGGCCAGGAACTCCGCCGACTGCTGCTCGGGAATGCGGTACCGGACGTATTCCACCGTGTGAGCCGTCATGCGCCCACACAAGCACGGACGCCGGGCGGAAGCTGCTCTTCCGGCGCTGGGCGGACCCGTGTCAGCGCTTGGCGTAATCAAGCCACGCTGACAGTGGTGTGCGGGCCCGCTCCTGGCTCGCGGACAGCCTTCTCATGCTTCTCTTATTTCAGCCTTATCGAGTCATCACGCGCTGTCCCTAGCTTGCGGCGCATGTTCTTCACCTACCTGAGGCGCGAGCTGCGCCGCCGCAGAAAGGCGGCCCTCGTCGTCGCCTCCGGTCTCGCGCTGGGCATCGCCCTCGTCATCGTGGTCAACTCCGTGTCCTCGGGCATGTCCAAGGCCCAGGACAAGGTCCTGGAGTCGCTGTACGGGCTCGGCACCGACATGACGGTCACCAAGGCGGCCGCCGCCGAGGGGAGTCAGCCGGAGCGGCCGCGCTTCGAGTTCGACGCGCGGGACGAGGACTCCGACGAGGAGCAGAGCAGCGACCGGGTCATGGTCCAGGGCTTCCAGACCCTGGCGAGCTCGACCGTGGACAAGGTCGGCTCGCAGAGCGGGGTCTCGGACGCGGTCGGCGGGCTGAGCCTTCAGGTCATCAAGGTCAGCGGGCAGTTCCGGCGGGGTGAGTTCCAGCAGGACGGGGGCTCGGCGCAGGGCCAGGGACAGGGCGGTCCGGGCGGCGGCATGCAGTCTCCCGAGGGCCGGGTCGAGGGCGGCGGCGCCGAGTTCGACGTCAACAACTACTCGGTCTACGGCACGGACGTCACCGAGCCGGCGCTGGGTCCGCTGACCTCCTCGAAGATCACCAGCGGCCGTACGTTCAAGTCGTCGGAGACCGACGCCAAGGTGGTCGTGGCCGATGCGTCGTACGCCAAGGAGAAGGAGCTGAAGGTCGGCTCCACGGTGACCGTCAAGGGCACCAAGTTCGAGGTGATCGGCATCGCGACGCCGGAGAGCGGGGACGCGGCGGCCAACCTCTACATCCCGCTGAAGCAGGCGCAGACGCTGAGCGACTCGAAGAACAAGGTCACCACGATCTACGTCAAGGCGACCGACTCGCAGCGGATCGAGGCCGTGAAGTCGGAGATCCAACAAAACATCTCCGGTACGACGGTGACGACGTCGGCGGATCTGGCGGACACGGTGTCGGGGTCGCTGTCGACGGCGTCGGACCTGGCGTCGAGCGTCGGCAAGTGGCTGTCGATCGCGGTACTGGCGGCGGCGTTCCTGGTCGCCGGACTGCTGACCTCCTCGGCGGTGTCGCGCCGGGTGCGGGAGTTCGGCACGCTGAAGGCGCTGGGCTGGAAGTCGGGCCGGGTGACCCGGCAGGTGGTCGGTGAGGCGGTCGTCAACGGCCTGGTCGGCGGCGCGCTCGGCATCGCGGTGGGCCTGGCGGGCGCCTACGTGGTGACGGCGATCAGCCCGACCCTGGAGGCCCAACTCGGCGGCACGGGCGGCGGCTTCGGCGGCGGCCCGGGTGGTGGTGGCATGGGCGGCGGCCCCGGCGGCGGCATGGGCGGCCCGGCGGCCCAGCAGTCGTCGAACGCCCTGGAGGTCGCCCTCACGGCCCCGGTCAGCGCGACGACGATCGCCCTGGCGGTGGGCCTGGCGGTGGCGGGCGGCCTGATCGCGGGCGGCTTCGGCGGCTGGCGCGCCTCCCGTCTCCGCCCGGCGGACGCACTGAGGCGAGTCGAGTAGCGAACTCCCCCGAAGCAGCCCGAACACCACTTCAGGAGCCACCCCATGTACGAACTCAGAAACGTCTCCAAGCTCTACACCCGGGGCAAGGAAACGGTCCGCGCCCTCGACGGAGTCGACCTCACCATCGCCGACGGCGACCGGCTCGTCATCCAAGGCCCCACCGGCGGGGGTAAGTCCACGCTTCTCCAGATGCTCGGCGGACTCGACCGGCCGACATCCGGTGAGGTCGTTTTGGATGGCACAGATCTCGCCAAACTGTCCGAGGCCAAACTCACCGGCGTGCGCAGCGCGAACATCGGCTTCGTGTTCCAGAGTTTCAATCTGATCCCCACACTGACCGCACAGGAGAACGTCGAAACCGCGCTCGTACCGCTCGGCGTGAAGGTGAAGGACCGGCGTGAACAGGCGGCGGAGGCGCTGAAGTCGGTGGGCCTCGGGGAGCGGCTCACGCATCTGCCCTCGGAGATGTCCGGCGGTCAGCAGCAGCGTGTCGCGATCGCTCGTGCCCTGGTCAAGCAGCCCAAGGTGCTGCTCGCCGACGAGCCCACCGGCAACCTCGACGAGTCGATGCGCGACGAGATCATGGACGTACTCGAACGCATGTGGAAGGAGTTGGGGCTCACTTTCATCATGGTCACGCACGATTCGTCCATCGCGAAGAAGGCCCCCCGCCTCGCGACCATCCGCAAGGGAAAGATCTCCGTCAAGGAAAACGCGGGCGCGTAAGTCTATTGAGGTCGCTGATCACCCCCCGGCATACTTCGTATTCCGGGGGGTGCACGTACGTCTGTGCAGGACTGCCCCCGGCCGGGTGAACGGGGAAATTCGCCCGGTACTTCAGCAAGGGGGAAACTTGCGCAGACAAGTGAAAAGAGCATGCGCGGCCACCGTCGCCACGGCGGCCGCCGTCGCCCTCGCCGCCGGCATGACCAGCCCGGCGTCGGCGAAGCCCGAGCAGCGGACCGGTTCCGCCGCCGCCCAGCTCACCGCCCACCACCGCATCACCCTCATCACGGGTGACCGGGTCAGCGTGGACGCCAAGGGCCGGGTCGTCGCCCTGCAGCGGGCGGAGGGCCGGAAGCACATACCCGTTCAGATCCGCAAGGACGACGGGCACACGCTCGTCATACCCGCCGACGCGGCCCGGCTGATCACCGCCGGCAAGCTCGACCAGCGGCTGTTCGACATCACCGAGCTCAGCAAGTCGGCGACCCGCAAGTCGCAGGCCAAGGGCCTGAAGGTGATCGTCGGCTACAAGGGCGCCGCCGCCGGCACCAAGGCCGACGTCCGGGACGCGGGCCAGCTCCGCCGGACCCTGAAGTCCCTCAACGCGGACGCCGTGCAGACGCCGTACACCGAGACGCCCGACCTCTGGGACGCCGTCACCAACGGCGACCGGACGGCCTCCGGCATCGCGCACGTCTGGCTCGACGGCACCCGCAAGGCCACGCTCGACAAGTCCGTCGCCCAGATCGGCGCCCCCAAGGCGTGGTCGGCCGGGTACGACGGCAAGGGCGTCAAGATCGCCGTGCTGGACACCGGCGTCGACGCGAACCACCCGGACCTCAAGGACCAGGTGATCGCCTCGAAGAACTTCACCCCGGCCGCGACCGACGAGGACAAGGTCGGCCACGGCACGCACGTCGCGTCCATCGCGGCGGGCACCGGAGCGAAGTCCGGCGGCAAGTACAAGGGTGTGGCGCCCGGCGCCGACATCCTCAGCGGCAAGGTCCTCGACGACACCGGCTCCGGTGACGACTCCGGGATCCTCGCCGGCATGGAGTGGGCGGCCGAGCAGGGCGCCCAGGTCGTCAACCTCAGCCTCGGCGGCATGGACACCCCCGAGGTGGACCCGCTGGAGGCGGCGGTCAACAAGCTGTCCGCCGAGAAGGGCATCCTGTTCGCCATCGCGGCGGGCAACTCGGGCCCGGAGTCGGTCGGTTCGCCGGGCAGCGCGGACGCCGCGCTCACCGTCGGCGCGGTCGACGACAAGGACAAGCTGGCCGACTTCTCCTCCACCGGCCCGCGGCTCGGCGACGGCGCCATCAAGCCGGACGTCACCGCGCCGGGCGTGGACATCACCGCCGCGTCCGCCAAGGGCAGCATGATCGAGCAGGAGGTCGGCGAGAAGCCGGCCGGCTACCTGACCATCTCGGGTACGTCGATGGCGACGCCGCATGTCGCCGGTGCCGCCGCGATCCTGAAGCAGCAGCACCCGGAGTGGACCTACGCCGAGCTCAAGGGCGCGCTGACCGCGTCCACCAAGGGCGGCAAGTACACGCCGTTCGAGCAGGGTTCGGGCCGCATCCAGGTCGACAAGGCCATCAAGCAGACCGTGATCGCCGACCCGGTGTCGGTGTCCTTCGGGGTGCAGCAGTGGCCGCACACCGACGACACCCCGGTCACCAAGGAGCTGACGTACCGCAACCTCGGTACGGCGGACGTCACGCTGAAGCTGTCGTCGACCGCCACCGACCCCAAGGGCCGGCCGGCCCCGGCGGGCTTCTTCAAGCTGGGCGCCACCACGGTGACCGTCCCGGCGGGCGGCAAGGCCACCGTCGGCTTCACGGTCAACACCAAGCTGGGCGGCACGCTGGACGGCGCCTACTCGGCCTACGTGACGGCGACGGGCGGCGGGCAGAGCGTGCGTACGGCCGCCGCGGTGCAGCGCGAGGTGGAGTCGTACGACGTCACCGTCAAGCACATCGGCAAGGACGGCCGGCCGACGGACGTCTACAACACCGTCCTGCTCGGCTACTCGAGCCTGGCCAACGGCCGTGCCTTCGGCGTTCCGCCGGTCGCTTCCGGCACCACCACGATGCGGCTGCCCAAGGGCCAGTACCTGCTGGACGCCTGGATCGCCAAGGACTTCAGCGACCTGGAGGGCGGCCTCGACTGGCTGGTCCAGCCGCGGCTGAACGTCACCAAGGACACCTCGGTCACGATCGACGCCCGTAAGACCAAGGCGGCCGACATCACGGTGCCGGACGCCGAGGCCAAGCAGCTCTCAGCGATGATCAACTACATGTACGACCCGGCGGGCATCGGCATCGGCGTCGGTCTCGACTCCTTCGCCAATGTGCGCATGGCCCACCTGGGCGGCGAGGTCTCCGGTCTCCAGCAGACCTGGAGCGGCCAGTGGACCAAGGGCGCCAGCGCCGAGTACGACGTGGCCACCACCGCCAAGGTGAAGAAGATCCAGGGCGACAAGGTCCGCCACTTCAAGGCCAACGAGCTCGCCACGGTGAAGAACCGGCTCGGCGCCTCCTCCTCCGGCAAGACCGGTGGTGTGGTGTCGTGGGGCATGTTCCCGCAGGACGTGGTGATCGGCATGCCCGTCGAGCAGAAGCTGCCGGGCACGCGCACGACGTACGTCTCGACGGCCGACAAGATCCAGTGGACCTTCGACCTCGAGCAGTACGGCAGCCGCAGCCCCGAGGGCTTCCCGATCCCGGACGCCTTCTACACGCTGGGCGCCCCGCAGACCTTCAAGGCGGGCCAGACCTACCAGAAGACCTTCAACAACGCGGTCTTCGGTCCGCACATCAACGCGGACTACGGCCTGTTCCGTGAGGGCAACAGCATCTACGGCTTCCTGCCGCTGTTCGCCGACGCGGCCAAGCACGCCGGCTCCTCGGACTTCACCTCGGTGAAGACGGAGCTGTACCGCAACGGCACCAAGATCGGATCCAACACCGACCCGCTGTTCGGTGAGGGCGCCTTCAAGGTTCCCTCCGCCGAGGCCGAGTACAAGCTGACGACCTCGGTGAAGCGGAGCGTCAAGGTCGCCGCCGCCTCCACGCGGATCGACGCGAGCTGGACGTTCAAGTCCAAGAAGCCGGCCTCCGACCAGGTCAAGCTCCCTGCCTCCACGGTCCGCTTCAACGCGAAGACGGGTCTGGACAGCCGGGTCGAGGCCGACAAGAAGCAGACCTTCCCGGTCAGCGTCGTGGGCGCAGCGGCGGGCGGCAACCTCAAGTCGCTGTCGGTGTACGTGTCGTACGACTACGGCCAGACCTGGAAGAAGGTCAAGGTCACGGGCGGCAAGATCACCGTGAAGAACCCGGCCGAGGGCAAGGCCGTCTCCTTCCACGCGAAGGTCGCCGACAAGAAGGGCAACAAGGCGACCATCTCGATCTACAACGCGTACTACGGCAAGTAGCAGCGACAAGTGAGCGGCCCCCGGGACCTGATGGTCCCGGGGGCCGCTTGCTGCGGGGAAGGCAGGCGGCTCAGACCGCCGAGCCCGCCTTCCAGTCCGCCCAGCTCATGTTCCAGCCGTTGAGGCCGTTCTCCGGGGCCACCGTCTTGTCGCCGGTGTTCTGGACGACGACGACGTCACCGACGATCGAGTTGCTGTAGAACCAGTAGCCCTCGGTGCCCTTGTCGTTGGCGCCCTTGGTGTCGTTCAGGCCCACGCAGCCGTGGCTGGTGTTGACGTTGCCGAAGACCGAGTCGGCGCCCCAGTAGTTGCCGTGGATGAAGGTGCCGGAGTTGGTCAGGCGGATGGCGTGGGGCACGTCCTTGATGTCGTACTCGCCCTTGCCGTCGTCGTCGGTGAAGCCCACGGTCGCGCCGTTCATGCGCGTCTCCTTGAACATCTCCGACATCACCATGATGCCCTCGTAGGTCTTGTTCTCCGGCGAACCGGCCGAGATCGGGATGGTCTTGACGACCTTGCCGTCCTGGGTGACCTTCATCTGCTTGGTGTTGGCGTCGACGTAGGACACCTGGTTGCGGCCGATGGTGAAGGTGACCGTCTTCTGCTGGACGCCGTAGACGCCCTCGGCTCCCTCGACACCGTCGAGCGCGAGCTTCAGCGTGACGGTGGAGCCTTCCTTCCAGTACTCGTCCGGGCGGCAGTCCATGCGCTGGTCGTTGAACCAGTGGCAGGCGACCTCCTGGCCGCTGGTGGTGGAGACGGTCACGCCCTTCTGGACGTCTGCCTTGTTGGTGATCGCCTTGTCGAAGTTGATCGAGACCGGCATGCCCACGCCGACGGTGGAGCCGTCCTCCGGCGTGAAGTAGCCGAGGAAGCTGTTGTCCGGGGAGACCGTGCTGAAGGAGGCGTTCTCGTGGGCCTCCAGGCCCTTGGCGTCCTTCGCGGTGACCGCGATCTTGTAGGTGGTGGACCGCTCCAGCGGGGCGTTGGGCTTCCAGCTGGTCTTGTCCGCGGATATCGCGCCCTCGACGGCGGCACCGTCGGCGGTGGTCATCGTCACCTCGGTGAGCGTGCCCTTGCTCACGGTGACGGCGGCGGAGTTGTTGATGGAGGCGTTGTCGGTGCCGTCCTTCGGCGTGATCTTGATCTGCGCCTCGGAGGTCTTCTGAGCCGCCGCCTCGTCGACCTTGGCCTGCGAGGTGTCGCCGCCGTCGTCACCGGACGCTTCGTCGCCGCCGGAGCACGCCGAGAGCACCAGCACACCACCGAGCAGAGCGGACGCGACCGTCAGGCCCCTGCGCCGCTTACCGACCGTCATCACACGCTTCTCCATCGTCGCCGAACCCGGAAACCCGAGAGTCCCCATCAAGAATCTTCAACGCTACGACCGGTTCGTCCCGTTCCACATCCCTGGGATGTGTGGGGCACGCCACGTCCGCCGCGCCGGGTGGGGTGGATGTCGGTCAGTGCGCCGCTTGAGACGAAGAAACCCCGGACGGCGGTTGCCGGCCGGGGTCACGATTTCCCCAAGCCGCGCTAGCCGACCGTCTCCTCGTCGTCGTCCTCGTCGACATCATCCTCGTCGAGGTCCCAGTCGGGCGAATCGGGGTCGTAGTCGATCTGCTCGCTGGACCAGGAGGCCTGCGCGAGGTCGACCCCGGGCACCTCACTGACCAGGTCGAACGGGTCCACGAGATAGGCGAGCGCCTCTGCGGTGTCTTCCGTCACAGCGCTCTCGGCGTGCGCCCGCTCGTCGGCGGGCATCTCGGTGTCGTCGGCGATGCGGCGCAGGGCCGCCTTGGTCACGGCGTCCGCGTCGTCCACTTCCAGGACGAGCTCCACCCGAAGCCGGACAAAAGGTGATGTCTCTTCAGTGCTCATGGTCGGAGAGTACGGCCCGGGACGGGCTTGAGGCTCCCACGACTTTCCCGCGACCCGGCCCTTTCATTAGCATCGCCCCACACGGCCAATTCGCCAGCGTCACAAGGGGATCGATATTCCGTGTCATCCGCTCGCCGTCCGTTGCTGACCGCCACCGCCGCGGGAACCCTGCTGGGCGCCCTGTGGTTCGTCCCGTCCGCCAACGCGACCGGTGACGAGCCGGCCAGACAGGCTCCCCCGGCCACACAGGTGACCCAGCAGGCACGGGTCGCCGCCACGGGCACCTCCGACGACTCCGGGGTCGAACTCGCCGACACCGGAAGCTTCGACACCACGCCGTACGTCGTCGGCGGAACCGTCTCGCTCGCCCTGGGTGCGGGCTTCGTGGTCTATTCGGTCCGACGGGAACGTCACGGTTTCTGAACTGACTTGACGATTCTTTAAACAAACCTTCATAGTCCGCCCATGAAGAGATCATCGAGGGCGCGCATAGGCGCCACGGTCGCCCTGAGCGCGGTGACGCTCGCCCTCATCACGGGTTGTTCGAGCGAGGAGTCCGACGGCTCCAAGTCCACGGACGCGGGGAACTCCTCCGCATCCCCCACCCAGGCCGCGAAGGCGCTGAGTGCGGCGGAGCTGAAGAAGCTGCTGCTCACGCAGGGGGATCTGGACGCGAAGAAGTTCAAGATCGAGGACACGAGCGATCTGCCGAAGTCCAAGTCCGAGGCCGAGGTGAGCAAGGCCGAGTGCGAGCCGCTGCTCTGGTCCATGGTCGCCCTGCCGCCGGGAGACACCGACGCGCAGGCGTCCACCGGCGTCTCCTCGGTGCCGGCGGGCGCCGACACGGCTGATCCCGAGAACCTCGAAGCCGCCTTCGACGTCAACGCGACGTTCGTGGGGCTGTCCTCCTACGAGGGCGACGGCGCCGAGAAGGCCCTGAAGGCCGTCTCCGAGGGTGTCTCGGCCTGCGCCGGCGGCTACAGCTTCACCGGTGACGGCGAGACCACGAAGGTCAACAAGGTCTCCGCGGCCGAGGGTTCCGGCAAGGGCGACGAGTCCGTGGCGTACACCCAGGAAGTGGCCATGGAGGGCGCGAGCGCGGCCGGCTTCACCATCGAGGTCGTGCGCAAGGGCAACACCGTCGCCACCTTCTACACGATGAACCTCGCCGCGCTGGCCGGGGAGTCGACGAAGCCCACCGCGACCTCGGCGGAGCTGATCACCGCCCAGGTCGACAAGATCAAGTAAGTACCGCGGAGCCCCGCCGTCACGTCCGGACGGCGGGGCTCCGTACTGTCCGCTACTGCAGCGGCCCCGTGACGCTCTCCACGGCCGCGACGAGCCGGCCGTCCCGCACGAAGGCGTCCGCCGCCGCGAGGTCGGGGGCGAGGAAGCGGTCGGGGCCGGGACCCCGCACACCCGCCTTGCGTACGGCCTCGATGACGGCCCGGGACGCCGGCGCGGGCGTCAGCCCCTCGCGCAGCTCGATGCCGCGGGTGGCGGCGTAGAGCTCGACGGCGATGACCCGGGTGAGGTTGTCGACGGCGGTACGGAGCTTGCGCGCGGCCGACCAGCCCATCGACACGTGGTCCTCCTGCATGGCGGAGGACGGGATGGAGTCGGCCGAGGCGGGTACGGCCAGCCGCTTCAGCTCGCTGACCAGGGCGGCCTGCGTGTACTGGGCGATCATGAGCCCCGAGTCGACACCGGCGTCGTCCGCGAGGAACGGCGGCAGGCCGTGGCTGCGGTTCTTGTCGAGCAGCCGGTCCGTGCGCCGCTCGGCGATGGAGGCGAGGTCGGCGGCGGCGATGGCGAGGAAGTCCAGGACGTAGGCGACGGGGGCGCCGTGGAAGTTGCCGTTGGACTCCACGCGCCCGTCCGGCAGGACCACGGGGTTGTCCACGGCCGAGGCCAGCTCCCGCTCGGCGACGAGCCGGGCGTGCGCCATGGTGTCCCGGCCCGCCCCGGCGACCTGCGGAGCACACCGCACGGAGTAGGCGTCCTGGACCCGCGGGGCGTCGTCCTGGTGGTGCCCGGTGAGCTGCGAGTCCTTCAGTACGGCGAGCATGTTGGCGGCGGAGGCGCCCTGCCCCGGGTGGGCGCGGATGGCGTGCAGCTCGGGCGCGAGCACCTTGTCGGTGCCGAGCAGCGCCTCCAGGGAGAGCGCGGCGGTGATGTCGGCGGACTTGTACAGGGTGTCCAGATCGGCGAGGGCCATGATCAGCATGCCGAGCATGCCGTCGGTGCCGTTGAGGAGGGCGAGGCCCTCCTTCTCGCGCAGCTCGACGGGGGCGATGCCGTGCTCGGCGAGCAGTTCCCCGGCGGACCGCACGGTCCCGTCCGGGCCCTCGGCCTCGCCCTCGCCCATGAGCGCGAGGGCGCAGTGGGAGAGCGGGGCGAGGTCGCCGGAGCAGCCGAGGGAGCCGTACTCGTGGACGACCGGGGTGATACCGGCGTTCAGGAGGTCCGCCATGGTCTGCGCGACCTCGGGGCGGACGCCGGTGTGCCCCGAGCAGACGGTCTTGAGCCGCAGGAACATCAGCGCGCGCACGACCTCGCGCTCCACGCGGGGGCCCATTCCAGCGGCATGCGAGCGGACGATGTTCCGCTGGAGCCGGCCGCGCAGCTCCTGGCTGATGTGCCGGGTCGCGAGGGCCCCGAAGCCGGTGGAGACGCCGTAGACGGGCTCGGGCTTGGCCGCCAGCGCGTCCACGATCTCGCGGGCCGCGGCGAGGGCGCTCACGGCCTCCTGGCTCAGCTCGACCCGGGCGCCGTCGCGCGCCACGGCGAGAACGTCGGACGCGGTGACTCCGGACGTCCCCACCACCACAGTGTGCATATCCATATTCAGGAGCGTACGCACTGAATTCCAAGATGTCACCAGTGGGAGCGGGGTTCGCCCCTTACCTTCGTCCGCGGAACCGGCGGCGCTCCGCGGTCTGCGGTTCGGTGGAGGGAGCGTCGGCCAGTTGCACGACGGGGTCGTCGGGACCCTCCCGGCCCGCGACCACCGGTTTCGTCGCGCGCATGGCCTTGGCCCGGTACTGGGCGGCGTCGGCGAGCCGGAAGAGGCGGCGGGCGGAGCGGACCGGGCCGATGGGGTCGGCGGTGGAGGCGACCCCGCAGGCGACCCCCTCGCCCAGTTCCAACTCGGCCGCCCTGCGGCACAGTTCGTCGGCGGCGCGGACGACGTCGCCGGCGGGCGGGCCGACGGCGAGCAGACAGAACTCGTCGCCGCCGAGCCGGGCCGCGAGCGCGCCGGGGAGCATGGCGCCGCACAGGGAGAGCACCGAGCCGAAGCGTTCCAGCAGGCGGTCGCCCACGGCGTGCCCGCGGGTGTCGTTGACGCGCTTGAGTCCGTTCAGGTCGCAGACGACGAGGCTGACGACGACGCCGTCCCTGCGGTGCCGTTCGACGGCCTCGTCGAGCCGCCCGTCCACGGCACGGCGGTTGGCCAGACCGGTGAGCGCGTCGGTGTACGCCAGCCGCCGGGCCTCCTCCAGCCGCTCCGCCTGGGCGATACCGGCGGCGACGACGGAGGCGAGGACGGTGGCGAAGTCGGCGTCGGCGCGCTCGAAGAGCGGGGCGCCGACGGGGCGGGCCACGTACAACTCCCCCCACGCCCGGCCGTGCAGCACGATAGGGGCGACGACACAGCACCCGCGGCCACGGCGGCGCAGCGCGGCGACGCGCTGGTGGACGTAGCCGGGGGGCCCTCCGGCCGCCGGACCCTCCGCGGTCTCGACCCAGGCGTTGGGCTCGCCGCCGCCGGCCCAGCGCTCGTGCAGGAACTCGGTGATCTCGGGGAACTGGTGCACGGGATAGGCCTCGTCATCGGGGAACTCGGCCTCGCCGTCGGCCCGGTCGCCCACATTGGCGAGGACCCGCAACCGCCCCAGCTCACGCTCCCACACGGACAGCGCGGCGAAGCTCCCCCCGAGCGCCCGGCAGGCCCCACTCGCGGCGGCCCGCCAGGCCTCCCGCGAAGAATGCGCCGCCGCCATCCCCTGCGCCAACCCCACAACGGCCGCCAGTCGAACGTCCTCACCCATCACACCAGGCTAGGGAGGTTCCCGACAAACAGGGACATTGATACGGCGAACAGGTGTCACGGAACCGACGCCGCCGCCCCATACGAGCGGCGGCGCCGTCCATGACCTGCCGAACCGTCACTCACCCGGCCACTGCGGCTTGCGCTTCTCGTTGAAGGCCGCGACCCCCTCCGCGCGGTCCCCCGAGAACGCCACCGACCTCCAGGCCGCGTCCTCGACCTCCAGGCCCGCCCGCAGATCCAGGCCATGACCGAGACGCAGGGCCCGCTTCGCCGCCCGCAGCCCCACCGGCGAGTTGCCCGCGATCGTCGCGGCCAGGGACAGCGCGGCCTCACGGTCGCGCCCCGGCTCCACCAGTTCGTCCACGAGCCCCAGCGCCTTCGCCTCCGCCGCCTCCACCCGCCGCGCCGAGAAGATCAGCTCCGCCGCCCGCGCCGCCCCGACCCGCCGCGGCAGCAGCTGCGTACCGCCGCCCCCGGGAATCACGCCCACCGACACCTCGGGCAGCCCCACGACAGCCGTCCCGTCGGCCACGATCAGGTCGCACGACAGCGCCAGCTCGAACCCGCCCCCGAGCGCGAACCCGTGCACCGCGGCGATCGTCGGCACCGGAAGCTCCAGCACCCCCGTGTACGCCCCCCGCGCCACCGGCCGCTGCCGCACCAGATCCGCGTCACTGAAGGAGTTCCGCTCCTTCAGATCCGCCCCCACACAGAACGCCCGCTCGTGCGTGGAGGTCAGCACCACCACCCGGACCGAGCTGTCCGACCCCAGCGCCGCACAGGCCGCCCCCACCGACCGCGCCATCTCCGTCGACACCGCGTTCATGGCCTTGGGCCGGTCCAGGGCGAGTTCCGCGACATGCCCGCCGTCCCCGTGCCGCCGTACCAGCACGAACTCCCCGTACCGCTCCTCGCTCATGACACCCTCCGGTTAACGCGGGTTAACAACAACCGTCCCGATCATCGCAGCCCGTCCCCCCAGGGGGAAGCCACCCCGTTCGGGTGATATCCCCCGTAACCGCACTCCCCCCGCCCGCCGGAGCGCATAGCGTGCGTCCGCCACGGCGCAACGGGGGCGCGCGCAGCGGGAAGGAATCGTCATGGCGGTTACGGAATCAGCGAAGGCGGTGACCGGGCAGGGCGCGGAGGACTTCACGGCCGCGGTCACACCGCCCCGGCTCTTCGGGCCCCGCGGACGGCACCGCCGCCCCCGTCCCCGCAAGGTCCTGCTCGCCGCGGGCGGCCTCGCCCTGGCCGCCGGCGCCCTGAGCCTCGTACGGCTGACTCCGGAGTCCGGGCTCGGCGGCCTCGGCCCACCGGAGGCGGAACCGTGGGCGGACGGGGACACAGGCACCGGCCCGTCGGGCACGGACCGCGCCACGAACGCCGCCGCGACGGTGGGCTCTCTGCCCCGGGTCAGCCCGTCCGCGACCTCCGCCATGGGCGGCCTGACCGCCACCCCCACGGCACCCGCCACCCTCGTACCGACGCCCTCCGCCACGACGGCCGCACCGCCCCCGGACCCGGGGACGACGACGATCCCGCAGGCCCCGGACACCCCCGCGCCCCAGCCACCGCGGACGACGAGTCCCCGTACTCCTCAGCCACCCGCGGCCGCGCCGACGCCCGCCCCCAGCAGGCCCGCGGAGCCCCCGAGCCCCCAGCCGTCGCCCAGCCCGTCGGACCGTCCCGGGGTCTGTGTGCCGATCATCGGGCTGTGCGTGGACCCGCTCACCGCGCGCCACGACTGACCGCGAGGGCTACGCCGGCGGTCCGTCACGCCGGGTGAGCAGCCAGGGCTCGACGACACCGAGTCCACGCACGGGCCGCTGCCACATCGGCTGCAGCGCGAAGCGGTACGTCGGGGGCTCCTCGCCCTCCTTCTCGGCGGTCGCCGCGGCCTCCGCCGCCTCCGCCTCGGAGGCCGGCGCCTCACCGGTACGGATCAGCTCCTCGGCGAAGGCGCTGTCCACGAGGACGGCGTCCCGTGGCGCTATCGACGTCAGCCGGGAGGCCAGGTTCACGGTCGTGCCGAAGACATCGCCCATCCGGGTGGTCACCGTGCCGAACGCGATGCCGACCCGCAGTTCGGGCATGGTCTCGTCGTTCGCCATCGTCTCGATGAGCCGCAGCGCGATCTCGGCGGCGACGCCCGCGTCGTCGGCGGAGTAGAGCACCTCGTCACCGAGCGTCTTGATGAGCCGCCCGCCGCGCGCCGCCACCAGGTCGGCGGCGGTGGTCTCGAAGGCCTCGACGAGTTCGCCGAGCTCCTCCTCCTCCATACGGCGGGTCAGCCGCGTGAACCCGACGAGGTCGGCGAAGCCGACGGCGAGGCGGCGGTCCACCATCTCCTCGTCGTCGGCGGCCTGGACGACACGGCCGGTCGCGGCGGCGAGCTGGCGGCGCCAGACGTAGACGAGGAACTCCTCCAGTTCGGGCAGGAGCAGCTCGACCAGCGGGTACGTGACCTCGGTGCGCGTCATGCCCGGCTCGGGCGGCTCGGTCAGGCCCTCCAGGAAGGAGTCGATCTGCCACTCGGCGAGACGGGCGGTGGTCTGGCCGGTGGATCTGGCCACCTGCACGGCCATGGCCTCGCTCAGCAGCCCCGCCTCGACGAGACCGGCCAGGCGCCGGAGCGCCAGTACGTCGGCCTCGGTCAGCGCCTTGGCCTGCCCGATGTCGGCGAAGCCCATGGCCCGCCAGAAACGGGAGGCCAGCTCCATGGAGACACCGGCGCTGCGGGCGGCCTGAAAAGGGGTGTAGCGCCGCTCCGCGCCGAGGATGAGCTGTTCGAGACGCAGGGCGAGGGGGTCGTCGCCGGGGTCGGCGGCGTGGGGGTCCATGCCGGAGCCCGTGTCGTCGACGGTCACGCCTGCTGCCCTTCCGATCTGCCGCGGTCAGGTATCGACCGGCCCCAACTCTACGGCAGGTGTGCGCCAGCTCACTCCGTGAAGCACGGCTGACCCTTCCGCGACGGCACCGGTTGCTGTACGCGCCCTGGCGCGCTCACGCCGGACGCAGGTGCACGATGTCCCCCGCCCCCACCGGCTCCTGTACCCCGTCCTCCGTCGCGATCACCAGCCGTCCGTCGCCGTCCACGGCCACCGCCTCGCCCACGATCGCCCGGTCCCCCGGCAGCTCCGCCCGCACCACCCGCCCGAGCGTCGCGCACCCGGCCGCATAGGCCTCCAGGAGCCCGCTCGCGCCCGGGTCGCCCCCGGCCGAGCGCCACCGCCCGTACCAGTCCTCCAGGGACCGCAGCACCGCCCGCAGCAGCGGATCCCGGTCCGTGCTCACCGCCCCGGCCAGCGCCAGCGAACCCGCCTGGGGCACCGGCAGCTCGTCCTCCTTCAGGGTGACGTTGATGCCGACGCCCACCACCACCCCGTCGTCCCCGGCCCGCTCCGCCAGGATCCCCCCGGCCTTGCGCTCCTCGTCGCCGACGGTCACCAGCACGTCGTTCGGCCATTTGAGTGCCGTGTCGACCCCCGCGGAACGCGAGAGCCCCGCCGCGACCGCCACTCCCGTGAGCAGTGGTAGCCAGCCCCACCGGGCCACCGGGATCTCGGCGGGCTTCAGCAGGACCGAGAAGAACAGGCCCGAGCGCGGCGGCGCCGTCCACTGGCGGTCCAGGCGTCCCCGCCCGGCCGTCTGCTCCTCCGCGACGAGGACCGCGCCCTCCTCCGCGTCGCCCGCCACGGCCAGCGCCACGAGGTCGGCGTTGGTGGAGCCGGTGCGCTGCACCACCTCGACATCGCAGTAGAGGCCCTCGTGCCCGCCGTCCCGGACCAGGGCCCGGCGCAGCGCGGCTCCGTTGAGCGGCGGGCGGTCGAGGTCGGACCAGCGGCTGTCGTCTGATGCATCTCGCGGCGTCATGCAAGCCACCCTAGGTGTGGTAAACGCCGCACTGCCGATTGGTAGGCGCGCCACTACTCTACGGATGAGTAACCGTCCCCCCTTTTGAGCAGGCAGGGAGCCGCGATCCCGATGTCCGAGCCGGAAGAGCAGATCGACATCCACACCACCGCGGGCAAGCTCGCGGATCTTCAGCGCCGCATCGAGGAAGCGACGCACGCCGGCTCCGCACGTGCGGTGGAGAAGCAGCATGCCAAGGGCAAGCTGACGGCCCGTGAGCGCATCGAACTCCTCCTGGACGAGGGTTCCTTCGTCGAGCTGGACGAGTTCGCCCGGCACCGTTCCACCAACTTCGGCCTGGAGAACAACCGCCCCTACGGCGACGGTGTCGTCACCGGGTACGGGACGGTCGACGGCCGTCCGGTGGCGGTGTTCTCGCAGGACTTCACGGTCTTCGGCGGGGCGCTGGGCGAGGTCTACGGGCAGAAGATCGTCAAGGTGATGGACTTCGCGCTGAAGACCGGGTGCCCGGTGATCGGCATCAACGACTCCGGTGGTGCGCGGATCCAGGAGGGTGTGGCCTCGCTGGGCGCCTACGGGGAGATCTTCCGCCGTAACACGCACGCGTCGGGGGTGATCCCGCAGATCAGCCTGGTTGTCGGGCCGTGTGCGGGCGGGGCGGTGTACTCGCCGGCGATCACCGACTTCACGGTGATGGTGGACCAGACCTCGCACATGTTCATCACCGGTCCGGACGTCATCAAGACGGTCACCGGTGAGGACGTGGGTTTTGAGGAGCTGGGGGGTGCGCGCACCCACAACTCGGCGTCGGGTGTGGCGCATCACATGGCGGGGGATGAGAAGGACGCGATCGAGTACGTCAAGCAGCTGCTGTCGTACCTGCCGTCCAACAATCTCTCCGAGCCGCCGGTGTTCGCGGAGGAGGCGGACCTCGAACTCACCGACGAGGACCGCGAGCTGGATGTGATGGTGCCGGACAGCGCCAACCAGCCCTACGACATGCACGCGGTGATCGAGCATGTGCTGGATGATGCGGAGTTCTTCGAGACGCAGCCGTTGTTCGCGCCGAACATCCTCACCGGGTTCGGGCGGGTGGAGGGCCGTCCGGTGGGGATCGTCGCCAATCAGCCGATGCAGTTCGCGGGCTGTCTGGACATCGACGCGAGCGAGAAGGCGGCGCGGTTCGTGCGCACGTGTGACGCCTTCAATGTGCCGGTGCTGACGTTTGTGGACGTGCCCGGGTTCCTGCCGGGGGTGGACCAGGAGCACACCGGGATCATCCGGCGGGGTGCGAAGCTGATCTACGCGTATGCGGAGGCGACGGTCCCGCTGATCACGGTGATCACGCGGAAGGCGTTCGGCGGCGCGTATGACGTGATGGGGTCCAAGCACCTGGGTGCCGATCTGAACCTGGCCTGGCCGACCGCGCAGATCGCGGTGATGGGTGCGCAGGGTGCGGTGAACATCCTGCACCGGCGCACGATCGCGGAGGCGGACGATGTGGAGGCGACGCGGGCGCGGCTGATCCAGGAGTACGAGGACACGCTCCTGAATCCCTATGTCGCGGCCGAGCGTGGGTACGTGGACTCGGTGATCATGCCGTCCGAGACGCGCCGGCACATCGTGCGGGGGCTGCGTCAGCTGCGTACGAAGCGCGAGTCCCTGCCGCCGAAGAAGCACGGCAACATCCCGCTGTAGAAGCACGGCAACAACCCGCTGCGAAGGAGCCGCTGTGACGATCAAGGTTTTGCGGGGCAACCCGACACCGGAGGAGCTGGCCGCCGCCCTGGCGGTGGTCCGCGCCCGCGCCGCGGCGGCCACGACCGAGCCGCCCGGCGCACAGGGCCCGAGGGACGCCTGGTCCGACCCGGCGAGGATCGCAACCCGCCGTCTGCCCCAGCCGGGCGCGGCGACGTGGGTGCGTAGTTACTGGCCGAGCTAGAACCGGAACCCCGGCGCCAACTTGAGTACGCGTACTCAGGCGCCGGGGACCGGCCATTCCGCACCATCGAATGCATGCTGTGGTCCGACCCCGAAGACGAACCCCCCCAAGAACTGCGCGACATGCAGAACATGCTGCGCAGACTGGGCGTCTTCGTGGCCGTGGCCATGGTGCTCGCGATGCTCGTGACCGGACTACGCTGATCCCATGACCGATCAGCCGCGCCGCCGACTCGTCCTGGCCTCCCAGTCCCCCGCCCGCCTGAACCTGTTGCGTCAGGCCGGACTGGACCCCGAGGTCATCGTGAGCGGCGTCGACGAGGACGCCGTCACCGCGCCGACCCCCGCCGAGCTGGCGCTCGCCCTGGCCGAGGCGAAGGCCTCCGTCGTGGCGGCGAACCCGGAGGTCATGGGCGCGCTGGTGATCGGCTGCGACTCGGTCCTGGACCTCGACGGCCAGGCGCTCGGCAAGCCCGCCGACGCCGAGGAGGCCACGGCCCGCTGGAAGTCGATGCGCGGCCGTGCCGGCACCCTCCAGACGGGCCACTGCGTCTGGGACACGGCCGGCGGCCGGTACGCCTCCGCCACCGCCTCCACGGTCGTCCGCTTCGGCGAACCGACCGACGAGGAGATCGCCGCGTACGTCGCCTCCGGCGAACCCCTCTACGTCGCGGGCGCGTTCACCCTCGACGGCCGTTCGGCCCCCTTCATCGACGGCATCGACGGCGACCACGGCAACGTCATCGGCATCAGTCTGCCGCTGGTCCGCCGGCTGCTGGCCCAACTGGGCGTCGGGATCACGGAGTTGTGGGCGCCGGCGGACCGGTGACCGGCGTCGGCCCCTCTCCCTCGGGCGCGGGCACCGCGTCGGAGGGCTCCTCGGTGCTGTCGTAGGTCATCAGCAGCAGCACGATCAGGCCCAGCATCACCACCATGAACAGGAACTCCGCCACGCCCAGCAGCCCCCAGGCGAAGGCGCCCAGCAGGCCGTGGACCACCGCCGCGCTGATCAGCAGGACGCGGCCGAGGCCCGCCGCCGGGCGGTCCCGCAGGGCCATCAGGAGCGCCACGACCCCGCACAGGGCGAAGTAGGCGCCGAAGAGCAGGCCGCCGATCTTCGAGGACAGCGACATCACGTCGGGGTCCAGGCCTGCCAGGGACATGTCCTGACGGTCGACCACGACTCCCATGAACCACTGGACCGCCGCGATGCCGAGCGCCTCGGCGAAGAGCACGACCGCCACCACCCACGCCACCGGTCTGCGCACCACCGGCCCCCACCCACTTCCCACACTTCCGAGCGCTCTAGCGCCGTCCTAGCAGGACTGCGGTTACTCCAAGTACGTTCAAGACATCGCGAACGCTACTAACGGGTAAACCTCGGGACAAGGGTTCTGGGAGGGGCAAAGAATCGTTGGGCCATTCGTAGGGACTCCACAAAGAATCGGAGTGGGCCGCAGCACGCCTTTACAGAGACCTTGACCACACCCGAGGGCTAGGGTTGCCCCGAGGAGTCCGGCGTACCGCGGTGCGACAAGGGATTTCGCGGGTCGAGCGAGCCTCGAATCACGCTCCGTGTGGGCAAGCTCACCATTGGGGACGGGTCGAAGTGCCGTGTCGGCAGTCCCTAAACTCGGCTTGTTTCAAGGAGGGAGCCTCAATCGTGCGCAAGGTGCTCATCGCCAACCGTGGCGAAATCGCTGTCCGCGTGGCCCGGGCGTGCCGGGACGCCGGTATCGCGAGCGTGGCCGTATACGCCGACCCGGACCGGGACGCTCTGCATGTCCGCGCCGCGGATGAGGCGTTCGCCCTGGGCGGTGACACTCCGGCCACCAGCTATCTGGACATCGACAAGGTCCTGAAGGCGGCGCGTGAGTCCGGCGCCGACGCCATCCACCCGGGCTACGGCTTTCTGTCGGAGAACGCCGAGTTCGCTCAGGCGGTCCTGGACGCGGACCTGATCTGGATCGGTCCGCCGCCGCAGGCCATCCGGGACCTCGGTGACAAGGTCGCCGCCCGGCACATCGCCCAGCGCGCGGGCGCCCCGCTCGTCGCGGGCACCCCGGACCCGGTCTCCGGCGCGGCGGAGGTCGTCGCCTTCGCCGAGGAGCACGGCCTGCCGATCGCGATCAAGGCCGCCTTCGGTGGCGGCGGCCGCGGTCTGAAGGTGGCCCGGACCCTCGAAGAGGTGCCCGAGCTGTATGACTCGGCGGTGCGTGAGGCGGTCGCCGCGTTCGGGCGCGGGGAGTGCTTCGTGGAGCGCTACCTGGACAAGCCCCGGCACGTGGAGACCCAGTGCCTGGCCGATCAGCACGGCAACGTGGTCGTCGTGTCCACCCGTGACTGCTCGCTGCAGCGCCGCCACCAGAAGCTCGTCGAGGAGGCCCCCGCCCCCTTCCTCTCGGACGCCCAGATGGAGGAGCTGTACTCCTCCTCCAAGGCGATCCTGAAGGAGGCCGGTTACGTCGGTGCCGGCACCGTGGAGTTCCTCGTCGGCATGGACGGCACGATCTCCTTCCTGGAGGTCAACACCCGGCTGCAGGTCGAGCACCCGGTCACCGAGGAGGTCGCCGGCATCGACCTGGTGCGGGAGATGTTCCGGATCGCCGACGGCGAGGAACTCGGCTACGGCGACCCGGCCCTGCGCGGCCACTCCTTCGAGTTCCGCATCAACGGCGAGGACCCGGGCCGCAACTTCCTGCCCGCCCCCGGCACCGTCACCACCTTCGACCCGCCCTCCGGCCCCGGTGTCCGCCTCGACGCGGGCGTGGAGTCCGGCAGCGTCATCGGCCCGGCCTGGGACTCCCTGCTGGCCAAGCTGATCGTCACCGGCCGCACCCGCAAGGAAGCCCTCGAGCGCGCCGCCCGCGCGCTGGAGGAGTTCCAGGTCGAGGGCATGGCCACCGCCATCCCCTTCCACCGCGCGGTGGTCAAGGACCCGGCGTTCGCCCCGGAACTGACCGGCAGCCAGGACCCCTTCTCGGTGCACACCCGGTGGATCGAGACCGAGTTCGTCAACGAGATCAAGCCCTTCGCCGCCCCCGCCGACACCGACACGGACGAGGAAGCGGGCCGGGAGACGGTCGTCGTCGAGGTCGGCGGCAAGCGCCTGGAGGTCTCCCTGCCCTCCTCGCTGGGCATGTCGCTGGCCCGGACCGGACTCGCGGCGGGCGCCAAGCCCAAGCGCCGCGCGGCCAAGAAGTCCGGCCCCGTCGCCTCCGGCGACACCCTCGCCTCCCCGATGCAGGGCACCATCGTCAAGGTCGCCGTCGAGGAAGGCCAGGAAGTCAAGGAAGGCGACCTCGTCGTCGTCCTGGAGGCCATGAAGATGGAACAGCCCCTCAACGCCCACCGCTCCGGCACCATCAAGGGCCTGTCCGCCGAGGTCGGCGCCTCCATCACCTCCGGCGCCGCGATCTGCGAGATCAAGGACTGACGCGGTCGTACGACACCCGAGGCGCCCGGCGGACTGGAGCAGACAGTCCGCCGGGCGCCTCGTTTTCCCCGTCCCCCGTGACGGCGGCTCCTGGGTGGCGCGCGTCCAGCCCGGGCCGTGCCGGACGACGACGAGTCCGGCGAGGGCGAAGGCGACGCCCATCATCACGAACGACAGGACGGTCAGCGGCATGATGCCGCCCGCGTAGCCGACCACGTTGGATGATGTCGGTCAGCGGGTGGTCGAGCGGATGGTCGTAGATGACCATCGAATCCTCGTGAAACGACTCCCGGGGCAGCGACAAGGCCCAGGCCCCGCCCCCGTCCAGCGTCAGCCGACAGCACTGGGCCGCGTCCGCACGCACCAGCCCCAACAGCTCGGGCAGCACCCGGGCCTGCAACTCCGCGACGGAGTCCACCTCTTCGAGCTCTTGTACGACGGTCAGCACGCGCCGGGTGTCCGCGCCACTGATCTCCATGTGCACTCCCTCGGCGCTGCTCCCGCCCGAGACGTCGTGCACAAGACGTCAGGGCCCGCGCACCGTCGGGGAAGTCCGCTCGCGCGTCCGCGATGGCATCCTGAGGGAAGGCCTTGGCGCGGAGGAGAGCAGGTGGGAGCCATGGTGGGCGCGAGCTCACAGGGGACGGCGGAGAGCGGGGGCGCGGCGGCACCGGGGGTCGCCCCGCGCGCCATGCGCGCCGATGCCCGGCGCAACTACGAGCGCCTCCTCTTCGAGGCCCGCACCGCCTTCGCCGAGCACGGCACGGACGCGTCCCTGGAGGACGTGGCCCGGCGCGCGGGTGTGGGCATCGGCACCCTCTACCGCCACTTCCCCAACCGGCACGCCCTGCTGAGCGCGGTCTTCGAGGACGCGGTGAGCGATCTGCTGTCCCGGGCCCGGGAACTGAGCCGGGCCCCGGAGCCGTGCGCGGCCCTGGTGACCTGGCTGAGGGAGATGGTCCAGCACGCCGGCGAGTACCGCGGCATCTCCCGGGCCCTGATGTCGGTCACCACGAACGACACCTCGGCCCTCTCCCGCTGCAGCGACCCCATCAGGGAAGCGGGCGGCGAGCTATTGGGCCGAGCCCAGCGAGAGGGCAGGATCCGAGCGGACGTCGCCATCGGCGACCTGCTCCAGCTGACCCACGCGATCGCACTGGCGGCGGAGGAGACACCGGGGGATCCGGAGGTGGCAGACAGGTTGCTGATGCTGACGCTAAGGGGCCTGAAACCCACCTAGGGACGCGGGGCTTGTCGACTTGCGGCTCCGCCGCGTGGGCGCGACCAGCCACAGACAACGGGCACCCGCGCACGAATCCGAACCCCGACGGCGAATAGGTAATTAACGCCGTCGCAGATCCGCGACTCGCGACCGCTCCGTCCCCTGCACCGGCTCCCCCATCACGGCGGACCGAAGCCCGGTCGGAGCCGCCCGCCTAGGGCCCGGCACGGATCGTGTGCGCCGCGCCGGGACTTCGTCACCCCCCGGGTTTCCGTTCGCCCCGGCCACGGCGATCTGCACCCCCTGATCGGCCAGGGCCTGCAGCTCGGTCTGGGCGCGGTCGTCATGAGCCGGCGGCTCATCGGTCACCAACCGCGTGATCACGTCGGTGGGCACGGTCTGGAACATCGTGTCCGTACCGAGCTTGGTGTGATCGGCGAGGACGACGACCTCCGCGGCCGCCTGCACCAGCGCGCGATCCACCGACGCCGAGAGCATGTTGGAGGTGGAGAGCCCGCGTTCGGCGGTGAGGCCGCTCCCGGAGAGGAAGGCCCGGGAGACCCGCAGCCCCTGGAGGGACTGCTCGGCTCCGGAGCCGACGAGGGCGTAGTTGGAACCGCGCAGGGTGCCGCCGGTCATCACGACCTCCACCCGGTTCGCGTGGGCCAGCGCCTGGGCCACCAGCAGGGAGTTGGTGACGACGGTCAGCCCGGGCACCCGGGCCAGCCGGCGGGCCAGCTCCTGCGTGGTCGTACCGGCCCCGACCACGATGGCCTCGCCCTCTTCGACGAAGTTCGCGGCGAGATCGGCGATGGCCGTCTTCTCGGCGGTCGCGAGATGTGACTTCTGCGGAAAGCCGGACTCCCGCGTGAACCCGCCCGGCAATACCGCACCGCCATGCCGGCGGTCGAGGAGTCCTTCTGCCTCCAGCGCGCGCACGTCCCGCCGTACGGTCACTTCGGAGGTCTGGACGACGCGGGCGAGCTCACGGAGCGACACGGCCCCGTTCGCTCGCACCATTTCGAGGATCAATTGGCGACGTTCTGCAGCGAACACGAAACTGACAGTAACCCCAACGACCGTCTGCTTTCAGCAGTTTGCGCCGAATAGCAGAAGTTGTTCGCACAGCAGGACGGGTAGTGGTATAAGGCCTAGCCCCGGCGCCTATGCCGTACGCATGCTCGACAACTCCCCGTGACCAGCGGGGAGTCGGTTCAAGCCGTCAGAGTTCGCCGCCGCTCTTGCGGGTGTGCAGCTGCCGGGCCACCTCGGCGATCGACCCCGAAAGGGAGGGGTACACGGTGAACGCGTTCGCGATCTGTTCGACCGTCAGATTGTTGTCGACGGCGATCGAGATGGGGTGGATCAGTTCCGAGGCGCGGGGGGACACGACCACACCGCCGACCACGATGCCGGTGCCCGGGCGGCAGAAGATCTTGACGAAGCCGTCGCGGATGCCCTGCATCTTGGCGCGCGGGTTGCGCAGCAGCGGCAGCTTGACGACCCGGGCCTCGATCTTGCCGCCGTCGATGTCGGCCTGGGTGTAGCCGACGGTGGCGATCTCGGGGTCGGTGAAGACGTTGGAGGAGACGGTCTTCAGGTTCAGCGGGGCGACCGCGTCACCGAGGAAGTGGTACATGGCGATACGTCCCTGCATCGCCGCGACGGAGGCGAGCGCGAAGACGCCGGTGACGTCACCCGCCGCGTACACACCCGGGGCCGTGGTGCGCGAGACCTTGTCGGTCCAGATGTGCCCGGAGTCGCGCAGCCTCACGCCCGCCTCCTCCAGGCCGAGCCCGGCGCTGTTGGGGATGGCGCCGACGGCCATGAGGCAGTGCGAGCCGGTGATGACGCGGCCGTCGGCGAGGGTGACCTCGACCCGGTCGCCGACCCGCTTGGCGGCGGAGGCGCGGGAGCGGGCCATGACGTTCATGCCGCGGCGCCGGAAGACGTCCTCCAGGACGGCGGCGGCGTCCGGGTCCTCACCCGGCAGCACGCGGTCCCGCGACGACACGAGGGTGACCTTGGAGCCGAGGGCCTGGTAGGCGCCGGCGAACTCGGCACCCGTCACACCCGAGCCGACCACGATCAGCTCCTCGGGGAGCTCGTCGAGGTCGTAGACCTGGGTCCAGTTGAGGATGCGCTCGCCGTCGGGCTGGGCGTCGGGCAGTTCGCGGGGGTGACCGCCGGTGGCGATGAGCACGGCGTCGGCCACGAGGGTCTCCTCGGTGCCGTCGGCGGCGGTGACGACGACCTTGCGGGAGCCGTCGAGGGCCTGCATGCCGTCGAGCCGGCCGCGGCCGCGCATCACACGGGCGCCGGCGCGGGTGACGGCGGCGGTGATGTCGTGCGACTGGGCGAGCGCGAGCCGCTTCACGCGTCGGTTGACCTTGCCGAGGTCCACGCCGACGACCCGGGCGGGCGTGTCGATGTGGGGGGTGTCGTCGGCCACGATGATGCCGAGCTCCTCGTAGGAGGAGTCGAAGGTGGTCATCACCTCGGCCGTGGCGATCAGGGTCTTCGACGGCACGCAGTCGGTGAGCACCGACGCTCCGCCCAGACCGTCGCAGTCGACGACGGTCACCTCCGCGCCGAGCTGAGCGGCTACCAGCGCCGCTTCGTATCCGCCGGGTCCGCCACCGATGATCACGATCCGAGTCACGTACTCCATTGTCCCGCACGTATCGCGGTGCTACGGCCCAGGGCCCCGCCCGAGACCCCACTGTTACGGGAGGGACTGCCGTTGCGCCCTGCCGTACCCTCTCCCCATGTCGCTCTACGCCGCGTACGCCGGCAACCTCGACGCGCGGCTGATGACCCGCCGCGCCCCGCATTCGCCGCTGCGCGCCACCGGCTGGCTGAGCGGGTGGCGGCTGACCTTCGGGGGCGAGCAGATGGGCTGGGAGGGCGCGCTGGCGACGATCGTCGAGGACCCGGCGTCCCAGGTCTTCGTCGCCCTGTACGACATCGCCCCGATGGACGAGGACTCCCTGGACCGCTGGGAGGGCGTGGGCCTCGACGTCTACCGCCGGACCCGGGTCCGGGTCCTCACCCTGGACGGCGAGGAGGGCGCCTGGACCTACGTCCTCAACGGCTACGAGGGCGGCCTCCCCTCGGCCCGCTACCTGGGCGAGGTCGCCGACGCGGCGGAATCCGCGGGGGCACCCCACGACTACGTGATGGAGCTGCGGAAGCGGCCTTGCTGAGCGCGGGGCGGTTCATAAACTCGGCTCATGACCGGTTCGCGCACCTACCAGACCTACTTCACCGAGCAGGCCGCCGCCGCCCGTGACCGGCTCGACGACCAACAGCGTGCCGCGTTCGACAAGGGCATCTCGTTGCTGGCGCGTGACCCGTTTCCGGCCGTGTCCCGGCCCATAAGCGCCACGGGCGACGACAGGACCATCCGGCTGACCCATAACATCCTCGTCGAGTACACCGTGAGCATGGGCCGGCTACTGATCTTCATCGTCGAGGTCTTCAACGACAAGGACGTCCTCGTCCCCGAGGAATGACCGCGACCCGCCAAGCGTTCGTCGGAAACAACAAGACAACGATCCCCATCCCGTGGGCTCTGTCATCTACGCGCGTAGGCCTTGACCGGCTACCCTCGTCGGCGTGAACGCATCTCTTCTTCCGGACGACATCCAGGGCGACCCCTACGCCGCCGCCGACGCCGCCGCCGCTCGCCTGCGCGAACTGACGGGGGCCGAGACCCACGACGTCGCCCTCGTGATGGGCTCCGGCTGGGCGCCGGCCGTGGACGCCCTCGGTGATCCCGACGCCGAGTTCCAGGTCACCGAGCTGCCCGGGTTCCCGCCGCCCGCGGTCGCGGGCCACGGCGGCAAGGTCCGCTCGTACAAGATCGGCGACAAGCGGGCGCTGGTCTTCCTCGGCCGTACGCACTTCTACGAGGGCCGCGGAGTGGCCGCCGTCGCGCACGGCGTCCGTACGGCGGTCGCGGCCGGCTGCAAGACGGTCGTGCTGACGAACGGCTGCGGCGGTCTGCGCGAGGGCATGCGCCCCGGGCAGCCGGTGCTGATCAGCGACCACATCAACCTGACGGCGACGTCCCCGATCGTCGGCGCGAACTTCGTCGACCTGACGGACTTGTACTCGCCGCGGCTGCGGGCGCTGTGCAAGGAGATCGACGCGACGCTGGAGGAGGGTGTCTACGCCCAGTTCCCCGGCCCGCACTACGAGACCCCGGCCGAGATCCGCATGGCGCGGGTGATCGGGGCCGACCTGGTGGGCATGTCGACGGTGCTCGAGGCCATCGCGGCGCGTGAGGCGGGCGCGGAGGTGCTGGGCATCTCGCTGGTGACGAACCTGGCGGCGGGTATGACCGGCGAGCCGCTGAACCACGAGGAGGTCCTCCAGGCGGGCCGCGACAGCGCCACCCGCATGGGCGCCCTGCTGACGCAGGTGCTGGACCGCCTGTAGTCCGCCAGGAGCCTGCGGTCCGCCAGGAGCCTCGCTCCGGACGCCGGACGGGCTGAAAACGCCGGCGCGCCCTTCAGCCCCTCCCGCGTGGTACGACACCCCACCCGAACAGAACCGAGAGGTTGACCGACCGTGCATGACGATCTCATCGCCCGTGCCAAGGCATGGCTGGCCGAGGACCCCGACACGGACACCCGTGCCGAACTCGCCGAGCTGATCGACGCCGAGGACCACGCCGAGCTCGCCGCACGCTTCGGCGGCACCCTCCAGTTCGGCACCGCGGGCCTTCGGGGCGAGATCGGCGCCGGCCCCATGCGCATGAACCGCACCGTCGTCATCCGCGCCGCCGCCGGCCTCGCCGCCTACCTGAAGAAGCAGGGCCAGGTCGACGGCCTCGTCGTCATCGGCTACGACGCCCGCCACAAGTCGGAGGACTTCGCCCGCGACACCGCCGCCGTCATGATCGGCGCCGGCCTCCGTGCCGCCGTACTCCCCCGGCCCCTCCCCACCCCCGTCCTCGCCTACGCCATAAGGCACCTCGGCGCGGTCGCCGGGGTGGAGGTCACCGCCAGCCACAACCCGCCCCGGGACAACGGCTACAAGGTCTACCTCGGCGACGGCTCCCAGATCGTCCCGCCCGCCGACGCCGAGATCGCGGCCGAGATCGACGCCATCGGCTCCCTCACCACCGTCCCCCGCCCCACCACCGGCTGGGACACCCTCGACGACAGCGTCCTCGACGCCTACCTGGAGCGCACGGACGCCGTCCTCGCCGCCGGCTCCCCGCGCACCGCCCGGACCGTCTACACGGCCATGCACGGCGTCGGCAAGGACGTCCTCCTCGCCGCCTTCGCCCGCGCCGGCTTCCCGGCCCCGGACCTCGTCGCCGAGCAGGCCGAGCCCGACCCGGACTTCCCGACCGTCGCCTTCCCCAACCCGGAAGAGCCCGGCGCGATGGACCTCGCCTTCGCCAAGGCCGCCGCGACCGACCCCGACCTCGTCATCGCCAACGACCCCGACGCCGACCGCTGCGCCGTGGCCGTGCGGGACGGCGGCGACTGGCGGATGCTGCGCGGGGACGAGGTCGGCGCCCTGCTCGCCGCCCACCTCGTGCGGCGCGGGGCCCGGGGCACCTTCGCCGAGTCGATCGTCTCCTCCTCCCTCCTCGGCCGGATCGCCGAGAAGGCGAACCTGCCGTACGAGGAGACCCTCACCGGCTTCAAGTGGATCGCCCGCGTCGACGGCCTGCGCTACGGCTACGAGGAGGCCCTCGGCTACTGCGTCGACCCCGACGGCGTCCGCGACAAGGACGGCATCACCGCCGCCCTCCTGATCACCGAGCTGGCTTCCGTGCTCAAGGCCGACGGGCGCACGCTCCTCGACCTCCTCGACGACCTCGCCGTCGAGCACGGTCTGCACGCCACCGACCAGCTCTCGGTCCGCGTCCAGGACCTGTCCGTGATCGCCGACGCGATGCACCGGCTGCGCGAGCAGCCGCCGACCGAGCTGGCCGGACTCGCCATCACCCGGGCCGAGGACCTGACCCGGGGCACCGAGACGCTCCCGCCCACCGACGGGCTGCGCTACACGCTCGACGGCGCCCGCGTCATCGTCCGCCCCAGCGGCACCGAGCCGAAGCTCAAGTGCTATCTGGAGGTCGTCGTCCCGGTCGCCGGTCACTCCGGGCTCCCGGCGGCCCGCGCCAAGGCCACCGACCTCCTCGCGGCCATCAAGCGGGACCTCTCGGCCGCGGCCGGCATCTGAGCCGTACGCAGCCGCCTTCATGCGGAATTGGGCTGTCGCTTGCTTCTCGGCTGCCCGCTTCCGTCGCCGACGGCACCGTCTCCACCACCGTGCGCGCATACGCGGACGGCGACTACCGCTGGTCCCACGCCGGCTCGACGGCCACGGCGGCGGCCGTCTCGGAGGCGGACTACGTCGACGTGCGCTGAGCCCCACCCGGTGGGTGCCTCGCCTGGGGCACCCACCGGGTGACACCGGCAGAGGCCGGTGCGGAAGCCGCCGCGGCGGGACACCTCATCGGGTGATTTCCGCCCGTCCGTTGACCTGGGCTCCCCGCCCCGTCCCGCTACCCGGGCAACCGTGGACCGGCAAGTGCCCGCCACGTCAGCCCTGGAGCCGCCGCCGTGTCCTCGACCGCCTTCCGGCCGACGCCCCGGCCGTCACCCCGGGCGACCCCCGCCCAGGCCGGCCCGCGGTGCCCGCGAAAGGCCCCGTTCCCGTCCCCGCGCCGCGCGGCACCCGCCCTCCTCGCCTACGTCGCCGTACGCGCCACGAGCCTGCTGGTCCTGACCCTCTGGGCGCACCAGCAGCGGCACGGCGTCTGGCCGATCCTCGCGACACAGTGGGACGCCGACTGGTACCTCGGCATCGCGGAGAACGGCTACGCCCACGAGCTCGGCACCGCCCCCAACGCCAACAACCTGGCGTTCTTCCCGCTCTACCCACTCCTGGTGAAGACCGTGGCGGCCTTCACCCCCGGCACGCGCGCCAGCACCGGCCTGTGCCTCGCCGTCGTCGCCTCACTCCTGGCCGCCTGGGGCATCTTCGCCGTCGGCGAGCACGTGTACGGCCGACGCGCGGGCGTCCTGCTGACCGTCCTGTGGGCCGCGTACCCGGTCGGCCTCGTGCAGTGGATGGGCTACACCGAGTCCCTGTTCACGGCCTGCGCCGCGTGGGCCCTGTACGCCGTGCTCACCGGCCGGTGGCTGTCGGCAGCGACCTGCGCGGCCCTCGCGGGCCTCACCCGCCCGACCGGCATCGCGGTGGCGGCGGCCGTCACCGTCCCGGCCCTACTGGCCCTGCGCCACCGCCCCTTCCCGCGCCGCGCCCTCGCCGCCGCCCTCCTGGCACCGCTCGGCTGGTGCGGATACGTCGGCTGGGTCGGCCTGCGCACGGGCCGCTGGGACGGCTACTTCGCCGTACAGCGGCTGTGGCGCAACGAGCTGGACGGCGGCGCCGGAACGCTGCGCCGGATGCGCGAGTACCTGTTCCACGACCCGACACCCCACCTGTTCCTGGTGCTGGTGACGGCCACGCTGCTGGCGTCGGTGGTGCTGTTCGCGCTGTCCGCGGCGGACCGCCAGCCGCTGCCGCTGCTGCTGTTCACGGGCGTACTGCTGACGATCGTCCTGGCCAGTGACGGCGTCTACTTCCCCCGGGCCCGCTTCCTCCTGCCCGGCTTCCCCCTGCTGCTCCCCCTCGCCCTGCACCTGACCCTCGCCTCCCGCCGCTACCGCACACTCACACTGACGGCGGCCGTGGCGGGTTCGGCGTACTGCGGCGCGTACATGGCCCTGGTGTGGCCTACGGCGCCATAGCCCCGACGCTGTGGCCGACGACGCCAAAGCTACGACGCTGTGGCCTACGACGCCGTAGCCCCGAAGCTATGGCCTACGACGCCGTAGCCCCGGATCCTCAGCGCTCAGAGCCCCGCCTGGACCACCCCGTCGCACCTAGAGCCCCGACCTGGCCACGAGGAGAGCCCCGGCCCAGCCGAGCGCGAGCAGCAGGGCCCACGGCCACAGCGCACGCCCGCGCTCACGTTCGTCGCTGTCCCCCGTCGGCCGCAGGGCCGGATCGGCGGCCAGGGCGGTGAGTTCGGCGGCCAGCCGGTCGTACGGATGGGTCAGCTCCCGCCGCCGCTCCAGCCACTTCCAGCGGGGCGCGGAGACGGCCCAGGAACCGCCGCCGCGCCACCGCAGCTTCAGCTCCAGCGACTGATGGCGGGCCGAGCGGAAGTCGTCCCAGGGAACGTGGGTCGTCCGGAACAGCCCGTTGATCCACAGCCCGTCCCGGTCGGCGGTGATCCGCCACCCCGCCTTCACGGGCACCCGAGCGGCACCCCAAAGACCCACGACCGCGACCAGGAGCAGTTCCCAGAGCGGGTAGTCGGCTTCGGTGAACGCCCGCCACCCCACCCAGACGCCCCACTGCGCCAGCAAGACGGCGGCCAGCAGGTCCAGCCACCCCGCTCGCCACCGCAGCACGGCCTGCGGCACCAGGGCCACCACGGCGACCCGGGGCTCCTCGCGCACACCGGCCACCGGCCGCACGGGCCCGGAGGACCGCTCCACGACCGGCGGACGGTCGGGATCCTCGTCAGCACTGACGACCACGACCTCGGCACCGTCACAGGGCACGCCGTAGATCACGGCTTCGCGCAGGGGCCCGGGCTGGTCGTCGTCGAGCAGCTCAAGGAGCTTGTCATCGTCGTCCCCGTCGTCCCCGTCGTCCCCGTTGTCCTCGTCGTCCCCGTCCTCCTCGACGCCGTTGTCCAAGGGCATCAGGGACACGACGAACAGCGGCCGCTGGGCGTCGACGTCATCGGCTGCGAACACCTCGGTCCGGGCCCCCGAGTCGTCCCGCACGAGCACCCGCAGCACCGGTACGGCCGCCGCGTGCAGCCGGGCGGCCCGGTACCGCCCGAACAGGGCGGACGCGAGCGCGGTGACCCCGAACCCGATCAGCAGAAACCCGACGGCACCGGAGACTCCGGACGTGCGGCCGAGCACACAGCCGCCGACAACCAGGGCCAGCCCGACCGCACCGAGCCACAGTCCCCGCCGCAGGGGCTGTTCGGCGCCGGGCACAGCGGCCGTGACACCCCCGGCGGCGTCCAGTACGGCCTTCCGCTGCCGCTTCCGGGCCCCCATCCGCAATTCGGCCAGCCCGAGCGCGACCCCGGCGACGATCCCGGCCCCCACGAGCGCCGGCCACCCGCCCTGTTCCAAGGCAACGGCAGCGACAAGCCCAGGCGCGGAAACCCGTACGAGCTCGGGCCGCAGCACGACCCACAGGGCCTGCAGCGGCACCAGAGCGGCGAGGTAGGGCTCGACCCCGGCGAACCCGAAGGCGAGCGCGCTCCCCACGACGCCGAGCGCCACCAGCTCGTCGTACAGCCCACCCCTGGGCACCCACCGGGGCGGCAGGGCCCCGACCCAGGGCCGGACCCGCTCCCCCTCCCAGCTCAGACACCCATCAGGCACAACAGACTCAGGCAAAGGCCGAGGTGAAACCGGCCGAACATCAGTACTCATCGCAAGCAAGACACCCAAAAGACCGACTTGGTTGCGGCTCAAGCCCACAGCAAAGTCGGCTGCGGATGACCGCAGCAGGCAGGCGGAGGGGGCAAGGCTGCATCAATGTGTGCGCTCAGCCGCTCGGGACGCAACCGACCGCCGCAAGCGAGCCCTCAGGGGCGCAAGGCTGCATCAACGCAAGGCTCCACCACGGAAAGCGACGCCCACCCCCCACAAAGGCCGCCGCAGGCGTGCCTTCAGGGGCGCGGGGAACTGCGCGACCAGCCCCCACGAGCCCGCACCCGGCAACGAACCCCCGCCCACCCCAGACGCCGCTCAGGCCACCACCAGCAGGATCAGCAACAGAACCGCCCCCGCCACCACAGGCCCAAGCACCTCATAGGCCCACCGCACGGTCACCTCACCCTGCGCGGACCCGGACTCCTCCCCCGCTCCCCACAGCTCCCGCAGGTCATCCATCACCTTGTCGGTCTCGGCCCGAGCCGGCCCCTCGACCTCACTCCCGGCACCGACCCCACCAAGCCCGGACCCGCCGAGCCCAGACCCCCCGAACCCGAAGCCCAGCCCCCCACCACGGCCACGCCCACCCCGCTGCCCACTCCGCTCGGCCTCCGCCCGCGCCTGCTGCCGGGCCGCCTTCTTCCGCGCCCGCAGCGACACGGGAATCGCCCACAGCTGATACTTCGCCCCACCCTTCGCGACGACCTCGTTCGAGTACCCGGACCGCAGCGAGGCCACCTGCCCCCACGGCAGCACGACCACCCGGAACGGATTCCGGATCCGCAACCGTTCCGCATTGGCGAAGACAGCCGGCCGCACCGTGAACGCGGCCACCCCCGGCACCACCAGAATCAACGACGCCAGCGCCAGCCAGGGCGTACTCCCACTCCCCTGCACCAACGCGTCGATCCCGAGCCACAACATGATCACCAGCAACAGCACCCCGCCCACGATGCCCATGGGCGAGCGGTACACCCGGTCCCGGGAGGGGGGAACCGGCACGGAGGAAGGGTTCGGGCTCGTCATGGCCCCGATTGTGCATGACGAGCTCATCGACCTCCGGGGGGTGTACAGCCGCTACGCGCGTAGATATGCTCGTCTGGTGACCATGCCCACCAATGCACCCACCGCAGCGAAGACCCTCTCGGACGTCACCGCGTCCGACAGCACGCTGCGCCGCTTCCTCCACGGGCTGCCCGGCGTCGACGCGGTCGGCCTGGAGGCGCGCGCCGCGTCCCTCGGCACCCGTTCCATCAAGACGACCGCCAAGGCCTACGCCATCGACCTGGCGATCTCGATGGTCGACCTGACGACGCTGGAAGGCGCGGACACCCCGGGCAAGGTCCGGGCGCTCGGCGCCAAGGCGGTCAACCCCGACCCGACCGACCGCACCACGCCCACCACGGCGGCGGTCTGCGTCTACCCCGACATGGTGGCCGTCGCCAAGGAGGCCGTCGCCGGCTCCGGCGTGAAGGTCGCCTCCGTCGCGACCGCCTTCCCGGCTGGCCGCGCGGCCCTCGAGGTGAAGCTGGCCGACGTCCGCGACGCCGTCGCCGCGGGTGCCGACGAGATCGACATGGTCATCGACCGCGGGGCCTTCCTCGCGGGGAACTACCTGAAGGTGTACGACGAGATCGTCGCCGTGAAGGAGGCCTGCGGGGCCGTAGCCCGGCTCAAGGTCATCTTCGAGACCGGCGAGCTGTCGACGTACGACAACATCCGCCGGGCCAGCTGGCTCGGCATGCTGGCCGGGGCCGACTTCATCAAGACCTCGACCGGCAAGGTGGCGGTGAACGCCACGCCCGCCAACACCCTCCTCATGCTGGAGGCCGTGCGCGACTTCCGCGCCCAGACCGGGGTACAGGTCGGCGTGAAGCCCGCCGGCGGCATCCGTACGACCAAGGACGCGATCAAGTTCCTGGTCCTGGTGAACGAGACGGCCGGCGCCGACTGGCTGGACAACCACTGGTTCCGCTTCGGCGCCTCCTCCCTCCTGAACGACCTGCTGATGCAGCGTCAGAAGCTGGCCACCGGCCGCTACTCCGGCCCCGACTACGTGACGGTGGACTGATCACCATGACATCCGCATCCGCATTCGAATACGCCCCGGCACCCGAGTCCCGCTCGGTCGTCGACATCGCGCCCTCCTACGGCCTGTTCATCGACGGCGAGTTCGTGGAGGCGGCGGACGGCAAGGTCTTCAAGACCGTCTCCCCGTCCACCGAGGAGGTCCTCTCCGAGATCGCCCAGGCGGGCGAGGCGGACGTCGACCGAGCCGTCAGGGCCGCCCGCAAGGCGTTCGAGAAGTGGTCGGCGCTGCCCGGTTCCGAGCGCGCCAAGTACCTGTTCCGCATCGCCCGGATCATCCAGGAGCGCAGCCGCGAGCTCGCCGTACTGGAGACCCTGGACAACGGAAAGCCGATCAAGGAGACCCGCGACGCCGACCTGCCCCTGGTCGCCGCGCACTTCTTCTACTACGCGGGCTGGGCCGACAAGCTCGACCACGCGGGCTACGGCGCGAACCCCCGGCCGCTCGGTGTCGCGGGCCAGGTCATCCCCTGGAACTTCCCGCTGCTGATGCTGGCCTGGAAGATCGCCCCGGCGCTGGCGACCGGCAACACGGTCGTCCTCAAGCCCGCCGAGACCACCCCCCTGTCCGCGCTGTTCTTCGCGGACGTCTGCCGCCAGGCGGGCCTGCCCAAGGGCGTCGTCAACATCCTTCCGGGCTACGGCGACACGGGCGCGGCCCTGGTGGCCCACCCGGACGTGAACAAGGTGGCGTTCACCGGCTCCACCGCGGTCGGCAAGGAGATCGCGAAGACGGTCGCCGGCACCCGCAAGAAGCTCACCCTCGAACTGGGCGGCAAGGGCGCCAACATCGTCTTCGACGACGCCCCGATCGACCAGGCCGTCGAGGGCATCGTCAACGGCATCTTCTTCAACCAGGGCCAGGTCTGCTGTGCGGGCAGCCGGCTGCTGGTCCAGGAGTCGATCCAGGACGAGCTGCTGGACTCCCTCAAGCGCCGGCTCTCCACGCTGCGGCTCGGCGACCCGCTGGACAAGAACACGGACATCGGCGCGATCAACTCCGAGGAGCAGCTGACCCGGATCACCTCCCTCGTCGAGCAGGGCGAGGCGGAGGGCGCGGAGCGCTGGTCGCCGGTCTGCGACCTCCCGGAGAGCGGCTACTGGTTCGCCCCGACGCTGTTCACGAACGTCACCCAGGCGCACCGCATCGCCCGCGACGAGATCTTCGGCCCGGTGCTGTCGGTCCTCAGCTTCCGCACCCCGGACGAGGCCGTCGCCAAGGCCAACAACAGCCAGTACGGCCTGTCCGCGGGCATCTGGACGGAGAAGGGGTCGCGGATCCTCGCCGTCGCGAACAAGCTGCGCGCGGGCGTGATCTGGTCCAACACGTTCAACAAGTTCGACCCGACCTCGCCGTTCGGCGGTTACAAGGAGTCGGGCTTCGGCCGCGAGGGCGGCCGCCACGGCCTGGAGGCGTACCTCGATGTCTGACAAGTCCGAGCAGCAGCGTCTGAGCGTCTTCAAGACCTACAAGCTGTACGTCGGGGGCAAGTTCCCCCGCTCCGAGAGCGGCCGGGTGTACGAAGTGACCGACTCCAAGGGCAACTGGCTGGCCAACGCGCCTCTTTCGTCCCGCAAGGACGCCCGTGACGCGGTGGTCGCGGCGCGCAAGGCGGTCGGGCCCTGGTCCGGCGCGACGGCGTACAACCGCGGTCAGATCCTCTACCGCATCGCCGAGATGCTGGAGGGCCGCCGCGAGCAGTTCACGCGTGAAGTGGCCGACGCCGAGGGCCTGTCGAAGTCGAAGGCCGCCGCCCAGGTGGACGCGGCGATCGACCGCTGGGTCTGGTACGCGGGCTGGACCGACAAGATCGCCCAGGTCGTGGGCGGCGGAAACCCGGTCGCGGGCCCCTACTTCAACCTCTCCTCGCCCGAACCGACGGGCGTGGTCGTCGTCCTGGCCCCCCAGGAGTCGTCCTTCCTGGGCCTGGTCTCCGTGCTCGCCCCGGTGATCGCGACCGGCAACACGGCGATCGTGATCGCGAGCGAGAAGTCCCCGCTCCCGGCCCTCTCCCTGGGCGAGGTGCTGGCCACCTCCGACCTGCCCGGCGGTGTCGTGAACGTCCTGTCCGGCCGTACGGCGGAGATCGCGACGCCCCTGGCCGCGCACCAGGACGTCAACGCCATCGACCTCGCGGGCGCCGACGACGTGCTGGCGAAGGAGCTGGAGATCGCGGCGGCGGACAACCTCAAGCGCGTTCTCCGTCCACAGGCTGTGGATTACGCGGCGACTCCGGGCATCGACCGTATGACGGCGTTCCTGGAGACCAAGACGGTCTGGCACCCCACGGGTTCGCTGGGCGCGTCCGGCTCGTCGTACTGACGTACAGAGGAGTCCCGAAGACCGGAGAGCCGCGCCTCCCCTCCGTCCGGGGGAAGCGCGGCTCTCTGCGATGCCGTCAGCCGCCCAGCAGGCCCGTCGCCTGGCCCAGGACCGGGATCGCGCCGATCGACCGGGCCTGCGCCACCGGAGCCGTGAGCATCTGCGAGGTCAGCGGCTGGAAGTCGGCGAGCTGGGTGCCGACGCCGTTGTCGAGCGGGTCGACACCCGTGCCCGCCAGCGGGTTGGGCTTCAGACCCGCCACCGGGCCGGTGACATAGCCGACCGTGCCGGTGACCGCCCGGAGACCGGCCTGCGGGTCGACCTTGCCGAGGGAGGTGGGGCGGGTGCGGACCACGTGGTCGAGGACCGGCTCGCCGTCCATCGCGGCGGCCAGCGGCGCGGCGGCACCGAGGGCGGCACCGGCGGTCGCGAGGACGGCCAGCGCACGCTGGGCGGTGGGGTGGGGGAAGGACGCTTGTCCGGCCATCGGCTCTGCCACCTTCTGATGCATGGGGTAATCAGGTCGACACGAAGGGTAGTTGAGGTGTGACGCGCGCTTCAAAGCCGACCCGCGGACTCGATGAACAGCAGGTGAATGCGTCATATTGGTGTTCCGTGAGTTCCCTCCCGACCGTTCCGACGCGAGTCGTGCTGCTCTGCGGCCCCTCCGGCTCCGGCAAGTCCCTTCTCGCGGCCCGCTCCGGCCTTCCGGTGCTGCGGCTCGACGACTTCTACAAGGAGGGCGACGACCCGACGCTGCCGCTGGTCCTCGGAAGCTCCGACATCGACTGGGACCACCCCGAGTCCTGGGACGCCGACAAGGCGGTGGCGGCAATCGAGAGCCTGTGCCGCACCGGCCGTACGGGCGTCCCGGTCTACGACCTCTCGCTCAGCGCCCGCACCGGCGAGGACATTGTCGACATCGGCCGGACCCCGCTGTTCATCGCGGAGGGCATCTTCGCGGCGGAGATCGTCACGCGCTGCCGCGAACTGGGCCTGCTGGCCGACGCGCTGTGCCTGAGCCGCGGCCCGGTGAAGACGTTCCGCCGCCGTTTCCTGCGCGATCTGAAGGAGGGCCGCAAGTCCGTGCCCTTCCTGCTGCGCCGCGGCTGGCGGCTGATGCGGACCGAGCGGTCGATCGTGGCCCGGCAGACGGCGCTGGGCGCGTACGCCTGCGACCGGGACGAGGCGATGGGCCGCCTGGCCGACGCCGCCGCGGGCCGCCACGTACCGGCGAGGACGCCGGCGTAACACCCGGACACGGAAGAAGAGCGGGACTGGACGGACCCCCCGGCCCTCCAGTCCCGCTCCCTTTGGTGCTCCCCCGTTGAGCCAACCCCCGTGAGCCCCCCGGTCACCGCTCCCCCGTTACTTGCTTCCCCCCATACCTTCAGGCCACGAGCTCGCCGAAGGCGTCCTCCTCGTCACGGCCGAAGCTGAGGACCTCGTCCTCGCGCAGCCGGCGGAGCGACCGCCAGATGCTCGACTTCACCGTGCCGACACTGATGTCGAGGATGTCCGCGATCTCCGGGTCGGTCCGGCCCTCGTAGTAACGCAGGACCAGCATCGTCCGCTGGAGTTCGGGCAGCCGGGCCAGCGCCTGCCACAGGACCGCGCGCAGCTCGGTGCCGCGCATCGCGTCCGTGTCGCCGGGCGTCTCCGGCAGTTCCTCGGTCGGGTACTCGTTCAGCTTGCGGCGGCGCCACGCGCTGATGTGCAGATTGGTCATCGTCCGCCGCAGGTAACCTCCGACGGCGGCCTTGTCACTGATCCGGTCCCAGGCCTTGTACGTCGAGAACAGCGCGCTCTGCAGCAGGTCCTCGGCCTCGAAGCGGTCACCGGTCAGGTGGTACGCGGTGGCGTACAGGGAGGCGCGGCGCTCCTGGACGTAGGCGGTGAACTCCGCCTCCGACAGCGAGCGACGCTCCCCCGTGTCCTCCCTGTACGCGCTTCCCCCGTGTGCTTCCCCCGTGAAACCGTCAACCACCGTGATGTAGGGCTGAAGCCCTTGCTGTGCATACGCGGTGTGCTGACGCCCGGTGCCGCGAGCGCACCCCCGCCCGCTCACGGCACCGGACTTCTCCGAACCCCGGCCCCCGTTCACGTCGTGCAGACGCGTGACCACTGCGCTGGTGCTCTTGCTGTGCAGCGTGTTCATCTCGCGCCCCCCGTCGTGGACTTCCGGTGTTCGGCTTGCTTCAGGCGGTGCTTCCTTGCCTGTGCCGAAAAGCTTGCCGGGGCCACTTCATGGCCGTGTCCGCCGACTGTCACAGACCTGTCACAGGGGTCGGTCGTACATCACGCACAGCGCGAACACAGAGCGAAGCGGTACGTGCACGTAGCCGTACAGGTGTCGAAACCCTCCCCCACCATGGGCCAGAATGAGCCCGTGCCTTCCCTGTTGCTGATCGAGGACGACGACGCCATCCGCACGGCCCTGGAGCTTTCTCTCACCCGCCAGGGTCACCGGGTTGCCACGGCTGCCACCGGTGAGGACGGCCTGAAGCTGCTGCGTGAGCAGCGGCCGGACCTGATCGTGCTGGATGTGATGCTGCCCGGCATCGACGGCTTCGAGGTGTGCCGTCGTATCCGGCGCACCGACCAGCTGCCGATCATCCTGCTCACCGCGCGCAGCGACGACATCGACGTGGTGGTCGGCCTGGAGTCCGGCGCCGACGACTACGTCGTCAAGCCGGTCCAGGGGCGGGTGCTCGACGCCCGGATCCGGGCCGTGCTGCGCCGCGGGGAGCGGGAGTCCAACGACGCGGCGACCTACGGCAGCCTCGTCATCGACCGTGCCGCGATGACGGTGACGAAGAACGGCGAGGACCTCCAGCTCACGCCGACCGAGCTGCGGCTGCTGCTGGAGCTGAGCCGGCGGCCCGGACAGGCGCTGTCCCGGCAGCAGTTGCTGCGGCTGGTGTGGGAGCACGACTACCTGGGCGACTCGCGTCTGGTCGACGCCTGTGTGCAGCGGCTGCGCGCCAAGGTCGAGGACGTGCCGTCCTCCCCGACCCTGATCCGTACGGTCCGCGGTGTCGGTTACCGGCTGGACGCGCCTCAGTGACGCAAGCGCAAGGGGGGTTCCGCGGCTGGTTCGCGGATCGCAAGGGAGTCTGGTCGCGGCTGCGCTTCACCAGTCTGCGGCTGCGGCTCGTGGTCGTCTTCGGCCTGGTGGCGCTGACCGCCGCCGTGTCCGCGTCCGGGATCGCCTACTGGCTCAACCGCGAGGCGGTGCTCACCCGCGCCCAGGACGCGGTGCTGCGTGACTTCCAGCAGGAGATGCAGAGCCGGGCCGGCGTGCTGCCCGAGCGGCCGACGCAGGACGAACTCCAGCGCACCGCGGGCCAGATGGCGGGCAGCAGTCAGCGGTTCAGTGTGCTGCTGGTCGCTCAGAACCCCGACGGCCGGACCGTGTTCGGCACCTCCGGCGGACTGAGCGGCTTCACCATGGAGGACGTGCCCGAGTCACTGCGCGAGGCGGTGAACGAGGAGCAGGAGGTCAACTCCACCAACAAGTACGCGTACCACCTCTACTGGCAGCGCATAGTCGAGGACGACACCCCGTATCTGGTCGCCGGGACCAAGGTGATCGGCGGCGGTCCGACCGGGTACATGCTCAAGTCCCTCGAGCCGGAGGCCAAGGACCTCAACTCGCTCGCCTGGTCGCTGGGGATCGCCACGGGCCTCGCGCTGATCGGCTCCGCGCTGCTCGCGCAGGCCGCCGCGACGACCGTACTGAAGCCCGTGCACCGGCTGGGAGTAGCCGCCCGGCGGCTCGGCGAGGGCAAGCTGGACACCCGGCTCAGGGTGTCCGGCACCGATGAACTGGCCGATCTTTCCCGGACGTTCAACAACGCCGCGGAGGCGTTGGAGAAGCGGGTCGCCGACATGGCCGCGCGGGACGAGGCCTCGCGGCGGTTCGTCGCCGACATGAGCCATGAGCTGCGCACCCCGCTGACCGCGATCACCGCCGTCACCGAGGTGCTGGAGGAGGAACTGGAGGCGGAGACCGGGTCCATGGACCCGATGATCGAGCCCGCCGTCCGGCTGGTGGTGAGCGAGACCCGGCGCCTGAACGACCTGGTCGAGAACCTGATGGAGGTCACCCGCTTCGACGCGGGAACCGCCCGTCTGGTGCTGGACGACGTGGACGTCGCCGACCAGATCACCGCCTGCATCGACGCAAGGGCCTGGCTGGACGCGGTCGATCTGGACGCCGGGCGCGGGGTCCACGCCCGCCTGGACCCGCGCCGCCTGGACGTCATCCTCGCCAACCTCATCGGCAACGCCCTCAAGCACGGCGGATCGCCGGTGCGCGTCTCGGTGCGCGAGGAGGACGACGAGGTCGTGATCGCGGTGCGGGACCACGGCCCCGGCATCCCCGAGGACGTCCTGCCGCACGTCTTCGATCGCTTCTACAAGGCGAGCGCGTCCCGCCCCCGCTCCGAGGGCAGCGGTCTCGGCCTCTCCATCGCCCTGGAGAACGCCCACATCCACGGCGGCGAGATCATCGCCGCCAACTCCCCAGAGGGCGGCGCGGTGTTCACCCTGCGCCTGCCCAAGGACGACTCGGCGCTCGCTCAGGAGGCCGAGGAGAACAAGGGCCCGGACGAGAAGGGCGAGGCGTGATGACCGTACGCCGACTGCTGGCGCTCCCGCTGCTCGCCGGGGTCCTCGCCGGATGCGGCATCCGGGCCACCGAGGTCCCGACCGACTTCGGCGCGGCGCCGTCGCGGGTCCAGTGCTCGCTGGCCGAGCCGAACGTGTCGACCCAGGCCTCGCGCGGGGTGCCCGCCCAGGTGTTCCTGCTGTGCCGCTCGTCCCTGGTGGCCGTGGACCGCACGGTACGGGTCCCGGAGGGCGCGCCGGACTCGCAGCGGCGCGTTCTGGTGGCCCAGGGCCTCCTGAACGAACTGGAGGCGACCCCGTCGGAGCCCGAACTGGAGGCGGGCTACACGACGAACGTACGCGGCGACCTGTCGGTGACGGGCCCCCGTCAGGGCGACCCGGACGACACGCTGCGCCTGTCGACCCCGCCTGAGGCCCTGGCCCCCACAGCCCTGGCCCAAATCATCTGCACCTTCTCCGACTCGACAGCGGCAGAGGGCGACGGCTCGGTCATCCTGGGCGGCCCCACGGAGGACGACCTACGACGCTACGAGTGCACGGACGAGGTGAGAGCGAGACCGACGACCAAGGAGCCTCCGTGGTCGGATGTGACGGGGAACTGAGGAACGCCGGCAAGGGCAGCGCAGGCAGGGGCGCGGGGAACTGCGCGACAAGCCCCCACCGGGCCCGCGCCCAACACACAACCCCTCAACAGTCACCGGAACCAACCGCACCGAAGTCGGCGTCTAGAGCTTCGTGCAGCGTCAAGGCTCCAGCGGAACAGCAATCCGCGTCCGAGTAATAGGCGGCGTCCTCCTCGCCGCCCACCTCGCATTCGTCGCCTGGTTCACGCTGCGTCCCCTGGACGTCCCCTGGGTGGTCCCACCGAACCTGCGCCCGTTCGCCGGCCTCGAGGCCGACTTCGCACTGGGCTGGCAGCAGGGCGTACGACGCCTCGCCGAGGGACTCGCCCTGCTCGCCCCCCTGGGCGTACTGCTCCCGGCGGTCCACGGCAGGATCGCCGTGTCGCCCATCGCGTCACTGCTGCGCACGATGGTCGCCGCCGCCTGGATCTCCCTGGGCATCGAACTGCTGCAGACCGGCGTACCGGGTCAGGTCGTCGACATCGACTCCGTACTCCTGAACACCGTCGGCGTCGCGCTCGCCCACACCGCGGTCGTACCCGCGACACGTCACGCCCTCCGCCGCAGGACCGAGCGCGCGCACCGCACGACGGCCCTGAAGGAGGAGGCTCCTCAGGGTAGGACCCCGACGATTCCCAGGGTCGGGATCGCACCGTAGAGCGACGCTTTGCCCCCTTCGTCTCCGTAGCGTGGAAGGCAGATGAGGCAGCCGGACAGAAGCCGCCTCCGACCACCGACGCTCACCCGAAGGAGCCGCAGATGTCCCGCCTCGCCCGCCCCACCAACGGCCGCATGATCGGCGGAGTCTGCGCCGCGCTGGCCAACCGCTTCGGCACCTCCGCGACCACGATGCGCGTGATCTTCCTGCTGTCCTGTCTGCTGCCGGGCCCGCAGTTCCTGCTCTACATCGCGCTGTGGATCTTCCTGCCCGTCGAGAACAAGGCCCGCACCGCCTGGTGACCGGTCACTGCATACGCCGATGGGGCGCACCCCGTGTCCAAGGGGTGCGCCCCGCCGGCGCGTTCGGGAGGGCTCAGCCGAGCGGCAGGCCGTTCACCCCGGTGCCGCTGCCGCCGCCGGGCAGGACCTTGCCGACCGGCAGACCGCCCAGGAGCCCCGCGACCGGAGCGGTCGGGCCGTCGGCGAGCACCTTCTGGGCTACCGGCGTGGCGGCGGCCGCGCTCGCACCGACCGCGTTCTGCCCCTGGGCCAGCGCCTCACCGGCACCCGGGAGCGCCTTGGTGACGTTCTCCGCGGGCAGCGTCCGGGTCACCGTGTCGAGCGCCGAGCCGGCGTCGGGCACGGCCGGGGCGGCGTTCGCGGCGCCGGCACCGGCGGCGGCGAAGGCGGCACCGAGGGCGGCGACACCGAGGGTCTTGGCAGCAGACTGCTTCATTGAATGCGTCCTCGAAATGGGATGACGGGGATGTGAGCGGTCCACGACCGTAAACATCCCGAGGCGCCCGCCGCAAACATCGAAATGCGGACGGATTGTGAACACCCGCCCGCATTCCTGGTCCGCGAAATCCCCGGATCAGCCCTCTTCGGCCGCAGAACCGCTGGTGGAGGCGGCCTGCTGGAACAACCACTCGGATTTCAGCTCGGCGTAACCGGGCTTGACGACGTCATTGATCATGGCGAGTCGTTCATCGAAAGGAATGAACGCTGATTTCATCGCATTGACGGAGAACCACTGCAGGTCGTCGAGCGTGTAACCGAATGCGTCGACAAGGTGCTCGAATTCCCGGGTCATGCTGGTGTGCGACATGAGCCGGTTGTCGGTGTTGACCGTCGCCCGGAAGTGCAGCCGGCGCAGCAGCCCGATCGGGTGCTCGGCGTAGGAGGCGGCGGCGCCGGTCTGGAGGTTGGAGCTGGGGCACAGCTCCAGCGGGATGCGCTTGTCGCGGACGTAGGAGGCGAGCCGGCCGAGGTGGACGGTGCCGTCGTCCTTGACCTCGATGTCGTCGATGATGCGCACCCCGTGCCCGAGCCGGTCGGCGCCGCACCACTGGAGGGCCTGCCAGATGGAGGGGAGCCCGAAGGCCTCGCCGGCGTGGATGGTGAAGTGGTTGTTCTCGCGCTTGAGGTACTCGAAGGCGTCGAGGTGCCGGGTGGGCGGGTACCCGGCCTCGGCGCCGGCGATGTCGAAGCCCACCACGCCCGAGTCGCGGTAGCGGTTGGCGAGTTCGGCGATCTCCAGGGCGCGGGCGGCGTGCCGCATGGCGGTGAGCAGGGCGCCGACACGGATCCGGTGACCGGCCGCGCGGGCGAGCCGCTCCCCTTCCCGGAAGCCCTCGTTGACGGCCTCGACGACCTCTTCGAGGCTGAGCCCGCCTTCGAGGTGCTGCTCGGGGGCGTAGCGCACCTCGGCGTAGACGACACCGTCCTCGGCGAGGTCCTCGGCGCACTCGCGGGCGACCCGGACCAGGGCCTCGCGGGTCTGCATCACGCCGACGGTGTGCGAGAAGGTCTCCAGATACCGCTCGAGCGAGCCGGAGTCGGCGGCCTCGTGGAACCAGACGCCGAGCTTGTCGGGGTCGGTCTCGGGGAGCTGGGAGTACCCGCTGTCGCGGGCGAGTTCGACGATGGTCCCGGGGCGCAGGCCGCCGTCGAGGTGGTCGTGCAGCAGAACCTTGGGCGCCCGGCGGATCTGGTCCGGTGTCGGGGTGTTCGCGATGGTCTGGCTCGTCATTTTCGCACTCTAACTCCTACGCGCGTAGATCGCTTGTTGTCGAAACGCGCCGATACGTAACGGTGACCCTACGGACGGGTGGCGTACATCCATGCTTCTGACACTGTTCTGTCATGGCACAGCAAGCGACGCCGGTCCGCACGGCCCGGCTGGGGAGACCGCTCGGCCCGGAGCCGACGACGGTCAGCGGGGTGGTGTTGCTGCTCCCCGGAGGTGACGAGACGTCACATCGCCGCCCCTCCTCGATGTTGGCGACGGCCTCCGTCCGCACGCTCGGCCGCCGGCTGGCCCGCGCGGCACGCGAGGACGGCCTGGCCGTGCACGCCGTGCACTACCGCTGGCGCGGCTGGAACGGCAGCGAGGCGAACCTGGCGCGGGACGCGAACTGGGCGGTGGAGGAAGCCGTACGGCGCTACGGGGACGTTCCCGTGTGCCTCGCGGGGTGGGACATGGGCGGCCGGGCCGCGCTGCGGGCCGCAGGCCACGAGGCCGTCAACTCCGTGCTCGCGATAGCCCCTTGGCTGCCGGAGGACGATGTCGCGGTCCCACCCGAACCGGTGAAACAGCTCGCCGGGCGGCAAGTGCTGCTCGTGCACGGCACGAACGACCAGCGGACCGATCCCGAGCTGTCCTTCCGGCTCGCGGCCCGGGCGAAGAAGACGAACCGCGAGGTGTGCCGCTTCGAAGTGCACTCCGACGGGCACGGGTTGCACCAGCACCGGGACGAAGTACTGGCACTGGCCGAGGACTTCGTGATGGGGGCGTTGTTCGGGCGGGCCTTCTCCCGCCCGGTCAAGGACGCGTTCGCCGCGCCGCCGCCGCTCGGGTTGCGTATGCCGCTTGCCTCCGGGTTCGGGCGGAGACGGTAGAACGCGGGTCAGTCAGTCGGGAAGCAGGTTGCCCTTCTTCGACAGCAGGAACTTCTTGAAGGCCGCCACCGGGGGCGTGTCGGGATGCCCCTCCAGCCACGCCACGCCGATCTCCCGTACCGCCCTCGGCGCGGTCACCGTCAGCTCCACCACACCCGGACGAGGCACCGCCGGCGGGGGCAGCAGGGCGACTCCCAGGCCCGCCGCCACCAAGCCCCGCAGCGTCTCCGCCTCCTCCCCCTCGAAGGCCACCCGCGGCTTGAAGCCGGCCTCCCGGCAGAGGTCGTCGGTGATGCGGCGCAGCCCGTAGCCGGGCTCCAGGGTGACGAAGGCCTCCTCCGCGGCCTCGGCGAGGCGGACGCGGCGGCGGGACGAGAGACGGTGGTCGGCGGGGACGACGAGACGCAGCTTCTGCTCGTCGAGGCGGCGGCCCACCAGGTCGGGCGCGTCCGGGACCGGGGACGTGAGGCACAGGTCCAGCTCACCCGCCCGCAGCCGCTCGATCATCGCCTCGCCGTAGTTCTGGACGAGGCTGAAGCGGACGCCCGGATGGTCGGCGCGGAAGGCGCTGATCAGGCCGGGGACCGTCTCCCAGCCCATGGTGTGCAGAAAGCCGAAGGCGACCTTGCCGGTGGCGAGGTCGGCGTCCGCCCGGACCTCCCCGGCGGCGCGCTCGATCTCGGCGAGGGCCCGCTCGACGGAGGCGAGGAAGGTGCGCCCGGCCGGGGTGAGCGAGACCGTACGGCCGCGGCGGGCGAACAGGTCGACGCCCAGGTCCTGTTCGAGGCGGACCATGGCCCGCGAGAGCGTCGACTGAGGGACCCCCGTCTCCTGCGCGGCACGGGTGACGTGCTCGGTGCGGGCGACGCCGGCGAAGTGGGCGAGGCGCGGGGCGAGCAACATCGCCATGTCTTCTGTGTCACTGGACGGTGACAGCCGCCCCTGTGACCTCTGCTGATGCTCCATAGGAACGATTATGACGATTCCATGCATTGGACGGATGAGTGAGAGGTCCATACCGTCGAAGCATGTCTCCCGCCAGTACCGGGGCGTCCACCACCGTGGGCGCCGTCTCGAACGTCCCTGCCCCCGACTCCCGTCTGACTCCGGGCGGCGCCGGCTACCGCCGGATGAGCTTCGCCCTGTTCCTGGCCGGTGTCGCGACCTTCGCGCTGCTGTACTCCACCCAGGCCCTGCTGCCGCTGATCTCCGGCGAGTTCGGGGTGGCGGCGAGCGAGGCGAGCTGGACCGTGGCGGCGGCGACGGGCGGTCTGGCGCTGTTCGTGCTCCCGATGAGCGCGCTGTCGGAGCGTTTCGGACGTCGTACGGTCATGACGGCGTCGCTGGCGGTCGCGGTGACCGTCGGACTGCTGGTCCCCTTCGCGCCGAACCTCACCGCGCTGGTCGCGCTGCGGGCGGTGCAGGGCGCCGCGCTGGCCGGACTCCCGGCGTCGGCGACGGCTTATCTGGCCGAGGAGGTCCGCCCGAGGGCGCTGGTCACGGCGATCGGTCTGTTCGTCGCGGGCAACAGCGTGGGCGGGATGAGCGGCCGGGTCGTGACCGGCTGGGTCGCGCAGGAATGGGGCTGGCGGGTGGCCCTCGGCGTGGTCGGAGCGCTCGCTGTGGCGTGCGCGGTGGCCTTCCGGCTGCTGCTGCCGGCGCCGAAGCACTTCGTGGCGGGCTCGCTGCGCCCGCGGGTCCTCGCCCGCACCGTGAAGGACCACCTCTCGGACCCGCTGCTGCGCCGCCTGTACGCGATCGGCGCGCTGTTCATGACGGTGTTCGGCGGGGTGTACACGGTGATCGGATACCGCCTGAAGGAGGCGCCGTTCGGTCTCGGGCAGGGCATCGTGGGCTCGATCTTCCTGGTGTACCTGGTGGGCACGGTCTCGGCGTCGACGGCGGGCCGGCTGGTGGGCCGCCTCGGCCGGCGGGGCGCGCTGTACGCGGCGGGCGGCACGACGGCCGCGGGTCTGCTGCTGTCTCTGGCCGACTCGCTGCCCCTGGTCCTGCTGGGCCTGGTGCTGATCACCGGCGGCTTCTTCGCGGGGCACGCGGTGGCGTCGGCGGCGGTCGGCAAGACGGCGACGCACGGGCGCGCGCAGGCGGCGGCGCTGTACCAGTCCTCGTACTACGTCGGTTCGAGCCTCGGCAGCACGGTGGGGGCGATGGCCTTCCACACGGGCGGCTGGGCCGGAACGGTCGGGGTCGGACTGCTGGCGGTGCTCGGCGTCGTGACGATCACGGTTCTCGGCACCCGGGCGGCCCGCACCGCCGCTCGACGAGGTCCCGTCGCACCGCACTGACCTGCACGTTCTTCCACTCCGCACGCCATTGTCAGTGGGCTGCGGTAGCTTCCGAAGTGCTGGACGCAATGAGGCGTACTTCACAGGGAACGGCCACAGGGGTGGGTGGACGATGAGCAACACGGCGACTACGACGGACCTGGACGCCACGCTGGAGCGGCACCGGGTGGAACTGACCGGGTACTGCTACCGCATGCTCGGCTCCTCCTTCGAGGCCGAGGACGCGGTGCAGGACACCCTCGTCCGGGCCTGGCGCAGCTACGACAAGTTCGAGGGGCGTTCCAGCGTCCGGTCCTGGCTGTACCGCATCGCGACCAACGTCTGCCTGGACATGCTCAGCGCGGGCAACAAGCGCGCCCGGCCGATGGACCTCACCGAGGCGACGCCGCTCGCCCAGGCCGCCCTCTCGCCCCGCCCCGACCACACCTGGCTTGAGCCCATGCCCGACGCCCGGGTGCTGCCGACGGTCGAGGACCCGGCGGAGGCTGCCGTGGCCAAGGAGTCCGTGCGGCTCGCCTTCATGGCCGCGCTCCAGCAACTGCCGCCCAAGCAGCGCGCGGTGCTCATCCTGCGCGAGGTGCTGGCCTGGAAGGCGAGTGAGGTCGCCGAACTGCTGGGCACCTCGGTCGCCTCGGTGAACAGCGCGCTGCAGCGCGCCCGAGCGACCCTCGCCGAGCGGGAGCAGCAGGGCGCCGACGCGTCCGTGTCGGACCCGCTGGACGAGGAGCAGCAAAAGCTCCTGGAGCGCTATGTCGCGGCCTTCGAGGGCTACGACATGACCGCGCTGACGGCGCTGCTGCACGAGGACGCCATCATGACGATGCCGCCGTTCGACCTGTGGCTGGCCGGCCCGGCGGACATCACCGGCTTCATGACCACGCTCGGCGCGTCCTGTGCCCACTCCCGTCTGGTGCCCGTCCAGGCCAACGGCCTGCCCGGCTTCGCCCACTACAAGCCGGACGAGGAGACCGGCGGCTACACCGCGTGGGCGGTGCAGGTGCTGGAGATCTCAGACGGCCGGATCACCGGGTTCCACTGCTTCCTCGACACCAAGCGCTGGTTCCCGCTGTTCGGGGTCCCCCTCCACCTCGAAGCGGAGGCCGACCAGGTCGAGCAGGGCGTGTAGGGCCGGATCGGGGTCGCGCAGCCGTATCCGGCCGCCGGAGCGCCGCGCGGCGAGCTGGAGCCGGGCCAGCAGGTCGACGACGCCGAGCCCCGGGGGCCCGAGACCTCCGACATCGCACACCACGACGCCGACGCCGGGCGCCCCTTCCAGCAGCGCCCGCACGTCGTCGCACAGGCCGGTCACCTCGTCCTTGGTGACGGGTCCTGCCAGCACGAGTACAGCGGGTGTCATGGCATCCACGACCGGTAGACCGGGCGGACCCGCGGAACTCATCGCAGGCCGCCGAGGATCACATTGACCTGCCTCCACCCTTCCCGCGAGGGTTGGGTGTATGTCCCATGAATCAGCGTCCCCCGCAGGACCCGACGGTTGTGCCGCCGCCGAGGAGGTGCTGTGCAGGGAGTGCTGACGGGCTTCGCGGTCATCGCGGTGGTGATCGTGGTGGGGTACGGCATAGGCCGCCGGGGCCACCTCGGCGAGCACGGCCGGGAAGTCCTGACCAAGCTGGCCTTCCACGTGGCCTCCCCCGCCCTCCTCTTCACCACCCTCGCGGACACCGACCTCTCGGTGGTCTTCTCCGGCCGCCTCCTGGTCACGGCGCTGAGCACGGCGATCATGGCGGGCGTCTTCGTGGCGGTGGCGGTCGTACGGCGCTGGGGCGTGGGCTACACGACGATCGGCGCCCTGTGCTCCAGCTACGTCAACTCGGGCAACCTCGGCATCCCGATCGCGGTGTACGTCCTGGGAGACGCGTCCCTGGTCGCACCGGTGCTGCTGTTCCAACTCGTGCTGGTGGCCCCGGCCGCGGTGACGATCCTGGATCTGTCGGGAGAGGGCGACAAGGGCCCGCTGTGGCGCCGGGTACTGACTCCCCTGCGCAACCCGATAGCGGTGGGCTCCCTGGCGGGCGTGGCGGTCTCGGCGGCGGACATCGAGATCCCCGCCCCCGTCCTGGACCCCCTCACCCTCATCGGCGGCATGTCGGTCCCGGCGGTCCTCCTGGCCTTCGGCATCTCCCTGTGCGGCAGCACGATGCCCGGCCGGGGCCCGGACCGTAACCCGGTCCTGCTGTCGGTGGCCCTGAAGTCCTTCGGCCAGCCGGCGGTGGCGTGGGCGCTGGCGGCGGGGGTGTTCGGTCTGCGAGGCGCGCCGCTGCTCGACGTGGTGGTGACGTCGGCGCTCCCGGCGGCGCAGAACCTCTACACGTACGCGTCGACCTACGGGGTGGGCGAGCGGTTGGCGCGGGACTCGATCCTGGTGTCGACGGTGGTCTCGGTGCCGGTGCTGGTGGTCGTGGCGGCGTTGCTGGGGTGAGGTCCTCAGTTCAGCGGGAAGATGCCGGTGTCGAGGACCAACTTGAACGGCTCGGGCAGCGTCAGCTTCTCCCCATACTCCACTGAGGCAAGCACTCGGTATGTACTGTTCTGCGGTTCCCCGTAGAGCGTCGCCGTGGGACGTCCTGACTGCCAGGCATCCAGCAGGAGATAGAGCGGTACGCCCGCGACCGCGTAGCTGTGGGCCTTCTTGATGCGGTCGTGGTTCGCGTTGCTCTTGGACGTGACCTCGACGACGAGTTCGGCTTCGCCGGCATGCACGCGCGTCCCGCGGCGCAGGGCAGCCCGCGGTACCACGCACAGGTCGGGCATGAAGGCGCCGCCCGTCTCGGGACACATGAGGCCGAGCGTCTGATAGACACCCCAGTCATCTGGAATCGCCGTGTAAAGGCGACGCTGAACCAGCTCGGCAGTGTCGTTGTGCTCTTCGGACGGAGGAGGCGACACGGTGACGATCCCTTCAATGATCTCCACCTTGCTGCCCTCGGGAGCGTCCGTCTCCTCCCAGACACGGACGACCTCGTCCCAGTCCCCGTTCCCAGGGGAGCCGGACTCGGCGGCGAGTGCGCTCATGGCGGTCTCCAATCGGTCGTCACTGATCCCAGCATGCCGAACGGGACCGGCGCCGGTCCACCGATCCCGTTCACCCGAATGAGGAAACGCCTGGTCAGGCGATACGTTCCAGCACCACCGGGGACGCCGTGAAGTCCGTGCCCGGCGCCGCGATGTCGTACGAGCCCTCGATCGACCGGAGGGCGTACTCGAAACGCTCGGGGGTGTCCGTGTGGAGGGTCAGCAGCGGCTGGCCCTCGGTCACCGTGTCGCCGGGCTTGGCGTGCATCTCCACGCCGGCGCCCGCCTGCACCGGGTCCTCCTTGCGGGCGCGGCCCGCGCCGAGGCGCCAGGCGGCCACGCCGATGTCGTAGGCGTCGAGGCGGGTCAGGACGCCCGCGGACGGGGCCTTGATGACGTGCTGCTCCTTGGCCACCGGCAGTTCCGCGTCCGGGTCGCCGCCCTGCGCCGCGATCATCCGGCGCCAGACGTCCATCGCCGAGCCGTCGGCCAGGGCCTTCGCCGGGTCGGCGTCGTGGATACCCGCCGCCGTCAGCATCTCGCGGGCCAGGGCGACCGTCAGCTCCACCACGTCCGCCGGACCACCGCCCGCCAGGACCTCCACCGACTCGCGGACCTCGAGCGCGTTGCCCGCGGTGAGGCCGAGGGGGGTGGACATGTCCGTCAGCAGCGCGACCGTCTTCACGCCGTGGTCCGTGCCGAGGCCCACCATCGTGGAGGCCAGCTCACGCGCGTCCTCGATGGTCTTCATGAAGGCGCCCGAGCCCACCTTCACGTCCAGGACCAGCGAACCCGTGCCCTCCGCGATCTTCTTCGACATGATCGAGGACGCGATCAGAGGGATCGCCTCGACCGTGCCGGTGACGTCCCGCAGCGCGTAGAGCTTCTTGTCGGCGGGAGCGAGACCGTCGCCCGCCGCGCAGATCACCGCGCCCACGCCGTCGAGCACGGACAGCATCTCCTCGTTCGACAGGAGCGCGCGCCAGCCCGGGATCGACTCCAGCTTGTCCAGCGTGCCGCCCGTGTGGCCGAGGCCCCGGCCCGACAGCTGCGGGACCGCCGCACCGCAGGCCGCCACCAGCGGCGCCAGCGGCAGCGTGATCTTGTCGCCGACGCCACCTGTGGAGTGCTTGTCCGCCGTCGGGCGGGAGAGCGACGAGAAGTCCATGCGCTCGCCGCTCGCGATCATCGCGGCCGTCCAGCGGGCGATCTCGCGCCGGTTCATGCCGTTGAGCAGGATCGCCATGTTGAGGGCGGCCATCTGGTAGTCGGCCACCTCCCCGCGGGTGTACGCGTCGATGACCCAGTCGATCTGCTCGTCGTCGAGCTCACCACGGTCCCGCTTGGTGCGGATGACGGAGATGGCATCCGTCGACAAACCAGCCATGACTTTCCTTCCGACGTTCTCAAGAAAGTGCGCGGCCCCTCTGAAGCGGTTCAGAGGGGCCGCACGGGAGTTACTTGCGAAGATGGCCCGGCCCGAAGGCCTGCGGCAGCATCTCCGACAGCGGGCGGATCCCCTCCGGGGTCTCCAGGAGGAGATCGGGGCCGCCGAACTCGTACAGCAGCTGCCGGCAGCGTCCGCACGGCACGAGGATCTCGCCCCGGCCGTCCACGCAGGTGAAGTGCGTGAGCCGGCCGCCCCCGGTGCGCTGGAGCTCGGAGACCAGACCGCACTCGGCGCACAGGCCGAGGCCGTAGGAGGCGTTCTCGACGTTGCAGCCGGAGACCGTGCGCCCGTCGTCGACCAGGGCCGCGACGCCGACCGGGAAGCCCGAGTAGGGCGCGTACGCGTGGCCCATGGCCTCGCGTGCCTGCTCCCGAAGGGCGTCCCAGTCGACCTCGCGCGTCACTTGCCCTGGCCCTTCCGGTACGGCAGACCGTCCGCCTTCGGCATCCTGAGGCGCTGGGCCGACAGGGCGAGGACGATCAGCGTGATGACGTACGGCGTGGCCGAGACGACCTGGTTCGGGACCTCGTTGGTGCCCGCGTACCAGGCGAACACCAGGGCGCCGATGACCGCGGTGATCATCGAGTGGGCGTACTTCTTCCGGACCACCAGCCAGACCGCGCCGATGATCAGCAGCAGCGCGCCGAGCAGCAGCAGGGCGTGGACGTTCTCCGAGCCGCCGCGCAGGTTGAGGCTGTCGGTGTAGCCGAACAGACCGGCGCCGAGGGCGAGACCGCCCGGCATCCAGTTACCGAAGATCATCGCGGCGAGACCGATGTAACCGCGGCCGCTGACCTGGCCCTCCAGGTAGAAGGGGTTGGCGACGATGGAGAGGAAGACGCCACCGAGGCCGGCCAGGCCGCCGGAGATGATGACCGCCAGGTACTTGTACTTGTAGACGTTCACACCGAGGGACTCGGCCGCGACCGGGTTCTCACCGCAGGAGCGCAGCCGCAGACCGAAGGCCGTACGCCACAGGATCCACCAGGTGGCGGGGATCAGCGCGATCGCGATCAGGGTCAGCCAGGAGACGTTGGTGACCAGGCCGCCGAGCAGACCGGCGATGTCCGAGATGAAGAACCAGCCGTGGTTGTTCAGGTCCCGCAGCCAGTCGGACAGTCCTGGCACGGTGAAGTGGCCGAGCGAGTCGACCGCCGGGGACTGCTTGGCGGAGCCGCCCGCCTCGCCCTCGAAGGCGAGCGGGGCGAGATAGCGGGTGATGCCGAGGGCCAGGATGTTGATCGCCACACCGGAGACGATGTGGTTGACGTTGAAGGTGACGGTCGCGATGGCGTGCAGGATGCCGCCGATGCAGCCGCCGATGATGCCGACGACGACACCGGTCCACGGGCCCCACTGGAAGCCGGCCCAGGCACCGAACCAGGTGCCGAGGATCATCATGCCCTCGAGGCCGATGTTGACGACGCCCGCCCGCTCGGCCCACAGACCGCCGAGACCGGCGAGGCCGATCGGCACGGCGAGCTGGAGCGCGGTGGACATCTGGCTGACGTTGGTGATGCCGTCGGCGCCGGTGATGATGCGGACGATCGAGGTCAGCGCCAGGGCTCCGGCGATGACCAGCAGCAGCACGGGCCACGTCATACGGCGGCCGGTGGGCGCCGTGGGCTGCAGCGTGGGCTGGTTGACGTCGACCGCCGAGGTCTGCGGGGTGGTCATCGGCCGGCCACCTCCTTCGTGTTGTTGTCGGCGCCGAGGACGTGCCCGGCGGCCAGCTCCGCGCCGACCCGGCGCTGCTGGCGGCGCAGGCCCCACTCACGGACGGCCTCGTAGGAGACGACGACCGAGAGCACGATCAGGCCCTGCATGATGACCGCGATCTCCTTGTCGTAGTCGTGGAAGTCCAGCTCGGGCGAGGCCTTGTCGAGCCAGGCCCACAGCAGGGCCGCGAACGCGATGCCGACCGGGTTGTTGCGGCCGAGCAGGGCGATGCCGATACCGAGGAAGCCGATACCCGTGGGGAAGTTCAGGCTGTAGGTGTGGGTGTCGCCGAGCAGGATCGGCAGACCGGCGAGGCCCGCGATCGCGCCGGAGATCAGCATGGCGGTGAGCACCATGCGCTTGGGGTCGACACCGCTGGCCGCGGCGGCCGACTCCGAGGCACCGGAGGCACGCAGGTCGAAGCCGAAGCGGGTGCGGTTGAGGACGATCCAGTAACCGATGCCGAGCAGCACGGCCAGGATGACCAGGCCGTAGATCTCGCCGGCGTCGCCCATGTCGATACCGGGGATCCAGCCGGACTCGTGCATCTCACCGGTGGTGTTGTTGTTGCCGACCTTCACGCCGAAGACGTCGGGCAGCCACAGGTAGGCGATGACGGAGGTCGCGATCGCGTTCAGCATGATCGTCGCGACGACCTCGCTGACTCCCCGGGTGACCTTCAGGACACCGGCGATACCGGACCAGAAGGCACCGGTGCACAGGGCCGTCAGGAGCAGCAGCGGGACCTGGATCACGGCGGGGAGGTTGGCGTGCGCGCCGACGATCGCGGTCATCATGGCGGCGAGCTGGTACTGGCCGTCGACGCCGATGTTGAACAGGTTCATCCGGAAGCCGATGGCCACCGCGAGGGCCGCGATGTAGTACATCGAGGCCTGGTTGATGATCAGGACCTGGATGTCGGAGTAGGTGGCCTGCTCGAACATCAGGGTGTACGGCTCGACCGGGTTCTTGCCCGAGGCGATGAGCACGATCGAGCTCAGCGCGAAGGCCACGGCGAGCGCGATGACCGGTCCGGCCACCGCGAGGAGCACGCGCTCCTTGTCGAACTTCTTCATCAGCGGGCCTCGTCTTCGCCGGGCTCAGAAGACTCAGGGGTGTCTTCGGGGGTCTCTTCGTGCGCCAGGTGACCGGTCGCGGCGCCGGTCATCGCCGAGCCCAGTTCCTCCGGGGTGACGGTGGCCGGGTCGGCGTCCGCGACCAGCTTGCCGTTGTAGATCACCCGGAGCGTGTCGGACAGGCCGATGAGCTCGTCCAGGTCGGCGGAGATCAGCAGGACGGCCAGGCCCTCGCGGCGGGCCTCACGGATGTGGTCCCAGATCGCGGCCTGCGCGCCGACGTCCACACCGCGGGTGGGGTGGGCGGCGATCAGGAAGCGCGGCTTGTGGCTCATCTCGCGGCCGACGATCAGCTTCTGCTGGTTGCCGCCGGACAGCGAGGCGGCGGTGACGTCGATGCCGGGGGTGCGGACGTCGTACTCCGTCACGATCCGCCGGGTGTCCTCCTGGGCCGCCTTCGGGTTCAGCCAGACACCCTTGGCGAGGGGCTTCTCGGTGACATGGCCGAGGATGCGGTTCTCCCAGAGGGGGGCCTCCAGGAGCAGACCGTGCCGGTGGCGGTCCTCGGGGATGTAGCCGATGCCCTGCTCGCGGCGCTTGCGCGTGGACCAGGAGGTCATCTCCTCCTCGCCCAGCGCGATGGTGCCGGAGTCGGCGCCCTTCAGGCCGATGAGGGCGTCCACCAGCTCGGTCTGGCCGTTGCCCTCGACGCCGGCGATGCCCAGGATCTCGCCCGCGTGGATGGTGAAGCTGATGTCGTCCAGCAGGGCCTTGCCGCCGGGCGCCTCCAGGCGCAGCTTGTCGACGGTGATGACCGGGCGGTCGGTGACCGTGGACTCGGCGGTCTCCGGGGTGGGCAGCTCGCTGCCGACCATCATCTCGGCGAGCTGACGCGGGGTCGTCTCGGCGGGCACGGCGGTGCCGACGGTGGTGCCGCGGCGGATGACGGTGATGTCGTCGGCGACGGAGAGCACCTCGCCCAGCTTGTGGGAGATGAAGATGACCGACAGGCCCTCGGACTTCAGCTCGCGCAGGTTCTCGAAGAGCGCGTCGACCTCCTGCGGCACGAGGACGGCCGTGGGCTCGTCGAGGATCAGCGTGGTGGCGCCGCGGTAGAGGACCTTGAGGATCTCCACGCGCTGGCGGGCGGCGACACCGAGCTCCTCCATGAGGCGGTCGGGCTCGACGCCGAGGCCGTAGCGGTCGGAGAGCTCCTTGATCTTGCGGCGGGCCTTGGCGCCGATGCCGTAGAGCTTCTCGCTGCCGAGGACCACGTTCTCCAGGACGGTGAGGTTGTCGGCGAGCATGAAGTGCTGGTGGACCATGCCGATACCGCGGGCGATGGCGTCGGCCGGGGACGAGAAGGAGACCTGCCGGCCGTCGATCGCGATGGTGCCCTCGTCCGGCTTCTGCATGCCGTAGAGGATCTTCATCAGGGTCGACTTGCCGGCGCCGTTCTCGCCGACGAGGGCGTGGACCGTGCCCTTGCGGACCGTGAGGTGGATGTCGTGGTTGGCCACGACGCCCGGGAATCGCTTAGTGATCCCGGCGAGCTCGACGGCGGTCACCTGACCGTTGACCGCCGCGCCGGCCGGAGGGCTGCTGGACGCGTTGATGGCGCACTCTCCTGGGGACGGGGGTCGTCTACGCGCGTAGCGCCCCTACGGCATACAAAGGGGTGACGGATCGCTGACAACGGGGCACGAGGAGATGCCTCCCCGTACCCCGTCGAGCGACCGCGACCCCGCGGTTACACGCTGCTCAGGGTGTTGCTCTTCAGCTGCTCTTGACCTTGATCTCGCCGTTGATGATCTTCTCCTTGGCCGTCTCGATGGCTTCCTGGAGCTCGGCGTTGTCCGCGAACTTCGGGTTGGAGTTCGACAGGCTCACCTCGCCGGTCTTCAGATCGCCACGAACGATACCGGTCCCGGGCTTGCCGTCCTCGACCGACTTCGCCAGGTTGTACACCGCCTTGGCGACATCCTTCATCGCCGAGGTGAGGATCGAGTCCTTGTACTTGGCGAGGGCTTCCTGGTTGTACTGGTCGGAGTCGACGCCGATGGCCCACACCTTGTTGGCGGCGGCGGCCTCGATCACGCCCTGGCCGGAGAGACCGGCGGCCGCGTAGACGACGTCCGCCTTCTTCTCGATCTGGCCCTCGGCGGCCGACTTGCCCTTGTCGGGGCTGGAGAAGCCACCCTCCTCCGCGGTCTGCGTGAGGTACTGGGAGATGACCTTCGCCTTGGGGTTGGTGTCCTTGACGCCCTGCTCGAAGCCCGCCTGGAACTTGTGGATCAGCGGGATGTCCACACCGCCGACGAAGCCCACGGTGTTGGTCTTGGTGCTCTTGGCGGCGGCGACACCGGCCAGGTACGACGCCTCCTCCTCGGAGAAGACCAGGCCGGCGACGTTCTTCGCCTCGACCGTGGAGTCGTCGACGATGCCGAAGGTGGTGTCCGGGAACTTCTCCGCGGCGCCCTTCACGGCGGCGGCGTACGCGTAGCCGACACCCACGACCGGGTTGTAGCCCTGCTTGGCGAGCGACTCCAGGCGCTGCTGCTTGTCGGCGTCGGTCTCGCCCTCGGTCGGCTCGACGTCCTGCGTCTCGTAGCCGAACTCCTTCTTCGCCTGCTCCAGGCCCGCGAACGCGGCGTCGTTGAAGGACTGGTCGCCCTTGCCGCCGACGTCGTACGCGATGGCCAGGCCCTTGTTGCCCTTGTCGTCGGACGAGCTGGAGGAGGTCGAGGTGCCACCACAGGCGGACAGGGCGAGGGCCAGAGAGGCGGTCGCTGCGCCTGCGACCGTGATCCGGGAAATCCGGCGCATGTGAAGTGCTCCTAGTTCGGTACAAGCGCCGGACGGAAGTGCTTCACAGCTTCGGCGCTGGCTTCGCCGCAGATTAACGCGCGTAGACCTGCCTGAAAACCCCTTCTGTCCACCTTGTTATCCGGCCGTGTTCAACTCCACTCGGGCACTGACCAAGGCCTTGCCGACCGCAAAGGGAGGGTGGCGGTGGGTGACATCGCCCGGCGACACGGAAGCGGGCGCGGACGCGGACGCGGAAGCGGGCGGGGCCCTGAGGCGCCCGCCCGCTTCCAACCGGTCCGATCAGCAGGTCACTCGGTGTTGACCTTGATGGTGCCGTCGACGATCTCTTCCTTCGCCTTGGCCACCGCGTCCGTCAGGCCCGGGATCTCGGCCATCTTCGGGTTGCTCTCCGCGAGGCCGACGCCGTCCACCTTCAGGTCGAAGGTCTGCACGCCGGTCAGCGGCTTGTCGTCGTTGACGGACTCGGCGAGGGTGAACACCGCGCCGCCGACGTCCTTGAGCGCGGAGGTGAGGATGAAGTCCTTGTACGCCGCCAGCGCCTCCTGCTGGTACTGGTCGGAGTCGACACCGATCGCCCAGACCTTCGCCTTGGCGGCGGCCTCGATCACGCCCTGCCCGGACAGACCGGCCGCGGCGTAGAGGACGTCCGCGTTCTTCTCGATCTGGCCCTCGGCGGCGGCCTTGCCCTTGTCGGGGCTGGAGAAGCCGCCCTCCTCCGCGGTCTGGGTCAGGTACTGCGAGACGACCTTGACCTTGGAGTTGGTGTCCGCGACGCCCTGCTTGTAGCCGGCCTCGAACTTGTGGATCAGCGGGACGTCCACACCGCCGATGAAGCCCACGGTGTTGGTCTTGGTGGCCTTGGCCGCGGCGACGCCGGCGAGGTACGAGGCCTGCTCCTCGGCGAAGACCAGGGAGGCGACGTTGTCGCCCTCGACCACGGAGTCGACGATGCCGAAGGTGGTGTCCGGGTACTTCGCGGCCACGGCCTCCATGGCGGGACCGTAGGCGAAGCCGACGCCGATCACCGGGTTGTAGCCCTGCTTGGCGAGGGAGGCCAGCCGCTGTTCCTTGTCGGCGTCCGTCTCGCCCTCGGTGGGCTCGATGTCGGCCGTCTCATAGCCGAATTCCTTCTGAGCCTTCTGAAGACCGGCGTACGCGGCGTCGTTGAAGGACTGGTCGCCCCTGCCGCCGATGTCGTACGCGATGGCGAGGCCCTTGTCGCCCGTGGTCTCGCTGCCGCTGTCGCTGTCGCTGCTGGTACCACCGCACGCCGTGGCGGCGAGCGCGATCGACGCGACCCCCACCGCGATACGGGTCAGTCTGGATGTCCGACGCATCGTGAAGCTCCCCATTCTCCAAGCCCCGCAGTGGGTGCTGAGTTCGGCGCACATTAACGCGCGTAGACACTCCTGGGAACGGGGTATCGCGTGGCCGTTATCCATTCGTGCCGATGGCCGGTTACGTCCCCGTGAACCACCGGATCGAAAGTGTGCGTTCCCGGACATCCCGGGGGTTCCTGTCGTGTCGGCGCGCACGCGTGAGCGCCATGGGGTCAGACTCCCCCGGGGCCGCTCCGGCCGCAACCGGAGCTGGTCCCTACAGGTCGATCAGCGCCGCCGCCGTGAACAGCTCCACGCCGACCGTGATCGCGTGCTCGTCCACGTCGAAGTCGCCCTGGTGCAGGTCCCGGACCGTGCGCTCGCCCGGTGCCCGGACGCCGAGGCGGGCCATCGCGCCGGGGACGTGCTCCAGGTACCAGGAGAAGTCCTCCCCGCCCAGGCTCTGCTCGGTGCCCTCGACGGAGTCGGCGCCGCGGCGGGCGATCATGGCGTCGCGGAGGAGTTCGGCGACACCGGAGTCGTTGACCACCGGCGGGACGCCTCGGACGTAGTTGATCTCGGACTTGGCCCGGTGCAGGTTGGCGACCTCGTCGATCGCGGCGACCAGGATGTCGGGCGCCTGGCGCCAGGCGTCGATGTCCAGGCAGCGCACGGTCCCGGAGAGCTCGGCGTGCTGCGGGATGACGTTCGGGGCGTGGCCGGACTCGATACGGCCCCAGGTCACGGCGAGCCCGCTGCGGGTGTCGACGCGGCGGGCGACCAGCGCGGGGACGTCGGTGACGACCCGGGCGACGGCCGTGACGAGGTCGGTGGTCAGGTGGGGGCGCGCGGTGTGGCCGCCGGGACCGTCCAGCGCGATCTCCAGGCGGTCGCAGGCGGAGGTGATGGCGCCGTCGCGGATGCCGATCCGCCCGGCGTCGACCCGGGGGTCGCAGTGCACGGCGACGATCCGGCCGACGCCCTCCAGCACCCCGCACTCGATGGCGTCGGCGGCGCCGCCCGGCAGCACCTCCTCGGCCGGCTGGAAGATCAGCCGCACCGGGCGCGGCAGCAGGCCCTTGCGGTGCAGGTCGGCGAGGACGAGACCGGCGCCGAGGACGACGGTGGTGTGCACGTCGTGACCGCAGGCGTGCGCCCGGTCGGGCACGGTCGAGCGGTACGGGCACTCCGCCTTGGCGTCCGGGATGGGCAGCGCGTCGATGTCGGCCCGCAGGGCGAGCGCGGGCAGCCCGTCGTCCCAGTTGCCGATGTCACAGACGAGCCCGGTCCCGACGGCGAGCACGCGCGGCTGAAGACCGGCCCGCTCCAGCCGTTCCTTGATCGCGGCGGTGGTGCGGAACTCCTGGTTGCCCAGCTCGGGGTGCATGTGCAAGTCGCGGCGGAACGCGACGAGTTCGACGCGCAGCGACTCGGGCAGCGTGCCCGGGAGCAGCGCTTCCCCGGCTTCCGCCTGGAGATCGGCCTCGGACTGTACGGACATCATGTGTTTCACCCTCTGAAGGGTAGGACGCCCGGGTGGCCAACTGACCCTCGATCAACAAAAGTTCAGCCCGTTAGGGGAAGAAAAACTGACCCCCGGACGCATAGGTGCGGTCTGGGATGGGTAAACTCCAGCACTTTTCGAGCAAGTCGATCATGAGCACCCATCCGCTCTCTTACCAACCCATACCACGCCCCGGACAGCCGCGTCGGTTCTGTTCACCTTTCGGAACCCGGCGTCGAGGCGTCCTCGAGCGTTCGTACGGCCTCCAGGGCGCGCAGGACGCGGGCCAGATCGGCCGGGGCGGCGGCCAGGCGGACGGGGGTGCCGGCGTCGTCGAGGTCGGCGATGTGCCAGCTCCGGGGCACGTCGTCGCCGTCGGCGCCGCGGACCCGGCGCACCTCCTTGACGGTCAGCCGCCGTGCCGGAATGGGCCGCGCCGCGAACCGGCCCGGACCGGGGGTCACCGCGGGCGGCTCGGAGCCGCCGAGGGCGATGTGGGTGCCGAAGCCGTTCGGGTTGTAGTCGGTGGACTCCAGGAAGCGGGCGCGCAGGAAGACCTCCTCTGCCTCCTCCCGCTCCTCCTCGGGACCGGTGCTGTCCTGCCGGGGGCGGATCCCGGTGGCGCGCCAGGCCCAGGCGGTCATGGCGAGCGTGGCGGCGGTGCCCGCGAGCGCCCAGGTGAGCGTCGTGGGCGACGCGAGGAGGGTCGTGGGGTGGCGGTGGACCAGCGGCAGCAGCCACGCCCCGGTGCCGACGAGGACGGCGGCGAAGGGCAGGGCCGAGGGCAGGACCTCGTCGTCGGCGAGGCCACGCCCGCGCCGGCGCAGCAGCAGCTGGGCGGCGGGATATCCGGCGGCGAGGGCGAGCCCGGCCGCGACGGCGGCCACGTCGCCGGGCGGGGTGATGTGCTCGCGCCAGACGTAACGGCTTCCGGAGACTTCCATCACCTCGCGGCGCCAGACGGTCAGCTCGACTTTGTCGCCGGGCTCGAACTCCTGCGCGGCCTCCCGGGAGACGGTGAGCCGGTCGAGGGGCCGGTCCCCGGCGAAGTAGAGCAGGCCGCTCCCCCGTCGCTCGTCGTCGTCCGTCCGCTCGATCACCGCCGGGAGGGTCGTCAGGCACTCGCGCGTGTCCTCGGCGGGGGCCGTCGCCGCGCACGGCCGGGCCGCCTCCCACTCCCGGCGCTCCCCGTCGGCGCCCGGAACCAGCGCGGCGGCGAGGCCGGCGCCCGCGAGCAGCAGGACGCACGCGGCCAGGGACCAGGCCCGGCGGCCACCGGCGGTGCGGTGGCTGACGACGGCGAGGCGCTCGGAGTCGGGGCTGCCGTGCCGGCGGTGCAGGGCGCGCAGAGCGCCGAGGTCGGTGTCGAAGTCCTGGGTGTACGCGTCCCAGGCCGCCGGGAAGGGCAGCAGCCGCTTGTGTCCGTCGCGCGGGACGAGGATCACATGCCGCGACTCTCCGCCGCGCGGCAGCGTCCGCAACTGGACGGCGAGGCCGGCGACGTCCCGCCACGGCACGCTCCGGCGGCCCGTCAGCGTCCGCGTACGGATGCCGTGGGCGTCGGCGCGGACCTCGGCGGTCGCGGAGCGCAGCGCGGCGCCCGCGGCCGCGAGGCACAGGGCGCCCACGACGGCGAGCGGAACCGGACCGCCCAGGACGAGACCCACGACGGCGAGGGCGGCGCCGGGCGCCGTGATCGCCACGACGACCCACTGCGCGCGCCGCCACCGGGATCGAAAGATGACTTCTTCCACGCGCGCCATCCTGACGTGTTCAGAGCGCTGGAGCTTGTCCGGTGTCCGGCAGCTTTCGGGCCGGTGAAGTTGCCGACCCCCGTCCTTCGCGTCGGTAGGCTCCGGCCGTGTGACGGAACCCATGACGGACACGGACTTCCTCCGGGCCACCAGCACGTCGTACGACGCGATAGCCCCGGCCTACACCGACCGCCACCCCGACGGCCTCGGCGACCACCCGCTGGAGCGGGCCCTGCTGACCGCCTTCGCCGAGCAGGTCCGGGCGCACGGCACCAGACCCGTCGCCGACCTCGGCAGCGGTCCCGGCTACGTCACGGCCCGGCTGGACGCGCTCGGGGTCCCGGTCTTCGGGGTGGACGTCTCGCCGCGCATGGTGGCGATGGCCCGTGACGCGCATCCGCACCTGCGGTTCCACGTCGGCACGATGACGGCGCTGGACCTGGCGGACGAGACGCTGGGCGGGGTCATCGCCCTGTACTCGATCATCCATGTCCCGACGGAACAGCTGACGGCCACGTTCGCGGAGTTCCACCGGGTCCTGGTCCCGGGCGGCCATCTCATGCTGTCGTTCCAGTTCACGGAGGGCGCGGACGAACTCCTCCACCTGACGGAACGATTCGGCCAGGACATCTCGCTGCACTACCACCTGCGCGGCCCGGAGACGGTGACGGCCCACCTGCGGGAGGCGGGCCTCCAGCTCCAGGCCCGGGTGGTGCGGGAGCCCTTGGCGGACCAGAACTACACCCGGGCGTACGTGCTGGCGCGCAGGCCCGGCTAGACCGCCGTCACCGCCGCCAGCCGGTGCACGTCCCGCGCCGAGCCCGTCACTCCGGACAGGAACCCCTGCGCCCGCGGTGAGGCGTGGTCGGTGAGCCAGGTGGGGTCGATGTCGCAGACCGCCACCCGGACGTCCGTGCCGGCCAGGGCGAGCGGGAGGGTGTGGACGACCGTCGAGGGGAAGCTGAGGATCGTCGAGCCGATCGGGCCGCGGCGGGCGATCAGCTCCAGGGGAAGGTCCGGACGCACTATCTCGAGCCCGGTCTCCACCGCGAGCCGGTGCAGCTTGTCCGTGCTCTCCCGGCGGTGGGCGAAGTAGCGGGTCGCCCCGTGGGCCTTGGCCAGGGTGCGGACGGCTTCCTGATAGCGCTCGCCGTCCACCACCCCGGTCTCCACCAGCGAGGTGCCCACCAGGTCGGCGCCCTTGCTGATGCGGGGCGGGCCGAAGCGGGACCGGGTCCAGGCGAAATCGTTCGCCGACATCTTCAGGCCCGGCAGGGTCTCCTCCATCGGCATGGAGGAGAAGATCTCGACCCTGCGGTGCTCCCCCGGCGTCAGCCGGCGGCGGGCCGCCGAGGACGCCGGGGCGAGGAGGAGGTCCCGGGGGCCCGGGCGGCCGCCCTTGCGGTGCCAGCGCACCAGGCGTTCGCCGCGGGCGAGCTGGGCGACGAACTCCATCGTCGCCGTGCCGTCGTCGACCACGACCAGGTCCCGGGCCCGGGTGATCGTCAGCAACAGCTGGACGTAGCGGGAGAAGGGGTCCCCCAGGACCACGCGGGAGGCCTTGCGGAGCGTGCCCGCGAGACCCCCGATCGTCTGGAACGGCGCCGCCGCGCCGCCCCGCGCCTCCTCCCAGCGCACCTCGTGGCCCTCTTCCCGGGCCAGCTCCGCCATACGGCGCAACTGGCCCCGGGTCATCGGGTCGATCGGGGACAGGACCACGAGCGTGAGCCCCGCGCCGAGCGCCTGCTCCTGGGCATGCGCCCACTCCAGCACATTCAGCAGCTGTACCGGACTCTCGACGAACGCGAGAGTGCGGGGGCCGGCGTTCCCGGCGCGGGGGCTCATCTACGTACGACCGTCCCGTCGTAGGCGATCTTCTGGAAGGGGGTGACTCAGACCGAGAGCGGCTCGCCGGCCGCGGCGGCGATCTCCGCCTCGGCGACGACGCCCTGGACGCGGCGCAGCTTCTTCATCGGGCCGAGCTCGGAGTCGTAGACCTTCTTGACGCCGTCACCCAGGGAGGACTCGATGGTGCGGATGTCGCGGACGAGGCGCGTGAGGCCCTGCGGCTCCACCGAGGCGGCCTGGTCCGAGCCCCACATGGCGCGGTCGAGGGTGATGTGACGCTCGACGAAGGTGGCGCCCAGCGCGACCGCGGCGAGGGTGGTCTGCAGGCCCGTCTCGTGGCCGGAGTAGCCGATCGGGACGTTCGGGTACTCGGCCTGCAGGGTGTTGATCACGCGCAGGTTGAGCTCCTCGGCCTTGGCCGGGTAGGTCGACGTGGCGTGGCAGAGCAGGATGTTGTCCGAGCCGAGGACCTCGACCGCGTGGCGGATCTGCTTCGGGGTCGACATGCCGGTGGAGAGGATGACCGTGCGGCCGGTGGCGCGCAGGGCGCGCAGCAGCTCGTCGTCGGTCAGGGAGGCGGAGGCCACCTTGTGGGCCGGGACGTCGAACTTCTCCAGGAAGGCGACGGCCTCGGTGTCCCACGGGGAGGCGAACCAGTCGATGTTCTTGCTCTTGCAGTACTCGTCGATCTGGCGGTACTCGTCCTCACCGAACTCCACGCGGTGGCGGTAGTCGATGTAGGTCATGCGGCCCCAGGGGGTGTCGCGCTCGATGTCCCACTGGTCGCGCGGGGTGCAGATCTCCGGGGTGCGCTTCTGGAACTTGACCGCGTCGCAGCCGGCCTCGGCCGCCACGTCGATCAGCTTGAAGGCGTTCTCCAGGTCGCCGTTGTGGTTGATGCCGATCTCGCCGCAGATGTAGACGGGCTGGCCGGGGCCGGCCAGGCGCGACGAACCGAAGCTACGGAGACGGGAGTTGGTGCTCATGACAGGAGGGGTCCTTACTTGGTGAGGGAATCGAGAGAGGGGCCGAGGATCCAGCTGGCGATCTCTCGGATCGCGCCGTCGCCACCCGGAACGGTGGTGACCGCGCGTGCGGCGCCGCGCACGACGTCGTGGGCGCTCGCGACCGCCACGGGCCAGCCCACGAGGGCGAAGCACGGAAGGTCGTTGACGTCGTTGCCGACGTAGAGCACGCGCTCAGGCGCGATGCCCTGCTCCTCGCACCACTGCTTCAGTGCGAGGTCCTTGCGGTCGATGCCGTGCAGGACCGGAATCTGCAGCTTCCGGGCCCGGGCGGCGACCACAGGGTTCTGTTCCGTGGAGAGGATCAGCATCTTCAGGCCGCTCTTGCGCAGGGCCGCGATGCCGAGGCCGTCTCCGCGGTGCACGGAGACGAACTCCTTTCCATCGGAGTCGATCAGCACCCGGTCATCGGTCTGGGTGCCGTCGAAGTCCAGGACGACCGCGTCGATGTCGGCGCCGGTCGGGAGCGAACCGGGGCGGTCCGCGTCGAAGAGGGGGGCGAGCGCGCGGGCGCGCGCGAGGTCGTGCGGGTCGTCGATCTCCAGGACCCGGGCGGGGTCGGTGCGGACGAGTTCCGTACGGCCGAAGAAACGGTGGTTGTGCTCGCGGAAGCCGGGGGCGTCCATCGCGTAGGCGGCGCCGGTCTCCAGGTAGTCCTGGGGGCGGTCCTGGCGACGGGGGCGGTAGGACTTGTCGTGGTTGACGCCGACGCCGCCCTCGGCGGGCTCCTCGGCGTCGCGCCAGACGAAGCCGTGGAAGGGGGCCACGGTGACCGCGGTGTCGGCGCCGTTCTCCACGACCGCCGCCGCGACCCCGTCGATGTCCTCGCGGATCACGAAGGGGCTGGTGCACTGCACGAGCAGCACCACGTCGACCGGCGAGCCGTGCAGCGCCTCGTGGGCGTCCATGGCGTGCAGCACGGCCGCCTCGGAGGTGGCGGTGTCCCCGGCGATGGCGGCGGGCCGCAGCACGACCTCGGCACCGGCGGAACGGGCGGCGGCGGCGATGGCCTGGTCGTCGGTGGAGACCACGACGTCGGTGACGAGCCGGGTGGCCAGGCACTCCCGCACGGCCCGGGCGACCAGCGGCACCCCGCCGACCGGGGCGAGGTTCTTGGCGGGCACGCCCTTGGAGCCACCGCGAGCGGGGATCACCGCGAGCACGCGGCGCACCTCGGCGCCTGGGCCCGCTTCCGGGTTGGACATGGGCTGAACTCCTTGCAGGAAGTCGGTAGGGCGGCTCACAGCTCCCCCATCCGCCGGATGACAGGTGCAACGCGCTGGACGCCGTGGCGATACGCGCCACGGGCGGCTCGGCGCACGATCTGCCGGACCGGGCCCGGCTCCTTGTCGTGCGCCGGAGCGCCGGGCAGCGGGCTGCCGTCGGGGCCGAGGTGGTGGCGGGCGAGGATGCCGGGGAGGTAACCCGGGGCCGTCGCGGGCGTGTAGTACGGGGTCAGCGGGGCCAGTCCGCCCGGCTGGGCGAGCAGCTTCGCGATCCGCTCGCGGGCCGCGTCGAACGCCCCCTCGGTCGCCACGCCCTGCCGGGCCACCCACTCCTCGTCGGGGGCCGGACGGTGTCCCTCGTCCAGCTGGTCCCAGGAGGCCAGGCAGCCGGAGCCGACGAAGTGGTGGTTGCCGAGCGTCTCGCGCACCCCGAGGTCGGTGAGCACGACGGTGGGGATCCGGCGGTGGAGGGACTCCAGCGCGGCCGTCGAACTGACCGTGACCAGCAGGTCGGTACGGTCCAGCACCTCGCCCATGTGCCCGTACACCAGCTGGAAGTTGGACGGCAGGTCCAGCTTCTGTGCCAGCTTCTGGTAGGGCAACTCCTCGATGTGCGTGGTGTGTTCGCCCGGCTTGGAGCGCAGCTTGAGCAGCACCTCGCGCTCGGGGTGCAGCCGCGCGTGCTGGACCAGGCGGTTCAGCAGGTACGTACGGTCCTTGCGGTTCTCGGGGACGGAGGGCTGGGCGGCGAAGACGACCCGGTACGGGTCGTGCTCCCCCTCGTAGGGCGCTCCGCCGAGGAACGGCAGCGCCACTTCCGTCACCGAGGAGGCGTCGGCGCCGACCCCGTCGTACACCGCGCGGAAACGCTCGGCGTCCTGGCGGGAGTTGGCGAGGACGAGGTCCGCGCCGTGCCGCAGCAGGAGGCCGTCGGCGAGCTTCTCGTAGACGACGCCGACGTAGCCGGTGACGACGACGGGACGCTTCTCGCGGCCCTCCCAGACCCGCTTGAGGCCGTGCAGCATCGCCTGCACGCCACCGCCGACGAGCGACAGTACGACGATGTCGTACTGCTCCTCGGCCATCGTGCGCAGGAATTCCACCGCCGTCACCTCCCGCAACGAGTCGGCCCGCACGCCGACTTCCGCGAGCTGGCGGGCCGTGGGTGTGGCCCGGCCGCGCAGCAGGAATCCGTTCAGGGCGGGGGCGACTTGCGTGCCCCCTTCGGCTCCGGCTTCCATGGACGGGCCCGGGGCGATGCGGCCCGCCGTGAGCGCACCCCATTTCCATCGGGTGTCGGAGTCCGCGAGGACGGCGATGCGCGGCGGCTTCGTTGTACTTGCTGGCACGTGGAAGACGCTAGGAACCATTTCCTAGGTATAGCCCAACCGCGAATCAACGAAGAGTTAACAACACACCACCGAGAGCCGAACTGGCCCGTCAGAGCCCGGGAAGTACATGGGATGCACCATTCCGACACATCGAGTTCACCCGAAGTACGTACACCGGCAAGATCCGTTGCCGGGCACCCAACTAATCTTTTGCAGGTGCCAAAGCTTTCCGTGATCGTGCCGTTCTACAACGTGCAGCAATACGCCCAGGAGACCCTCAGAAGCCTTCGCGCGAACGCCCGGCGCGACTTCGAGTTCATCCTGGTGGACGACCATTCGAAGGATGAAACTCCCGCCATTCTCGAACGGGCGGCCGAACAGCTCTCGGATGTCGCACAAGTGCGTTACATCCGCCATGAAGTGAACGGAGGACTCGCCACCGCCCGTAACACCGGCCTGGACGCGGCGACCGGGGAATACCTCACCTTCCTCGACGGCGACGACTGGCTCGCGCCCGGCTACTTCGGCGAGCTGGTCGGCGCCATCGAGAAGCTGGGCTGCGACTTCGTGCGCACCGACCACGTCCAGGCCAACGCCCGCGCCCGGTCCGTGCACCGGGTCCCGCACGGCCGCCGCGGCGAGGTGCTCGACCCGCGCGCGGCGATCCTGCCCGCCGACCGCACGACCTCGGTGGACTACGCCTACGCCTGGGCCGGCGCCTATCACCGCCGGCTGCTGGACAAGGGCCTGCTGCACTTCACCGACGGACTGCGCACGGCCGAGGACCGGCCGTGGATCTGGAAGCTGCACCGCGAGGCGGAGTCCTTCGCCGTGGTGAGCCTGCTCGGTGTCTTCTACCGCCGGGGCGTCGCCGGTTCCCTCACCCAGATCGGTGATGTCCGTCAACTGGACTTCATCCGTGCCTTCGATCAGGTCATCGAGGAGACGGCGGCCGACCGGGACGCGGAGCAGTTGCTGCCCAAGGCGGTGCGCACCTACTGCGCGATCATCGCGCACCACCTCTCGGACGAGTCCAAGTGGGAACCCTCGGTGGCCAAGCAGCTGCGGGCGATGAGCGCGGCGGCCATAAAGCGGATGCCGCAGGACGCCCTCGGCGATGTGCTCGAAACCATGGACCTGCGCCGGGCGAGCAAGCTGCGCCGGCTGCGGCGCCGGGCCACCACCCAGAAGGCGGCCGCGTGATGTCCGTTAAGACCACCCAGATCTTCTGCGTCTCGACGCTGTACGGCGCCGCCACCCTGGCCGCCGCGCTGGACTCGGAGGTCTTCGAGAAGGCGGACCGCCGGCTGCTGCTGGTGTTCAACAACTCCGCCTGCCCCGAAACCACTCCGACCGTGGACGAGATGCCGGGCTTCGAACCGCTGCGCGTCCACTTCGACGGGGTGGTCTCCTTCAACGAGGCCATCCGCCCCTTTCACCCGGGCGCGTGGTCGCCGCGGGTGGACGACCTTCCGCTGTTCGAGCGGTATCTGCGGCTGCTGTGGGGCCTCGGCGACGACAGGGTGGAGCTGGTCCTGGAGTCCATCCAGGTCAACCCGGCGCTCGCCCTCGCCCAGATGTTCACCGGCGCCCCCGTGCACGTCTACGCCGACGGCCTGATGAGCTACGGCCCCACCCGCAACAAGCTCGACCCGCTGGTCGGCACCCGTGTGCGGCGCCTGCTCCACCTGGACCTCGTGCCGGGCCTGACGCCGACGCTGCTCACCGAGTTCGACGTGCCCGCCGAGATCCTGCCGACCGAGGCCTTCCGCAAGGTCATGGGCGAACTCGCCGGAGTGGTCGAGGACCTGCCGGTGCTGCCGGAGAACTCCGCGGTGCTGCTCGGCCAGTATCTGTCCGCGCTGAACATCCTCACCCCGCAGGCGGAGGAGGAGCTGCACGTACGGATGCTGCGCGGGGCGGTGGAGCGCGGGCACCGCTCGATCGTGTTCAAGCCCCACCCGACGGCGCCGGCCCGCTACAGCCGCGCCCTGGAGACCGAGGCCGAGAAGCTCGGCGTCGAACTCACCGTGCTGGACACGCCCGTGCTCGCCGAGGTGCTGTTCGAGAAGTCCCGGCCCGGCCTGGTCGTCGGCTGCTTCTCCACCGCGCTGTTCACCGCCTCCGCCTTCTACGACCTCCCCGTGGCCCGCATCGGCACCGAGCCGCTCCTGGACCGGCTCACGCCGTACCAGAACAGCAACCGCATCCCCGCGGTGCTGGCGGACGCGGTGCTGCCGGACCTGGAGAACCGCGACGGCGAGGAGACCGTGCCGGCCGAGACCCTGGGCGCACTGATCGCCGCCATAGGGTTCACCATGCAGCCGCAGATCTACCCGACCTTGCGTCCCGCTGCCGAGCGCTATCTCTCCGAGCACTACAAGCCGCGGACCCAGCGCTACTTCAAGCGCAAGCGGCTCACCTCGCTGGGCCTGCCCGGCGGGATCCCGGAGCGGCTGTCGTTCCTGCCGCGCAACTCCGCCGCGCGCCGGGTGGTGCGGCGGGCCAAGGCGCTGAAGAAGGCGGTACGCCGCTGAGCCAATACCCGGTGAACTGCCGGGAACAGCCGAGGAAACGGTGGCACACCGTCGGATTAAACCGATGAATCCATGGTGTGGGCGGCGTTCGAATCCCTAGGATTCCGGAACGCCGCCCCATCCCACCCCGTGAGGCACTCATGACGAACCTCGGCCGGCTGTACCCCATGCTCGACGGCGTAAAGCTGCCGGACGATCTCCCCTACTCCCAGGTGAGCTCCTGGGAGCTGCGCTTCCTCTACCTCCTCGGCCGCCATCGCCTCACGGGCGAGGACCGGCTGGTCGAACTGGGCTCGGGCGGCGGCGGATCGACGTACGCGCTCGCGCTCGGGCTGCGCGACAGCCCCGTGTTCGACGAGAAGACGGGACGGCTGCACGCGTACGACTTCTTCCACGTCGGCAAGGGCACCTTCGCCACCGAGAAGTTCTTCACCTCCGGCGCCAAGCCCTCGGACGGCGACTCCTCGTTCCTGGACGACTTCCGGGAGCGGCTCAATCCCTTCCTGGGGTTCCTGGAGATCCACGCCGGTGACATCTGGCAGACCTCGGATCCGCACGACACCACGCCGATCGAGTTCCTGCACATCGACATCGCCAAGACGCCCCGGGTCTTCAAGTGCGTGTCCGAGCGCTTCCTGACCCGGCTGCGGCCCGGATCGGTCGTACTGCACCAGGACTTCGCCGGACCCCGGCTGCCGTGGCTGCACTACAGCACGGGCGCGCTGCTGCCGTACATCGAGATAGCCGGCCCGCCGATCCGCTCCACGCTCGCCTTCGAGGTGACGAAGCCGATCCCCGAGCAGGTGCTGAGGACGATCTCCGAGGACGCCTTCACCCTCGACGAGAAGCTGAAGCTGATCTCCGCCGTGCAGGAGCGGATCGACCGCGACCACACCGGCGGGATCCCCTTCAAGTCCGTGCTGGAGCTGGCGAAGGCGTACGTCGCCCACTACGACGGGCGGCACAAGCAGGCCTGGTCCATCGCGCGGAAGCTCACCGATGACGAGTACCTGAGCCGGACCCGCGCCGACCACTTCAAGCAGCTCAGGACGGCGTACGAGAAGGACGGGGGCGGCTCGTCACCGTCGCTGCTGAGGAAGCTGGCGAAGAAGTTCGCGGGCCGCTGAGATTCGCGGGCCGCTGAAAAGCGTGCGGGGCCCCTCACCGTCACCGGTGAGGGGCCCCGCGCGTTCGCTCAGCCGCCCAGGATGACCCTGAGGTCGGCGGCGTTCGCCTCGGTGACCTTCCACAGCTCCTGCTGACGGCCGTGGACGTCCGCGACGGTCGCCGCGTGGTCGCGGAGCAGGTCCTTCGAGCGCTCCACCAGGCGGGCGGCCAGGTGGCGGTCGTGAACCGAGACTCCCCACTCGGGGCGCTCGATGTCGCGCAGGAAGTACGCCATCTTCGGGTGCGAGATCAGGCTGATGATCGGCGTGCCGCAGCCGAACGGGATCATGCCCGCGTGGCCGCGCATGCCGATGACCAGCTTGGTGCGCGCGTACAGATCGCGGATCTCGTCGTTCTCGAAGTCGTACATCGGGATGACCGGCATCGAGATGCCGTGCTCGCGGCGGAGATCGAAGGCGATCTTCTCGTCGTCGAGCGAGTGCGCCACGCACTTGACCTCGGCCAGCTCGCCCAGGTCCCGGACGGCCCGGGCCATCTGGGCCAGGAAGTGGCCGTAGTCGTGGCCGAAGCGCAGGCCCGCGCGGTCGTAGGCGGCGTTGACGAGGATGGTGTCCTCGCGGCGCGCCGGGTCCTGCCAGCCCGGCACCAGCTGACGGGTGACCGTCGTGGGGCAGGGCTGGAAGCGGACCTTGTCGTGCAGGTGCGCCGGGATCATGGCGCGCACCTTCTCGATCGAGCCGTGGTTGCGCAGCCCGAAGAAGGAGGACTTCTCCACCAGGAGCCGCAGCGACTCACGGAACCGGCTCGCGCGGTAGGACTGGCCGTCGAAGGCGTTGAAGCCCACGGCGTACACCGCGATCGGCACGTCGATCCGGCGCATCAGCTCGTCCGGGACGTTCCACTGCCACGCGCTGTTGCCGTTGGGCATGGTGTCCGGGATGAACAGACCGCCACCGCCGATGACCAGACCGCGGCGGGCGTTGACGCGCTCCAGGGCGGCCTCGTCGAACAGCCGGTGGGCGTGGACCGAGTGCCAGCGGCGGGAGGTGGTGTCCGGGCCGAAGGCGCTGCGCACGCTCTCCGGGAGCAGCTTGTCGCCCGCGTTGCCCTGACGGTCCATGTAGAAGGCGACGTGCGCCAGCTGGTCCTCGGGGGCACCCAGCTCCTGGGCCGGGACGGAGGCGGCGCGCTGCGCCCACAGGCGGCTGGAGCGGTGGGTGATGTCGACGGACAGGCCGGCCGTCGCGTACTTCAGCGCTCCGGCGTTGTCGCCGTGCACCCAGGCCATCTGGGCCAGCCGGGCGTAGGCGGTGGCGGCCCGGTTGGGGGCGGCCGTCGCCAGCAGCAGCTGGGCCTTGGCCTCGTCGTAGCGCGAGACGCTCATCAGGGCGTGGCCCAGCACCTCGTGCGGCCAGGCCTCGTCGAGCGGAATGCGGACGCTCTCCAGGACGTCCACGGCGTCCTGGTAGTCACCGGAGGCGATGTGCGCGGCGGCGACCTTGCGGGCGGTCTCGACATCGCCGGTGCGGGCGACGTGGGGGGTGCCGTAGTGCACGATCAGGTCGTGGTGCAGGCCGCCGGACCTGGCGAGGTACTCGGCGTGGAACTCGGCGTCGGACAGCTCGAACTCGCGCCACTTCTCCTCGGCCAGGCTGTACCCGGACTCGCCGCCCTGCCACGGCTTGTGGCGGCCGGTGAAGTGCAGGATCGCGGTGTCCTCGGGAACCGGCAGATCGCCGGACAGGCGCCGCTTGACGAAGTTGTAGCGCGGGTCCAGACGGACGAAGTCGCCGTCCAGGACGGCGTTGAGGATGCCCTGGTCGTGCTTGTCGAGCTCGTAGTCGCCGCTGCGTCCGGTGGCGTCGAGCCGGGCGCAGAACTCGTCGCTCAGGTACTCGCGCTGGATGACCAGCAGACCGGAGTTGAGCTTGTGCTGGCCGTAGAAGAACTGCGGGACGGCCGCGAGGCCCTCGCGCAGCTTCAGCAGTTCGCCGAGGTCACCGAGGACGACCATGTCGGTGTCGAGGGTGATGACGGTGTCGTACTCGCGCAGCCGGAAGACGTCGAGGATGAAGTACGCCTTGCGGACCAGGTAGTTGTCCTGGTCGCCCTTCTTGTACGAGTCGTAGTGCGTGTCGTTGACCCGCTTGAGGACGATCCGCGGGTGCAGGGCGCGGATCTTGGCGATGGAGCCGGGGCGCAGATCGTCGTACAGGACGACGAAGTCCTCGCACACGGTCGGGTTGGACAGGGCGAGGCTGCGCAGCAGGACGAGGAAGCCGGGGAGGTAGTTCTCGTCGACGTAGGACGCGAAGGCCATGCGGCGCTTGCCGGTGAGGGCGGCCGCGTCGGTGACGGGAGCCTGTGTCGCGGACAGGGTGGTCGTGGTCATCGCAGGGATATCCTCATGTCGGTCACGCTCTGGGCCCGCTCCATGACCCATGCCTTCTCGCTGGTGTACTCGTGCACGGAGGTGATGGCGAGCTTCATGGCCTCCTGCACGCGGTAGGCGCCGCTCTCGTAGAAGTCGAAGCCGATCAGGTCGAGCTTCGGGCTGACGTCCAGGAAGTCCAGCAGGTACAGCATGTTGAACCCGGTGGTCGGGATGCCGGACCAGACGTCGGTGGAGAGCTTGCCGATGTTGCGCACGGGCCAGCGCAGCGACTCGTCGCCCAGGTGGGTCTGGGCGCCGGGCACCAGGCGGTTGCGCAGCGACCACTTCCAGTCGCCGGAGACCCCGCCGAAGACGAGCCGGGTGTCGACCTGCTTCTCCCAGTTGAAGCCGTGCTTGTGGATCGTCGCGTGGATGTCCGTACGGCTGCCGGTGTGCCTGGGGTCGATCTTGAAGGAGTTGAAGCGCACCACGAGGTCGTACGCGTCGATCTCGGCGCCCATCGAACTGGTGCCCACCCGGCCGGAGTTGGCGATCAGACAGATCGACTTCCCGGCGATGCGGTTGCGGAACTCACCGAGGCTGATCCACTGCACCCCGCCGACGGTGGGGTCGGCGACCGCGCCGCGCATCCGGCTGCGGCGCTGCTCGGCGTAGAGGGCCAGCACCTCGGTCAGGGCGGTGACATCGGTGTCGAGGGCGATCCGCAGGTCCAGGTACTGGCTGAGCAGGTCCTGGCGGTCGGCGGCCGGGGCGTCCGCCATGGCCAGCAGTGCGCCGACGAGCCGGGGTTCGGCCGCGGCCCAGTCGCCGACGGCGTGCGCCGCGAGGCCCTCGGCCCACACCTCGGTGGTGTCGCCGCGGGTGAACTCCTCGGCGCGCGGGCACTGGCGGCGCAGCACGGCGAGCAGCTCGCGCTCACGGTCGCCCGCCGTGCGCAGGCCGGCGATCCGGGCCTTGACGCCGAAGCCGTCGTCGTCGGTGAGCCCGAGGTACTTCTCGTACGCCTCCAGCGCCTCGGCGTCCTCGCCGAGGGTCTCCATCAGGCGGGCGCGCAGCCGCCAGCCGGCGCGGGAGTTCTTGCGCTGGGCGAGCACGGTGTCGCTGATCACCAGGGCGAGGTTCAGCTCGTCGTCGTAGCCGCACTTGAGCGCCTGGTTGGCGACGGCGAGCAGCGCGTCGAGCAGTTCGTTGCCGATACCCGCGGCGGGGGTCGCGGCGCCCTTGACAGCGCGCTTGAGCAGCGCGGTCGCTCCGGTCGCCGGGGCGGGTGCGGGGGCGGCGGGGGTGGTGCCCCACACGACGAGCAGCTTTCTGAGCTGCTCGGCGAGTTCAATGCGTCGGCGGTCGATGCTGCCGACGACTTTGCCGCTGTGCACCGCGCAGGCACGCAAACAGTCGTCCAGCTCCCCTCCGCGCGCACGTGCCCGTCTGTTCTGGACCCTCGTCATGGCACTCCTGGTTTTCGCCAAGCCAATGCTGTGTTTGCCGCGGTTTGCCGGCGGGTGGGGGGATCTTGAAACCGTCTGATTATCCGTGGGGGGATGCTGAGAAAAATTAGGAAGGCAAAACGACGTTCAGGTGAACTGATAGGTACTACAGGGCTAATCGTTGGCAGGGCACCCAAGACATCCCAGTGATTCGGACTAACGTGCCTAGCTCCACCCTCATGAGGAACACCTGGCAAGGGGAATTTCTGTGACCAGCATGACCGTCCGAACGGTGATCGAGCCGCCGCGGAGGGCGGCCCGGACGGCACCGAGGGAAACCCGGCTACGGGCCCTGGACGGACTGCGACTGGTCGCGGCACTGATGGTGGCGGCCTACCACTACGGCGGACGCGGCGGCGAGGTCACCGCCGCCTGGGGCAGCTCGCCGACGGTCCAGTTCCCCACGCTGCACGAGTTCTTCGCGTACGGCTGTCTCGGCGTCCAGGTCTTCTTCGTCATCAGCGGGTTCGTGATCTGCATGAGCGGCTGGGGACGGCCGCTGAAGTCCTTCTTCGCCTCCCGCGCCTCCCGGCTGCTGCCCGCCTACTGGGTGGCGGTGCTGCTGGTGACGGCGGTGTTCGCGCTGCCGATGGTCGCCTACAAGGCGGTCTCGCCGAGCGACGCGCTGGTCAACCTGACGATGCTGCAGCAGCCGCTGGGCGTCGACCGGGTGCTCGGGGTGTGCTGGACGCTGTGGGCCGAGGTCCGCTTCTACGCCCTGTTCGCGCTGTGCGTGGTCCTGCCCGGCGCCACCAGGCAGCGCGTGATCATGTTCTGCGGGATCTGGACGCTCGCGGCGGTCATCGCCGAGGCCGCGAACGAACCGCTGCTGGACCTGGTCCTGATGCCCGAGTACGCGCCCTTCTTCATCGGCGGTGTCGGCCTCTACCTCGTCCACCGCAACCGGCGGGACGCCTACGCCTGGGGCATCGTCGGGGTCAGCTGGCTGATCGGCCAGCACTACGCGGTGCAGAACCTGTGGCGGGCGCCCAGCCCGGACGCCTTCGCCAACCGCACCTCGTTCGGCATCATGCTGATCGTCACCCTCGGCTTCGTGGCGGTAGCGGCCATCGCGCTCGGCTGGCTGAACTGGGCGAACTGGCGCCGGCTGACCGTGGCCGGGGCGCTGACGTACCCGTTCTACCTGGTGCACGAGCACCTGGGCTGGGTCGTCATCGAGACCCTCCACCAAGACCTCGAACTGTCCTCGTGGGCGACCTTCTCCCTGACGATCGCCTTCATGCTCGCGCTGGCCTGGCTGCTGAACCGTTACGTCGAGAAGCCGCTGACGCCACGCCTCCGAACGGCCCTCACCAAGATGCGCTGAGCGCCGGGCGCGACCAGACTGCGGAGAACCGTTGTTCACCGGACGTTCAGCCCGGTGATGGATTTTCCGGACTTCAGTGAGCAGGCTCGTCGCATGGCCAACGCACAGCAGACCTCCGTACTCCCCGGTGAGCTCGGCGACGTGCCGGGCTGGTTCCCGGCGCTCGACCAGACCTTGTTCACCTGGTTCCTCAGGCGGCAGGAGGCCCTCGGACAGCGGGGGGACCTGCTGGAACTGGGGGCCTACATGGGCAAGAGCGCGATCCTGCTGGGCCGGCATCTGCGCCCCGACGAGACCTTCACGGTCTGCGACCTCTTCGAGAGCGACGCGCCGGACGGGGCGAACCAGGCGGAGGCGTCGAAGTCGTACGCGTCACTGACGCGGCAGGTCTTCGAGCGGAACTACCTGGCGTTCCACGACGATCTGCCCCGGGTGATCCAGGGGCCGAGCTCCCTGATCACGGGGGAGGTCGAGCCGGGCACGTGCCGGTTCGTCCACATCGACGCGTCTCACCTCTACGAGCATGTGTACGACGACATCGGGGCCGCGCGGTCCCTGCTGGTGCCCGACGGGATCGTGGTGCTCGACGACTTCCGGTCCGAGCACACGCCCGGCGTGTCCGTCGCGGCCTGGGAGGCGGTGCTCAACCGAGGGCTGCGGCCGGTGTGTCTGAGCACGCAGAAGCTGTACGGCACGTGGGGGGACCCCGGGCCGGTGCAGGAGGAGTTGCTGGCGATGCTCCGGGCGCGGGAGGACTGCGGTCTGAGCGTGCAGGAGGCGGCGGGGCATCGGCTGGTCCGGGTCCGCTCGCGCGGGATGCAGCCGCCGGCCTTTCCTACCTCTCGGCACTTCGTGCAGCCGGTGGAGGTAGCGGCACCCGTTGCCCCGTCCGCCGGTAAGCCCCGGAGGTCTCGGCCCCGGGCGCTGGCTGTTGATCTACTGCCGCCGATTGTCACTCGGGCTGTGCGGCGGATGCGTCGTCGGCCGCGGGCCGGTGGGGGCTTGGCGCGCAGTTCCCCGCGCCCCTGAGGTAAGTCGCCTCGACCCCCGCCATGACGAGCCGCAGGCCCTCCTCGAAGTGCTCGTCGTAGTTCGCGAAGATCTCCGCGCCCGCCGCTGCCGACAGGGGGAAGTCGGCCAGTAGGTCGGCTCGTTCGTCGGGGACGGGCTTGGGGCCCTGTTCCTCCGTGACGAAGCCGAGGGTGTACGAGTACGTCGTCATCGTCGCCCTGACCGCCTGGGGCAGCGTGAAGCCCGCTGCCGTGAACAGGCCCAGGGTGGCCTCCATCTGCTCGGCGTGTTCGATGCCGGTGAAGCGGGAGCCGCTGAAGACCTTGGCGCCGTCGCGGTAGCCGAGCAGGGCCGCGCGCAGGCCCCGGTTGACCTTCAGCAGGCGTTCCTGCCAGGTGTCGGCCGGGTCCATTGCCGTGCCCGCGATCATCCGCCGGTACATCTCGGTCGCCATCTCGTCCAGCAGCGCCTGCTTGTCCTTGAAGTGCCAGTACAGGGCAGGCGCCTTGACGTCCAGTTCCTTGGCGATGGCGCGCAGGGTCAGGCCGTCGAGACCGACCTCGTTCAGGAGCTCCAGGGCGGCGACGGCGACCCGGCGGCGGTCGAGGGGGGCTCGGCGTTCCGTGTTCACGCTTGACAGCTTAACGGCGTTAAGGCCACTCTCGTCATCGTTGGAACTTAACAGCGTTAAGGAGAGTGGCGTCATGGACGTACTGATCGTGGGCGCGGGGCCGACCGGGCTTGCCCTCGGAGTCGATCTCGCCCGGCGTGGAGTGGACGCGCTGGTGGTGGAGCGGGCCGAGGGGCTGTTCCCCGGCTCCCGGGGGAAGGGGATCCAGCCCCGGACCATGGAGGTGTTCGACGATCTGGGGGTGCTCGGGGCGGTCCGGGCGGCGGGCGGGACCAATCCCGTCGGGATGATCTGGCAGGACGGGCGCCGGGCGGGCGAGCACCGGATGTTCGAGCCAGCCGAGGCGACGGAGGACTCGCCGTACAACGAGCCGTGGATGGTGCCGCAGTGGCGGACGCAGGAGATCCTCTTCGACCGGTTGCGGGAGCTGGGCGGGAAGGTCGGCTTCGGGCGGGAGGTCGTCGGTCTCGAGCAGGACGCCGAGGGCGTGACCGTGCGCTTCGCGAGCGGTCCCGACGTCCGGGCGCGGTACGTGGTCGCGGCCGACGGAGGGCGGTCGACCGTGCGGCGGGCGCTCGGGATCGGGATGGCCGGGGAGACCGTCGATCCGCAGCCGACGCTCGTGGCGGACGTCCGGATCGACGGGCTCGACCGGGAGAACTGGCATGTCTTCCCGCCGAGCGGCGAGGGCGAGGGCTTCCTGGCGATCTGCCCGCTCGCGGGCACCGAGGACTTCCAGGTGGTGGCGCAGTTCCCGGAGGACACGGACGTCGACCTCTCCCTGGAGGGGATCCGCAAGACCGTGAGCGCTCGCTCCCACATCGCCCCCGAGGCCGTCACCGAGGTCCGGTGGGCCTCGGACTTCCGGCCCCGGGCGGCCCTCGCGGACGCCTTCCGCGCCGGGCGCGTCTTCCTCGCCGGGGACGCCGCGCACATCCACTCCCCGGCCGGCGGACAGGGCCTGAACACCAGCGTGCAGGACGCCTACAACCTGGGCTGGAAGCTCGGGGCGGTCCTGCGGGCGGGGGCGGACGCGGGGCTGCTCGGCACCTATGAGGAGGAGCGCCGGCCGATCGCCGCGCAGATGCTGTGCCTGTCGACGAGCGTGCACCGCGGGGAGACCCGGCGCGGCGAGGCGACCCGCCAACTGGGCCTGGGGTACCGCGACTCGTCCCTCACCACGGAGACCCGTACCGCACCGGGTCCGCTCCGGGCGGGCGACCGCGCACCCGACGGCACCCTGGACGGCGTACGGCTGTTCGACGCGTTCCGGGGGCCGCACTGGACGCTGGTGGCCGTGGGCGTCCCGGCACCCGGGCTGCCGGGGGCGGTACGGGCCGTCAGCGGGCCGGAGCAGGCGTCGTACGGGAAGGGGCTGTTCCTGGTGCGGCCGGACGGCTATGTCGGCTGGGCGGGTGACACGGGTGACACGCTGCCCGCCTATCTGACACGCGTGGGCTTCTGATCACGGGCCGGGGGCCGGCCTCTGATCACGCGCCACTGGCCAGCGACAGCTTCACCGCGAAGCCGAAGAACAGCGCGCCCGCCGCCGAAGTGGCCCCCGCCGACAGCCGCTTGCGGCGCCGGAAGGCGGCGGCCAGCTTGGTGCCGCTGAATATCAGCGCGCTCAGGTACAGGAAGCTCGCGACCTGGGCGAAGGCGCCGAGGACGACGAAGGACAGCGCCGGGTAGGCGTACCCCGGATCGACGAACTGCACGAAGAAGGCGACGAAGAACAGGATCGCCTTGGGGTTGAGCAGGCTGATCACGAACGCCCTGCGGTAGGGCCGCTCGTCACCGGCGGGCGCCTGGGCGTCCTCCAGCGCCTGCTCCCGCCGGGCCCGCCACATCCCCCACGCGGCCCGCAGCATCCCGACCGCCAGCCAGGTCAGATAGCCGGCGCCGGCGTACTTCACGATGCCGAACAGCAGCGCGTTCGTCTGGAGCAGCGAGGCCACTCCGGCCGCGGACAGGGTCATCAGCACGGTGTCCCCGCACCACACGCCGGCCGCGGCGGTGTACCCGGCGCGAACGCCCTTGCGGGCGGCCACGGACAGCACGTACAGCGAGTTGGGACCGGGCAGCAGGACGATCAGGATCAGGCCCGCGAGATAGGTGGGGAGGTCGATGACACCGAACATGGAAAGGAGTGTCGCACGGGGGTACGACACTCCGATTCCGGGTTTCGCGGGCCGAGACGGTCAGCCGCTCAGAAGGCGTCCGAGGGCACGTAGGTACCCCAGATCTCCCGCAGCGCGTTGCACACCTCGCCCACCGTCGCGCGGGCGCGCAGGGCGTCCTTCATCGGGTACAGGACGTTGTCCTCGCCCTCCGCCGCCTTCTTGAGCGCCGCGAGCGCGGAGTCCACCGCCTCCTGGTCCCGCTCGGCCCGCAGCTTCGCCAGCCGCTCCGCCTGCTGGGCCTCGATCGCCGGGTCCACGCGCAGCGGCTCGTACGGCTCTTCCTCGTCCAGCTGGAAGCGGTTGACGCCGACCACGACCCGCTCGCCGGAGTCGGTCTCCTGGGCGATGCGGTAGGCGCTGCGCTCGATCTCGTTCTTCTGGAAGCCGTGTTCGATGGCGGTGACCGCGCCGCCGAGGTCCTCGACCTTCTTCATCAGCTCAAGGGCCGCCGCCTCGACGTCGTCGGTCATCTTCTCGATGACGTAGGAGCCGGCGAAGGGGTCGACGGTCGCCGTCACGTCCGTCTCGTAGGCCAGCACCTGCTGGGTCCGCAGGGCCAGCCGGGCGCTCTTGTCGGTCGGGAGGGCGATGGCCTCGTCGAAGGAGTTGGTGTGCAGCGACTGGGTGCCGCCCAGCACCGCCCCGAGGCCCTGCACGGCCACGCGGACCAGGTTCACCTCGGGCTGCTGGGCCGTCAGCTGCACGCCCGCGGTCTGCGTGTGGAAGCGCAGCATCAGGGACTTGGGGTTCTTCGCGCCGAACTCCTCCCGCATCACCCGCGCCCAGATCCGGCGGGCCGCGCGGAACTTGGCGACCTCCTCCAGGATCGTCGTACGGGCCACGAAGAAGAAGGACAGGCGGGGCGCGAAGTCGTCGACGTCCATGCCCGCCGCGACCGCCGTGCGGACGTACTCGATGCCGTCCGCGAGGGTGAACGCGATCTCCTGCGCGGGGGAGGCGCCCGCCTCGGCCATGTGGTAGCCGGAGATCGAGATCGTGTTCCACTTCGGGATCTCGGCCTTGCAGTACTTGAAGATGTCGGCGATCAGCCGCAGGGACGGCTTCGGCGGGAAGATGTACGTGCCGCGGGCGATGTACTCCTTCAGCACGTCGTTCTGGATCGTGCCGGTCAGCTTGTCCGCGCTGACGCCCTGCTCCTCGGCGACGAGTTGGTACAGCAGGAGCAGCAGGGCCGCCGGCGCGTTGATCGTCATCGACGTCGAGACCTTGTCCAGCGGGATGCCGCCGAACAGCACCCGCATGTCGTCGACCGAGTCGATGGCGACGCCGACCTTGCCGACCTCGCCGTGCGCGATCGGCGCGTCGGAGTCGTGGCCCATCTGGGTGGGCAGGTCGAAGGCGACCGACAGGCCCATCGTGCCGTTGGCGATCAGCTGCTTGTACCGGGCGTTGGACTCCGTCGCCGTGCCGAAACCGGCGTACTGACGCATCGTCCAGGGGCGGCCGGTGTACATCGACGGGTACACGCCCCGGGTGAAGGGGTACGACCCCGGTTCGCCCAGCTTCTCGGCCGCGTCCCAGCCCGCCAGGTCATCCGGCCCGTAGACCGGCTCGATGGGCAGTCCGGACTCCGACTCGCGCGCCATGGTGTGTTGCCTCCCGCCGAGCTGTCGCTCGCTGCTTACTCACTGGTACAGACCGACCCTTCGACGGACTGTAGCGGCGTGACGCACACCCGGAGGAGTGCAGCACGCTGGGACCTTGCTCACAGCCGGGATGCGGCCCCGGTCACAGGTCCCGGGCCCGGCTGCCGGACACGGTTGCCGGACACGGTTGCCGGACAGGTCCCGGTCACCACGATGCACCGCCGTTCGCAACCAGTCATCCGCGGGGAGCATCCATAAGGACATCGGCGGCAGTGGGGGTCGGATGGGAAGCAAGAGGAGATCGACGGGCGTGCTCGCCTCGGCGGCGGCGCTCGCGGTCGTGTGCGCCGGCTGCACGGTCGAGGCGGCGGAGGGGGACGGGCGCTCCCCGATCCGCATCGAACTCCCCAGCGGCAAGCCGTCCGGCACGCCGTCCGGCACGCCGTCCAGGTCACCGGACGACGCCAAGCCGAGCCGTTCGCCCTCCCCCGAGCCGCCCGAGGTGCTCTGGTCGCGCGGTGACACCGGCCGGGACGTCCGCGAGCTCCAGGCCCGGCTGCGCCAGGTCGCCTGGCTCTTCGACGGGCCGACCGGGACGTACGACGATCTGACCGAGCGGGCGGTCAAGGGGTTCCAGGGCAAGCGCGGGCTGCCACGGACCGGTGAGACGGACTCCGTCACCTGGCAGCGGCTGCTGAAGATGACGCGGGAGCCCGGGAAGTGGGATCTGTACCTGATGGGCGGGCAGCCGGCCGCCGAGCCCGATCCCCGCTGTCTGACGGGCCGGGTGCTGTGCATCGACAAGACGAGCCGCACCCTGCGCTGGATGGTCGGCGGCCGGACGCTCACCACGGTGGCGGTGCGCTTCGGCTCGGAGTACACGCCGACCCGGGAGGGCGTGTTCCGGGTCTACTGGAAGTCCCGGTACCACCACTCCACGCTCTACGACTCGCCGATGCCGTACGCGATGTTCTTCAGCGGGGGCCAGGCCGTGCACTTCTCCTCGGACTTCGCGGCCCGCGGGTACGCCGGGGCCTCGCACGGGTGCGTCAACATCAGGGACGAGGCCGCCATCGCGGAGCTGTTCGCGCAGGTGAGGAACGGCGACAAGGTCGTCGTCTCCTGGTAGCCGCAGGGCTTACGGGGTGAGTGTGGGGCGCGGACGGGACCGGGGGAACGTGTCCCGCCCGCGCCAGGTGCACGAGCCGTAGGTACGGGGGGAACCCCGGCTCAGTGCAACGGCCGATGACCAGTCGGCTCACTGAATACTGCGCCGGGATCGGCGAAAACGTCACACCCCGCGCGAAAAAAGTTAAGCGGCTTACAAAACCGCAGGTCAGTGGGCGTGTCGTCGTGCGGACCCGCAGCTCACAGCGCTGAGTACGTCGGGGTCGGTGAGGTGGCCGGGGCAGCCGGGTCCACAGGGGCCGGGGACACCGGCGGGGTCACGGGGGCGGCGCCGTCGGTGCGGCGCTCGGGACGGCCGTGGCCGTCGCCCTTGCCGTTGCCCTTCCCGTCGCCCTTGCCGTCGCCGTCCTCGTCGTCCTCGTCGTCGCCCTTGCCCTTGTCCTCGATTCCGCCGTCGCCCTTCTCGGCGTCGCCGTCACCGGCGCCCATGCCGTCGGCGAGCAGGCCCTGGCAGTACGTCGACACGCGCTTGGGGCCGCCCGCCGCGCCTTCCAGGGCCTTGCGCACGTCGTCCGACAGGCGCCTGCCCTCGCGCAGGTCGCGGCAGGCCGAGCCGGTGGCGCCCTTCCACCAGCCGTCGGCGTGGTCCTCCGCGTCACCGGCCGTGGCTCCGGGGTCGGGGCTCTGCCGGGAGGGGTCCGGGCGCTCGGGCGGTGCGCTCGCGTCGTCGGGCACGGTCTCGCTCTCGAGCGATTCCTTCGCGGACGGCGACACCAGCGGCTGTTCGGGCGCCGGTACGGCGGCCGAGACCGAGGCGGCGGGGGCCACCGGTTCGTCACCGTCGAAGGGTGTGGGCAGCACTCCGGTTCCGGCCGCGACCGCGACCCCGCCGACCATGCCGACGGCGAGCGCGGCGGCGAGGCCCAGGCGCACCGGGCGGGCCCAGCGGGACGGGCGGGCGCCGCGCTCGGGGGCGCCGATGCGGACGAGTCCGGCGTCGGAGGCGTCGGGGCGGGGGCGGTGACCGAGGGCCGCGGAGGTGTCGGCGCGTTCGGCGCGGGCGGCGCGGAAGGCGGCCAGCGCGGCGGCCTCGCCGGGGAGTTCGGCGCTGGTCGGCGGGGGTTCGTGGGCGAGTGCCTCAAGCGTCTTGGCGAGGCGTTCCGCCTGGTCCCGGTCGGCCGCGTCGACAGCGTCCAGTGGCTCTCCGTTCAGCAGACGTTCCGCCGTCTCCCGGTCCAGCCATCTGTACTGCTCGTCGGCCATCACACATCCTTCTGCGTCCGCGCACGCGTATGCGTCACACTGGCGGACGTCACCGCGCGGTCACGCGGTTCTCGCTGGGCCGGCAGGGCGTCGAGGACGCCGGCCGATTCCGGATCGGTCTGCTGGCGGTCGCCAAGGAGTTCGGCGAGCCGTTTCAGACCCCGGTGCGCCGCGGTGCGTACCGCGCCCGGGCGTTTGCCCAGGGTCGCCGCGGCGGACTTCGCGTCGAGGCCCACGACCACGCGCAGGACGACGGCCTCGGCCTGGTCCTGCGGCAGCCGGGCGATCAGGGAGAGGGTGCTGTCGGTCGCCAGGGACTCGATGGCCTCGCCCGCGGTGTCGGACTCGGCGGCCCGGCCGGTCAGTTCCGTCTCGTCGCCGCCTATGGCGGGGCGGCGGCCGCGCATGCGTATGTGGTCCAGCGCGCGGTTGCGGGCTATCCGGGCGGCCCAGCCGCGGAAGCGGTCGGCGTCCCCGTCAAAGCGATCCAGGTCGCGGGCTATCTGCAGCCAGGACTCCGACGCCACGTCCTCGGCATCCGGGTCGCCGACCAGCGTCCGTACGTATCCGAGCAGCCGCGGATGCACCGAGCGGTACACAGTCCGGAACGCGGTCTCGTCCCCGTCCTGTGCCGCAAGCAGCGCGGCCGTCAGCTCCGCGTCGTCCCCCAGCACTCGGTACCTCGGTAGATGGTCGGGTGGATGGCCCCGGCTCGGCGGCCCGCCGACGGGTTCGGTGCACATTGAACTTTCCCCGTCCGGCGCGAAAGGCACGTTACGACCTGAAACCGCTGCTCGTCCATGTCCGTACAAGGTGCAACCCACTCGGGACGGCCCGGGGTGTGACAGAAAACGCACTCATGGCGCTGTAGGAAGTACGGGCCGCCGCGCGGCCCGTGCCGCGCGACGGCCGGGGCCTCTCCTGTGGGGGGTGGCGGCCCCGGCCGTTGCCTCGGCGGTGAAGTCCGGGTCCCGCCGCGTCAGTTCTTCTCGGACGCCTTCGCGCTCTTCTCGGACGCCTTGGCGCGGCCCTTGCCCTTCTCGTGGCCCGGCTCGCTCTTCGTCCTCTCCTCCGCCAGCCGCTCCGCGCAGTACACCGCGACCTTCTCCTCGCCGCCCGCGGCCTCGACCAGCCGCTGCCAGGCCGTCGATGCCAGCGCCTTGCCGTTGCCCGCCACCTGGTCGTACGCCCGGCACTTGGCCTCGATGTCCTGGGCGGTGGCCGGACGGTCGGCCGGGACGTGGGTGCCCTTCGGTGCTGAGGCGCCCGGCCGGACGGGGCCGTGGGAGGACGGCGAGGAGGTGCCGCGGTCCTCGGGGGAGCCGGCGGAATCGGTCGACGACCCCGTCGTACCGATCGCGGCGAAGGCGGCCCCGCCGAGGGCGAGGCTCGCGAGGAACAGGGAGAGCGTGGCCCGCAACGAGCGGGCGGTACGACGGCGGGTCCGGGGCCGCCAGTCGTCCCGGCGCCGGGTGCGGGCCCGGTGCGCGCCCGCGTCCCGGGCGGCCTGGAAGGCGGCGACGGCGCGCCGCTCGCGCTCGCCGTCCACCTCGGCCGGGCGCATGGCGGCGGCGAGCAGCGCCTCCAGTTCGTGGCGGGTGCCGGCGTCGTGGGAGGCGGGCACGTCAGGGTGCGCAGGCCGACGGCCGGCGGCCCCGCCGTCGCTCAGCTGTTCACCCATGTCCGCTTCCGTTCCTGTCCGACACGTGTCCGAGGGTCCCCGCGGGTCGTACGCCCGCGCTTCCCTCTTCGTTCATTCCGACTCCCCCAGCGTTCGGGGGTCGTCATCCGTCACACCTTCCACGCCGAGCCTGCTCGCCAGGCGCTTCAGACCCCGGTACGCGGCGGTGCGCACCGCGCCCGGGCGTTTGCCGAGGACCCGGGCGGCCGCCGGGCCGTCCAGCCCCACGACCACCCGCAGCAGCACGGCCTCGGCCTGGTCCCGCGGCAACTCGCGGACCAGGTCCAGCGCGCGCTCGGTGGACATGGACTCCAGTGCCTGGTCGTGCGTGCTGTGCGGTCCCGGCAGATCGAGCACGTCCTGTTCGGTCGCCGTGGCCCGCGGCCGTACCCGCTGCCTGCGCAGATGGTCCAACGCCCGGTGCCGGGCGATGGTCGCGGTCCAGCCCCGGAACCCCGCTCCGTCGCCCTTGAACCGCCCGAGGTCCCGGGCGATCTCCAGCCAGGCGTCGGAGGCCACGTCCTCGGCGTCGTCGCCGACGATGCCGCGCAGGTAGCCGAGCAGTCCGGGCTGCACGATCCGGTAGGCGACCGCGAAGGCCGCCTCGTCGCCCTCCTGCGCCCGCGCGACGGCCGCGCCCAGCTCCCCGTCGTACGCGTGCGTGCGACGGGGTTCCGCTCTCTGGCCCAAGTACTGTCCTCGTCCGAACCGAGTTCACGGCGGGTCCGTGCCCCCGTGGCACACCCCGCCCTCACGATCAACAGCGCCGGGCTTCACAGAAGTGTCACAGCGAGCGCGCTTCCCTCACCCGGCTCAGGCCACGACCCGCCGCGCCCGGCCGTGCAGGGTCAGGTAGAAGGTCTGCAACGACTCCTCGGGGCCGCCGGTGTCGAAGCGGTTGTGGACCTTGCCGAGCGGATTCCAGACCCGGCCGTCCGGCATCCGCACGCCGACCGGCTGGCCGAACCAGTCCCGCTGGTGCGCGTCGAGGTCGACCCAGACCGCGCCCGCCCGGCGCACCAGCACCTCACCGACGTACGCGCCGAGGCCGAAGAGCGTCTCGCGGGCCCGGTCGCCGTCGGCGCCGCCCTTGCGCAGGCCGTCGATGAGGAAGTCGACGATTCTGAGGCTGGCCACGGAATAGTCCAGCGGGAGCCGGCCCCGGACGGCGACCCGCGCGACGAAGGCCGCCGCGCACCCACGCATCCGGCCCGCGTGGGCCACCCGCTCGTGCGCCTGGTCCATCGGCCCCACCCCTCCGCTCGGTCGCGGGGGAACCTTTTCGACTCCCCCACCGCGTCCAGCGGATCCGGTCACACGAGCATCACAGGTCCCGGATGTGGTCATGGACACACAGAAAATGCGTGTCCTCGTACAACCATGTGGACGGGTGACGTTCGGCGCGGTCCCGACGCTAAGGGGAGAGCACGCCTGTTACAGGTGTGGCGATCGTGTCCAACCAATAGGGGTGGGGTAGTTGAGTCCTCGTAGGACCCATGCGTACAAGCCGCTCAGTCTCGGGCGACGAGCCTGGCTGACCGTCGGGGCGGTCGTGCTGAGCGGGGCGGGAGTCGTCACGTACGCGATGGCCGATCAGTCCTCGCCCTCCGACGACAAAGCCGGCGAGCGCGAGCCGTCGGTGCACACGCTGAAGCTGCAGAACGAGGGCGGGGGCCGCAAGGGCCTCGACAAGCGGGGCACCGACCAGTTCAGCGCGGTCGTGGTGACTTGGGACGACCCCGAGGCGAAGACCAAGGGCACGCCCGAGGTGCGGACCCGGGACGCCGAGACGGGCGAGTGGTCCGGGTGGCAGGAACTGGTCCTGGAGCCGAGCCAGGCCGACGGTGCCGAGGCCGAGCGGGCCGCGCTGCGCGGCGGTACGGAGTCGGTGTGGACCGGTGAGTCCGACGGCATCGAGGTGCGGGTGGTGAACGCCGACGGTACCGAGATCGGCGGCCAGCCCGCGGGGATGGACGTGAAGCTGCTCGACCCGGGCACGGACCCGCAGGGCGGGATCGAGCCCGCCGCGTTCGCGGCGGAGACCACCTCTCCCGCCCCGACCTCGGCCGCTCCCACGGAGACCGTGACCGGCTCCCCGTCGCCGACGACCTCGGCGTCCGCGACTGACTCCACGACCCCGACCGGCTCGGCGTCCCCGACCGGCTCGGCGTCCCCGACCGGCTCGGCGTCCCCGACGGCGACCTCGACGGTCCCGGCGCCCCGTCCCTCGACGGTCGTCAAGCCCCCGATCATCACGCAGGCCGAGTGGGGCGCGTCCACGGACTACAACGGCACGCCGAGCTACGGCACCGACATCAAGGCCGCCGTCATCCACCACACCGGTGTCGACAGCGACAACACGCTCTCCTGCGCCGAGTCCGCGGCCCGGATGCGCACGATCCAGCAGGCGCACTTCGGTCAGGACTACTTCGACGTCGGCTACAACTTCGTCGTCGACAAGTGCGGCCAGATCTTCGAGGGCCGCAGCGGCGGCATGGACCTGCCGGTGACCGGCGCGCACGACGCCGGCTTCAACACCGACACGCTCGGCATCTCCTACATCGGCAACTTCGAGTCGGCGAAGCCGAGCAAGGCGGCCCTCGACGCCATCGCGCGGGTCGTGGCGTGGAAGTTCGGGATGTACGGCATCGACCCGACCGGCAAGGTCACGCTGACCTCGCGGGCGCCCTTGAACTACAGCGGCAACAAGGTCGCCGAGGGCCGGCAGATCACCCTGCCGCGGGTGTTCGGGCACAAGGACACCAACGCCACGGCCTGCCCCGGCCTCAACCTCTACCCCAAGCTCGGCAGCATCGCCTCGCTCGCCAAGACCCCGGGCATCTCGCACGCCCTGGCCACCACCGACGTCAACCGCGACGGCGTCAGCGACCTGGTCGCCGGCACGCCCAAGGCGAACCGCGTCACCGTGGTCCCGGGCGGGATCGACGGCCCCGCCACGGCGGCGCGGATCAGCTTCACCCAGAACACCGCGGGCGTCCCCGGCACGTCGGAGACCGGTGACTCCTTCGGCGCCGCGACCGCATGGGGCGACGTCAACGGCGACGGCCACGCCGACCTCGCGATCGGCTCCCCCGGCGAGGACGACACCAGCGGCAACGCCGACCGCGGCCAGGTCACGGTGTTGTACGGCCCGGCCCTCAACACCGGTTACTCGTTCACCACGTCCGGCGTCACCGCGGCCGGCGCCAAGCTCGGTTCGGCGGTCACCGTCGGCGACTTCAACGGCGACGGCAAGGCGGACGTCTTCTCCGCGGGCACCGGCAAGGGCGGCAGCTACCACGTCCGGCTCACCGGCGGCTCGACGACGTACGGCGCCCTCACCACCGCCACCGGCGCGATCGCGTACCTCGACGCCGCGACCGGCGACTTCAACCGGGACGGCTACGCGGATGTCGCCCTCAACTACCGCGACAGCGGCGGCATCGGCCGCGTGGTCCGCTTCGCGGGCTCGGCGAACGGTCTGACCAAGGCCGGGGTGCTCTCGGTCAAGGGCGGCCGCTCGATAGCCGCCGGCGACTTCAACGGCAACGGCTACGACGACATCGTCATCGGCCAGCCGGTCGCCTCGGAGTCGGGCGCCATCTCGGGCGGGCAGATCACCATGCTGTTCGGCACGTCGACCGGGTTCACCACCACCGGGATGAAGGTCGTCCACCAGGACACCGCGGGCGTCCCGGGCGGCAACGAGTCCGGCGACTCCTTCGGCATCTCCGTCTCGGCCGGGGACTTCAACGCCGACGGCTACGCCGACGTCCTGACCGGCGCCCGCGGCGAGGACCTCACCCGCAGCGGCGCCAACTACGCCAACGCGGGCACCGTGGTCCTGGTCAGGGGCGGCTCCGCCGGGCTCACCGGCACCGGCTCGGTGGCGGTCTCGCAGGACACGACGAACGTCCCCGGCAGCGCGGAGGCGGGCGACCTGTTCGGTACGTCCGTGTCGCTGACCGACCTGTCCGGCTACGGCCGCGCCGACGTCACGGTCGGCGCCGACGGCGAGGACGGCACGGACGGCATCCTGCTGCACATCCCGAGCAACAGCACGGGCCTCGGCTACGGCGACTCGCTCATCTACAGCAAGACCACCCTGGGCACGCCGACGGACGGCGGGCTGGGGCAGGTGCTCGCGTCCTGACGGCGAGCAGCGAGACGGCCGGGACCCACTCCACTGCGTGGGTCCCGGCCGTTTCCGTTTCTCCGTCAGCCCCGGTTCTGCAGGCGCACCCTGAGCCGCATGGCCAGGACACCCAGGCCGGCCAGGACCACGGCCGTACCCGCGAGCAGGCCGATGCCGCCCGCGCCGGTCAGGGCCAGGCCTCCGCCGGTGTCGTCGGAACCGTCGTCGGAACCGCCGGTGCCGGAACCGTCCGTACCGCCGTCCGCGGACGCGCTCGGCGACGGCGAGGCCGATCCGCTCGGTTCGGCGGAGGCCGAGGGCGTGGGCGTGGGCGTGGGCTCATCCGGAGAGTCCCCGACCTCGACCGTGAAGGTGGCCGAGGCATCGCCGCGCGTGGCGACGATGGTGTACGTGCCCGGGTCCGTACCGGCGTACAGCACCGGTGTGGTGGCGACTCCCTCGGCGTTCGTCTTCGCGTCGACGCCGACGACGTAGAAGTCGGGCGAGAAGCGCGGACCGCTCCTGGAGCCGGTGTCCTCGATCCTGAACTGCACGGTCACCCCGGCCTTGGGCTCGCCGTCCACCTCGACGAGGGCCTGGAGCTTCTCACCGAAGGCCTTCTCGGGGCGGGCCTGCTGCCCGTCGCCCTGGACCGCGGTCACGTCGTACGGCAGCTTCTTCACCTCGGCGGTGAAGACCGCCGCCCTGCCCTGGGCGACGGCCCGGACGGTGAAGGCGCCTTCCTTCTGCTTGGTCTGCACAGCGGGCGCCTGGGCGCGGCCGTTCTCGTCGGTCGCGAGGACGACCTTGCCCACGGCCTCGCCGTCGCTGAAGCTCACGCCGGTGCCGTTCGGGTCCTCGATGGTGAACGTCACGCTGGCCTCCGCGACCGGCTTGCCGTCCTTGTCCCGGGCGACCACGGCCAGCGGGTCGAACGCGTCGCCCGGGTCGCGGGTCTGGCCGTCGCCGGACGCCTTCGCCAGTTCGGCGAGCGCGGGCGTCGCCCACTGGAGCACGACGCGGCCGACGCCGCCCGGGGCGTTGATGCCGCCCTCGCCGATGCCGGAGTCGATCGGGTTGTCGGAGGAGTCCCAGAAGGGGTCGTCCTTCGCCGGGGCCTTGGCTCCGTCGCTGACCACCACGCGCACGCCGGTCACGCGCCCGGGGTCGGTGTAACTGGTGCCGCCGCCACCGCTGCCGGCGGCCGTGTCGTCGTCCGACCCGGCGCCTCCGCCGCCGCCCGCGTAGCCACCGCCACCGCCGCCACCGCCGTAGCGGCCCGCGCCGCCGTCGCCGCCCTTGCCACCCGCGGCGGCGTCGGCGCCGTCGCTGCCGTTGCCTCCGCCCGCGCCGCCCTTCGCGCCTTCGGCGCCCTTGCCGCCCGTGGCCTCCGTGGCGTCCTGGCCGCGTTCGCCGCCACCGGCGCCCGCGTCACCCGCGCCGGGGATCACGACGTCGGTGCTGCCACCGCCACCGGCGGCGATCAGCAGCGGCTTGCCGTCGCTCGCGCGGACCGCGCTGCTGGCGCCGCCTTCGCTCGCGCCGCGGGCACCGCCCTTGCCGCCGAGGGCGTCACCGAAGCCCTGGCCCGCCACGGCGACGGACAGTTCCTCGCCCTCGTCGACCGACAGCTTTCCGGCGACGTAGGCACCCGCCCCTCCGCTCGACATGGAATCGCCCCGCCCGCCCTGACCCCAGGCGCGGACGTCGAGTTCCTTCACCCCGGCCGGAACCTTGAACTTCTCCACCGCCCCCTCGACGGTGAAGAGCCGGCAGCCGACGAACCCTTCGGTGGGCTCGCACACGCTCCCGGCACCGGCCGGAGCGGCCCCGGCGGTCGGCGCGGCCGCCCAGGCGCCCGTGGCACCCAGCGCGACCACGGCCATCGCGGCCACACCGCGGCGCCACGCGTTTCGGCGCAGCCCGAGGTAACCCTGATCCATCCCCACCCCTCCAGAAGTCCGACAAGCTCCCCTCCCCAGAGGAGCTTCAGAAGACGATCGGATATCACCCATTGGTGATCAAAATCCGATCAAGGAGGAGACTACCTACACGTCCATGAAGGTTGAACTGATAGACGGAAGTGAAAGAAGTGACGCATCACACCGGTCGCCCGGTACAACCCCCGCTCATCTCCCGCTCGTTGCGTCCCGGCACAGCAGCCGCAGCGATCCGTCCGCGGTGAAGGCGCGGCGGGCCTCGTCGATCGGGTCCCACATCCGGCCGTCGGGGGTGCGTATCCAGTGGTCGCCACCGGTCGCCCACCACTCGGCGCCGGTCTGACGGACGATCACCTCACCGGCGTACGCCCCCAGCCCGCGCAGCACGCTGTCCACGGCGGCCCGCGGAGTGCCCTCGCGGCGCAGATCGTCGATCATCCGGTCCACCCGCCACAGACTCTGCGCCGAGTAGTCGAGGCGCAGCCGCGCCCCCTCACGCATCGTCGACACCGCGTCCGCCGCCCATCGCACCGGCCTCGCCGCAGCTGAGGGCCTGGTCTGCTGCTCAGTCGTCACATCCCCTAAGAGCGCGGTCGCCGCGGGTTTCGTCACCCCGATCCGGGGGGCTTCCCGCAACCGGCGCAGGACCGCCCCAGCTCCACCCCAGGACGGTCACAGGACGCCCTCGGAAGCGGGGTGTGACAGCCGGCCGTCGCCGTGCGCTCCAGTCACTGATGAGCATGTACTTCCATCTGCGAGCGGTGCCGCCCCCGGCACTGCGCAACAGCGCGACCTGGTTCGAGCGGCTGTTCGTCGACGACTGGGAGACGGTACGGGAGCGGATCGGCCGGCGCCGTGAGGAGGTCCTCGACAAGGCCTACCTCCAGCACGAGCTGCTCTACACCGGCTTCCCCCCGCACCACGCGCCGGAGGGCCCGCGTACCCAGGTGGTGCTGGGCGGCCGTCCGGTCTTCCACCGCGACGCCGCCCTGCCCCCGTTCCTGCTGCTCACCGCCGCCCAGACCGGCCGCGTCGCCGCGTATCTGGAGAAGGCCGACTTCGAGGAGCTGTGGCGAGGGGCCCGCGAGGCACTGATGCGCGCGTACGGCGTGCCGGAGGCGGAGCGGGACGTGCGAGGCGCCTTCGCCTCCGCGCACCGGGACCTGACGGCGTTCTACGCGCAGACCGCGTACCACGGCGACGCGGTGGTCAAGTGGCTGCTGATCTGAGAGGGGGGTGGGTCAGACCCGCCCCCGCGCCCGCCGCGACACCACCGCGCGCAGGACGCGGCGCCCCTCGACGGACACCTCCAGCGCCTGCCGCAGTCCGCCCGCGCCGTGCCCGGCGAGCAGTTCCAGGACGGTGACCTGGCGGCGCAGTTCGGCGGCGACGAGCGGCGGCATGCCCTCGGTGCGGCCCTCCCGGCGGGCGTCGACCGGGGCGTCGTCCTCGGCGGTGTCGAGCAGCCGGTGGATCTGGAGCGAGGCGACCGAGCAGGCGTCGGCCCACAGACGGACCTCGGCCGCGGCGGGCGCGGAGGGGGCGGCGTCGAGCATGCGGCGGGCGAGGACGGTGGCCTCGTCCTCGGCGGGGTCCTGCCCGGCGCCGAGCTTGTCGCGCACCTGGGCCAGGCGCTCGCCCCACAGTCCGGTGTCACCGCCCTCGGTGAGCGTCGCCCACAGCGGTCGCAGCAGCTCGTCGTCGCCGCCGAGCAGCGGCACGCACCGATCCAAACAAGCCAAGCCGCTGGCGGCCAGTCCGCGTTCGTCGGCCTGAGCGATCAGCTCCACCAGACTCATCCACGCCTCCCTCGCCTGCGGTCTTCCCTTACGGAGGCCGCACTTCCCCTTACTGCGTGCAACTGACCCGGAGTGTCACAGGGGCACCACGCCGAGCCGATCGAGCAGTCGGAAGAAGAGGTTTTCGGCCAAGGGGTCGGGGTCGGCGCTGAGCACCTCCAGCAGCGGCTCGGCCGCCACGGTGTGCCCGGCCTCGGCGGCCCAGGCGACGGCCCGCTCGGCGGCGTCGCGCGGCTGGAGGAAGTAGTCCTCCAGCAGGACCCCCTCCCCCGCGCCGAGCCGTGCCGCCATGGCCTCGCGCCCCAGACAGGTCGTCCACGCCCCGCTCTCCGGCCCGGCCGCCTCCACCACCGCGCAGTCGCTGTCCATGACGTAGCCGAACAGCGCGGGCTCCCCGGTCTGATGGGCGAGTTCGTGCATGTTCCCGACCTCGCCCTCCCCGACCGGGTACTCCCAGACCTGCCAGCCGTCCGGCGCCTCCTGGCGCAGCGTCAGTCCCGGCGCGCCCGCCAGCGCGGCCAGCTCCGCCAGCGGCCGCTCGGCGCGGCCCACGACGAAGTACCCCCAGTAGCCCATGTCCGTTCCCCCAGGCTGTTCCGTTCCGCTGCGGCCGAACGCACCGCATCCGACCGCGGCCGATCGCACCGCATTCGACTGCGGCCGAATACACCACAGCCGTACGCCCGTTCGCAGCCGATTCGGACAATCCGGTGTCTAGGCGGGCACAGGGGCGGGGCCTGCGAGGGCCTTCGCGTGCTGCATGCGGGTCAGCCGCAGCACCACGGCGATGGCGAGGGCCGCGGCCACGATGTCGACGGCGTCCGCGAACAGGATCTGCCCCACGGCGTTCTGGATCTCCTCGGGCGTCTCGGCCTTGCGGTACGCGGTGTACGCGGCCCGCCCCACGATCAGCTCGATGACCCAGAACGTCCACCACGCGTTGACCAGGCCGTGCGGCCGGGGCGCGCCCCACGGGCTGCTGGCGTCCCAGATGTCCAGGGTGATCCGGCGCGGGAACCAGAGGTTCACGACCGGTGTGAACCATCCGCCGATCGCCCAGCCCCGCTTCTTCCGGTGCCCGTAGGGCTCGAACACCTCGGCGTTGACCCGCGCCCGGTGGAACCAGCACAGGAACAGCACCGCGCTCACGAGCAGCGCGACGGTCTGGATGACACCGCCCGCGGCGAAGAGCCGGTCCGCCCGGTCGGCCCGCTCCACCGAGACGTTCCCGAAGCCGTCGCCGGCCAGGTCGCTCACCACGTCGTACATGACGACGTCGGTCCACAGCGCGAACAGGTCGGTGGCGATGACGACTCCGAGCGCCGCGACGGCGGCCCGCCCGAGCCCGATCGGCGACCGCAGCCACGCGGCCGGGGCGGGCGAGTACTGGGCATGCGGATTTTCGATCATGGTGAGGCGTCCCCCCGAGTGCGATACGTGGAAATACGCGCGCACGGTTCTCCCCAGAACCTCGCGCGCGGCATGCGGAACATACGGTTCAGCAGCGCCGTACGTCCATTCCTTTCGCTCAGCCCAGGCGGTCGGCCAGTGCCTTGAAGTCCGCCCAGGACTGCCCGGGGGTCCCCGGGTTCCAGAGCTTCTCGACGGTCGCGCGCAGCGGCATGCGGATGCCGGCCGCGACCTGGTCCTGGGTCTGGGAGTTCGCGAGGTCGCACCAGACGGCGAAGGAGCCGCCGAGGATCTGGCCGTCGTACTTCGCCGGGACGGCCTCGGTGCCGCGCACCACCAGCGGTGTCCACTGCTCGTAGATGCGCTGCCCGGTCGGATAGACGAAGGTCTGCGGCTGTCCGAGGACGTAGTAGAGGAACTCGTCGTTGTAGTTGGTGAGCTCGCGGCCCTCGGCCAGGTACTCCACCGGCGGCCGGGCGCCGATCTCCTTGCCGGTCCAGTAGGCGACCTGGATGTCCTTGTCGGCCTTGACGGAGGTACCGCGGAAGAAGCCGTCGTTCCAGGCCCGGGGGGTCTTGTCGTGGACGCGGACCGTGGCGGCGCGGTCGTTGAGCCAGCCGGTGGTCAGATCCTCGACGGTCGCCCCGGAGCCGTACGCCTCCCGCGCCGCGGTCGCGAGCTGTGGGAAGGACGCCTCGGGGTCGGACACGGTCAGCGCCTGGTACTCGTCGCCGCCGAGATGCCACTGGCCGCCGGGGAACAGCTCGGCGAACTCGTTGAGCAGGTCGTCGACGATGTCGTGGGACTCGTCCTTGGAGATGTCGATCGCCCCGCGCGTCGCCACGCCCTGGGCGTTGCGCAACTGCAGGTCCGGATGGGCCGCGATCACCGCGCCCAGATGCCCCGGCGAGTCGATCTCGGGCACCACGGTGATGTGCCGGGCGGCCGCGACCTCGACGATCCTGCGGACCTCCGCCTTCGTCAGATGCGGGTCGGACACGATCTCGGGATGCGAGGTCGACTCGATCCGGAAGGCCTGGTCGTCCGAGAAGTGCAGCCCGAGCTGGTTGAACTTCAGATCGCCCAGCTCCCGGACCCGGTCCTCGATCCAGTCCGCGGTGAAGTTCTTGCGCGCGATGTCCAGCATGAACCCGCGCACCGGCTTGGCCGGCTCGTCGCGCACGACGCCCTCCGGCGCCGTGGCGCCGCCGTGCACCGCCTGCTTGAGCGTCCGGGTCCCGTAGAACACGCCCGCGTCGGCGGCCCCGCTGATGTTCACCCGGCCGCCGCGCACGGTCATGGTGTACGACTCCGGATCCGCGCCCTCGTCGTCGTTGAGCGACAGCCGTACGTCCCCGGCCAGCACGTCGTCCTTCTCGCCCGCGTAGGTCAGCCCCAGCTCCTGCGCGATCAGCCGGCCCTCGTCGGCCAGATCGGCGTCCGAGACGACCACCCGCTCCCCCCGCACCGCCCGCCACCCGGGCCCGCGCGCCGGAGTGTGCGAGCGGACCGCGGGGATGGTCTGCGGCGTACTGGACAGCGCGTACGACCGACTGGGGCTCGGCGTCGGCTCGGCCGCGGGCATCGAGGCCCGCCCCGACCGGGACGACGACTCGCCGCTCGGCTGCCGCACCGCCGACCCGGTGGGCCCGCTGTCGCCGTCACCGCCGGAGGCCCACAGCCCCAGGCCCACCCCGAACGCGGCGACCACGGCCCCGACCAGGAGGGCACGCTGTCCGACCTTCTTCTCCGGCGCCCGGCGCCTGTGCTGGCTCACTCAGCCAACGTACGACCGCTGCGCCTCGCGTGCGTCCACGAGAGGTTCCGAAACTCTCCCGTTCGGCTGAAATTCGGGCATCCGTCGGACGTGTCACGCCCACTGTCGATAACGTGGCGACACACCCCTCACAGCATCCTCTGCCGAAACACACGTGACGCCCACACATCTTCCTGGCCGAGTGGCCGTACCGGAGCACTTCAACGCGGCACCCGCCGACGAGCTCCGGCGCACCCTGCTGACCTGCCTCCACAGCCTCCGCTGGGCCCACCGCATCGCGACACACCGCCCGTACCCCACGCTGGACGCCCTCCTGGCGGCCTCCGACGAGGCGGCGTACGACCTGACCCCGGCCGACCTGGCGGAGGCCCTGTCGGCGGAGACGCTGCCCGTTCTGCCGGAGGGGGCGTACTCGGCGGCACAAACGGCATTGGACGCGGCGAACGCGGCATACGAGGCGAAGTTCGGCCATGTGTTCGTGATCTGCCTGGACGACGTACCGCCGGAAGAGTCACTGAACCACGCACTCGCAGGGATCCGGTCACGATTGGCAAACGATCCGGAGGAAGAACGGGTCGTTGCGGCCGACGAACTGAGGCGCCTGGCCAAGGGGCGCCTGCTGCGGCTCCTCAGGGGCGCGGGGAACTGCGCGACAAGCCCCGTGACCGCCGCACTCGGCAGACAACGGACCACCCCACCCCGTTAGCCGCCGGTCACCCATCCGCGTGCCAGTTTGATCACACAGGTAGGCCCGGCGTAAGCGCCACGGGCAACCGTCGCTACGATGCTGGGGGCCGGTGGACCGTACCCGGCCGGGCCCGACCGACAGCACAAGCCGGCGCGGCCCCAATCCCCGCTCCCGGAGGGACTTCCGTGCCGGCTGGAACGCTGTACCGCGGCCGGGAAGGAATGTGGTCCTGGGTGGCTCACCGAGTCACCGGCGTCCTCATCTTCTTCTTCCTGTTCGTTCACGTGCTGGACACCGCACTCGTGCGTGTCTCCCCCGAGGCCTACGACGAGGTCGTGGCGACCTACAAGACGCCGATCATCGCTGTGATGGAGTACGGCCTCTCGGCCGCCGTCCTCTTCCACGCGTTCAACGGTCTGCGCATCATCGCCGTCGACTTCTGGTCGAAGGGCCCGCGCTACCAGAAGCAGATGCTCTGGGCCGCCGTCGGTCTGTGGCTGGTGCTGATGCTGGGGGCGATCTACCCCCTCCTCGGCCACGCCGCTCGTGAACTCTTCGGGAGCTGACGCCCATGTCCACGACTGAGAAGACCGCGTCCGGGATCGGCCCCGTCGAGGGCGGCTCCGTGTACAACGTCGACAACCCGGCCCCGCTCATCGAGGCCCCGCGCAAGCGCACCAAGAAGACCCCGCGGTCCACCCGCGGCAACTTCGAGATGGCCGCCTGGCTGTTCATGCGCCTGTCCGGCATCGTGCTGGTCGTCCTCGTCATCGGCCACCTGCTGATCCAGCTCGTGCTGGACGGCGGCGTCTCCAAGATCGGCTTCGCGTTCGTCGCCGGCCGCTGGGCGTCCCCGTTCTGGCAGGTCTGGGACCTGCTGATGCTCTGGCTCGCGACTCTGCACGGCGCCAACGGCCTGCGCACGGTCATCAACGACTACGCGGAGCGCGCGAACACGCGGCTGTGGCTCAAGGGCCTGCTCTACACCGCCACGGCGTTCACCATCCTGCTGGGCACGCTGGTGATCTTCACCTTCGACCCGAACATCCGCTAGGCACGGGGCTGCGAGAATCATGAAGATCCACAAGTACGACACCGTCATCGTCGGCGCCGGTGGCGCGGGCATGCGCGCGGCCATCGAGTCCACCAAGCGCAGCCGCACCGCGGTGCTCACCAAGCTCTACCCCACCCGCTCCCACACGGGCGCCGCGCAGGGCGGCATGGCCGCCGCGCTGGCCAACGTGGAGGAGGACAACTGGGAGTGGCACACCTTCGACACGGTCAAGGGCGGTGACTACCTGGTCGACCAGGACGCCGCCGAGATCCTGGCGAAGGAGGCCATCGACTCGGTCCTCGACCTGGAGAAGATGGGCCTGCCGTTCAACCGCACCCCGAACGGCACGATCGACCAGCGCCGCTTCGGCGGTCACAGCCGCAACCACGGCGAGGCCCCGGTGCGCCGGTCCTGCTACGCCGCGGACCGCACCGGCCACATGATCCTCCAGACGCTGTACCAGAACTGCGTCAAGGAGGGCGTGGAGTTCTTCAACGAGTTCTACGTCCTGGACCAGCTGATCACCGAGGTCGACGGCGTCAAGAAGTCGGCGGGCGTGGTGGCCTACGAGCTGGCCACCGGCGAGATCCACGTCTTCCAGGCGAAGGCCGTCATCTACGCGTCCGGCGGCTGCGGCAAGTTCTTCAAGGTGACGTCGAACGCGCACACGCTGACGGGTGACGGTCAGGCGGCCGTCTACCGCCGGGGTCTGCCGCTGGAGGACATGGAGTTCTTCCAGTTCCACCCGACCGGCATCTGGCGCATGGGCATCCTGCTGACGGAGGGCGCCCGCGGTGAGGGCGGCATCCTCCGCAACAAGGACGGCGAGCGCTTCATGGAGAAGTACGCGCCCGTCATGAAGGACCTCGCGTCCCGTGACGTCGTGTCCCGCTCCATCTACACGGAGATCCGTGAGGGCCGCGGCTGCGGTCCCGAGGGCGACCACGTCTACCTCGACCTCACCCACCTCCCGCCGGAGCAGCTGGACGCGAAGCTCCCGGACATCACGGAGTTCGCCCGCACCTACCTCGGTATCGAGCCGTACACGGACCCGATCCCGATCCAGCCCACCGCGCACTACGCCATGGGCGGCATCCCGACCAACGTCGAGGGCGAGGTCCTGGCGGACAACACCACCGTCGTCCCGGGCCTGTACGCGGCCGGCGAGGTCGCGTGCGTGTCGGTGCACGGCGCCAACCGTCTGGGCACCAACAGCCTCCTGGACATCAACGTCTTCGGCCGCCGGGCCGGCATCGCGGCGGCGGAGTACTCGCAGCAGGCCCAGTTCGTCGAGCTGCCGGAGAACCCGGCCCAGCTGGTGATCGACCAGGTGGAGCGGCTGCGCACCTCCACGGGCACCGAGCGGGTGGCCGAGCTGCGCAAGGAGCTGCAGGAGACCATGGACGCGAACGTCATGGTGTTCCGCACCGAGCAGACGATCAAGACGGCGGTCGAGAAGATCGCGGAGCTGCGCGAGCGCTACCGGAACGTCTCGATCCAGGACAAGGGCAAGCGGTTCAACACCGACCTGCTGGAGGCCATCGAGCTGGGCAACCTGCTGGACCTGGCCGAGGTCATGGCGGTGTCGGCGCTGGCCCGCAAGGAGTCCCGCGGCGGTCACTACCGCGAGGACTACCCCAACCGCGACGACGTCAACTTCATGCGCCACACCATGGCGTACCGCGAGGTGGGCGACGACGGCACGGAGTCCGTACGTCTCGACTACAAGCCGGTCGTCCAGACCCGCTACCAGCCGATGGAGCGTAAGTACTGATGGCAACCCCCGTTCTGGACAAGGTGGAGGCGGAGTCCGCCGCGTCCCCCTACATCACGGTCACCTTCCGGATCCGCCGCTTCAACCCCGAGGTCGCCGCCGAGGCGGTGTGGGAAGACTTCCAGCTGGAGATCGACCCCAAGGAGCGTGTGCTCGACGGCCTCCACAAGATCAAGTGGGACCTGGACGGCACGCTGACCTTCCGTCGCTCCTGCGCCCACGGCATCTGCGGCTCGGACGCGATGAGGATCAACGGCAAGAACCGTCTTGCCTGCAAGACCCTCATCAAGGACATCAACCCCGAGAAGCCGATCACGGTCGAGCCCATCAAGGGCCTGACGGTCCTGAAGGACCTGGTCGTGGACATGGAGCCGTTCTTCCAGGCGTACCGGGACGTGATGCCCTTCCTGATCACGAAGGACACCAACGAGCCGACGCGCGAGCGCTTCCAGACGGCCGAGGACCGCGAGCGCTTCGACGACACGACGAAGTGCATCCTCTGCGCGGCCTGCACGTCCTCGTGCCCGGTCTTCTGGAACGACGGCCAGTACTTCGGCCCGGCGGCCATCGTCAACGCGCACCGCTTCATCTTCGACTCGCGTGACGAGGCCGGCGAGCAGCGCCTGGAGATCCTCAACGACAAGGACGGCGTGTGGCGCTGCCGCACGACCTTCAACTGCACGGACGCCTGCCCGCGCGGTATCGAGGTCACCAAGGCGATCGCCGAGGTCAAGAAGGCCCTGATCACCCGCCGCTTCTGACGACGCCGCGTCCTTGGGCCCCGCTCTTCCCGGAGCGGGGCCCTCGGCGTTCTCCGGCGCGCCCTCGTCAGCCGCCGACCAGAGGTATGAGCCGCAGGAACGTGACCTCCGTGTCCGCGGTGAGCTCGACCTCCTCGTCCAGGTCGAGAAGCTGTCGGTCACCGACCAGGACGAGCAGGCCGTTCCCGGCGAAGGCCGTCAGCGCCCGCTCCCTGTCGGCCTCCCGACGCATCCGGCGCCGGATCAGCTCCCGGACCGTCAGCCGCTCCTCCGCGACCTCGAGCCGTGGGCCCGTCTCGCGCTCCCCCGTGGTCGTCTCGTCGACGAATGTCACCTGTCCCATGGGCCGACAGTACGAGCCGCCACTGACAATCCCGGGATCGGGCCGATCATCGACCTACTCTGACTGTGTGTCAGATGACGAGTCGTACGAACTGCTCGGGTTCGACAACGTGCTGCTGCCGGTCGGCGACCTCGGTGAGGCCGTGGACTTCTACGAACGCGCCGGGTTCACGGTGGGATTCCGGTTCGACGAGGCGGGGATCGCGCTGCTGCGGGTGGGCAAGGAGACGCCCGGGATCCTGCTGCGGGAGGAGGACGGACTCGGCCACCGGCCGCCGCCCTGGCACTCGCCCCGCGTGTGGCTGGAGGTGCCGGACGCCCGTGCCGCCGCGCGGCGGCTCGCCGAGGCCGGGATCGTGCCGCCCGACGAGCCGTTTCCGGTGGCCACGGGGTGGACCGTCGAGATCGCCGATCCCTGGGGGAACGTCGTCGGGTTCACCGACTACTCCAAGCGCCCGGCGCTCGGCCGGAGGGCGTGACGCAGACCTCACGCGGGCCCCCGCAAGCGAGTTGAACACGTTCAAAGACAGGTCTACAGTCATCCCTGTCAGCGTTTTGAACGCGTTCAACAAGGGGGCCCGGCATGGACCGCACGGTCATCGCCTACGTCATCTACCTGGTCGTCAGCATCGCCCTGACCGTCTGGGTGGCCCGCACGCTCAGCCGTAACGGGCGCATCTTCCTCTCCGACGTCCTGCGCGGAAACGAGCAGCTCGCCGACGCCGTCAACCACCTGCTGGTGGTCGGCTTCTACCTCGTCAACCTCGGCTTCGTCGCCCTCTACCTGAGCGACGACGAGACCATCACCGACACCCGGGGCGTCTTCGAGGCCCTGTCGACCAAGCTCGGCGTCGTACTGCTGGTGCTCGGCGTGATGCACCTGGGCAACGTCTACGTGCTCAACAAGATCCGCCGGCGCGGGGTGATGGAGCGCGAGCAGGTGCCGCCGGTCGCTCCGCAGGACTGGGTCCGCGCGTGAGCGCCGCCGAGGCCGCGCGGGTCCCGGTCCACCGGCTCACCGTCCTGTACGACGCCGAGTGCTCGCTCTGCTCCTTCCTGCGCGACTGGCTCGTCCGGCAGGCGCGGTTGGTGGAGCTGGAGTTCGTGCCCGCCGGGTCCGAGGAGGCGGCGCGCCGGTTCCCGGGGCTCGGCTCCACGCTGGACGAGATCACCGTCGTGGGCGATGGCGGGCAGGTCTACCGGGAAGCGGCGGCCTGGATCGCGGTGCTGTGGGCGCTGCGCGAGTACCGGCGCCTCGCCCACCGGCTGAGCACACCGACCGGGATGCTGCTGGCCAAGGGCGCCGTCGTGGCCGCCGCCAAGTGGCGGGGGTCGCAGTGGGGCGGGCGGGCGTATCAGCAGCGGGACGGCTGGCGGTACGAGCCGCAGCTCGGCTGGATGTACGTCCCCAAGGGGTGCGACACCGACTGAGGGCGGCTGGATTTCACCCCTCGCCTTGGCATGCACCCTTCCAAAATGGCGCTCAGGTGGGACGCTCCTGACAGCTTCGACCCACTCCGCACCCCCAACTCCGCACCCCCACAGAAGGAGTACGCGTGAGAGGCATGCCCCGGATATCCCGCTCCCTCCTCGTCGGCGTCACCGCGCTGCTCACCGCCGGCGCACTGGCCGCGCCGGTGAGCGCCGCGCCGGCGCCGGCACCCGGCACCGCCGTCCGCCCGGTCACGACGGCGGCGCAGGAGACGGCCGCCGCCTTCTGGACGCCCGCGCGGATGCGGGCGGCCGAGCCGCTGGACCTGCTCTCCGCGAGCGGCCACGGCGGCTCGTCGCCGGCCAGGGGCGAGAAGTCCACGGTCCCGGCCACGCCCGCCGCGACCACCCCCGCCGACGTCGGCATCCATGCCTTCCCCAACGGCGGCAGCGCCTGGGCCGGCGGCGGGGCCGTGGTCGCCACGGCGGGCCGGGTGTTCTTCACCTACCAGGGCCGGACCGCGTCCTGCTCCGGCAACGCCGTCACCAGCGCCAACAAGAGCACGGTGATCACCGCGGGCCACTGCGTGAGAATGGGCGGCGCCTGGCACACCAACTGGGTCTTCGTGCCCGGCTACCACGACGGCCAGTCCCCGTACGGCCGCTGGACCGCGTCGAAGACGCTCTCCACCCCGCAGTGGACGGCGAGCGAGGACATCAACTACGACATCGGCGCGGCCGTCGTCGCCCCGCTGAACGGGCAGTCGCTGACGGACGTCGTCGGCGGACAGGGCCTCGCCTTCAACACCGGCTACAGCCTGCGCATGTACTCCTTCGGCTTCCCGGCCGCGAGCCCGTACGACGGCGAGAAGTTCATCTACTGCTCCGGCACCACCAACCGGGACTTCCTGCTCTCCAACGACCACGGCATGACCTGCAACATGACCGGCGGCTCCAGCGGCGGCCCCTGGTTCACGCAGTTCAACGAGTCCACCGGCACCGGACTGCTGTCGTCGGTGAACAGCTTCAAGTACAACTTCTTCCCCAACCGCATGTACGGCCCGTACTTCGGGGCCGACGCGCAGAACCTGTACCAGGCGGCTCAGTCGTCCTGACCAGCACTGGTTAGTCTCGCTCCGTGCCCTCGAAGAACGACAGCCCCGAGCCCAGCAAGTCCGAGCAGACCCGCGCGCTGATCCTGGAGACGGCGATGCGGCTGTTCCGGGAGCGCGGCTACGACAAGACCACCATGCGGGCCATCGCCCAGGAGGCAGGGGTCTCGGTCGGCAACGCGTACTACTACTTCGAGGGCAAGGAGCACCTGATCCAGGGCTTCTACGACCGGATCGCCGCCGAACACCGGGTGGCGGTCCGGGAGGTCCTGGCCCGCGAGACCGATCTGGAGGCGCGGCTCGCCGGGGTGCTGAAGGCGTGGCTGGACGTCGCCACGCCGTACCACGAGTTCGCCGTCCAGTTCTTCAAGAACGCCGCCGACCCGGACTCCCCGCTCAGCCCCTTCTCCCCGGAGTCTGAGCACGCGCGCGTGGAGGCGATCGGGGTCCACCGGGAGGTGCTGGCGGGGGCGACGAAGACCAAGGTCCCGGAGGAACTGCGCGACATCCTGCCCGAGTTGATGTGGCTCTCCCAGATGGGTCTCGTCCTGTACTGGATCTTCGACCGCACGGAGGGCCGCGAGCGCAGCTACCGGCTGGCCGCGCGGGGCGCCCGGCTCACCGCGCGGGGCGTCGCGCTGGCCCGCTTCCGGGTGCTGCGCCCGCTCGTGCGCGAGGTGCACGAGCTGTTCACGGACTTCCTGCCGGGGATGACACGGATGATGCCGGACCCCGGAAAGCCGAAAGGGGCGCCCGAGGAGGACGAGCGCCCCTGACCGCTCCCTCAGTTGACCGCGTCCAGCTCACCCTCGGCCAGCTCCACGTCGTACACCAGCGGCTCCTCGTCCACCACCACGTGCCGCGCGCGCGAGCCGTACGCCGGGGCCGTCGCCGCCAGCAGATAGGTGCCCGGCGCCGGTACCGCCACGATGTAGGAGCCGTCCGCCAGCGAGGTCACCCGGTCCAGCTGACGGCCGCCCTTGGTCAGCAGCGTCACGGCCGCGCCCGGCACCGGGTCGCCGTCCGCCGTACGGATGAAGCCGTGGACGACCGAGGCGCCGCCCTCCGGCGCGGGCTCCGGCTCGTCCTCCTTGGGCTCCACCGCCAGATGCGGCAGCCGCTTCTCGAGGCCGGCCGGGAGCCACCAGTTGGAGTTGCCGAGCAGATGCATCGCGGCCGGCACCAGCGCCGTACGCAGGATGAACGCGTCCAGAGCCACCGCCGCCGCGAGACCGACGCCCGCCATCGCGCCCTCCATGTCGCCGCTGAGGACGAACGCGGAGAAGACGCAGATCATGATCAGGGCCGCGCAGTTGATGACCCGGCTGGTCTCCGCGAGGCCCACCCGGACCGCCCGCGCGTTGTCCTTGGTGTGCACCCACTCCTCGTGCATCCGGCTGACCAGGAACACCTGGTAGTCCATGGAGAGGCCGAAGAGCAGGGAGAGCATGATCACGGGCAGGAAGGAGGTGATCGGGCCCTCCTTACCGACGCCGATCAGCTCGGTGCCCCAGCCCCACTGGAAGATCGCCACCAGGACGCCGAAGGAGGCCGCCGCCGCGATCAGGTTCATCAGCGCGGCCGTCAGCGGGACGACCAGCGAGCGGAACGCCACCAGCAGGAGCAGGAAGCCCAGCGCGATGATCGTGGCGACGAAGTACGGCAGCCGGTCGCTGGTCACCGCCGCGAAGTCCTTGAACACGGCCGTCACACCGCCCACATGGGCCTCGACGTCGGCCTCCGGGATGACGTCGTCGCGCAGCCGGTCGATGAGCACGTCGGTCTGTTCCGACTGCGGTGAGGTCGTCGGCACCACGTTGATCACCGAGACCCCGTTCGCGGGCGGCACGGCGACCGCCTGGGCCACTCCCTCGGTCGACTCGATGGCGGTGACGAGCGAATCGGGCGCCGTGCCGTCGACGACGACCTGGAGCGGTCCGTTGAAGCCGGGTCCGAAGCCCTCGGCGAGCAGGTCGTACGCCTGCCGGGTGGTCGTCGACTCCTGGTGGTTGCCCTGGTCGGTGGCGCCGAGCCGGATCGACAGCACGGGCAGCGCGAGCACCGCCATGACCACGAAGGCGCCCGCCGCGATGGAGCGCGGCCGCTTCTGGACGTACGTCGACCAGCGCGCCGCGAGCCCGCTCGCCTCCTCCGGCTCCGGTCCCGTCGCGGCGAGCCGGCGTCGCTGCCGGCGGCTGAGCACGCGCGGGCCGAGCAGGCCCAGCAGGGCCGGGAGCAGGGTGATCGCGGCGAGGACGCTGAGCACCACGGTCAGCGAGGTCGCGATGACCACGCCGTCCAGGAACCGCATGTTCATCACCAGCATGCCCGCCAGGGCGATGCACACCGTGCCGCCCGCGAACAGCACCGCGCGCCCGGAGGTGTTGAGGGCCGTCACCGCGGCCTCCTCCGGCTTCGCCCCGCGCAGGATGCCGCGCCGGTGCCGGGTGACGATGAACAGCGCGTAGTCGATGCCGACGCCGAGTCCGATCAACGAGCCGAGCAGCGGGGCCACTTCGGGCACGTCCGTGACATGGCTGAGCAGCATCGTGGAGAGCATCCCGGTGCCCACGCCGAAGATCGCCACGACGATCGGCAGCAGCATCGCGAACAGCGAGCCGAAGGCCAGGAACAGCACGACCGCCGCCGCGAGGATGCCCACCGCCTCGGCGGTGCCGGCCGGCGGCTCCTGGGTGCGGGCGATGGCCTGACCGCCCAGCTCCACCTGGAGACCGTCCCGTTCGGCGGCCTGCGCGATGTCGACGAGATCCTCGATCACCTCCTTCTCGATGGCGTTGGCCTGCTCCTTGAAGGTGACCTGGGCGTACGCGATCCGCCCGTCCTCGCTCACCGTCGGCTCGGTGACCTCGCCGACCCCGTCGAGCGTGCCGATCTCGGCGAGTGCCGGCTCGATCCGCGAGGTCACCGCCTCGTCCCGCACCGAACCCTCGTCCACCTTCCACACCACCGTGTCGGTGTCGCCGGCGCGCTCCGGGAAGGCCTTCTCCATCAGGTCGTACGCGCTCTTGGAGTCCGTGTCCGGCAGGGAGAAGACGTTCGCGTAGTCCGTGCCCGCGGCGGTGCCGCCGAAGCCCAGGCCGAACAGCGTCCCCACCCACAGAAACAGGACCACCAGCCGGTGCCGATAGCACCACCGTGCCAATGCCGCCACGCTGCAACGCTCCTTCATCGGTCGTCGGTCGGTCCCCCAGGTCCTGCACACCAGAATTGGGGACCCGGCTCGCGCGCGGACATGCGACGGGCTCGACTCTCAAGGAACTCCAAAGCGCGGAACCGGCCCCGTCGTCGGTGGGCGTGCCGATACTGGGGGCATGACCACTGCTGCGGGGACCGTGCTGGTCGTGGAGGACGAGGAGAGCATCGCGGACGTGCTCGCCATCGCCCTGCGCTACCACCGGTTCGAGGTGATGACCGCGGGCACCGCCCGCGAGGCCCTGGCGCTGGCCGGGCGCACCCGGCCGGACGTGGCGCTGCTCGACGTGATGCTGCCGGACGGCGACGGCCGGGCCCTCGGCCGCCAACTGCGCGCGCAGCGGCCCGATCTGGCGCTGGTGTTCCTCACCGCGCGCGACTCGCCCGCCGAGATCGTCGGCGCGCTCGGCTTCGGCGACGACTACATCACCAAGCCCTTCGACATCGACGTGGTGATCGCCCGCGTCACCGCCGTGCTGCGCCGCACCCGCGCCGCCGACGTCCTCCCCCAGCGCCCGCCGCTGCGCTACGGCGACCTGGAGCTGGACGAGTCGACGTACTCCGTGCACCGGGCGGGCCGCACGGTCGAGCTCACCCCCACCGAGTACGCCCTGCTGCGCTTCCTGGTGCGCAACGGCGGCCGGATCGTGCCCAAGGAGCAACTCCTGCGGCATGTCTGGCAGTACGAGCACACCCCGCCGGAGTCGACCGTCGTGGAGACCTACATCAGCTATCTGCGCCGCAAGCTGGACACCCTCGGACCGCCGGTCATCACCACCCGGCGGGGCGTGGGCTACGGACTGGCATGAGGCTGCGCCGCCCGGGCCGGGGGCATCGCGGCATCCACTCGCTGCGCGCCAAGCTGACCCTGGCCAACGTGGCGCTGCTGGCGCTCGGCATCGTCGCCGCGACCGCGATCAGCCTGATGGCCGCCCGGCACTATCTCCTCGACAAGATCGACTCCGAGCTCCTGGCGACCCGCGCCACCCTGCAGAACGCCGGGTTCAGCATGCGCCAGATCGAGTCCCTCGGCGAACTGGGCATCGCCATGGACCAGTTCGCGGGCAAGGGCGCCGAGGCGCTGCCCAGCTCCACGGGTTCGGTGTTCGTCGCCGTCGACGCGGAGGGCCGCCCGATCGCCCTCGGACCGCTGGCGCCGACCGCACGGCAACACGCGGTGGCCGAGGCGGCCGGTGACCCCGCCGCCCTCGCCGCCGAGGCCGAGCCGAGCGACCTCCGGGTGGACGACATGCCGTACCGGATCATCGGCGCCCGGCTCGCCGACGGCACCCTCGTCCTGATCGCCACCTCCACCGACGCCCTGCACGAGGGCATGGCCAAGGCCGTCAAGCTCGACCTCGCCTTCGGCACCGTGCTGCTGGCGCTCCTGGCCTGTCTGACGCTGATCAGCGTGAGCCGCAGAATGCGCCCGCTGGAGGACATGGTGGAGACCTCCTCGGCCATCGCCGAGGGCGATCTGACCCGCCGGGTGCCCTCCAGCCGCGAGGCGACCCTGGAGGTGGAACAACTGCGGCTGGCCCTCAACTCCATGCTCCACCAGGTGGAGCTGGCCTACCGCACCCGCGAGCGCAGCGCGGCCCAGCTGCGCCGCTTCGTGGCGGACGCCTCCCATGAACTGCGCACCCCGCTGTCCGCGATACGCGGCTACCTCCAGCTCTACGACAAGGGCATGCTGAACGACCCCGACCAGCGCAAGCGGGCCTGGGAGCGGGTCAACGCGGAGGCCGACCGGATGGGCCGCCTGGTGGACGAACTGCTCTGCCTGGCCCGCCTGGACCAGCGGCCCGAACTCCGCTTCCGCAATGTCGACGTAAGCCGGCTGGTCCGGGACGCGGCGGAGGACCTGCGCATGCAGCAACCGGACCGCCCGGTCACGGTCTCCGCCGACGGCGCCCTCCTGATCCGCGCCGACGAATCGGGCCTGCGACAGGTGCTGGGCAACCTCACCACCAACGTCCGTGTCCACACCCCGCCCGAGGCGCCGGTCCACCTGGGAGCGCGCCGCGAGGACGGCGTCGTACGGCTGTACGTGGAGGACCAGGGCCCGGGGCTCGCCCCGGAAGACGCGGCACGTGTCTTCGACCGGTTCTTCCGGGCGGGCGGGGGCGCGGGGAGCGGTCTGGGCATGGCGATCGTGCAGGGGGTGGTGAAGGCGCACGGGGGTGAGGTGACGGTGGACACGGCACCGGGCGAGGGGTTGAAGGTGACGGTGACTCTGACGACCTAAATCCAGCCCAGCCGCCATAGCCGGAATACACCGGTCCCGTCGCTCAAATACTGCCCTCCCCCCACATCCGCACTGCTCACCACATACTCCTTGGCCTGCCACAGCGGAATCACCGGAACATCCTCGGCAATCACCTGCTGCACCTCACGAAAGTCATCCGCGGCCTCCGCCCGATCGGCGAACCGCTGGCTCTCCTGAATGAGCCGGTCGACCTCCTTGTCGGAGTACCCGGTATTCATCGTTCCCCCGGTACCGACCAGCGGCGCTCCGTACGTATCCGGATCTGGAAAGTCCGCGACCCAGCCCACGCCGTACGCGTCCAGCTTCCCCGCGGCCCACTGCTGCTGGAAATCGGTCCACTCATAGCCCTTGAGCGTGACCTCGAACAGTCCACCGGTCTCCAGCTGCTTCTTCAGCTCGGCGGCCTCCTCCTCGGCGGCGCCGCGGCCCGTGGCATAGCCGTACGTGAACCGGACCGGAAGTTCGACCCCGGCCGCTTCGAGCAGGTCCCGCGCCTTGCCCGGGTTCTGCCGCGGATACGCGTCGAAGAACGACGTCGTGTGCCCCGTGATCCCGGTGGGGATCAGCGAGTACAGCGGATCCACGGTCCCCCGGTACACCGTCGCCGCGAGCTTCTCCCGGTCGACCAGCCAGGCCAGCGCCTGCCGCACCCGCACGTCGTGCAGCGGGGAGGCCTTCCGGGTGTTGAGGTACAGGTTGCGCACCTCGGAGCTGTCCGCCTCGGACACCCGCTGCTCGGGGTCACCGGGATCGAGTTCGGCCAGCACCTCCGGCGGCAACTGGCGGGTGGCCACGTCGATCCGCCGCGCCCGCCAGGCCCGGTCCAGCTTGTCCGCGTCCGCGAAGTACCGCAGCTTCACCGGCCGCCCGGTGTCCTGGACGGCGCCCCGGTAGTTGTCGTTGGGGACCAGCACCGCCGAGTCGGCCTCCGTGTACGAGGAGAGCTCGTACGGGCCGGTGCCGTCGACGCCCTCGTCGGTCCGCAGGCCGTTCTTCGGGTACTTGGTGCGGTCGACGATGGAACCGGCGCCCGTGGCCACCTTGAACGGGAAGGTCGCATCCGCCGAGGAGAGCTGGAAGGTCACCGTGAGCCCGTCGGCGTCCACGGAGTCCAGCGTGTCGAAGAGCGAGGCGGGACCGACGTCGGAGTCGATCTCCCGGACCCGGTCGAAGGAGTACCGGACGTCCTCCGCGGTCATCGTCCGCCCGCTCGGGAAGGTGAGCCCCTCGCGCAGCTCGCAGCGGTAGGTGCGCAGTCCGCCGCCCTCCCACGCACAGCTCTCGGCCGCGTCCGGCACCGGCGCGGCGCCGCCCGGCTCGAAGGTCAGCAAGGACTGGAAGATGTTGCTGAACAACGCCCAGGACCCGGCGTCGTAGGCGCCGGCCGGGTCGAGCGAGGTGACCGCGTCCGTCGTACCGACCGTGATGGTCCGGTCCTCGTCGCCCTGCGACGGCAGCATCTGCCAGCCGACCGCTCCCACGGCCGCCAGCACGAGCAGCGTCGCGAGAATCCGCATGCGAACCGATCGCATGGTGCCCTCCCCGGGCCCTTTTCCGGACCCCAGCGCATATGCCACTCCCCTAGTGGCGGGCACACCTAATCACACGTGTTTCGGCCGGGGGAAGGGGGATTTGGTCGATTGGGAAAGAACTTACCTCGCGGTGTTTCCGGAATGTTTCACAGGCGGCGCACAGCGCCGGAATCAATACACGATCGCGAACACGAAAACGCCCGCGCACACCGCGCTCACCATTCCCGCGCGCACCAGAATCACCCGGTCCACGAACCGCCACGGCGGCCGGCAGACAGAAGGGCCCGGCGGGCGGGGACGTCGGATCCCACGGCTCGTGTGGCCCGTTCTCCAGGTACGGCAGCCCGGCGAACGCGGACCAGCCCTCCCCCGGATCAGGCCTGCCTGGAGGCCAGTTCGATCACCGTGATGTCCGACGGGGCCCCGACCCGCGTGGGCGGTCCCCACGCTCCGGCGCCCCGGCTGACGTAGAGCTGAGTATCGCCGTAGCGCTCGAGCCCCGCCAGGGTCGGATTGGCGCCCGCCGCGATGAGGTTGCCGGGCCAGAGCTGGCCGCCGTGGGTGTGGCCGGAGAGCTGGAGGTCGACGCCGTGCTCGACGGCGTCGTGGATCTGGACCGGCTGGTGGGCGAGGAGCACGCACGCGCGTGCCGGGTCGCGGTCGCCGAGCGCCTTGGCGAAGTCGGGGCCCTGGCCCTCGCTCTCGCCCGCGATGTCGTTGACCCCGGCCAGGTCGAACCAGGGCAGTTCGGTGCGGGCGTTCTCCAGGGGCAGCAGGCCCAGTCGCCGCACCTCCTCGACCCACTGCTCGGCGCCGGAGAAGTACTCGTGGTTGCCGGTGACGAAGTAGGCGGGCGCCTTGAGCTGCCGCAGGGGCGCCGCGGCCGGGCCGAGGTCCTTCACGCTGCCGTCGACCAGGTCGCCGACGACCGCGACGATGTCGGGCTGCGTCGAGTTGATCGTGTCGACGACCTTCTGCGCGAAGCCCCGCCCGATGACCGGGCCCAGATGGATGTCGCTGACCACCGCGATGCGGTAACCGTGCGCCCCGCGCGGGAGCTTGGCCAGCGGGACGGTGACCCGCTTCACACTCGGGCCGTTCAGCACGCCGTACGTGCCCAGCCCGACCGTCCCAACGGCCCCCGCGGCCACCGCCCCGCCGATCACGCGGGAGACGAACAGACGGCGGGAGGGCGCGGCGAGGAGCGAGGGCCCGTCCTCGTCGGGCTCCGGCGGGGTGGGGGCGCCCACCGGCACGGGCTCGGCCTGCCGTACCGGCACCTCGGCGGGCCTGCGCCGCTCCAGCCACCGCCGCAGCAGCGGTCGTACGGCCTCACCCGCGAGCAGGCCCAGCAGCAGGTAGATCGAGAGCGCCAGCCACAGGAAGCCGGGCCAGGCCAGCACGCGCTGGAGCCAGAACGGCGCGCCGGTCCGCTCGGCGATCAGCGCGCCGAACGCCATCAGCCAGCCGCCGCCGATGAGTACGGCGCCGGCTCGGCGCACCCAGCCGGGGCCGCTCGTCGTGTCGCGGAACAGGCGGCGCCACACGTACCAGTTGGCCGTCACCAGGACGGCCAGGACGAGCGCGATGAAGACGAGGACCACGGAGCCGTATCTCTCTGTCTGGGCGGGAGGTGCCGCTGGTTATGACGTCCGGCGCAATGCGCGCACTCCGCGCAACCCGATGCCCCCGACGACCGTCCCCAATACGAAGGAGACGACCGCGAGCAGCAGGTGCACCCAGAAGTACCCGGTCGGATCGCCCGCGTCGTCGAACGCGAGCCCGCTGCCGTCCTTGACGAGGTTCTTGACGAAAGTGATCCAGATGACCCAGCTCCACACCCCGAAGGCGAGCAGGAACCAGGAGACGGGACGGCTGAGCTTCATACCCTCAGTATCACCGCCGCGTGTCCTGATCCGTGGCCGGGGTGGGGGCCAGGGCGCGACTTCACGGGCCGTGCCCTGTACGTTCTCGTCCGTGTCCGCACCCCAGAAGACCACCAGGCGATCGCTGCTGGTCACTTCCGCCGTTCTGTCGTCCCTGGCGCTGACCGCGCCCGTCTCGTACGCGGCGCCGAGCCCGTCCCCGACGCCGTCCGCCACTCCCCCGGCGAACATGTCGACGGTGGGCGGCGAGCGGCTCGGGCAGGCGGGTACGCAGGTCGATCTGGCGAGCGGGGTGCCCGTACTGCCCAAGGGCCTGTCCGCGCGGTCCTGGATCGTCGCCGACGCCGAGTCCGGCGAGGTGCTCGCGGCGCACAACGCGCACTGGCGGCTCGCGCCGGCCAGCACGCTGAAGATGCTGTTCGCCGACACCCTGCTGCCGAAGTTCCCCTCCTCCACCGAGCACAAGGTGATCCCCTCCGACCTGGCGGACGTGGGCTCCGGCTCCAGCATGGTCGGGATAAAGGAGGGCGAGACCTACACCGTCCACGACCTGTGGCTGGGGGTCTTCCTGCGCTCCGGCAACGACGCCGTGCACGTGCTGTCGAAGATGAACGGCGGCATCAAGAACACCGTGGAGCAGATGAACGCCCACGCCGAGGAGCTCCAGGCGCTCGACACCGAGGCGGTCTCCCCCGACGGCTACGACGCCCCGGGCCAGGTCTCCTCGGCGTACGACCTGACCCTGATCGCGCGCTCCGGGCTGCAGAAGAAGGACTTCCGGGAGTACTGCTCCACCGTGAACGCGAAGTTCCCGGGCGAGACGAAGAAGAACAAGAAGGGCAAGTCGGTCCGCAGCACCTTCGAGATCCAGAACACCAACCGGCTGCTCAGCGGCGACTCCGACGTCCCGGTCTACCAGGGCATCGCGGGCGTGAAGAACGGCAACACCACCAACGCGGGCGCCACCTTCACCGGTGTCGCCGAGCGCGACGGCCGGGTGCTGCTGGTCACCGTCATGCACCCGGAGAAGGACGAGTCCAACGAGGTCTACAAGGAGACCGCGAAGCTCTTCGACTGGGGCTTCAAGGCGGCCGGCAAGGTGCAGCCGGTGGGTGAGCTGGTGCCGCCGAGGAGCGCGGCCGAGGCCAGCGCCCAGCCGGGTGCCAACGACGCCGCATCGGGCTCGGACTCGGGTGAGGCCGGGGGCGGGTCCGGGGGCGGCTCGTCGTCGGACAAGCCGGTGGCGGGCGCGGCGGCCGACGGCGGCTCCAGCGGCATCGGCATCGCGCTGGGGGTGACCGGCGGGCTGCTGGCGCTGCTCGCGGCGGGCGCGTTCCTGGTCAACCGCCGGTGGCCGCTGCCCGATCTGGTACGTCGTCGGCGGTGACCTCCTCCGCCTTGGTGCCGGTCGCCGTCCACGCCGCGCAGAACACCACGAGTTTCGTGGTGAAGTTGATCCACAGCAGCAGGGCGACCGGCACCCCGAAGGCGCCGTACATGCTCTTCGCGGCCACGCCCTGCATGTAGCCGCTCAGCAGCAGCTTCAGCAGTTCGAAGCCGATCGCGCCGATCAGCGCGGCCACCATCAGGCGGCGGCGCGGCGGTTCGACGCCGGGCAGCAGGGTGAGGACGTAGAGCAGGACCAGGAAGTCGGCGAGGACGGCGACCGAGAAGGCGACGACACGCAGCAGGACGCCGCCCCAGCCGCCCTCCTCGATGCCGATCTCGCGGGTGATCCAGCCGACCATCGCGGAGGCCACGGCGGAGGCGGCGAACGTGACGAGCACGGCGCCCCCGAGGCCCACCAGGACTCCCGCGTCCTTGGCCTTGCGCAGGACCGGGTTGTCCTCATCGTCGTCCAGCTCCCACACCGCGCGCAGGCATTCGCGCATGGAGCCGACCCAGCTGATGCCGGTGAACAGCAGCAGGGCGCCGGCGATGAGGCCGACGGTGCCGGCGTTGTCCACCAGTGCGTCGATGTTCAGCTGGTCGGAGATGCCGGGGATCTGGTCGGCGATCTTGTCCTCCAGCGTGTCCTGCTGATCCTGGCTGAGCGTCGCCGCAGCGATGGAGGCCGCCACGGCGAGCATGGGGAACAGCGCCAGGAAGCTGGTGAACGTCATCGCCGCGGCCAGCCGCGTCCACTTCACCCGGTCCATGCGCTCGTACGACCGCCACGCGTGCGTGGTCATCAGCCGGGCGGCGTACGGCCCGACGACGGGGAGCTTTTTCAGCCAGTCCATGATCCGACTCTCCCCTCATCACGGAAAACCCATGTACGGGTTCCCCAGAACCGCAGGACAGTAGCCAGTGCCATGCCCACTCCTGCGCCCGAGACGAGGTCGGCGCGCCGGGAGGTGAGGCCGAGGCCGTAGTGACTGACGGCGAGACAGAGCAGTTGTACGGCGGCGCCGGCGACGTTCACCGCGACGAAGGCGGCGTACGTCCTGAGGCCGCCGGCCCGGGTGTGCCGGTAGGTGCCGAGGGCGTTGCCCGCGTAGGCCACCGAGCAGCCGGCGACGAAGGAGAGCACCTTGGCGGTGAGCGGATCGAGGCCGGCCGGTCCGCGCAGGGCGACGAAGAGGGCGGTGTCGACGGCGTAGGCGAGCAGGCCGGCGGCGGCGAAGCCGAGGAGCTCGCGGCGGTGGGTGAACGCGCGCGTGCCCTTGGGTCGGCTGGGGCGCCGCTTCACCAATTGGCCACCGCCAGGCCGTACATGGCGAGCCACACCACGGCGATCAGGGCGAGGGCGCGGTCGCGCAGGACGACGTCCTCGGGCTCACCGGCGGTCCCGCGGTCGGCGAAGACGGCGTACCGCAGGATCGCGAGGATGAAGGCGACCACGGAGAGCTGCCGCCAGGGCAGCACGCTGGTGTGCGGGACCCCGCCCTCCTCCAGGGCCCACAGGCAGTATCCGAGGACGGCGACGCCGGCCGCGAGCTGCCAGACGAAGCGGAGGTAGCCGGTGGTGTACTCGGTGAGCAACGCGCGCGTGGCGCCCGCTTTCCCGGCCATCTGCACGGCCTCGGAGTAGCGCTTGGCCGACACCATGAACAGCGCGCCGAATCCGGTCGTGATCAGGAACCAGCGGGACAGCGGGATGCCGAGGGCGAGCCCGCCGACCATGGCCCGCATCAGGAAGCCGGTCGTGACGACGACGAGGTCGACGACCAGGACGTGCTTGAGGCTGACGCAGTAGGCCAGTTGCATGCCCAGGTAGGCCGCGAGCAGGGCGGCGACCAGGGGGTGGCTGAGCCAGAGCGCCGCGGCGGGCGCGAGGACGGCGAGCGCGCCGCCGACGGCGTAGGCGACGGGTACCGGCACCTGTCCGGCGGCGACCGGGCGGTGGCGTTTGGTGGGGTGCGCGCGGTCGGCTTCGGCGTCACGGGCGTCGTTGATGAGATAAACGGCCGCGGCGCAGGCGGTGAAGAGGGTGAAGACCAGCGCGAGTTGGGTGAGGGCGCGGCTGGTGAACAGCTCTCCGGCGGCTGCGGGGGCGGCGACGACCAGGACGTTCTTGACCCACTGCTTGGGGCGGGCGGTCCTGAGCAGCCCGCGCAGGAGGCCGCGGGCGGGGGGCTGGGGGGCGGTGTCGCGCGGGGGCGTGCGCTGTTCGTGGAGCGCGGGTTCCCTGCTGGGGGCGGCCGCCCCGGCGAGGGGCGCGGTCTCGGTCATGCGCGCACTCCTGTCATCCAGCGCGCTCCCACGCAGGCCGTGAACGCCCCCAGCGCCGCGCCCGCCACCACGTCGGAGGGGTAGTGCACGCCGACGACCATCCGGGAGAGGCACATGGCGAGGGCGAGGGGAGGGAGGACGGCGCGGGTGGCGATGAGGGCGGCGGAGGGGGGCGCGGGGAGGGCGGGGGTGGGGGGCGCGGGGTGCGTGGGCGTCGCGTGGGGCGCGGGGTGCGTGGCGGTCCCGTAGGGCGTGGAGTGCATGGCCGTCCCCTGGCGCGCGTGGGGCGCGGAGTGCGTGGCCGTCGCGTGGGGCGCAGGGTGCGTGGCGGTCCCGTGGGGCGTGTTGTGGGCGCCGTGCGCTCCGCTCGTGGCGAGTGCGTTCGGCGCGTCCATCGGCGTACGCGCCCCGCGGCGGCGGGCGGGGACATCCGGCGCCCGGAATCCTCCGCGCGCTCCCAGGATGCCGAAGGCGATCGCGGCGGCGGTGGCCGAGGCCGCGTGGGAGCTCGGGAAGGAGTGGCGGCCCGCGGTGCGCACCAGGGGTTCGAGGTGCGTGGGGCGCGGGCGGCGCACCACCCTTTTCACGCCCATGCTCACGACGTGCGCGCCCGCCGTGAGCGCGGTCCCGCGCAACCAGGCGCCACGCCGTGAGCCGTCCACGGCGGCGCCCGCGAGACCGGCCGCCAGCCACAGGGCACCGTGCTCGCCGGCCCAGGACAGGGCGCGCGCGGCGCCGGCGACGCGCGGGTCACCGCCGTACGCGCGCAGCGCCGAAAGGATTCGGTGGTCCAGTTGGTCCATGTGGACTCACTGTTCACGCCGACCCCGCCGGAACTCCGGCAATATTGAGCGACATCCCATTAATCACCCATTTCGGGGAGAGCAGGGATGTTTCACAACGAATCCTTCCGTAACCGGCGATACGGTCGCCGACATGCCTGCCGACACCGTTTCCGTCACGGGATGGGGCCGCACCGCTCCCACCACCGCCCGCGTGATCCGCCCCCGGACGTACGAGGAGGCCGCGGCCGCCGTCCGTGACTGCGGGGCCCGGGGCGGCATCCCGCGGGGCCTGGGGCGGGCGTACGGCGACGCGGCGCAGAACGCCGGCGGAGCCGTGATCGACATGACGGGCCTGGACCGGATCCACGCCATCGACGCCACCGGCGGCACCCTCCTGTGCGACGCGGGCGTCTCCCTGCACCGCCTGATGGAGGTCCTGCTGCCGCTCGGCTGGTTCGTGCCGGTGACCCCCGGCACCCGCCAGGTCACCGTCGGCGGCGCGATCGGCGCCGACATCCACGGCAAGAACCACCATGTCTCCGGCTCCTTCTCCCGGCACGTCCTCTCCCTCGAACTGCTCACCGCCGACGGCGCGATCCACAACGTCGGCCGCGGCACGCCCCTGTTCGACGCGACCACGGGCGGCATGGGCCTGACCGGCATGATCCTGACGGCCACGCTCCAACTGCTGCCGGTCGAGACCTCCCTGATGTCGGTGGACACCGAGCGCGCGACGGACCTCGACGACCTGATGGCCCGCCTCACCGCCACGGACCACCGCTACCGCTACTCGGTGGCCTGGATCGACCTCCTGGCCCGCGGCTCCGCCACCGGCCGCGCGGTCCTGACCCGCGGCGACCACGCCCCCCTTGAAGCGCTGCACGCGGGCACGCGCGCGCGGAAGGACCCGCTGGCCTTCCGCCCCGCCCAGCTCCCGTCCCCGCCCGCCCTCTTCCCCGAAGGCTTGCTGGGCCGTGGCACCGTCGGCCTGTTCAACGAGTTCTGGTACCGCAAGGCCCCACGCGCGCGTACCGGCCGGCTCCAGCGCATCTCCGCCTTCTTCCACCCCCTGGACGGCGTCCCCCACTGGAACCGCGTCTACGGCCGCGGCGGCTTCGTGCAGTACCAGTTCGTCGTCGGGTACGGCCAGGAGGACGCCCTGCGCCGGATCGTGCGGCGCGTCTCGGAGCGCCGCTGCCCGTCCTTCCTCGCCGTCCTCAAGCGCTTCGGGGACGCAGACCCCGGCTGGCTGTCCTTCCCGCTCCCGGGCTGGACGCTGGCCCTGGACATCCCGGCGAACCTGCCGGGCCTCGGCGCCTTCCTCGACGAACTGGACGAGGAGGTGGCCGCGGCGGGCGGCCGCGTCTACCTCGCCAAGGACTCCCGGCTGCGGCCCGAACTGCTCGCGGCGATGTACCCGCGCGTGGACGACTTCCGCGCGCTGCGCGCCGAGGCGGACCCGCGCGGGGTGTTCACCTCGGACCTGTCCCGCCGCCTGGGTCTCTGAACCGGCGCCACGCCCCTCCCCCAAGAAGCCGTCATGTCCCCTAAGGAGCCGTCATGAAGGACGCCTTCGGCCTCCCCCAGTCCCTGCTCGTCCTCGGCGGCACGTCCGAGATCGCGCTGGCCACCGCCCGGCGGCTGATCGCCCGCCGCACCCGCACGGTGTGGCTGGCGGGCCGCCCGACCCCCGCCCTGGAGGAGTCGGCGGAGCAACTGCGCGCCCTGGGCGCCCGCGTGCACACCGTCGCCTTCGACGCCCTGGACACCGAATCCCACGAGTGGGTGCTCGGCAAGGTCTTCACCGAGGGCGACATCGACCTCGTCCTCATGGCCTTCGGCGTCCTCGGCGACCAGGCTCATGACGAACGCGAGCCGCTGGCCGCCGTACGCGTCGCGCAGACCAACTACACCGGCGCGGTCTCGGCGGGCCTGGTCTGCGCCCGGGCCCTCCAGGCCCAGGGTCACGGCTCCCTGGTCGTGCTGTCCTCGGTGGCCGGTGAACGGGCCCGCCGCGCCAACTTCATCTACGGCTCCAGCAAGGCGGGCCTCGACGTCTTCGCCCAGGGCCTGGGCGACGCCCTGCACGGCACGGGCGCCCACGTCATGGTCGTACGCCCGGGCTTCGTACGTTCGAAGATGACGGCCGGGCTGGAGGACGCGCCCCTGTCGACGACACCGGAGGCCGTGGCGACGGCGATCGAGCTGGGACTGCGGCGCCGCGCGGAGACGGTGTGGGTACCCGGCACGCTCCGGGTGGTGATGTCGGCGCTGCGGCACATGCCACGAGCGCTGTTCCGACGCCTGCCGGTCTAGGTTTGCCGCCCGCAGGTCCGGGCCCGACGCCCGCCGGTCCAGGTCCGACGGCTGCCGGTCCCGGCGGGGCTAGCTCGCCGGGATGGACCCGCGGTCCACGGGGCCGGCCTGCGGCGGCACCACCGCGCCGCCGAAGGCGAACTCGCGCAGCTTGCGCCATACGCCGTCCGCGCCCTGCTCGTACAGCGCGAACCCGGTGCACGGCCACTCGGCCTCGTAGTCGGCGAGTTCCTCGAACGCGCGGTCCATCGCGGGCTCGTCGATGCCGTGCGCGACGGTCACGTGCGGGTGGTAGGGAAACTGCAGATCCCGCGCCAGGGGACCGGACGCGCGCCGCACCTGCTTCTGCAGCCAGGTGCACGCCGCGGCGCCCTCGACGACCTGCACGAAGACGACCGGCGACAGGGGACGGAAGGTCCCCGTGCCGGACAGCCGCATGGGGAACGGCCGCCCCGCGGCGGCGACCTCGACGAGGTGCGCCTCGATCGCCGGCAGCAGCGAAGCGGCCACCTCGGTCGGCGGCAGCAGGGTGACGTGCGTGGGGATGCCGTGAGCAGCGGCGTCGCCGAAGCCCGCGCGCCGCTCCTGGAGCAGGCTGCCGTGAGGCTCCGGGACCGCGATCGACACGCCGATCGTTACGGTCCCCACGTCGTCTCCTGTCGTCGTGACGGTCGGTTCTGTCAGCCGTCGGCTATCGACTGTACGGCCACGGCTGTGCCGTGGGCAGGCGCAACCGTAGTGATGTGCAGCGCTCTGCCCAGTGGTACGTCTGTGCGGTGGTGCGCCTCAGTGCTTGGCGGGCAGGAAGCCCACACTGTCGTAGGCCTGCGCCAGCGTCTCCGCGGCGACGGCACGCGCCTTCTCCGCGCCCTTGGCCAGGATCGAGTCGAGCGTCTCGGGGTCGTCCAGGTACTGCTGGGTCCGCTCCCGGAACGGCGTCACGAACTCGACCATGACCTCGGCGAGGTCCGTCTTGAGCGCACCGTAGCCCTTGCCCTCGTACTTCTGCTCCAGTTCCGCGATTCCCTCGCCCGTGAGGGTCGAGTAGATCGTGAGCAGGTTGCTGACGCCCGGCTTGTTCTCGGTGTCGTAGCGGATGACCGTGTCGGTGTCGGTGACCGCGCTCTTGACCTTCTTCGCGGTGGCCTTGGGCTCGTCGAGGAGGTTGATCAGGCCCTTCGGCGTCGACGCCGACTTGCTCATCTTGATCGACGGGTCCTGAAGGTCGTAGATCTTCGCCGTCTCCTTGAGGATGTACGGCTTGGGAAGCGTGAACGTCTCGCCGAAGCGGCCGTTGAAGCGCGTGGCGAGGTCGCGGGTCAGCTCGATGTGCTGGCGCTGGTCCTCGCCGACCGGGACCTCGTTGGCCTGGTAGAGCAGGATGTCCGCGACCTGCAGGACGGGGTAGGTGAACAGGCCGACGGAGGCCCGGTCGGCGCCCTGCTTGGCGGACTTGTCCTTGAACTGGGTCATGCGGGAGGCCTCGCCGAAGCCGGTGAGGCAGTTCATGACCCAGGCGAGCTGGGCGTGCTCGGGGACGTGGCTCTGGACGAAGAGCGTGCAGCGGTCCGGGTCGAGGCCGGCCGCGAGCAGCTGGGCGGCGGCCAGCCGGGTGTTCGCCCGCAGGTCCGCGGGGTCCTGCGGGACCGTGATCGCGTGCAGGTCGACGACCATGTAGAACGCGTCGTGGGTCTCCTGCAGGGCCACCCACTGGCGGACGGCGCCGAGGTAGTTGCCGAGGTGGAACGAGCCCGCGGTGGGCTGGATCCCGGAGAGCACTCGCGGGCGACGCTGCATGGCGGAGCCATTCCCCTGAGGGTGGTGGTGGGTGACGGGCGGGCGATCAGAGGCCATGTTCACCATTCTCTCAGGTCTCGGGGAGCGATCCGGAACCCTTGGCGAACTGGTCGGCAACAGGTGGGAACCGATCCGTCTCCGGCGGTGTAACAAGGGTGTGAGAACGCGGGAGGGGGGCCGCATCGTCGATGAGGCCGCGGTGATCGCCCGGGTACGCGCCGGAGAGCCGGAGGCGTACGCGGAGTTGGTGCGTGCCCATACGGGCATCGCACTGCGGGCGGCCGCCGCGCTCGGGGCGGGGGCGGACGCGGAGGACGTGGTGCAGCAGGCGTTCGTGAAGGCGTACTGCGCGCTGGGCCGGTTCAAGGACGGAGCCGCCTTCAAGCCGTGGCTGCTGTCGATCGTCGCCAATGAGACGAGGAACACAGTGCGGACGGCGGCCCGGCAGCGCACGCTCGCCGGCCGGGAGGCGGCCTTCGTGGAGGCCGAGCCGCTGATACCGGAATCGGCGGACCCGGCGGCGGCGACATTGCGGACGGAGCGCCGCGCGGCCCTGCTGGCCGCCCTGGACAAGCTGAGCGAGGAGCACCGCCTGGTCGTCACCTACCGCTTCCTGCTGGAGATGGACGAACCGGAGACGGCCCAGGCCCTGGGCTGGCCCCGGGGGACGGTGAAGTCCCGGCTCAATCGCGCGCTGCGCAAGCTGGGCAGGCTGCTGCCGGACTTCGAGCCCGGGAAAGGGGGTGAGGAGCATGAGTGAGGAGCGTCGTTCGTACGACGGTGACGGTGACCGCGGGCTGCCGGAGGAGCTGCGGTCGCTCGGGAGGTCCCTGGACCGGCCCGGTGCCGACGGCGCCGAGACGATGGTCGAGCGGGTGCTGGGGCAGATACTCGCCGAGCACGTCCCGACCCCGGTGGCCGAGCCGGCCGGGGCGAGGGGGCGGCTGCGCGCGGCACGCCGGTGGACCCGGGCGCGCTGGCGGTCGCTGACGGCGGCGCTGTGCGGTCTGCTCACGGTGCTCGTGCTCACGCCCCCGGTGCGGGCGGCGGTCTTCGACTGGTTCGGCTTCGGCGGGGTCGAGGTGCGCTACGACCCCTCGGCCCGGCCGTCGGCGAGCGCCGAGGTGCCTCGCTGTACGGGCCCGGGGTCGGTGTCGTTGCCGGGTGCCGAGCGCAGGGCCGGGTTCGCCCCCGTGGTGCCGAAGGCGCTCGGCGCGCCGGACGCGGTGACCGTCACGGACCAGCAGCAGCGAGGACGGTTCCTGGTGAGCCTGTGCTGGCAGGAGGGCGGTCGGACGATCCGTCTCGACGAGTTCCGGGCCCGTCTGGACCCCGGCTTCGTGAAGACCGTGCGGGAGCAGCCGGAGTGGATCAGCCTGGGTGCCGGGGACGCCACGGCGCCGACGGAAACCGCCCTGTGGTTCGCGCGCCCGCATCTGCTGAGCTTCCCCCTGATCGGGGCGGACGGCTCCGCCTACACGTACAGGGAGCGGACGGCCGGACCGACGCTGCTGTGGATGCACGAGACGGACACGGCGGTCGACGGCACGCTGACGCTCCGGCTGGAGGGGGTGGCGTCGAGACAGCGGGCGGTGGAGATCGCGAAGTCGCTGGAGAAGTCCTCCGGATAGTCGGTCGGGGGTGGGAACCCCGGCGGCTCGGGCGGTGTACCAGAAGTGACACGCGGCTCGGGGACGGGCCGCACGGCGATCGACTTGCTGGGGGTTCGGATGCGCGGTCGAGTGCGTGGACTGGCGGCGGGATGGCGTCGGCTGACGGCGTCGGCGGGGGCGTTGACGGTGACGCTGGCGATGCTCGTGTGGGGTGCGGCGCCCGCCTCGGCCGGAGGTCCGACGAGCGTGTTCCTGGTCTCGCCGGAGACCGGTCGGACGGCGGGGCTGTACTACTCGGACCGGGAGTACGGCCGGCTGGACTCCCTCCTCAGGGCGGGCTCGTTCCGGGCCCCGCCCGAGGGCGTGCGGGCCGACCGGCGGATCACCCTCACCTGGCTCGTCCATGACACCAGCCCCTGGCGGGTCGACTGGATCTTCCCGGTCAGCGGGAGCGAGGACGTTTGGGTGCGCCGGGCGATGATCCCCTCCGATCCGACGACCCCGAGTTGGCACCGCGCCGCCGACCCCGGCCCCATCCGCGCCCTGCTGTCCGACCTGGACCTGCTGGGCCGCCCCGACTCCGGGGAGGACCTGTCCGCCTTCTCGCTGCGGGATGTGTACCGCGACGACTCGGCGGCGGGAGCGCCGGTCGAGCCGACCGAGCCGGTCGAGGCGGAATCCCCGCCCGCGCCCCGGAGCACGGCGGCAGCGCGCTCGGACGACGACACCGGCTGGTGGTGGGCCCTGGCAGGGGGTGCGGCGGGAGCGGCGCTGGCACTGGTCCTGCGGCCCTTCGCCACCCGGTGGCCGCTGGGCGGTCGGGGGGACCCGGGGCCCCGGCAGGAGCTGCGGGACGTGTGAGGCGGCGGGACCGGCGCTGTACGGCGGGACGGCGGCGGCCGGGGTGGGCGGCAGGCTCGCGATACGCCGCGCGGCGGCCCGGCCGGGTGCCGGACCGCCGCGTGAGGGGCCGCGTCAGCGGCTCATCGATCTGTGAGAGTCACCTTCGAGAGGCGACTTCGAGGATCGCTGCTCTTTGACAACTCAAGAGAGTGCTGATCAGCCGAGGTCGATCTCCGGGTACAGCGGGAAGCCGGCCACCAGGTCGGTCGCCCGGCGCGAGATCTCGTCCGCGATCTTCGCGTCCAGGACGTGGGCGGCCTTGGAGGGGGCACCGGATTTGGTGGTACCCGCCTCGGTGGTGGTGAGGACGCGGTCGATCAGGCCGGCGACCTCGTCCATCTCGGCGGCGCCGAGACCGCGGGTGGTCAGGGCGGGGGTGCCGATGCGGATGCCGGAGGTGTACCAGGCGCCGTTGGGGTCGGCCGGGATGGCGTTGCGGTTGGTGACGATGCCGGACTCCAGGAGCGCGGCCTCGGCCTGGCGGCCGGTCAGGCCGTAGGAGGTGGCCACGTCGATCAGGTTCAGGTGGTTGTCCGTGCCGCCCGTCACCAGGGTCGCGCCCCGGCGCATCAGGCCCTCGGCGAGGGCCCGGGAGTTGTCGACGATGCGCTGGGCGTAGTCCTGGAAGGAGGGCTGCCGGGCCTCGGCGAGGGCGACGGCCTTGGCGGCCATGACGTGCGGGAGCGGGCCGCCGAGGACCATCGGGCAGCCTCGGTCGACCTGGTCCTTGAGGGAGTCGTCGCACAGGACCATGCCACCGCGCGGGCCGCGCAGCGACTTGTGAGTGGTCGTGGTGACGATCTGGGCGTGCGGGACCGGGTCGAAGTCGCCGGTGAGGACCTTGCCGGCGACCAGGCCCGCGAAGTGGGCCATGTCGACCATGAGGGTCGCGCCGACCTCGTCGGCGATCTCCCGCATGATCCGGAAGTTCACCAGACGGGGGTAGGCGGAGTACCCGGCGACGATGATCAGCGGCTTGAACTCCCGGGCGGAGGCGCGCAGCGCCTCGTAGTCCAGGAGGCCGGTGGTCGGGTCGGTGCCGTAGGAGCGCTGGTCGAACATCTTGCCGGAGATGTTCGGGCGGAAGCCGTGGGTGAGGTGGCCGCCGGCGTCCAGGGACATGCCGAGCATGCGCTGGTTTCCGAAGGCCTGGCGCAGCTCGGCCCAGTCGGCGTCGGAGAGGTCGTTGACCTGGCGGACGCCGGCCTTCTCCAGGGCGGGTGCCTCGACGCGGGCGGCGAGGACGGACCAGAAGGCGACGAGGTTGGCGTCGATTCCGGAGTGCGGCTGGACGTAGGCGTGGCGGGCGCCGAAGAGCTCCTTGGCGTGTTCGGCGGCGAGGGACTCGACCGTGTCGACATTGCGGCAGCCGGCGTAGAAGCGGCGGCCGACGGTGCCCTCGGCGTACTTGTCGCTGAACCAGTTGCCCATCGCCAGCAGAGTGGCCGGCGAGGCGTAGTTCTCGGAGGCGATCAGCTTGAGCATCTCGCGCTGGTCGTGGACCTCCTGGCCGATGGCGTCGGCGACCCGCGGCTCCACGGCGCGGATGACGTCGAGGGCGGCGCGGAAGGCGGTGGATTCGTGGGACAGGGGCTGCTCGGACAAGTCGGCCTCCGGACGGCGTGGCGTTCAGCGTTCACGGTTCGGCCCAGGCGCACGGCACACAGTCACGACCGGGCCGCTCCCCGATGGTCGGTCCCATCCCAGCGCGCCAGTCACGGCCCGCTGGTCAGCCTACCGGGCGCGCCGTCGGGTGAAGGTCCCGCGTCCACCATCCGAGCAAGGATAGGAAGGGGGTCCCGCTTGTCTTCGGGTGTCTTCTGGAGGTGCCGTGACCACTACGGAAACCCTCATCGCCGCGGCCGAGGCGCACGGCGCGCACAACTACGCGCCGCTGCCGGTCGTCGTCGCGTCGGCCGACGGGGCTTGGATGACGGATGTGGAGGGGCGGCGGTATCTGGATCTGCTCGCCGGCTACTCGGCCCTCAACTTCGGGCACCGCAACCGGCGGATCGTCGAGGCGGCGAAGGCGCAGCTGGAGCGGGTGACGCTGACGTCGCGGGCGTTCCATCACGACCGGTACGCCGCGTTCTGCGAGCAGCTCGCGCAGTTGTGCGGCATGGAGATGGTGCTGCCGATGAACACGGGCGCGGAGGCGGTGGAGACCGCGGTGAAGACGGCCCGGAAGTGGGGCTACCGGGTCAAGGGCGTGCCCGCCGAGATGGCGAAGATCGTGGTCGCGGGCAACAACTTCCACGGCCGTACGACGACCCTGATCAGCTTCTCCACGGATCCGGAGGCACGGGCGGACTTCGGGCCGTACACACCCGGGTTCGAGATCGTGCCGTTCGGGGATCTGACGGCGATGCGTTCGGCGCTGAGCGAGAACACGGTGGCGGTGCTGCTGGAGCCGATCCAGGGCGAGGCGGGGGTGCTGGTGCCGCCGTCCGGCTATCTGGCGGCGGTGCGGGAGCTGGCCCGGGAGCGGAACGTGCTCTTCGTGGCCGATGAGATCCAGTCGGGGCTCGGGCGGACGGGGCGGACCTTCGCGTGCGAGCACGAGGGGGTCGTGCCGGACATGTACGTGCTGGGCAAGGCGCTCGGGGGCGGAGTGGTGCCGGTGTCGGCGGTGGTGTCCTCGGCCGAGGTGCTGGGGGTGTTCGGGCCCGGCGAGCACGGCTCGACGTTCGGCGGGAATCCGCTGGCCTGTGCGGTGGCGCTGGAGGTGATCGCGATGATGCGGACGGGTGAGTTCCAGGCGCGTTCGGCGGAGCTGGGTGGCCATCTGCACCGGGAGCTGACCGCGCTGGCCGACACCGGCAGGGTCACGGCGGTGCGGGGGCGGGGGCTGTGGGCGGGCATCGACATCGCCCCGCGCTACGGCACCGGGCGTGAGGTGTCGGAGAAGCTGATGGACCGGGGTGTGCTGGTGAAGGACACCCATGGCCCCACGGTCCGGATCGCGCCGCCGTTGGTGATCGGCAAGGAGGACCTGGACTGGGGGCTCGCCCAACTCCGGTCCGTACTGGGGGTATGACCGATCACTTTGGTCCGTACTGGCGGTGCAGCCGATCGGGTCGCCCCGGGCCCGGACCGGGCCGTACCGGCCTGGAGGGTCGTGTGCGCCGTACCGGCCTCAGAGGATCACGTGCGGGAGGAAGCGCGCGTACTCGTCCGTGATCAGTCCCGCCGACTCGCGGATGCCCAGGCCCGCCGACTCGTCCTCGACGACCCAGGCGCCGAGGACGACCCGGTTGCCGTCGAAGTCGGGCAGCGGGGCCAGCTCCTGGTAGCAGCAGGGCTCGTCGCGGATGACGGGGTCGGCTCCCGGTTCGTGGACGGTCACGCCCGCGCCCTCGCGGCCCAGCAGGGGTTTGGCGACGTAGCCGGTGGTGCGGGCCAGGTCGCGCGGGCCGTCGAGGTGGGCCGGGAGGAGGTTGGGGTGGCCGGGGTAGAGCTCCCAGAGGACGGCCAGCAGGGCCTTGTTGGACAGGAGCATCTTCCAGGCCGGCTCGATCCACAGGGTCGTCCCGGTGCCGCCGCCGTTGTCGAGGGTGTCCAGGACCTGGCCGGCGAAGCGGTCGGTGGTGAGCCACTCCCAGGGGTAGAGCTTGAAGCAGCTGCGGATGAAGCGGAGCCGGTTGTCGACGAAGCGGCCCGAGAGTCGGTCCCAGCCGATCTCCTCCATGGAGATCCAGTCGGTGTCGAGGCCTGCCTGCTCGGCGGTCTCCTTGAGGTAGGCGACCGTCATGAGGTCTTCGCCCAGCTCGTCGGCGGAGGAGTGCGCGAAGTACAGGGGGCTGCCGGGCGGGAGGAGGGCGGCCTGCTTCCTCCAGGCGGCGACCAGGCGCTCGTGCAGGGAGTTCCACTGGTCGGCGCCGGGGAAGCGCTCCTCCATCCAGAACCACTGCGGGGAGGCGGCCTCGACCAGGGAGGTGGGGGTGTCGGCGTTGTACTCCAGCAGCTTCGCCGGGCCGCGGCCGTCGTAGCGCAGGTCGAAACGGCCGTAGACGGAGGGCAGTTCGGCCCGGCGGTGCCAGGCCTCGGTGACCGCTGCCGCTACGCGCGGGTCGGTGATGCCGAGATCGGCGAGGCGGCCGGAGCCGACGATGTGGTCCGCCGCCCGCAGGCACATGCGGTGCAGTTCCTCGACGACCACCTCCAGCGCTTCGACCTCCTCCAGCGAGAAGACGTAGTAGGCGCTCTCGTCCCAGTAGGGGCGCAGGGTGTCGTCGGGGTAGCGGGTGAGCGGGTAGATCAACCCCTGTTCCTCGACGGTCTGTTGCCAGTCGGGGCGGGGGGCGATGGTGCGGCGTTCCATGGGGATGCGTCCGGAGAGGCTCAGCCGCCGCCGCTGCCGGAGCCGGAGCAGCCGAAGCCGCCGCGGTCGACGGCCTCGCTGCGGCTGAACGTGCCGTAGTCGGCGCGGCCGCCGTCGACTTCGGCGTCGTAGTACCAGGCCGCGTCGGAGCCGCCCTTGCCGGTCTTCTTCTTGCCGCTCTTGCCGTACGACGAGCCGGAGGAACCCGAGGAACCGGACTTGCAGTTCTTGTCCGCGATGACCTTGTAGCCGTCCCAGGTGTAGCTGTCCCGGTCGACGCAGCGGCGGTCGGGTTCGGAACCGCAGGAGGTCAGTGCCGCCGCGACGACTCCCATACCGCCGAGCACCACCGTGCTGGACCGCAGTCGGCGCTTCGTCTGAGCCATGTCCCGTTCTCTCCCGTGTCCTTCGGCTGGGCGATCACCTTACGGCAGCACCCTGCACAGGGCTTCGAGGGCCCCCGACCACGCGTGGTCGGGCGGGGTCGCGTAGCCGACAACGAGCGCGTCGAGGGGGTCGGCCAGGGCCTGTTCGTGGCGGAAGTGCGCCAGGCCGTGCAGGAACAGCCCCTGCCAGTGGGCGGCCTGGACGACGGACGCCTCGGTGCCGGGCGGCAGGCACAGGACGGCGTGCAGGCCGGCCGCGATACCGGTGACCCGGACGTCCGGGGCGCGTTCGGCGAGGGCGGTGATCAGGGCGTCGCGGCGTCGGCGGTAGCGGAGGCGGGAGGCGCGGACGTGGCGGTCGTAGGCGCCGTGGGTGAGGAACTCGGCCAGGGTCAGCTGGTCGAGCACCCCGCAGGTGTCCACGTCGCCCTTGGCCGCGGCCACCGCCTCCACCAGGTGCGCCGGCAGGACCAGCCAGGCCAGTCGCAGTCCCGGGGCCAGGGACTTGCTGGCGGTGCCGAGGTGGACGACGTGCTCGGGGTCCAGGCCCTGGAGGGCGCCGACGGGCTGGCGGTCGTAGCGGAACTCGCCGTCGTAGTCGTCTTCCAGGATCAGGCCGCCGGTGCGCCGGGCCCAGTCCACGACGGCCGCCCGCCGGGCGCGGTGGAGGACGGCGCCCATCGGGAACTGGTGGGCGGGGGTGAGCAGCACGGCACCGGCGTCCGTCAACCCGCCCGGATCCGTGCCGAGTTCGTCGAAGGGGAGCGGGGTGGTCGCGAGGCCCGTTCCGGTCAGCACCTTGCGGTGCTCGGGGAGCCCGTAGGACTCGACGGCGATCGTCCGTGCGCCGCGAGCTCGCAGGACCGTGCCGAGGAGGCGCAGGCCGTGGGCGAATCCGGCGCACACGACGATGCGTTCGGGGTCGGCGCGGACGCCTCTCGCCCGGGAGAGGTAGGTGGCGAGGGCGGTGCGCAGCTCGATCCGGCCGCGTGGGTCGCCGTAGCCGAGGACGTCGTGGGGAGCGGCGGTCAGGGCGCGGCGGGCCGCCTTGAGCCACTCGGCGCGGGGGAAGGCGGAGAGGTCGGGGCGGCCCGCGGCGAGGTCGTGGGTGGGGCGGGCGCTGGTGCGGCGGGCCGGGGTGGCGGCCGTGGGGGGTGTGGAGCGGCCCTCGGCGACGCGGGTGCCCGAGCCCTGGCGGGCGGTGAGCCAGCCCTCGGCGACGAGGTCGGCGTAGGCGTCGGCGACGGTGTTGCGGGCGATGCCGAGGTCGGCGGCGAGGGTGCGGGAGGACGGCAGCCGGGTGCCGGGGGCCAGCCGTCCGGTGCGGACCGCCTCGCGCAGGGCGTCGGTGAGGCCCCGGCGCAGCCCCGGTCCGGTGGCCGGCTCCAGGTGGAGGTCGATGCCCAGCGCCGAAGAAGTGGCCCATGCTTCCGCCATGGAAATGGACCATACTCCTGGGTCTTTGGGTTCGTAGGGTCGAGGACATGACGACGACCACTGATCACACCGCCGCTGCCGCTGCCTCTTCCGCCGCCTCCGTCGAGTACGCCCCCGAGCACCCCCAGCGGCTCAACTGGGCCGAGCATGTTCCCGAGGTCTACAAGGCCATGGTCCGGCTGGACGCCGCCGCCCGGCGGGGCATGGAGCCGAAGCTGCTGGAGCTGGTGAAGATCCGGGCCTCGCAGCTGAACCAGTGCGCGTTCTGCCTCGACATGCACACCAAGGACGCGCTCGCGGCCGGGGAGAGCGTGGAGCGGATCATCCAGCTCTCGGCCTGGGAGGAGTCGGCGCACTTCTACACCGAGAAGGAGCTCGCGGCGATCGCCCTGACCGAGGCGGTCACCGTGCTCACGGACGGCTTCGTGCCGGACGAGGTGTTCGCGAAGGCCGCCGCCCACTTCGAGGAGGCCGAGCTGGCCCAGCTGATCGCCGCGATCACGGTGATCAACGCCTGGAACCGGTTCGGCGTGACCTGCCGGATGACGCCGGGCCACTACCGGCCGGGCCAGCGGTGACCGACCGGGCCGGGATCTTCCGGGCTCCGCACCGACGACCGGCCCAGGACGACCCTCGCCAGGGTGGGCGAGGCCCCTCGGCCATCGGACTCGGGGAGCGAGGGGCCACGCGGGTCACGTTCGGGCCGGGGCTGCAGCGGCGGGCGATCGAAGGGGTCGCCGCGCTGCTGAGGTGACCGTCAGGACAGCCACGACCGCCAGGTGGACTCGTGGCTGTCCACCCACTTCTTCGCCGCCTCCTCGGGGGTCAGCTTCTGGTCGGCGATCATGAGGGACACCTCGTTCTGGTCCTCGGTCGTCCACTTGAACTTCTTCAGGAAGGCCGCCGCCCGGCCGCCGTCCTCGGCGAAGTCGGCGTTGAGGTACTTCTGCAGCGGGGTGTGCGGGTAGGCGCAGGCGACCTTCTCCGGGTCCGCGTCGCAGCCCTCCTTGTACGCGGGCAGCTTCACCTCGGTCATGGGGACCTTCTCGAAGAGCCACTGGGGGGCGTACCAGTAGGTCAGGAAAGGCTTCTTCTCCTTGGCGAACTGCTTGATCTGGGTGATCTGGGCGGCCTCGGAACCGGCGAACACCACCTGGTAGTCCAGGTCGAGGTTCTTCACCAGCGCCTTGTCGTTGGTGACGTAGGAGGGCGAGCCGTCCATCAGCTGGCCCTTGCCGCCGCTCTCCGGGGTGCGGAGCCGGTCGGCGTACTTGTCGAGGTTCTTCCAGTCGGTGACGTCGGGGTGCTGCTTCGCGAAGTACGTCGGGACGTACCAGCCGATGTGGCCGGTGACGCCGAGGCCGCCGCCGTTCACGATGGTCTGCTTGTCCTTGACGTACCGCTCTTCCTGGTCGGGGTGGCCCCAGTCCTCCAGGATCGCGTCGACCCGGCCCTGGCTGAGCGCGTCCCAGGCGGGGACCTCGTCGACCTGGACGGTGTCGACGCGGTAGCCGAGCTCGTGCTCCAGCAGGTACTGGGCGACGGCCACATTGGCCTGGGCGCCCACCCAGGACTGCACCGACAGGGTCACGGTCTTCGCGCCCTGGGCGTTCGCGAACGGCGATGCCTGCTTGGTCATGTCGGCGGCGCCGCAGCCGGTGAGCAGCAGGAGGGCGCCCACCGCGGCGGTCGTGGTGATACGGACGCGCATGTCACGCTCCCTTCTTCGGCCGGCGTTCCGTCGGCTGGGTGACCCGGTCGAGCATCAGGCCCAGGCAGACGATCGCGGCACCGGCGACCAGCCCCGTCGCCAGGTCGCCCTGGGCGAGGCCGAAGACGACGTCGTAGCCGAGCGCGCCCCCGCCGACCAGGCCGCCGATGATGACGACGGCGAGGACCAGGACCACGCCCTGGTTGACCGCCAGCAGCAAGGAGCGGCGGGCGAGCGGGAGTTGGACCTGCCACAGCTGCTGGGCGGGGGTGGCGCCGAGCGAGCGGGCCGACTCCAGCGCCGCGGGGTCGACCTGGCGCAGACCCTGCGCGGTGATGCGGACGACGGCGGGCAGCGCGTAGACGACGGCCGCGGCCACCGCGGGGGCACGGCCGACGCCGAACAGCGCGACGACCGGGATCAGGTACACGAACTGCGGCATCGTCTGGAAGACGTCCAGCACCGGGCGCAGGACGCGGTCCACACGGTCGCTGCGGGCCGCGGCCACACCGACGCCGACGCCCAGGACCAGGGTGACGGCGACGGCCGCGAGCACCTGGGACAGCGTGTCGAGCGACGGCTCCCACACGCCGAGGACGCCGATCGCGGCCATGGCGAGGGTCGCGGTGAGCGCGGTGCGCCAGGTGCCGATCAGCCAGGCGAGGGCGGCGACGACGAGCAGCACGGCCCACCAGGGCAGCCACTGCAGGCCGTCGCGCACGGGGTCCAGGACCCAGGTGGTGAAGTGGCCGGCCCAGTCGGCGGTGCCGCCGATGACGGGGACGCCGGAGTAGAGGTGGGCGGTCATCCAGTCGACGGCCCGGTTGACCGGCTCGGCGATGTGCAGCTCCCAGGCCTCGGGCCAGTCGAGCCGGCCCATGAGGCGTCCGGCCACGGCGACGGCGAGCACGGCGATCAGGGCGTACGCCCGTCCCGCGCGGCCCGTGCGGCGCTCGGTGCCGTCGCCCGCGGCGGCCGTGACACGGTCCAGGACGACCGCCAGCAGCACGATCGGGATGCCGGCCGCGAGGGCGGCGCCCACGTCGACCGAGGCCAGCGCCTGGTAGACGCGGTCGCCGAGGCCGCCGGCGCCGATGACGGAGGCGATGACGGCCATGGACAGCGCCATCATGATCGTCTGGTTGACGCCGAGGAGGAGTTCCTTGCGGGCCAGCGGGATACGGGCGGTGAGCAGCCGCTGGCGGGCGGTCGCGCCGAGGGAGTCCACCGCCTCCAGGACCTCCTTGTCGGCGCCGCGCAGGCCCAGGGCGGTGAGGCGGGCCATGGGCGGGGCGGCGTAGACGACGGTCGCGAGGACGGCGGCGGGGACGCCGATGCCGAAGACCAGGACGACCGGGAGGAGGTAGGCGAAGGCCGGGAGGACCTGCATGGTGTCCAGGACCGGGCGCAGGGCTCGGTCCATACGGTCCGACAGGCCCGCGGCGAGGCCGAGGACAGCGCCCACGGCGACGGAGGCGAGGACCGCGACGACCATCAGCGCGAGGGTCTGCATGGTCGGGATCCACATGCCGAGGGCGCCGCAGGTCAGGAACGCGGCGGCGGTACCCAGGGCGAGCCTCGGCCCCGCGGTGCGCCAGGCGACGAGGGCGGCGAGAGCGGTGGTGCCGGCCCATCCCGCGGCGAGGAGGAGCAGGTAGACGGCGCGTACGGCCAGGGTGACCGCGTTGCTGACGTGGCCGAGGAAGTACAGGAACAGGGGGTGGCTGTCCCTGTTGTCGATGATCCAGTCGCTCGTGGTGGTGAGGGGGCTGGTGAGGTCGACGGTGAGGGCCGTCGGCCAGGTGCCGCCGCCCCAGCGGGCGTGGGCCAGGGGGACGAGGATCGCGGCGGCGAGGGCCAGGACGGCGAGCTTGGTGGCCGTCTCGTTCTTAAGCAGGCGCGGGAGGGTGCCCGGGGTCGGTGCGGTGATCGTTGCCATCAGACCGGCTCCGGGGTGGTGTCGGCGCCGGGGGAGGTCGCCCGCCCGCTCCGGCGGGGTGCGCCCGGCCGCGGGACGGGCGCCGCCTCAGCGGCACGACGGCCGGCGGCTACGACGGATACGGCGGATACGGCGGCAGCCGCGTCGGCCTCCGTCTTCGGAGCGACCCCCGCCACCACGTCCAGCAGCCCGTCCGCGTCCACCACGCCCATGCAGCGGCCCGCGTCCACCACGCGTGCCGGGGTGCCTGCTCGGGCCACCGCTTCGATGGCCTCCGACACCGTCGCGGTCGGAGGGACCGCCGGGCCGTTGCCCGCCTCGTGGGCGGACGCGGGGCGCATCGCCGTGCGGACCGTCAGGACCTGCTCACGGGGGACGTCGCGGACGAATTCGCGGACGTAGTCGTCGGCCGGGGAGCCGACGATCTCTTCCGGCGTGCCCAGCTGGACGACTTCGCCGTCTCTCATCAGGGCGATGCGGTCGCCGAGCTTGAGGGCCTCGCTGAGGTCGTGGGTGATGAAGACCATCGTGCGGCCCTCTTCGCGGTGCAGGCGGACGACCTCCTCCTGCATGTCCCGGCGGATCAGCGGGTCCAGGGCGCTGAAGGGCTCGTCGAAGAGCAGCACCTCGGGGTCGGCCGCCAGGGCGCGGGCCAGGCCCACCCGCTGCTGCTGGCCGCCGGAGAGCTGGCTCGGCCTGCGGCTCTCCATGCCCTCCAGGCCGACCTTCGCCACGAACTCGGCGGCGCGTTCACGGCGCTCGGCCTTGCCCACGCCCTGGATCTCCAGGCCGTACGCCACGTTGTCGAGGACCGTGCGGTGCGGCAGCAGGCCGAAGTGCTGGAAGACCATCGCGGCCCGGTGGCGGCGCAGTTCGCGCAGCCGGGACTTGTCCATCGCGCGGACGTCCTCGCCGTCGATGGCGATCGTGCCGGAAGTCGGTTCGATGAGCCGGGTGAGGCAGCGGACCAGAGTGGACTTGCCCGAGCCGGACAGGCCCATCACCACGAAGACCTCGCCCTTGTGGACGTCGAAGGAGACGTCCCGGACCGCGGCCGTGCAGCCGGTGCGGGCGCGAAGGTCGGCGGGGGCCAGTGCGGCGAGTTCGGGGTCCGTCGGGACGCGGTCCGCCTTCGGGCCGAAGACCTTCCAGAGACCCTGCACGGAGAAGACCGGAGTACTCATCACGCGTCACCACCGATCAGGTCGACCGCGCGCTCCCCGACCATGAGCACGCCGATCATCGGGTTCACGGCGGGCATGGTCGGGAAGACGGAGGCGTCCGCGATCCGGATGCCCTCCAGGCCCCGGATCCGCAACTGTGGGTCCACCACGGCGAGTTCGTCGTCCTCGGCGCCCATCCGGCAGGTACCCGCGGGGTGGTAGACGGTGTGCGCGACCTTGCGGGCGTACTCGCTCAGTTCCGCGTCGCCGACGACCTCCGGGCCCGGGCAGACCTCGCGCTTGAGCCAGCCGGCCAGCGGCTCGGTCCTGGCGATCTGGCGGGCGATGCGGATGCCGTCCACCAGCGTGCGCCCGTCGTAGTCGTCCTCGTCGGTGAAGTAGCGGAAGTCCAGGGCGGGCTTGACCGAGGGGTCCGGGCTGGTCAGGTACAGGCGGCCGCGGGACTTCGGCTTGGGGATGTTCGGGGTCATCGAGACGCCGAACTCGGGGCGTTCGTAGCCGAGGCGCTCCGGGTTGTCGGTGAACGGGATCTGGTAGAAGTGGAACATCAGGTCGGGGCCCGCGTGTTCGGGGTCGCGGCGCACGAACAGGCCCGCGTCGGAGTCCATCGCGGAGTTCTCCGGGATGGGGCCGTTGGTCTCCCAGACGATCACGGACTCGGGGTGGTCGAGCAGGTTCTCGCCCACGCCCGGCAGGTCGAGCGCCACGGGTATGCCGAGCGCCTCCAGGTCCTCGCGGCGGCCGATGCCCGAGTGCAGCAGCAGGCGGGGCGAGTCCACGGCGCCCGCGCACAGCAGCACCTCGTTGCGGGCGCGGACGAGGAACTCCTCGCCGTTTTTGGCGCGGACGTGCACGCCCTCGGCCCGGGTCCCGTCGAGTTGCAGCTTGTACGCCCAGGTCTCCAGCAGGATCGTCAGGTTCGGGCGCTCGTCCATCACCGGGTGCAGATACGCCACCGAGGCGGACGACCGCTTGTTGTCCTCGGGGTGGTAGGCGAGGTCGAAGAAGCCGGCGCCCTCGGTGAACGGCTTCTGGTTGAAGCCCTCCACGCGGGGTACCCCGAGTGCTGACTGGGCCGCGTCGACGAAGTCGCGGGCGATGGCGTTCCGGTCCTTCTCGTCGACCGGGACGATGTTGTTCAGCAGGCGGGCGTAGTACGCCTCCATCGGCACGGCACCCCAGCCCTTGGCGCCGGCCTCCTCCCACTCGTCCCAGTCGGACGGCAGCGGCTTGAACGCGATCAGGGTGTTGTGGGACGAGCAGCCACCGAGGACCCGGGCACGGCTGTGCCGGATGTGGGAGTTGCCGCGCGGCTGTTCGGTGGTCGGGTAGTCGTAGTCCAGTTCGCCGCCGAGCAGGCCCATCCAGCGGCGCAGGGTCAGGACGTCGTCACGGCCGACGTCGCTGGGGCCGCCCTCGATGACGGCGACGGTGACATCGGGGTTCTCGGTCAGCCGGGAGGCGATGACGGAGCCCGCGGTGCCGCCGCCGATGACGACGTAATCGTAGACATGCGTGTTCTCGGACATGGGGGGTCGCTCCAGAGAGGTGCGGGGAGGAGGGGGTCGGCCGGGTTCGGGGACGGACCGGCCCGGTTCGCGGAGGGGTCAGCCCGCGAACCAACGGACGGGCTTCGGCGCGAGGTTCTGGTAGACGTGCTTGCTCTCGCGGTACTCGGCGAGCCCGGACGGGCCCAGCTCACGGCCGACGCCGCTCTTGCCGAAGCCGCCCCACTCCGCCTGCGGGAGGTAGGGGTGGAAGTCGTTGATCCAGACGGTGCCGTGGCGCAGCCGCCCGGCCACGCGGCGGGCGCGGCCCGCGTCGGCGGTCCAGACGGCGCCCGCGAGGCCGTACTCGGTGTCGTTGGCGAGCGCGACGGCCTCGTCCTCGGTGCGGAAGGTCTCGACGGTGAGGACGGGACCGAAGACCTCCTCGCGGACGACCTTCATCTCGCGGTGGCAGGCGTCGAGGACGGTCGGCTCGTAGAAGTAGCCCTCGCCGAGGCCTTCGGGCCGCTTGCCGCCGGTCCGCAGGACCGCGCCCTCGGCCAGCGCGGAGGCGACGTACGACTCGACCTTCGCGCGCTGCTGCTCGGAGACGAGGGGGCCGCACTCGACGCCGTCGTCCGTGCCCCGGCCCAGCCGGATACGGGCGGCCCGGCGGGCGAGTTCGGTGACGAAGCGCTCCCGCACGGACTCCTCGACGATGAGGCGGCCGCCGGCCGAGCAGACCTGGCCGCTGTGGATGAAGGCGGCGTTGAGGGCCTGGTCCACGGCGGTGTCGAAGCCCTCCTCGGTGGCGCAGGCGTCGGCGAAGACGACGTTGGGGTTCTTGCCGCCGAGTTCGAGGGCGACCTTCTTCACCGAGACGGCCGCCGCCTGCGCCACCCTGACGCCGCTGACCAGGCCGCCGGTGAAGGAGACGAGGTCGACGTCGGGGTGCTCGCAGAGGCGGGCGCCGACGGTGTGGCCGGGGCCCGTGACGATGTTCGCGACTCCGTCGGGCAGGCCCGCCTCCGCCAGCAGGTCGATCAGCGCGACGGTCGTCATCGGGGTGATCTCGCTCGGCTTGACCACGAAGGTGTTGCCTGCGGCGAGCGCGGGCGCGATCTTCCAACTGGCCTGGAGGAGCGGGTAGTTCCAGGGGGTGATCAGGGCGCACACACCGACCGGCTCGTGTACGACGACGCTGTGGACGTCGGCCGAGCCCGCGTCGACGACCCGGCCCGGGGCCTCGGCGGCGACGAGGTCGGCGAAGTAGCGGAAGGCGTCGGCGACGCAGTCGATGTCGACGCGGCCCTCCTCGAGGGTCTTGCCGGCGTCCCGGCTCTCCAGGGCGCCGAGTTCCTCGCGGTCGCGGGTCAGGAGGTCGGCGACGCGGCGCAGGAGGGCGGCGCGTTCGGCGACGGGGGTGCGGGGCCACTCCCCCTCGTGGAACGCGCGCCGGGCGGCCTCGATCGCCAGGTCGGTGTCCTGCTCGTCGCCCTCGGCGACCACAGCGAAGGGCCGGGCGACCGCTGGGTCGATGATGTCGCGGGTGGCGCCGGAGATCGATTCCCGCCACTCGCCGTCGACATGGATCGTCCGTCGTTCGTGCTGCCTTGCCATGATCGGTATTGCCTTCCGTTCCTGTTCAGTGCCCCTGAGTGACAGAGGTGTCACCTTCGGGGACCGGCACCACCTGCCCGGAGCCCGTCGCGGGCATGCGCAAATCGGGGCCGAAAGTGGGCGGCGTCACTGAACATGCGGGCAAATAGGGCGAAACGTACGCTGAGGGCGTGAGGCGGACCACTGCGGCCGCGCACCACGACGGTCGCGCACCACGGAGGTCGCGCACCACGGAGGTGACGTCCATGGCCGTACGGGCGCTGATCTCGGCCGCCGCGGTGAGCGCGACGCTGCTGCTGGCCCCCGCGGCGGCCGCGGGCGACGACCCCGGCGCGCGGCAGCTCGCCGACGAGGCGGAGCGCAACCTCCTGGACGCGAAGTCGGTCCGTCTGAAACTGACGGACCGCGGCGCGGAGGCGCGGAAGAGCACAACGCAGCCGGTCTCGATGGATCTGTCCCTGGACCGGGACGGCAACTGCGCCGGCACGCTGGAGATGGGCGCCGACGGCGGCAGCGTCGAGATCGTCAAGCGCGGCGAAGAGGTGTGGATGAAACCCGACACCGCGTTCTGGAAGGCGCAGGTGCCGGGCGGCGAGGGCGACGCGGTCGCCGAGCTGTTCGAGAACCGCCACATCCACGGCTCCACGGACGACGCACTGCTCAAGGGCATGGCCGACACCTGCGACCTGAGCAACTTCCAGCGGGACGTCGGCACCGGCTCCGCATCCGGGGACACCGCCCTGAAGAAGGGCGAGGAGACCGAGCGGGACGGCACGAAGGTCATCCCGCTCACCGGCGACCTCGACGGCGCGCGCACCACGCTGTACGTCACCTCCGACGCCCCGCACCTGCTGGTCGAGGCGACCCAGCGGGGCGACGGTGTCGATGTGACCCTGGCCTTCTCCGAGTACGGCGAGCCGGTCCCGTCCGAGACCCCTCCGGCGGAGGAGACGGTCGACGTCGGCAGGCTGGAGGACGAGCTGCGGAGCGTGTGAGGCTAGAACGGCCGGTACTCGTCCGGCGGGTCCTCCCCCACCCGGCCGTCGATCGATTCGCGGATCAGGTCCACCTGGCCGACATGGCGGGCGTACTCCTCGACCATGTCGATGAGCAGGCGGCGCAGGCTCGGGGACTCGCCGCCGCGCGACTTGTACGCGACGAGCCGACCGGGTCCGCCCTCCGCGAGGGCCTTGCCTACGTTCACGCGGGAGCGGGCCACCGTCTCGCGCCAGAGCGTGTACAGCTCCTCGGGGCTGTCCTGGGCGGCGGAGCGCCACTCCCAGTCGGGTTCGGCGTCCCAGTCGACGGTGTTCCACGGCGGGCCCGGGTCCTCCCCGAGCAGCCGCAGGGTGAAGTACTCGGCCTCCACGAGCGCCAGATGCTTGAGCATCCCGCCGACGGTGAGCGCGGAGGGCGCGAGCCGCGCGGTCAGGGCCGCGGCGTCCAGGCCCTCGCACTTCCAGGCGAAGATGCGGCGCTGCCGTTCGAGGGAGCCGACCAGGGTGTCGGCCTCGTCCCCGGCGACCGGGGGTTCAAGCAAGATCTCGGTGTCCTCACTCATGCGAGGCACCCTAGGCGCGAGCACGGACAGCCGGGCCGACTTCTCTGGACAACCCCGAATCCTTTGACTAACGTCAAAGAAATATGGAACCCGTGTCGACGGAGCAGGTGACGGCCTTCCGCCGTTTCAACCGCTACTTCACGCGCCGTATCGGCGTCCTCCACGACCACTACCTCGGCCAGGACCGCCCGCTCGGCGAGGCCCGGCTGCTGTTCGAGATCTCCCACGCCACGGAGGGGGTCTCCCTGCGCGAGCTGCGGGCCCGACTCGGCCTGGACGCCGGGTACTTGAGCCGGATGGCCAAGGCGCTGCAGGCGCAGGGCATGATCCGGCTCCGTGTGCATCCGGACGACAACCGGCTGCGGACGGCCGAGTTGACCGCGGCCGGCCGGACCGAGCTTAAGGAGCAGGAGCGCCGGGCCAACGCCCTGGTGGCCGACCTCCTCGGCGGCCTCACCCCGGGCCAGCGCGGCGAACTGACCGAGGCCATGGGCACCACCCGGCGCCTTCTGCGCCTCGCCGCCATCACCGTCGAGCCGGTGGACGGCGCCTCCGCGGACGCGCGTGCCTGTCTCGACGCCTACGCCGCCGACATCGACGCGCGCTTCCCCGAGGGCTTCGATCCCGCCGATCTCGTACGGCCCGAGGAGGTCTCCGGGGACGCCGGGGCGTTCTTCGTGGCGTACGAGGAGGGGCGGCCCGTGGGATGCGGGGCGCTGCGGCGGCTGGAGCCGGGGGTGGGTGAGATCCGGCATGTGTGGGTGCACCCGGACGCCCGCCGCCTCGGACTCGCCCGCCGGCTCCTCGGCGCGCTGGAACGCGAGGCGACCGCACGGGACTTGTCGGCCGTACGACTGGACACGCACGCCTCGCTCACGGAGGCGCAGGCGATGTACCGGGCGTGCGGGTACGCGGAGATCCCCCGGTACGGCGACAACGTCTACGCGAGCCACTGGTTCGAGAAGCGGCTCTGACACTTCGCGACCGGCTCTGGCCCTGACGTGCCGTCACGGGCAGTCCGCTCCTGTGGGGCAGAAGGAGGTCAGGGCCGTGGTGAGCGGGGCGCGGACCTGGTCCGGGGGCAGGTTTTCGGGGCCGCTGGCGCGGATCGCGTACGGCGTGCCGTCGGCGGCCTCGAAACGGTGGTCGACGACCAGGCGGGGGCCCTTGTCCTCGTCGTCGTAGCGGTAGGTGAGCTCCTCGAAGCCGGGACCTGAGTCGCGGGCGAGGGGGCGGTAACCGGGGCGGGCGGCGAAGCCGTAGCCGGGGGCGGTCTCGGCCTTCGTCAGGGACTCTTCGGGGGTGCGCTCGCTGACCTCGAAGATCTGCAGCTGACGGCCGTCGTCGGGGGCGTCGTAGTAGACGACCGGGGCTTCCTCGCCCGGTTTCTGACGGCGGATCCAGTCCTCGGGGACGAGGAGGGTGTAGCCGACGGGGTCCTGGGCGCGGCGGTAGCCCGGGGTGGCCGGTGCGGCGGAGGAGGACGTGGCGGTGACGACGTCCGTGGGCGGGGTGGCGGCGGGTGCGGTGCCGCCGTCGTCCCTGAGGAGGGCCCAGACCCCGGCGCCGACGCCCACGCCCAGGACCACCGCGGCCAGGAGGGCCAGGAGCAGCCGGGGTGCGCGAGACGGGGGCGGGGAGGGTGCGGGGGCGGAGGGGAAGCCGCCGTAGGTCTGGGTCTCCGCGGACGACCAGGGAGCCTGGCCGCGCTCCTCGCTCGGGTCGTGTCCCCAACCGCTCATCGCGAACCCCCGAATCGCCGTGCCGGCAACGCTTTTCCGACGGTAGCGGCAGAACGGGCCACAGGCCCCGTTCCGGCGGAAACCGGAACGGGGCCTGTGGGCTTGCGCGATGAGCCGGGACGCTCAGATGAGGCCGAGACCGCGGACCGCGTCGCGCTCCTCCGCCAGCTCGGCGACCGAGGCGTCGATGCGGGTGCGGGAGAACTCGTTGATCTCCAGGCCCTGGACGATCTCGTACTTGCCGTCCTTGCAGGTGACGGGGAAGGAGGAGATGAGGCCCTCCGGGACGCCGTAGGAGCCGTCCGACGGGATGCCCATGGAGACCCAGTCGCCGTCGGCGGTGCCGTTGACCCACGAGTAGACGTGGTCGATGGCGGCGTTGGCGGCCGAGGCGGCGGAGGAGGCGCCACGGGCCTCGATGATGGCCGCGCCGCGCTTGGCGACGGTCGGGATGAAGTCGTCGGCCAGCCACTTCTCGTCGTTGACGACCTCGGCGGCGTTCTTGCCGGCGATCGTGGCGTGGAAGATGTCCGGGTACTGGGTGGCGGAGTGGTTGCCCCAGATCGTCAGGCGCTTGATGTCGGCGACCGTCGAACCCGTCTTCTTCGCGAGCTGGGTGAGCGCGCGGTTGTGGTCCAGGCGGGTCATCGCGGTGAAGCGCTCGGCCGGTACGTCCGGGGCGGCGGCCTGGGCGATCAGGGCGTTGGTGTTGGCCGGGTTGCCGACCACGAGGACCTTGATGTCGTCCGCGGCGTGGTCGTTGATGGCCTTGCCCTGCGGCTTGAAGATGCCGCCGTTGGCCTCCAGCAGGTCGCCGCGCTCCATGCCCTTGGTGCGGGGGCGGGCGCCGACGAGGAGGGCGACGTTGGAGCCGTCGAAGGCGACGTTCGGGTCGTCGGTGATCTCGATGCCCTGCAGCAGCGGGAACGCGCAGTCGTCCAGCTCCATGGCCGTGCCCTCGGCGGCCTTCAGCGCGGGCGTGATCTCCAGGAGGCGCAGCTTGACCGGCACGTCCGCGCCGAGCAGCTGGCCGGAGGCGATGCGGAAGAGCAGGGCGTAACCGATCTGGCCGGCCGCGCCGGTGACGGTGACGTTCACGGGAGTGCGGGTCATGGCGTTCTCCGTATGACAGCTGGCGGTGGGGCGTCCCTGCCCCGGATGTTTGATCGATCTCTTGGCGTCAAGAGAGATCCAGCGGTCAGGCTATCGCGCATCCGGGATGCCGGACGTCCGGGTCGGTGTGGCCCACCCCACAGACCCCCGAAAAGGGCGGCCGCCCGGTCCGGGAGAGGGAAGGACGCGGGCGGCCGTCTGGTGGGGGTACCGGGGTGCCGGACTCCCGTGGGGGTACCGAGCGCGTGCCCGCATCGGCCGGGACTATTCCTGCGGCGGCGGGATTTCTTTCGCCCCCGCCGCCCGGCCGACTACCGCACCCCCACTCAGCCGCACGGCCGACAACGCACCCCCACTCAGCCGCACGGCCGACAACGCACCCACTCAGCCGCGCGAGTACGGCGTGCAGCACTCAGCCGCACGATTACCGCCCGCAGCACTCAGCCGCACGACTACCGCCCGCAGCACCCAGCCGCGCGCTTACCCCGCAGCCCTCAGCCGCGTGCTTACTGCGTGCAGCCCTCTTCGCCCGCCGCCAGCGTCACGCACGCCGTCGCGTCGCCCGCGTCTTTGACCGCGACCATCGGGGTGTACGCGATGGTGTCGCCGGTGACCGTGATCTTGCCGGTCTGCTCCGTCTTGCCCACCGTCACCCGGACCTCGTCGCCCTCGGATGCCTGCGTGACGCGGCCCCAGGCCGCCCCACAGGTCTCGCTGTAGCGGACTTCCACGACCGCCGTGCCGACGGTCGCCGTCTTGGCCGTGGTCACGAGGTCGCCGCTGCAGCCCATGCTCTCGGCGTCCTTGCCCGTGCACGAGGCCCCGCTGCACTCCACCCCGGGGGGCAGGTTCTGGTCCGTCGTCACTGTCGGGGACGGGGACTTCGTACCGCCCTCGTTCTCCTTGCCGTCGCCCCGGTCAGTCAGGAAGAAGGCCGCCGCGACCACGACCAGCACGCCCACGACGCCCGCGAGGAACATGGTCAGCCGTCGCTTGCCCTTGCCCTCGCCCGAGGGCCCGGCACCCGGCCGCGGCATCCGCGGCGGTTCGCCGTACGACGCAGCGGAGGAGGAAGAGGAGGGGCTGGAGGGAGCGGAGGAGGAGGCGGCGGGCGACGCATGCCTCGCACCGCCACCCGTTCCGCCGATTCCGCTTCCGCCCGTTCCGCTTCCGCCCGTTCCGTTTCCGCTCGCCCGCGACGGACCGCGGTAGCCCGCGACGCCCCACGAGTTGCCGCCCGCCGACGACGCCGACTCCTCGGCCGCGTCCCGAACGGCACCGGAGTCCCGGACGGCACCCGAATCCCGGACCGCACCGGAGTCCCGGACCGCGCCCGAGTCCCGGCCGGTCCCCGCGCCCGCTCCCGTCGACTGCGGTGGCACCGTGGGGGCCACTCCCGCCGGTCCCGCGATGCCCGGCGTCGCCGTCGCGCTGCCGCTCTTGCGGGCCACCCTGTCGCCCTTGGCGTTCGCCGGAGGCGCGCCGAACTCCCCGAGCGCGGCCCGCGCCTGGGAGATCCGGATCGCCTCCATCGTCATGTCGTGCCGCATCTCCGAGCGGCTCCACGCCCGCTCGGCCAGCTCCCACATGGTGGTGAGGTGAATCGGATTGGTCCCGGTCACCTCGGCCAGTGCGACGATCGCACCCTTGGGCGCCAGCAGCCGCCCGTTCAGATACCGCTCCCAGGACGTCTTGCTGTAGCCCGTCCGGTCGGCGACCGCCGCGACGCTCAGTCCACTGCGGTCCACCAGCCGGCGCAGCTGGCTGGCGAACTCTCTGACCTGCGGATCCAGTTCATCCGGCAAGGCCCTCCAACGAGGCATTGCTTCCCCCCTCTTCCCCCCGGTCCGTGCTGTCTCTTCCCCCGCGCGTGTCGCCCAGTCAGGATCTCAGGTCCCCGGGTGGGGGCGCACGGGAGCAAGGGGGCCGTGGGCATGCACGGTCGCACGCCCACCGGGCCGCGGTCCAGTCTCCCACCGCCCGTTCCCCTGCGGCCGCTCTCCCCCCGCGGCAAGCGCTCACAGCCGTGCGGGACGTCCCGGACCGTCCCGATTGGCCACGCTAGCCCGACTGTCGAACGACTTCCCTCCAAATCCGCAAACTTGTCAACACATCGCCACACAGAACGCACATGTACGGTCACTCAGGGCACGCGAATCCGGCCTGTTCACCCCAGCCCCAACGCCCCGTCTTCGGGGCGGACCGACTCGGATGACGGCACCCGATGTCGCTTCGGTTCCCGACGTTCCGGAACGGTCACCGCTGTGCCACAGCGCCCTGACAGTCGTTGAACAGGGACTTCCCGGTGCACGAAGGTGAATGCGACGGCGGCCCGTCCTTCCTCGGGGGAGAGGGCGGGCCGCCGTCGTGCGCGCGTCTCAGTTGCTGACCGTGAAGTGCAGGGTGTCCTTCAGGAACGGGATCTCCAGCCAGGGCTTCGGCTGCACCATCATCGCCAGCAGGGCGATCGCCGTGCCGAGCACCGCGTAGGTGACGATGTCCGTGAAGCGGGAGCGGACCGCGAGCATGCCGACGTCCGGCAGCAGCCAGCGCAGCGCCCCGCCGAGCAGCAGCGCGACACCGATCAGCAGCGTGCCGACGCGGAAGGTGTCCAGGGCGGTCAGCAGCAGCCCCAGGCCGACCAGCGCCAGCACCAGCAGGACCGGCCACTGCCGGGCCGGTGCCGGGGCGTCCCCGGGGGCCGCCCGGCCGCCGCCCTCGGGGCGGGCCGTGTCCCGTGTGAACAGCGGGAAGCGGCGGGTCGTACGGCGCGGCCGGCCCTCGGCGTCGGGCGCGCTGATGGGGTCGCGCACCTCGATCTCGTCGGGCGCGCTGACGGGGTCGCGCACCTCGGCCTCGTCGGGCGCGTCGGCAGCGTTCCGCACCTCGGCAGTGTCACCGGTCTCCGCGGCGTCACGGACTTCCACGGCATCCTCCACGGCGTCCCGCGCCTCCGCGTCAGCCGCCTCCGCCGCGTCCACCGCCGCGTTCTCCGGCTTACCGGACGACACTGCGCTCCGCCGCCTCGACCACGTTGACCAGCAGCTGGGCCCGGGTCATCGGGCCGACACCGCCGGGGTTCGGGGAGATCCAGCCCGCCACCTCGGCCACGCCCGGGTCGACGTCGCCCACGATCTTGCCCTCGGCGCTGCGCGAGACACCGACGTCGAGCACGGCCGCCCCCGGCTTGACGTCCTCGGGGCGGATCAGGTGGGCGGAACCGGCGGCGGCGATGATGATGTCGGCGCGCTTGAGGTGCGACGACAGATCCCGCGTCCCCGTGTGGCACTGGGTCACCGTGGCGTTCTCGCTGCGCCGGGTGAGCAGCAGGGGCATCGGGCGGCCGATGGTGACGCCACGTCCCACGACCACGACCTCGGCGCCCTTGATCTCCACGCCGTAGCGGCGCAGGAGGGTCAGCACGCCGTTGGGGGTGCAGGGCAGGGGGGCCGGCTCGTTCAGGACCAGGCGGCCGAGGTTCATCGGGTGCAGGCCGTCGGCGTCCTTGTCCGGGTCCATCAGTTCGAGGATGCGGTTCTCGTCGATGCCCTTGGGGAGCGGCAGTTGGACGATGTAGCCGGTGCAGGCCGGGTCCTCGTTCAGTTCCCGGACGACCGCCTCGATCTCCTCCTGCGTGGCGGTGGCGGGCAGTTCGCGCTGGATGGAGGCGATGCCGACCTGGGCGCAGTCGCGGTGCTTGCCGGCGACGTACTTCTGGCTGCCGGGGTCCTCCCCGACCAGGATCGTGCCGAGGCCGGGCGTGACGCCCTTCTCCTTCAGCGCCGCCACGCGGGCGGTCAGATCGGACTTGATCGCGGCTGCGGTGGCCTTGCCATCGAGAATCTGGGCGGTCATGAGCCCATCCTCGCGGATGACGGGGTCCCGGTTCCAATCCGGGTCCCGGCCGTCGGTCCGGCCGGGACCGCGCCGGCGTCGTGCCCATGATCAGCGAGGTTGCACTTGCACAACACATAGGGATTGCGGCTGGACAACGAACCGGCCACTGAAGAACGATTGTCGCCACAGTGCCGCGGGCAGTACCGGGGGGACGAACCGCATCTGTTGAACCTTCCTCCGAACCGTGCCGCTCGACGTCCCCACACCCATCGGTCACAGCACTTTCGGTCACACGGAGGAACACCGCCATGAGTTTCGGCGACCCGAACAGCCCGTACGGGCCCCCGCCCCAGCAGCAGCCCCCGGCCCCCGGTTACGGCTACCCGCAGCAGGCCCCGCCCGGCGTCCCGCCGCAGTACGGCGCCTACCCGGCCGCTCCTCCGATGCAGGGCTACGGCTACCCGCCGGCCGGTCCGGCCCAGATGCCCGGCATCACGCGCGCCGCGCAGATCATGCTCGGCATCATCGTGCTCGCGCACGCGGTCATAGCGGGGCTGTACGGCTACAGCCTCACCGAGTGGGACGAGATCGTGGCGGAGGCCGACCTCAGCGGTGACTCGCAGGCCCAGGCGATCGCCGACCTCGGCAAGGGCATCCTCGTCTTCTTCATCGGCCTCGCCGGCATCTTCGCGCTGCTCGGCCTCGCACTGCTGCTCCAGTACGCCAAGGGCGGCAACGGCGTCCGGGTCTGCTCCATCGTGTACGGCTCGTTCGCGATCGTCACCGGCGTCTTCATGATCGCCGCGTGGGGCATCGGGCTGCTGATCATCGCGGTCGCGATCCTGCTGATCGTGTTCGCGGCGAAGCGGGCCAGCGCGCAGTGGTTCCAGCGCCCGCGGTTCTGAGCACCTCGCGACAGTCCTCGACCAGGGCCGTGTCTCACCCGAACGAGGGGGGACACGGCCCTGTTTTTCACCGGCTCGCTGCCACGGACAATCCTCCGGAAACTCCTGGCCCGTCGCCTGCCCTCCCCTTCGTCGGACCGGGGGACGCGGCCGGACCGCTGGAGGCCTGGCGGAAGATCGTCCGGGACTGTCTGGCGCGTACGCAGGACGAGCATGGGGAATTCGGCAGGGACGTACGCCTCGCTCTCGCACCAGCTGGTCGGCAGTTGCACCTACAACCCCTCGCTGTGGGGGGGGTGCCGCGCTCGCTGCTCTGAGCGCGGGCCCGGGCCGCGCGGAGCACCGAGGCGCCGACCGGGGTGAGGGAGTGCAGGCGCTCGCGCCGTGCCGCCGGCTGGTGATGAGGCCCGCGTCCCGCAGGGCGGTCGCGTGCCGGCTGGCGGAGGAGGCGGAGACACCGGCGGCCCGCGCGATCTCCCCGGTGGTGGCGCCGTGCGCGACCGCCCGCAGTGCGGTGGCTCGGGCCTGCCCGAGGAGCGCGGTGAGCGGCGCGTCCGACGAGGGCGCGGGCGGTTCGTGGACGAGGGGGTAGACCAGGACGGGCGGCAGGCCCGGATCGGCGAAGGTGATGGGCCGGCGGAGCAGGAAGTACGACGGCACGAGCAGCATCCCGCGCCCGTCCAGGTGCACGTCCCGGTCCACGGCGGGGTGGTAGTCGGCGTACAGGACCGGTCGCTCCCACCGCGTCCAGGGCCCGAGCCCCGCCGGCAGTGCGTCGACGCCGCCGTCCAGCAACTCCCGCCCCCGCAGCGCCCTTTCGGCCTCGACGTGGGCGTGCAGCCGCTCCTCGTAGGGCGCCACGGCGATGTCGTAGTAGGCCCGCAGCAGCCGTACGAACTCCTCCCGTGCGCCGCGCTCGGCGAGTCCGGCGGCCCATGCGGGCGCGCCCACGACCTGGTCGAGACGGCGCATCTCCTCCCGGACCCGGCCGGCCGGCCACGCCGACTGGTACCGGACCACGCGGGCCCGGCTGCGCGAGGCCGGACTCGAGCGGGCCGTACGGAAGGTGCTGCTGGGCCCAACGCCCTTCCCTGGTCCGCAGCCTGTGCAGGCTGACGGCGATGTCCCAGAGGGGGGCGGACGTGGTGCGCAGCCGGAGCCCGGCCAGGTCGGCATCGCTGAAGTGGACGCGGAGCATCTCGTTCTCCCCCGGTGAACTGAGCTTTTGCGTTCAGCCCCAACAGGATCGCCAAAGACGCCTCGGCCGGGCAACAGTGGAGATCGGCGAGGTGCGGGCCCGATTCGCCCTCGCCTGAACGGTTTCAGAAGGCCGCCGCTCTCCGCCCCCGCCACCCGGCCGGGGCCCACCCGGAGCACGGCGGCCGCGAACCGACGGGGGACGGCCGGACCGTGTTGCTGGCATTGGCGGTGAGCTGCGGGTTCCGGGTGGTCGGCGAGGAGCTCAGGATCGCGTACGACCCCGACGACCCGAGCTACGCCGAGAACCTCGACCACATGGCCAGGGCGTCCTTCGGCCGCGAGGACCTCATCGTCGCCGGGGTCTGGATCGCCGGGTTCCTGGTGATGGCGTCCTGCGCGGCGACCGCCGACTGAAGGCGGTACGGCGGCACCGCCGTTACACGAGCGAGGGCCCGTACCGGGCTGGCTCGGCGGCCGCGTCGAGCCGCATGACCCACAGCGGCTGCAGCTGACAGCGGTCCGGGTGCCCCTCGAAAGCAGGGGCACCCGGGTCTAGTTCAGGGATCGGCCGTGTTCAGGGTCAGTGGAAGAAGTGCCGCGTCCCCGTGAAGTACATCGTGATCCCGGCCTTCTTCGCGGCCTCGACCACCAGCTCGTCGCGGACCGAGCCGCCCGGCTGGACGATCGCCTTGACACCGGCCTCGCCCAGGACGTCGATGTTGTCCGGGAACGGGAAGAAGGCGTCCGAGGCGACGTACGAGCCGCGGGCACGGTCCGCACCGGCCCGCTCCACCGCCAGCTTGCACGAGTCCACCCGGTTGACCTGGCCCATGCCGACGCCGACCGAGGCGCCGTCCTTGGCGAGCAGGATGGCGTTGGACTTCACCGCGCGGCAGGCCTTCCAGGCGAAGGACAGCTCGGCCAGCTCGTCGGCCGAGAGGGCCTCGCCCGTGGCCAGGGTCCAGTTCGCCGGGTCGTCGCCCTCGGCCTGGAGGCGGTCGGTCACCTGGAGCAGCGCGCCGCCGTCGATCGCCTTGACTTCGACCGGGCTGGCCGGAGCCTCGGGGCAGCGCAGCACGCGGATGTTCTTCTTCTTGGTGAGGGCCTCCAGGGCCCCCTCCTCGTAGTCCGGCGCGACGATGACCTCGGTGAAGATCTCCGCGACCTGCTCCGCCATCTCCTTCGACACCGGGCGGTTGACGGCGATCACTCCGCCGAACGCCGACAGCGGGTCGCAGGCGTGCGCCTTGCGGTGCGCCTCGGCGACGTCCGCGCCGACCGCGATACCGCAGGGGTTGGCGTGCTTGATGATCGCGACGGCCGGCTCGTCGTGGTCGTACGCGGCACGGCGGGCGGCGTCCGTGTCCGTGTAGTTGTTGTACGACATCTCCTTGCCGTGCAGCTGCTCGGCGCGGGCCAGACCGCCACCGGTGCCGTCCACGTAGAGCGCGGCCGGCTGGTGCGGGTTCTCGCCGTAGCGGAGGGTGCTCTCGCGCTCCCAGGTGGCGCCGAGGAAGTCGGGGAAGCGGGAGTCGTCGACGGGGGCGTACTCGTCGGCGAACCAGCTCGCCACCGCGACGTCGTAGGCCGCCGTGTGCTGGAAGGCCTCCGCCGCGAACCGCTTGCGGGCGGCCAGGTCGAAGCCGCCCTCCTTGACCGCGGCCAGGACGTCGGCGTACCGCTCGGGGCTGGTGACGACCGCGACGGACGGGTGGTTCTTCGCGGCGGCGCGGACCATCGACGGGCCGCCGATGTCGATCTGCTCGACGCACTCGTCGGGCGACGCGCCCGAGGCGACGGTCTCGCGGAAGGGGTAGAGGTTCACGACGACCAGGTCGAACGGCGCCACGCCCAGCTCGTCGAGCTGCTGCCGGTGGCTGTCGAGCCGCAGGTCGGCCAGGATGCCGGCGTGCACCTTCGGGTGCAGCGTCTTGACGCGGCCGTCCAGGCACTCGGGGAAGCCGGTGAGCTCCTCGACCTTGGTGACGGGGACGCCGGCGGCGGCGATCCGGGAGGCGGTGGACCCGGTGGAGACGAGTTCGACGCCCGCCTCGTGGAGCCCGCGGGCGAGCTCCTCGAGCCCGGTCTTGTCGTAGACGCTGACCAGTGCGCGACGGATGGGCCGCTGGTTGCTCTCGGCGGTCACTGGATAACTACCTTTCGTCCCTCAATGCGATAGCCGTTGCGGGCGAGCCGCCCCACGACCTCGACGAGCAGCCTGCGCTCGACTTCCTTGATGCGCTCGTGCAGAGCGCTCTCGTCGTCCTCGTCCCGGACCTCCACCACGCCCTGGGCGATGATCGGTCCGGTGTCGACGCCGTCGTCGACGAAGTGGACGGTGCAGCCGGTGACCCGGGCGCCGTACGCGAGCGCGTCACGGACGCCGTGGGCGCCGGGAAAACTGGGGAGCAGAGCGGGGTGGGTGTTGACGAACCGCCCGCCGAACCGCGCGAGGAATTCCTTGCCGACGATCTTCATGAACCCCGCGGAGACGACGAGGTCGGGCTGGTGGGCGGCGACGGCCTCGGCCAGCGCGGCGTCCCACTCCTCGCGGGTGCCGTAGTCCTTGACCTTTCGTACGAAGGTCGGGATGCCGGCGCGGTCGGCGCGGACCAGGCCCTCGATGCCGTCGCGGTCGGCGCCGACGGCCACGATCTCCGCGCCGTAGGCCTCCGTGCCCTCGGCGGTGATGGCGTCGAGCAGCGCCTGAAGGTTGGTGCCGGATCCGGAGACCAGCACGACTAGGCGCTTGGCAGCCACGGTGAGGGCCTTTCTCGGGGGTACGTCGGTACGGTGGCCGGACACGCTCGCGACTCTGTACGTTCGTACGAATGCTTCGCGCCCCCGGATACGGGGAAGCCTACGAAGCGGCCGACCGTCAGCAACGATACCGGCACACCGGGCGGCCCCCACGGGACGGGGGCGTGGCCGGAAGGTAGCGTCTGGGAGGGGCCTGGTCGGGAACGCCGTTCGTGCACGGTGCGTTCTGGTAAGTGACGGACCTGGTCGCACTCGTAAGAGACAGCCGTACTCACCAAGGGGAAGACGCTCACTTGATGCCGGACCGCAGCCTGCGACTCCTCACGCTCCCCCCGCAGTCGGTGCAGGGAGGGGAGCGTCACGGCGTGCTGCTGCGCGAGCGGCCCGCCTCGCCGCCGGACGCGCCGTCGGGCGGTAACAGCGGCAACGACGGCGACGAGCGGGGCAGGGGAGGCGCCGGGGCGTCCCAGCCGGGGTCCTCCCAGCCCGGGTCCTCCCAGCCGGGGTCCTCCCAGCCCGGGGACGACAACCCGTTCGCTCCGCCGCCGGAGGGCACGCCCGACCGTCCGTGGCGGCCTCGTCGGCCGGCCTCGGGCTCGGGTGACGGTGAGGGCGGCGACCAGGGTTCGCCCTGGGGCAGCCAGTGGAGCGACCGCCAGCCCGGCCGGTCCTCCGGGAGCTTCGGCGAGCGCCCCGGCGCGGCGCCCGAGAACCCGAGCGGCAGCGGTAACGGCAACGGCTCCGGCGCGAACATGCGCTGGGACCCGACGGACCCGGCCCAGCGCCGCGCGCGGTACGCGCTGCTGTGCGGTATGTGGGCCTTCTTCTTCGCACTGTTCAGCTGGCCGTACGTCGCTCTGCTGCTCGGCGCGCTGGCCCTGTACTGGGGCATCAGCGCCCTCCGCGCCAAGCCCCGCACCCCCGACCCCGACACCCCGGCCCCGCAGCCGACCGGCCGCCCGCAGACGACGGCGGCGATCAGCGGCCTGGTCACCGCGTCCCTGGCCATCGCCCTGGTGGCGGCGGGCTTCACGGCGAAGCTGGTGTACAGCGACTACTACACCTGCACGAACGACGCCCTCACCAACGAGGCGAAGCAGTCCTGCGAGGACCTCCTGCCGGAGGAGCTGCGGGGAGTACTGGGCGTCAACAGCTGAGGCAGCCGGGCGCACCCAGCCCGCCCGGCGTTTGAGGACGAGGCCCCTTCAGGGCCGACGGGGGTCCCGGGGGCGGAGGCCCCCTGGGTGCGCGGGCGGAACACTCACGGTGTCTCCGGTTCGTCGCCCCTGCTGGAGGCCTCCCGCAGTGCCGCCCAGCGGGCCTCGCGGGTCGGGTCGTCGGTGGGCCATGGCGTCAGCTCCGCGTAGGGGCCCGGTACCGGCTCCGTGGGCAGGAAGTCGTACGGCTCGAAGGACTCGGTGTCGTACGACGGTCTCCGCTCCTCCTCCGACGCCACCTCCGCCTTCCCGGCCTTCCCGGCCTTCCCCGCCTTTCCCACCCTCTCGGCCTTCCCCGCCTTTCCCACACTCTCGGCCTTCCCCACCCTCTCGGCCTCCCCCGCCTTCCGCACGAACCAGCCCCGTCCGGCACCCCGCTCCTCCCCCGCCCTGGGCTTCGCCACCCTCGGCTCACCGGTCCCCGGCCCCGGCTCCCCGCCCCGCCCCCGGCACCGCCAAGCCCGCACCCCCAACGCCACCGGCACCCCCACCACCGCGCCCCACACCAACGCCGCCGCCCCCACCTGCCACCACACCGGCCCGAACCCCGCGAGCGCCGCCGCCCCGAGCGGCCCACCCGCCATCCCGGCGAGCCCCGCCGTCACCACCGCGCACAACCCCGCCGCCCACAAGGCGACCCCAGCCGTCCGCCGCCGTGACCAGGCCCCCTCATGCACGTCATGCACGCTCCCCCGCCCCACGAACCACCCCACCGTCACCCCGGCCGCCACCGGAACCGCCCCCGCCGCCCAGTGGAGCGGCGTTCCGGGGCCCGGCGACGGAACCGCTGCCAGCAAGGGGAACGGGGGAAGCAGCGCGGCCGGCGAGGAGGCCAAGGGGCCCACGACGTGCCCCGTGCCCAGGGAGAAGCCGGGGCCCAGGGCGTACGCCGTGCCCCACACCGCCGCGTTCGGCATCAGCGCCAGACAGAGCAGCAGCACCGCGAACTGCCCGGACATCCCCTCCGTGAGCTGGAGGAACGAGCTGCGCGCCGCGCCCCCGTGCCAGACCAGCGACACCGCCAGCAGCAACGATCCGCCCCCGACCAGCACGGCCACACCGGCTCCGGCCGCCCGCCCCGCCGCGTCCAGCCGCCCCCTCGCCTCCGGCCCGACGAACAGCCGCCGTACCCCCGCGGGCATCAGGATCAGCACCTCGTCCACCGCGTCCCGCGGCCGGCCGTACGCCGTCCACACCCCCGCCCCCGCCGCCAGCACCGCGACGAGCGGCACGCACACCCCTGTCCACGCCCAGTCCGGCCGTAGCACCCCGCCCGCCGCGTAGACCGCCGCGGCCGTGCCCACCGTGAGGTAGCCGAGCACGACGCCCGCCCACGCGGTGCGGCCGGAGACCACGGCCTCCTCCCCCTCCTCCCCCTCCACCGCGTCCCGCGCGGCCCGGTGCACCAGCCACACGGGCAGCACGACCAGCAGCAGCGGCGTGACGCCGACCGGCGCGGGGATCCCGGACAGGGTGTCGGCGCGGACCAGTTCGGCGCCGTGCGCCAGCAGCCACAGCGCCGCCGCCACATGCAGCGCGCCCCCGGGCCCACTGTCCGGATACGGCGAGCTGATCCACAGCACCATCACCAGGACGGCGAACGAGCCAAGACCTAGCCCCGCCGCCACCGCACCACCCAGGAGGCTCGCAGCCAGTCCGGGCGATCGGTCGCGCAACCGGGTGAGCAGGGACGACAACGGCGATCGACGAACGGTCATCTGGATCACGCCCGCCATGCTCCCAACGACACGCGCTTTCCCGTCGTAACAGGCGAACCCCCGCTGTGTCGCTCAATATACGTTTATGTACTTTTTCGTACGGAGGGGCGCCCTGTGACGCAGAGCCCTGCAACTCCGCTCCCCCCGCCCAAGGAACGCCGACGCCTGCGCGAGGCGCAGTCGTTGACGGTGGCTCAGGTCGCGGCGCGGATCGGCGTCACCCGGGAGACGGTCCGCGCCTGGGAGACCGGTCGTACGACTCCGCGCGGCCGGAAGAGGGTGGCGTACGCACGGCTGCTGAGCGAGCTGAGCAGGCCGACGGCCGGTCAGGCAGCCCCGGCCGAGCAGGACACGGAGGCCGTCGAGATCCCCGTACGAACTCAGTCGCCCGAGCCCGCGCGCGACGTACTGGCGCTCCGTCCCGAATCGGGGTCGGTCCGTCCCGAATCGGGATCGGTCCGTCCCGAAACCGGGTCCGCCCGGACACCCGCCGACCTGACGCCCGCTCAGGCCTTCGACGCGCTGTACGCGTTCTGCGCGCCCGCCCTCGTGCGGCAGGCCTATCTGCTCACCGGGCGGCGGGAGCTGGCGCGGGAGTCGGTGGAGCGGGCCTTCCAACTCGCCTGGCAGCGCTGGCCCGAGGTGGCCGTCGACCGGGATCCGGCGGGCTGGGTGCGGGCGACGGCGTACGAGTACGCCCTCTCCCCATGGCACCGCTTCCGCCCCCGCTACCGGCACCCCGAACCCCCGCCCGCCGACGCCTCCCACCGCGCCCTGCTGGACGTACTCCTGACCCTGCCGCCGCCGTACCGCCGCACGCTGCTGCTCTACGACGGTGTCGGCCTCGATCTGCCGGACACGGCGGCGGAGACGGAGGCGACCACGCCGGCCGCGGCGAACCGGCTCCTGCACGCGCGCGAGGCCGTGGCCGAGCGGCTGCCGGAACTGGCGGATCCGGCCGAACTCCACCAGCGGCTCGCCGAGGTGGCCGCGGCGGAGCGGCTGCGCGCCGCCAAGCCGCCGACGGTACGGACCGGCAGCGAGCGCCGGGCCAGCTTCTGGACCCGCGCCGCCATCGCCTTCACGGTCGCCCTGATCGGCACGACCGCCCTCACCCTCCGCACGGCCCCGACCCGGTACGAGCCCCCGGTGCCCCCGGGCGAGACGGTCCAGGGGGTGCCGCCGCGGGTGGCCCCGGGGCCGCTGTCGGAGTCGGAGCAGGAGCTGCGCGTGAAGCTGAGGGAGGAGACGGCGAGCGGCCCGGAGCGGCTGGTGCCGCAAGCCGGCTAGGGCCCTTCTAGGACCCCTCCAGGACCCGGCCAGGACGTCGATGGGCCCGCCCCCCGACCGGGGAGCGGGCCCATCGACGATCAGCCGGACGGCCGGGACGGCTCAGGCGGAGAGGATCTCCCGCGCCAGCTTCGCCGTCTCCGTCGGGGTCTTGCCGACCTTGACGCCCGCGGCTTCCAGGGCCTCCTTCTTCGCCTGGGCGGTGCCCGACGAACCGGAGACGATGGCGCCCGCGTGACCCATGGTCTTGCCCTCGGGGGCGGTGAAGCCCGCGACGTAGCCGACGACCGGCTTGGTCACGTTCTTCGCGATGAAGTCCGCGGCCCGCTCCTCGGCGTCGCCGCCGATCTCACCGATCATCACGATCAGGTCGGTGTCGGGGTCGGCCTCGAACGCGGCGAGCGCGTCGATGTGCGTGGTGCCGATGATCGGGTCGCCACCGATGCCGACGGCGGTCGAGAAGCCGATGTCACGCAGCTCGTACATCATCTGGTACGTCAGCGTGCCGGACTTCGAGACCAGGCCGATACGGCCCGGCTTGGTGATGTCGCCCGGGATGATGCCGACGTTCGACTGGCCCGGGGTGATGATGCCGGGGCAGTTCGGGCCGATGATGCGGGTCTTGTTGCCCTTCTTGCCGGCGTACGCCCAGAACGAAGCCGAGTCGTGCACGGCGATGCCCTCGGTGATCACGACGGCCAGCGGGATCTCGGCGTCGATGGCCTCGACGACCGCGTCCTTGGTGAACTTCTCCGGCACGAAGATGACGGAGACGTTGGCACCGGTGGCCTCGATGGCCTCCTTCACGGTCCCGAAGACGGGTACCTCGGTGCCGTCGAAGTCCACGGACGTGCCCGCCTTGCGCGGGTTCACGCCGCCCACGACGGTGGTGCCGTCGCCCAGCATGAGCTTGGTGTGCTTCATGCCCGTGGCGCCGGTCATGCCCTGGACGATGACCTTGCTGTCCTTGTTGAGCCAGATAGCCATGGTGTGTTCTGTCCTCGTCCTGAGTGCTTACTTGGCGGCGTGGGCCAGCTCGGCGGCCTTGTCGGCCGCGCCGTCCATGGTGTCGACGCGCTGCACCAGCGGGTGGTTGGCGTCGGTGAGGATCTGTCGGCCCAGCTCGGCGTTGTTGCCGTCGAGGCGGACGACCAGCGGCTTGGTGACGTTCTCGCCACGGTCCTCGAGGAGCTTGAGGGCCTGGACGATGCCGTTGGCGACCTCGTCACAGGCGGTGATGCCACCGAAGACGTTGACGAAGACGGACTTGACGTCCGGGTCGCCGAGGATGATCTCGAGGCCGTTGGCCATGACCTGGGCGGAGGCGCCACCGCCGATGTCCAGGAAGTTGGCCGGCTTGACGTTGCCGTGGTTCTCACCGGCGTACGCGACGACGTCCAGGGTGCTCATCACGAGACCCGCGCCGTTGCCGATGATGCCGACCTCGCCGTCGAGCTTGACGTAGTTGAGGTTCTTCTCCTTGGCGGCGGCCTCGAGCGGGTTGGCCGCGGCCTTGTCGTGGAGCTCCTCGAAGTCGGGGTGACGGAACTCGGCGTTGTCGTCGAGCGACACCTTGCCGTCGAGGGCGATGACCTCGCCGGAGGCGACCTTCGCCAGCGGGTTGACCTCGACCAGGAGGGCGTCCTCCTTGATGAAGGTGTCCCACAGCTTGACGAGGACGTTCACGACCTTGTCGGCGACCTCGGCCGGGAACTTCGCGGCCGCGACGATCTCGCGGGCCTTCTCCTCGGTCACGCCGTCGATCGCGTCGATCGGCGTCTTGGCGACGGCCTCCGGACGGGTGGCCGCCACCTCCTCGATCTCCATGCCGCCCTCGACGGAGGCGATGGAGAGGAAGGTGCGGTTGGCACGGTCCAGGAGGAAGGAGACGTAGTACTCCTCCAGGATCTCCGGAGCCGTCTCGGCGATCATCACCTTGTGGACCGTGTGGCCCTTGATGTCCATGCCGAGGATGTTGTTCGCATGCTCGACGGCCTCGTCGACGGTGGCGGCGAGCTTCACGCCACCGGCCTTGCCGCGGCCGCCGACCTTCACCTGGGCCTTGACGACGGACTTGCCACCGAGGCGCTCAGTGGCTGCGCGGGCCGCCTCAGGCGTGTCGATGACTTCACCGGCCAGCACCGGTACATCGTGCTTGGCGAAGAGGTCCCTCGCCTGGTACTCGAACAGGTCCACGCGCTTCCGTCCCTATCAGTGATCTCGCGGTTCGTTGGATGCGTGGGCGTGCCGCGAAGGGCAACGTGACGTCCGCTGTCACAAGGGAGGCGCACACGGTGTCCGAGCGCGCGGCATGTCCGTCTCGCAGGTTATCGCTGCTTGAAGGAGGCCCCTAAATCGAGGGTCACACCTGAGCGGTGATACCTGTCACATGATGCCGCGCTCACTGGCACGGGGTGCCCTGTGTGAGGGGCGGGGATCTTCGACGGGTAGGGCCTCACCGGGGTGGGGTTGCCCCGGTGAGGCCCCTTGAACAGCCCGTAGGGGCCCGAAACGGTACGCCCCTGGGGGCTTCGCCCGGGCGTTCCCCACCCCAATGGGGACCGCCCGGGCCGCCCGTGAGGTCCCGGCCGGACATCACCGACGGCTTTCGGCCGTCCGGGTCCTGTCGCCTCACGGAGATCGGTTTCAGAGGTGTCGCGCGTAACCCGGGGTGACCGAGTGGGCGACGCTCTGCACGCCGGTGACGGCGTGGCCGGCGAGCGGCGTGGAGATCACGTCCTCGGCGACGGGAACCACGTGCCCGGCGAAGGGCCGGACCTCACCCGTGACGCCGTACGCGAACGCCTCCCCGGCCCGCGCGACCGGCGGGACGAAGCCGGTCACGGCCTCCGCGACCGGCTGGACGACATCGGTCACGGCCTCCGCGACCGGCTGGACGACATGGGTCACTGGCTGGGCGACACCCTCGGCGAACGCCGGCACGTGTCCGGCGACCCCGTGGGCGAAGGGCCCGACCTCACGGGTGAGGCCCTGGGCATCCCCCGCGACCCCGTACGCCAGCGCGGCGGCGTCCGCCACGGCCTGCCCGGCGACGGGAGCGAGCCCCCGCACGGCGGTCCGTGCGACGGGCGGCAGCACGGCGTGCTCCGCATCGGCGACGGCCTGACCGGCAAGACCGGTGGCGTACGGCGGCACGTCCGCGACGACGCCGTCGCCGACGGACCGGACGCCGCGGGCGACGGGGTACACGTCGGCGACGGCACCGGTGGCGATGCCCTGCACGTCGGAGGCGGTACCGACGGCGAGGGGGTGCACACCGGCGACGGCACCGGTCGCGGTGGCCTGTACGTCGGTGGTGGTGCCGGTGGCCGTGGCGTGTACGCCGGAGGCGGCGCCGGTCGCCGTGGACTGTACGCCGGAGGCGGCGCCCTGGGCGACCGGCCGGACGTCGGCGACGACGCCGTAGGCCAGTGTGGTCGCGGCGTCCACGGCATGTCCGGCGGTCGTGGAGACACCGGCGACGGCCTGCCCGGCGGCCGTGCCGACGCCACCGACGGCCTGCCCGGCGGAGGTCCCGACGCCCCCGACCGCGTATCCGGCCGCGCTGCTGACTCCGTCCACGGCTCCACCGGCGACGGGCCTCACGCCGTCGACGACGTGGCCACCGACCGGCCGCACGCCTCGGACCGCGTGGCCGACCACAGGTGCGACCCCGGCGACCGTCTGCTCGGCGACAGGCGTGACGCCGTGGACTGTGCCGGTGACGGTGGGGAGGGCTCCCTCTACGGCGGAGGCGACGAGCGGGGGGACGACCGCGGCGGCGGTCTCGTCGAGGACGGGACTGACGGTGTCGACGGCGCTGTGCCGCACGCCGGTGACGGTGCCGAGCGCCTGGTGGCGGGTGGCGGCGACGGTGCCGAGCGCCTGGTCCTGTACGGCGCCGACCGTGCCGGTGATGTGGCTGGGGACGGCGGAGACGCTCGCCTCGGCGGCTCCCCTGGCCGTCCGGGCCTCCGCGCCCGCGGTCGCGGCGACGCCGGCCACGCGGCCCTGGCCTCCGGCGACGGTCTGCTGAGCCGTCGTCCGTACGGCGCCTTCGACACCGTACGCCCGGGCGCCTGCCGCCGTCCGGGTGCCGTGGATCCGGGTCTGCGCGGCGGCGAGGGCCTGCTCCAGCTCGGGGGCGAAGGCGGCGAGGGGGCCGAAGAGGTAGTCGACGGCATCCGGGGTGGCCGGGGTGGCTGGCGTCTCGGGCGCGGCCTGGGCCAGGTGCGCCGCGTCGGCCACGGTCGAGCGGGCGGTACCGGTGGCCGTCGCCGTCGCGTGCTCGGCCGTCCGCTGCGCGGCCTGCGCGGCGCGGGCCGCCTTCACGCCCTCGGTGAGCTGCGCGGCGCCGCCCTTGAGCTGGGCGGCCTTCTCGGCGGTGGGCTCGACGGGCGCCGTCCGCCGCGAGGTGTCGGCGACCGTGTCGTTCACACGCTCCGTGACGTCTTCGGTCACGTCACCGGTCGCGCCTTCGGTCACGCCGGAGACGGTGTCCCGCACACCGGAGACGACACCCTCGACGGTGTCACCGACCGGGTCGGCCGTGGCGTCCGGCACGGACAGGGTCGAGGAGGGCAGTTCGGAGGCATTGGCGCCGGTGGAGCCGAGCGCCCACGCGCCGGTGACACCGGCGGCTATCACGATGGAACGGCGGATGTTCTTGTTCATACGTGCGTCAGATCCTTAAGGGGGATTCCGAGACATCAGAGAGAGTTCGGGGACATTCCGGGCAGACCTCTTCCGCCCCCGCGCGGCAGGTCCACTGCGCGGGAAAGGTCTGCTCTAGGCAGGGGATACAGGAATGTCCCGGTACTCGTCCCGGGTCTCGTCCGCGTCGACGCGCGCCGCGGCACCGGCCACCAGCAGCAGCGGCGCCCGGTCGTTCAGGGCGAGGCCGTGCGCGTCGCCGTGTCGGGGCGTGCCGTTGTCGACCGTCGCCCGGTGGTCCAGCGCACCGCCCGAACCGTCCGCCGGCGCGTGATGCGCGGGGGCGGGCCCGACCGAGTCGGCCCCGTGGCGGTGGGTGCGCGCCGAGCCGCGGGGCGCGGGGGCGTCGTACGAGGTGCTGAACCGCGGTCCGTACGACGCGCTCGACCCGTCCTCTGCGGATCCCCCGGAGTTCTCCTCGCCGCCGCGTGAGACCGGAGCCGTTTCCGGAGCCGTGCCGTCGGGTGCCGTCAGGTCGGGTGCGGGCAGCGTCTGCCCCGGCAGCACGGGGAGGTCCGGCAGACCGGGCAGCACGGGCACGCCCGGCGACGACGGCGACTCGGGCAGCTCCGGCAGGACGGGCAGTGACGACAGCGGCGGCGCCTCGGAGCGCGCCCCCTCCAACTCGTCGGTCACCGCCCCGACGACCTCGCCGACCGGCCGCACGACATGCTCGTCGACGGCCGGGACGAGACGCTCGGTGACGGCCGGGACGAGACCTTCCGTGACGGCCGGAACGATGCGCTCGGTGACAGCCGGGACGACGCGCTCGGAGGCGGGACGTAGGGCTCGGTCACCGTCAGCCGCTTCAGCCCCGGCTCGAGCAGTCGGCCGCTCGGGAGCCGAAGGCTCGGGGAGCCTCAGCTCGGGCGTGCGCACCTCGGCCGACAGAGCGGCCGCAGAGGCGTCGGACAGCGCCGTGGGCCCGTCCTCCGCCGCCTCGGCCCGCTGCCCGCCGAGGAGCCCGAGCGCGAACAACCCGCCCACCAGCAGTGCCAGGTACAGCGCACGCCGTCCGGCCGCCGTGCGCGGGAGGCGCAGAGCGGCACCGGGCAGGGCTGCTGGCGGGGTCAAGAGGGGGAGGGTCCTCCCGTGCGGCGGAACTGGACGCGTGACGCTCCGGGCGTGACGAGCGTCGATCCTCGCACGGGACTCCCGCGGTTACGCAAGCCCCCTGTGACCGATGGGCACTCATGTCCCTTTTACCGGGCCTGAGCTACGCCGGATCCGGCACCGGTATCGGCCGCTTCTCGATCGCCGCCGCCATCACCTCGGGGAACAGGTCCGGCGTACAGGCGAAGGCCGGCGCGCCCAACGCGGCGAGCGCGGACGCGTGTTCCCGGTCGTACGCCGGCGCCCCCTCGTCGGACAGCGCGAGCAGCGCCACGAACTGCACTCCGGACGCCTTCATCGCCGCCACCCGCTTCAGCATCTCGTCGCGGATGCCCCCTTCGTAGAGGTCGCTGATCAGCACGACCACCGTCTCGGCGGGCCGGGTGATCTGTGACTGGCAGTACGCCAGCGCCCGGTTGATGTCCGTCCCGCCTCCGAGCTGAGTGCCGAACAGCACGTCGACCGGATCGTCGAGCTGATCGGTGAGGTCGACCACCGCGGTGTCGAAGACGACGAGCCGGGTGTCGATCGACCGCATGGAGGCCAGCACCGCCCCGAACACCGACGCGTACACCACCGAGGCCGCCATCGACCCCGACTGGTCGATGCAGAGCACGACCTCCTTCTTCACCGACTGGGAGGCGCGCCCGTACCCGACGAGCCGCTCGGGCACGATCGTCCGGTACTCCGGCAGATAGTGCTTGAGGTTGGCGGCGATCGTGCGGTTCCAGTCGATGTCGTGGTGGCGCGGCCGGTTGATCCGCGCGCTGCGGTCGAGGGCCCCGGTGAGCGTGGCCCGGGTACGGGTGGCGAGCCGTTTCTCCAGGTCCTCGACGACCTTGCGCACGACGGCCCGTGCCGTCTCCTTCGTCGTCTCCGGCATCGCCTTGTTGAGGGAGAGGAGGGTGCCGACGAGATGCACGTCGGCCTCCACCGCCTCCAGCATCTCCGGCTCCAGGAGCAGCGTGGACAGACCGAGCCGGTCGATGGCGTCGCGCTGCATGACCTGGACGACGGAGGAGGGGAAGTAGGTGCGGATGTCCCCGAGCCAGCGCGCGACGGACGGCGCCGACGCCCCGAGCCCCGCCGAACGGTCCTTCCCCGTGCGGGGTTTGTCCCCCTTGCCGTAGAGCGCGGCGAGCGCTCCGTCCATCGCGGCGTCCTGGCCGGACAGCGCGCATCCGGTGCCGTCGGCGGTGTCGCCGCCGAGCACGAGCCGCCAGCGCCGCAGCCGCTCCCGCGCCGGGTCCGTCAGCTCCGTCGTCATCCGCGCACCCCTCCGCCCAGCCGCTCCCAGAGCGGGATCACCGGCACGGTCGTCGCGGGCCGCCGGCCCACCGCCGCAAGTCCCTGCCCGTGCCGCGGTCCTGCGGCCTCCGCCGCTCGGGCCCGCTCCCCGTGCTCACTCGGCCTCTTGACCGTCATCGCGCCACCCCCACCAGTTCGTCGTCGTCCATGTCCAGCCCCAGCAGCAGCCGGACCACCGGCAGCACGGCGTCCGCCCGCGCCGGGTCGAGCTCGGCCGCGAATCCCGGCACCCCCGAGCCGGTGGCAGCCACCCCGGCGTGCTGCCCCGGCCCGCGCCGCACCAGCTCGCCGAGTGTTCTGCGCACCCCCGGCTCGTACGCCGAGAAGGTGCGCCGCAGCAGCGGCAGTACGTCGGTGAACGCGTCCGCCGGTACCCCGGTCAGCCAGGCGTCGACCAGGCCGAGCAGGCGCTCGTCGTGCACGAGCAGCATCCCGCCGCCCGAGCCGCCGCCGACGAAGCCCTCGATCCAGGCCGCCGCGTCCCCGGGCGGGGTTCCCGGCGACAGCACGAGCCCCATGAGCCGCGCCGCCTCGTCCTGCGCCAACTCCCCTTCGTCGAGCAGGAGCCGGACGGCCCGCCCCCGGATCACGCCGGGAACCGTGTCCCGCACGGACAGCTTCCTGAGCACCGCCTGCCAGCGGGCACGCAGATCCCCGTGGCCCGGGGCGGGGGCATCGCCGAGCAGGCCCACCGCGCCGTGCACGGCGTCCACATGGCGCCGTATCTCCTCGGCGGCGTCCGCGTCGAGCCCGGCGCAGGCCGGGGGCAGGCCGACGAAGATCCGCTCGGCCAGCCCGGCCGCGACCTCCGCGAGCGCCCCGGTGCCGGTGCCGCGCACATCGCCGTAGCGCAGGGAGCGGACCAGGGCCGGAAGAGCCTGGGCGAGGTGGCCGACGTCCGTGTCGAGCGCCGCCCGGTCCGCGAGCACCCGCATCACCGTCGGCAGCGCGTCCGGCAGTTCGGCCAGCAGACACAGCTCGGCGAGCCCGGTGACATCGGCGAGACCCGGCGCCGAGACGGCGTCGGACTCGGCCTTGGCGGTGGCCGCGCCGAGGACGGTCGTCCCCCACACCCCGGCCTCGGCGATCCGCACCGACAGCTCGGGTTCCCAGCGCAGCCGCCAGGTCTCCCGGAACGTGCCCGTGCTCCCGCGTGAGGCGACCGGCTCCCCCCACGGGATGCCGAGCAGCCGCAGCCGGTGCAGCAGCCGGCTGCGCCCGGCGTCGGTCTCCTTGCGCAGGTCCAGCTCCAACTCCCGCTCCAGCGCCTCCGGTTTGAGCCGCAACCGGCGCTGGATCCGGTCGAGGTCCCGTTGCAGCGGCACGGCGGGCGCGTCGGGCGGTACCTCCCCCAGCACATCGCCCACCACCAGCCGGTCGTGCACCAGCGCCAGCGGTACGTCCGAGCCGTCGCACATCACCGCCCGCACCGCGTCGGTCGTCTCGCTCAGGCCGGGCAGCGGGCGGCCGCGCATCACCGCGAGCGTCTCGGCCAGCCGCACCGCCTCGATGACATGGGCGGAGGACACGATCCGGTCCTCGGCCCGCAGCAGCCCCGCCACCTTGGTCAGCCAGCGCTCGACCGGCCGGTCCCGCGCGCGGAACAGATGCCCGTACCAGCCCGGGGAGTCGATGCCCGCCCCGTAGCCACTGGCCCGCGCCAGCCTGCGGTACGTCCACGGCACCCAGGTCATGTCCGCCTTGACCTTGGGCAGCCCCTTCAGCCGGGCCCGGTCGGCGGCGACGGTGGTCCGCTCCTTCAGCGCGGGAACGTGCCACGCGCCGCACACGACGGCCACCGCGTCCCCGAACTCCTTCTGTGCGGAACGCACTTGGAGTCGCATGTACGCCTCCCGCACGAGGTCCCGCTCGTGCCCGCCGCTGCCGTACACCTCCCGCAGCGCCGCCATGGCCTCCGCCAGCACGGCGAACGGCGCGAGCGGGTCCCCCGCGCCGGCTCCCCGGTGCTCGACGACGTCCTCCCACCAGCGCTCGGCGTCGTCGTAGCCGGCGGCTTCGGCGAGCACGGCGAGGGGGTCGATCCGGACGGCGGCCCCTCTCTCCTCGTCGGGGTCGGTGGCGTCGTCCTCCGAAGGTGCCTCGGTGGGCCCCTCCGCCTCCTCCTTCTCCCACGCCAGCGTGTGCGTGGCGGGCAGGTCGATGAAGCGGGCCGGAACCTCGTGGTCCAGGGCCCAGCGGATCGCGACCCACTCCGGGGAGAACTCGGCCAGCGGCCAGAACGCCGAGCGGCCGGGCTCGTCCACGGCGTGGGCGAGGAGCGCGACCGGCGGGCGCATGTCCTCCTCGGCCGCGAGCGGGATCAGCGCGTCGGCCTCGGGCGGCCCCTCGATCAGCACCACGCCCGGCCGGGCCGCGTCCAGCGCCGCCCGCACGGCCCGCGCGGACCCGGGCCCGTGATGCCGTACACCGAGCAGCAGCGGCCCGGCGCCGGTGCCGGTGCCGATGCCGATGCCGGTGCCTGTACGGTCAGCCTCCGTCGTCACACCGTCCCCCTCGCTCGGCAGGGCCACCGAGTGTCATCCCCGCTCGCCCCCTCCCCTTCACCCGGCAGGGCCACCGAGTGTCATCCCCGCCCATCCCGTCCCCCTTGTCGAAACCGGGCCCCCGCCCGTCATCCACGCTCATCCCGTCCCCCTCACCCGAACCGGCCCGCCACACGCCACCCTCGCCACTCGCGCCACCCTCACCGCTCGCGCCCCCTGGCCCGGCGGCCCCCGCGCCCGGCCGGCCACCTCGTGTCGTCGGCCCTCTTGCCGTCCCCCTGGTACGCGGTCACGCGCTCACCTCCCGGCAGGCGCGGTAGAAGTCGGTCCAGCCGTCCCGCTCACGGACGACCGCCTCCAGGTACTCCTGCCATACGACCCGGTCCGCCGCCGGATCGCGGACCACGGCGCCGAGGATGCCCGCGGCGACGTCACCGGGCCGGAGCACGCCGTCGCCGAAGTGGGCGGCCAGCGCCAGGCCGCTGGTCACGACGGAGATCGCCTCGGCCGTGGACAGCGTGCCGCTCGGCGACTTCACCTTCGTCCGGCCGTCGGCGGTCACGCCGTCCCGCAGCTCACGGAAGACCGTGACCACCCGCCGGATCTCGTCGACGCCGTCGGGCACGGCCGGCAGATCGAGGGACCGGCCGATCTGGTCGACGCGCCGGGAGACGATGTCGACCTCGGCCTCCACGCTCTCCGGCAGTGGCAGCACGACCGTGTTGAAGCGGCGGCGCAGGGCGCTGGACAGGTCGTTGACCCCGCGGTCACGGTCGTTTGCGGTGGCGATGAGGTTGAAGCCGCGCACGGCCTGCACCTCCTGGCCCAGTTCCGGGATCGGCAGGGTCTTCTCCGACAGGATCGTGATCAGCGTGTCCTGCACATCGGCCGGGATCCGGGTCAGCTCCTCGACCCGGGCCGTCATCCCCTCCGCCATGGCCCGCATCACCGGGCTCGGCACCAGCGCGTCCCGGCTCGGCCCGTGCGCGAGCAGCTGCGCGTAGTTCCAGCCGTAGCGGATGGCCTCCTCCGGGGTGCCGGCGGTGCCCTGCACCAGCAGGGTCGAGTCGCCGCTGACGGCCGCGGCCAGATGCTCGGACACCCAGGTCTTGGCGGTGCCGGGCACGCCGAGCAGGAGCAGGGCACGGTCGGTGGCGAGGGTGGTGACGGCGACCTCGACGATGCGGCGCGGCCCCACGTACTTCGGAGTGATCACCGTGCCGTCCGGCAGCGTGCCGCCGAGCAGATAGGTCGCCACCGCCCACGGCGACAGCTTCCAGCGGGCCGGGCGGGGGCGGTCGTCCTGCGCGGCGAGGGCGGACAGTTCGGCCGCGAAGGCGTCCTCGGCGTGCGGTCGCAACGCCTCGGTCGGTGCGCTCTCACGGGCGGTCTCGGTCTTCGGGCTCACGGATGTGGTCATGGCGAAGTCCCCCTCCAGCTCGGCCGGTTCGGATCTGTCACCAACCGTGCACCACGCCACTGACAATCGGTCCTGACCTGCGAGAACGCGCTCGCCGGACCGATTGTCAGTGGGGGGATCTACCTTCGATGACATGACTCAGCAGGGGGTGCGCTGGAGCGCGGAACAGGTGCTGGCACTCGCGCCTGACGCCGCGTCACGCAAAGCGGGCGGCAAACTCGGCGCGGCCGGGCCGTGGTCCGAGACGGGCAGTTCCGACGAGGGGACGGTGTGGGGGCTGTGCAAGGGCAGTGGCAGCAAGCCGTATCAGACGGTCGTGGACATCGCGGACGCTGCGGGTCCGGCGTACAAGTGCAGTTGTCCGAGCCGGAAGTTCCCGTGCAAGCACGCGCTCGGGCTGCTGTTGCTCTGGGCGGGCGGGGACGGCTCGGTGCCGCAGGGGCAGCCGCCGGACTGGGCGCGGGAGTGGATCGAGGGCAGGAAGAAGCGCGCGGAGCGGAAGCGGGCGGAGGGCGAGGGCGCCGCCCCGGCCGGCTCGGCCGATCCGGAGGCGGCGCGGCGGCGGGCGGAGCGCCGGGCCGAGAAGGTGACCGCGGGGGCGACGGAGCTGGAGCAGCGCCTCGCGGACCTGCTGCGCGGCGGCCTCGCGGGCGCGGAGCAGGCGGGGTACGGGCTGTGGGAGGAGACGGCGGCCCGGATGGTCGACGCCCAGGCGTCGGGGCTCGCGGCGCGGGTCCGGGAGTTGGGGGCGATCCCGTCGTCGGGGCCAGGCTGGCCGGTGCGGCTGCTGGAGGAGTGCGCGCTGCTCCATCTCCTGGACCAGGGCTGGCTGCACCGCGAGCGGCTGCCGGAGGGCCTGGCGGCCACGGTCCGCTCCCGCATCGGCCTGCCGGCCTCGCCGGACGGCCCGCCGATCCGTGACCGCTGGCTGGTCCTCGCCCAGTACGACACGGCGGACCCGCGTCTGACGACCCGCCGGATCTGGCTGCACGGCGCCGACTCGGCCCGCACCGCGCTCCTCCTCTCCTACGGCGCCGCGGGCCGCGCCCCGGAGCTGGCGCTGCCGGTCGGGCTGGCGCTGGAGGCCGAGGTGTCCCCTTATCCGGGCGCCGGACAGCTGCGGGCGTCCCTCGGCGAGCGGTTCGCCGCTCCCGTACCGACGTCGCTGCGCCCGCGGGGAGTGACGACGGTCGAGGCCGCCGCCCGCTACGGCGAGGCGTTGCGGGACGATCCCTGGCTGGACTCGGTCCCGGTGACGCTGGAGCGGGTGATACCGACCCCGGACGGGGAGTCCTGGCAGCTGGCGGACGCCGACGCGGACACGGCCCTGCCGCTCACCCCCTCGGCCCGGTCCCGCCCCGGCCTGTGGAAGCTGGTCGCCCTCTCGGGCGGCGCCCCGGTCAAGGTCTTCGGCGAGTGCGGCCACCGTGGCTTCACCCCGCTCGCGGCCTGGCCGCAGGGGCCGGGCGAGGCGGTGCCGCTGTGCTGAACCGAGCCGAGTCCCGGCCCTTTGCACGTCCCACTCCGCAGAAGGGACCCTCATGAACAGCACCCCGACTCCCGCCTGGGAGGAGCTCGTCACCACGGCCCTGCTCGGCACCGACCGCCGTACCCCGCCGGGCGGGCAGGCACAGGGCTCCGGCACCGGCGCCCCGCCCAGGGAGGCTCCGGTGGCGCTGCTGGACGCGGCGGCCGTGGAGACCGTACGGCGAAGGGCGGGCCTGCTGCCGGCCCGTGCGGCGGACCGGCCGGAACCGGCCCCCGAGGATCCGCGCCCCGCGCTGCCCGAGCCGGCCGCCCGCAGACTGGCGCTGCTGCTGGCCGACCGGGGCGCCGGGGCGGGCGGCGGGCGCAGAGGCACGGCGCCCGACCTCATGGAACTGCTGCCGCAATGGCTCACCACGGCCAACGCCCATGGCTACGCGGCGCCCTCGCAGATGCTGCCCGCCCTCTTGGACGCGGCCCGGGGCCGGACCGACCTGCGCCCGGCGGCGCTGCGCTTCGCGGGCCCCCGCGCGGTATGGCTGGCCCGGCTGAACCCGGACTGGCGGTTCGCCCTGCGCGCGACACCCGGCGGAGGCACGGCACTGCCCGGACCGGACGAACAGGACCGGGTACGACGGCTGTGGCAGGAGGGACTGTTCGCCGAGCGGGTCGCCCTGCTCTCGTCGATCCGCGCGCGGGAGCCCGCCGCCGCGCGGGAGCTGCTCGAGACGACCTGGGCGACGGAGCGGGCCGAGGACCGGCTGATGTTCCTCGACTCGCTGCGGACGGGACTCGGCCCGCCGGACGAGCCGTTCCTGGAGCAGGCGCTGGCCGACCGGAGCCGCAATGTGCGGGCGACGGCGGCGGAGTTGCTGTCGGCGCTGCCGGGGTCCGCGCTGGCCGGGCGGATGGCGGTGCGGGCCGGTGCGTGCGTGGCCGTCGACCGTATGCGGGACACGCCGACGATCAGTGTTGAGGCGCCGCACGAGTGCGATCCGAGCATGGAGCGCGACGGTGTGGTGCCCAAGGCTCCGGCGGGACGCGGGGAACGGTCGTGGTGGCTGGGACAGTTGGTGGAGGCGGCACCGCTCGGCACCTGGCCGGAGCGGCTGGGTGGTCGTACGCCCGCCGAGATCGTGGCGCTGCCCGTGGCGGACGACTGGCAGGCCGAGTTGCACGCGGCGTGGTGCCGGGCGGCCGTACGCCAGCGGGACGGCGAGTGGGCGCGGGCGCTGCTCGGGACGCCGTCGGCGCCGGAGGCCGGGGGACCCGGCGCGGTCTCCCTGGCCGAGCGGGCCAAGCTGCTGGGCACGCTGGGCGCCGCCGAGCGGGCCGAGTGGGTGGCCGGGTTCATCGCCCGGCACGGACTGTCCGAGGCGTTCCAGCTGCTGGGGGTGTGTGCCGTGCCCTGGGCGGCGCCCCTCGGGCGGGCGGTCGTCGACGCGCTGAACATCGCCCGGGACGCGGGGAGTTACCCGTGGAGCTTCAGCGGAGTGATGGGACTTGCCGAGCGCTGCCTCGACCCGGCGGAGGCAAGCCGCCTCGACGGACTGCTGGCGGTACCGGACGAGCCGGAGGACGCCTCGCCGGGGGCGGGCGGGTACTGGGCGGAGGCGTTCCAGCGCCTGGTCACGACCCTGCGCCTGCGGGCCACGATGCTGCAGGAACTGACGAACCCCCAGCCGCCGGGCTGACGCGGGCCGGGGCCGGGGGTGGAACGCGCGGCCCGGCACCGAGGGGCCGCGCACCCGGACGTACGGCATACGCGCCGACGGGCCGCGCACCTGGACCTACGGCTTACGCCCCGACGGACCGATCACCCGGACCTCCGGCTTACGCCCCGACGGACCGATCACCCGTACGTACGGCTCACGCCCCGGCGGGCTGGCGCACGTTCGCGCGGACCCAGTCCACGATCGACTGCGTCGTCGCCCCGGGAGTGAAGATCTCCGCGACGCCCTTCTCCTTCAGCGGAGCGATGTCCGCCTCCGGGATGATGCCGCCGCCGAAGACCAGGATGTCCGCCGCGTCCCGCTCCTCGAGCAGCGCGATCACCGCGGCGAACAGCGTGTTGTGAGCGCCGGAGAGGATGGACAGACCGATCGCGTCGGCGTCCTCCTGGATCGCCGTGTCGACGATCTGCTCGGGCGTCTGGTGGAGCCCGGTGTAGATGACCTCCATACCGGCGTCACGCAGCGCCCGCGCGATCACCTTCGCCCCTCGATCGTGGCCGTCGAGCCCCGGCTTGGCCACCACCACGCGGATCGGACCGGCTGCCACACCCATCACTGCCTCCATGAAGCGACTACATCCATCCGTACCGACAAGTACCGCACACATCACTCGCGCCGTACACGCGGAACACGTCGTGGCACGGACGCCCCGCGCCACACCGCCCGGGGAAGTGAACGAACGTTATCGCCAGCATCCCGCAACCGGCAGTTTCGCGGTGGATACCGAGGGGGAAATCACACGGTGGGACACGTTAGCCGCGCACCGTTCCGAACCTCTGCGGCACAGGGACCGCGGACAGAGGCGGCCACCGGGCCACAGCCGGGACTCGCGCATCGGGAGCCGCAACGAGGTCGCCGCACCGCCGCGACGCAGGCCGCGCGCCGTGGTGGTGCGGCGCGTCGGCGAGGGCACGAAGAGCACGCAGGGCAGGTACGGCACGACAGCGGGGAGCCTCGTCGCCACACCGGCAGAGAGCCTCGTCACGTCACCGGCGTCACGCACGCCACACGCCACGCTCACCCCGCGCGGCCCGCTCGCGCACCGTCGACGCGCCTCGCCGCGACTTCCCATGAGGGCACACGGGGGATCAAGGGGTCCTCGGGTGTGCCGACAGGAGGTCGGCCATGAAGGTCACCAAGGCTGTTCTGCCCTTTCTCCCGCTCTGTCAGCGGCTCCTGCCGAGCCGGCTGGCCGGACTCTCCCTGGCGCTCCTGAAGGCCACCGCCCTCGAGATCGCGATCCTCACCGGACACCTCCTCCTCTACCCCTCCGGAATCACCCAGGAGCGCAGGGCGGCGCTCCCCGCACCGGGCGGTCCCGACACACCGCAGCTGCCGACGGAGTCGAAACCCCCGGTCGTGCTGCTGCACGGCTTCATAGACAACCGCTCGGTCTTCCTGCTGCTGCGCCGCAGCCTCGCCCAGCACGGCAGGCATCAGATCGAGTCGCTCAACTACTCGCCGCTGACCTGTGACATCCGGGCCGCGGCCGAGTTGCTGGGCCGGCACATCGAGGAGATCTGCGCGCGCACCGGCAGCGAGCAGGTGGACGTCGTCGGACACAGCCTCGGCGGGCTCATCGCGCGTTACTACGTCCAGCGGCTCGGCGGCGACCTGCGCGTGCGGACCCTGGTCACCCTCGGCACGCCGCATGCGGGCACGAAGGTGGTGCCCCTGGCCAACGCGCACCCCATCGTGCGCCAGATGCGCCCCGGTTCGGCGGTGCTGGAGGAGCTGGCCCTGCCCGCGCCCGGCTGCCGCACGCACTTCGTCGGCTTCTGGAGCGACCTGGACCATCTGATGGACCCGCTGGAGACGGCCTGCGTCGACCACCCCGACCTGCTGGCGCAGAACGTGCGGGTGAGCGGGGTCGGACACCTCGCCCTGCCGGTGCACCCGGCCGTGGCCGCCGGAATACGCCAGGCCCTCGACGCGGAGCCGAGCGGAGGCGCGGAAGCCGCCCGCGCGGGCGGGCTGACGGTGGCTTAGCCACCCTGCCGGGGCGCCAAACCACCCCTGCCACATCGAACACTCTTCGAACACAAGGCCAAAGTCGCGCCCGCAGTCCCCCGAAACACGGCCGAATGCCCGTTTCACGGAAGCACGAAACCTGCCGAAGATTGTCGTGCCCGCGTACCGCCGGGTACAGTCGCCGCACTGCTCTGCCAGCCCCTGTTGTCGAGGCGAAAGAGAAGTTGGTGAACGACCGTCACCCGTCGGGGACCATGACCACCCCGGCTACGGCTTCCGAGGCCGACTCGGCGCACTACGCGTCGTACGGCACCCAGGAAGCCCCGTACGGCGACTTCACCACGCACGGTCACTACGACGCCACCGGTTTTCAGCACGCCACGCAGACCACCGGGACCTTCGACACGGACCCGCTGTTCGGCACCATGCCGGGCGACGGCACCGGCTCCTACGACGCGAGCCAGTGGACGACGGGCGGCCACGAGACCCTGAACTACGACGCGTACGCGGCCCAGCACCACGCCGCCTACGACACCGGCGCGTACGAGACGACCGCCTGGTCGGCCGAGTACCAGCAGCTGTCCGTCGTACCGCCGCAGTCCACCGGCCCCGACGCCAGCGGCCATTGGGACGCCAACGCCTGGCTCCAGCCCGATCAGTCCGGTGCTGCCGCCGACCGGACCCAGCAATGGGAATGGGGCACGCAGACCTTCGACACCGGCGCCTACGACGCCACGCAGTGGAACTCCGACGGCGCCACCACCGGGGCCGACGACTACGAGCACCGGGCCGAATCGTTCGACCAGCAGGCGACGGCCACCTTCGAACAGGTCTCGGCGGAGGAGACGCCGTACGGCGAGGCGCTCCACGACGAGTACGCCGAGCCGTCCCACGACGAGTACGGCACGCCGTCCCAGGAAACCGCCTCCGGCGAGGACGAGTTGACCGCCACCGGTGAACTCCCCCCCGTCACGTCCCTGCTCGACGAGCAGGAGGAGACCGCCCCGGTCCCGGGCTCCCGCACCGCCGCCCGTGCCGCGGGACGCTCCCGCCGCCGTCCCCCCGCCAAGCGCTCCGCGCTGCTGACGGTCGCCGTGCCCTCGGCGTGCGTGATGGGCGTGGCCGGGATCGCCGCCGCCTCCGTCGGAACGCTGACGGACGAGAAGGAAACGGCGACGACCGCCTCGGACACCACCCAGGCCGTGAAGCCGTCGACCGCGAACAACAAGCTGGACACCCAGCTGGAGAGCCTGTCCGCCGGGGCCGACGACTTCGCCGACCGGGCCAGCCGGACCCAGGAGCGCATCGACCTCAAGGCCGAGCAGGAGGCCGAGCGGAAGAAGGCGGCCGAGGAAGCGGCCCGCAAGGAGCGACTGCGCCCGAAGTTCGCGCTCCCGGTCGCCCAGCACGGGCTCAGCGCCTACTACGGCCAGGCCGGCATCAACTGGATGTCGGTGCACAGCGGCATCGACTTCCCGGTGTCGTACGGCACCACGGTGATGGCCGCGACCGACGGCACCGTGCGCACCCAGTGGAACGCCGCCTACGGCAACATGATGATCGTGACCGCGATGGACGGCACGGAGACGTGGTACTGCCACCTCTCCACCTACCAGGTCGCCTCCGGTACGACCGTGAAGGCCGGCGACGCGATCGCGTACTCCGGGAACTCGGGCAACTCGACCGGCCCGCACCTGCACTTCGAGGTGCGCCCCGGCGGCGGCTCGGCCATCGACCCGCTCGCCTGGCTGCGCAGCCACGGGCTGGACCCCTCCTAGGCCCAGCCCCGGCCGGCTCGCACGCGCGGAGCTACAGCTTCTCCACCGGCGCGTACCGCAGCAGCAGCCGCTTCGGCTTGTCGCCGAAGTCGATCGTCGCCTCCGCGTTGGCACCCGTGCCCTTGACCGCCATCACCGTGCCGAGCCCGAACTGGTCGTGCGTCACCCGGTCCCCCACCGCCAGCGCGACGACCGGCTTCTCGGACGTACGACGGGTGGCGAAGCCGGAGGCGCCGGACGCCGCCGAGCGGGAGCGGGACGAGGACAGCGAGGCCGCCACGCCGGACGCGGGGCCGGAGGACATCGGCGCGGTGGCGCCGGTGCGCTTCCAGTCCACGTGCTGCGCCGGGATCTCCTCCAGGAAGCGGGAGGGCGGGTTGTACGACGGCTGCCCCCACGCGCTGCGCATCGACGACCGCGTCAGGTACAGCCGCTCCCGCGCGCGGGTGATGCCGACGTACGCCAGCCGCCGCTCCTCCTCCAGCTCCTTGGTCTGGCCGAGGGCGCGCATGTGCGGGAAGACACCGTCCTCCATGCCGGTCAGGAAGACGACCGGGAACTCCAGGCCCTTGGCGGTGTGCAGGGTCATCAGGGTGATGACTCCGGAGCCGTCCTCGTCCTCGTCGGGGATCTGGTCGGAGTCGGCGACGAGCGCGACCCGCTCCAGGAAGTCGGACAGGCCGCCCGGAGCTTCCTCGGACTCCTGCTCGAACTCCAGGGCGACGGCGGCGAGTTCCTGGAGGTTCTCGATGCGGGTCTCGTCCTGCGGATCGGTGGAGGCCTGCAACTCGGCGAGGTAGCCGGTGCGTTCGAGCACCGCCTCCAGGACCGTGGCCGGTCCGGCGCCGGACTCCACGATCGTACGGAGCTCCTCCATCAGCGTGTTGAACCGCTTGACGGCGTTGGTGGAGCGCGCGGCCATGCCGTACGCCTCGTCCACGCGCTTGAGCGCCTGCGGGAAGCTGATCTTCTCGCGCTGGGAGAGGGCGTCGATCATCGCCTCGGCGCGCTCGCCGATGCCCCGCTTGGGGACGTTCAGGATGCGCCGCAGGGGGACCGAGTCCTCCGGGTTGGCCAGGACGCGGAGGTAGGCCAGGACGTCCCGGACCTCCTTGCGCTCGTAGAAGCGGACGCCGCCGACGACCTTGTAGGGCAGGCCGACGCGGATGAAGATCTCCTCGAAGACGCGGGACTGGGCGTTGGTGCGGTAGAAGACGGCGACGTCGCCGGCCTTCGCGTCCCCCGCGTCCGTGAGGCGGTCTATCTCGTCGGCGACGAACTGGGCCTCGTCGTGCTCGGTGTCGGCGACGTAGCCGGTGATGCGCGCGCCCGCGCCCGCGTTGGTCCACAGGTTCTTGGGGCGGCGGGACTCGTTGCGCTCGATGACGGCGTTGGCGGCGGTCAGGATCGTCTGGGTGGAGCGGTAGTTCTGCTCCAGCAGGATCGTCGTCGCGTCCGGGTAGTCCTCCTCGAACTGGAGGATGTTGCGGATGGTCGCACCGCGGAAGGCGTAGATCGACTGGTCGGCGTCGCCCACGACGCACAGTTCGGCGGGCGGGATGTCGTCCGCGCTGGGCGGGACGTCGACGGGGTGCTCGCGGGTGCCGACCAGTTCGCGCACGAGGGCGTACTGGGCGTGGTTGGTGTCCTGGTACTCGTCCACCAGCACATGGCGGAAGCGGCGGCGGTAGTGCTCGGCCACGTCCGGGAAGGCGCGCAGGAGGTTGACCGTCGTCATGATCAGGTCGTCGAAGTCGAGGGCGTTGGCCTCCCGCAGCCGCGACTGGTAGAGCGCGTACGCCTGGGCGAGGGTCTTCTCGAAGCCGTCGGTCGCCTGGGCGGCGAAGTCCTCCTCGTCGATCAGCTCGTTCTTCAGGTTGCTGATCTTGGCGCTGAAGGACTTGGGCGGGTACCGCTTGGGGTCGAGGTCTAGGTCCCGGCAGACGAGGGCCATCAGGCGCTTGGAGTCGGCGGCGTCGTAGATCGAGAAGGAGGACGTGAAGCCGAGCTTCTTGCTCTCCCGGCGCAGGATGCGCACGCACGCGCTGTGGAAGGTCATCACCCACATCGCGTTCGCGCGCGGGCCGACGAGCTGCTCGACGCGCTCCTTCATCTCGCCCGCGGCCTTGTTGGTGAAGGTGATCGCGAGGATCTGGCCGGGGTGCACGCTCCGCTCGGCGAGCAGATACGCGATGCGGTGGGTGAGCACCCGGGTCTTGCCGGAGCCGGCGCCCGCCACGATGAGCAGGGGGGTGCCGGAGTGGACGACGGCCGCGCGCTGGTTCTCGTTGAGCCCCTCGATGAGCGCGGCCGCGTCGATCGCCGGACGCGGGGCGCCGTCGCGGTAGTAGGCGTCCCGGTCCGGCGGCACGTCGAACTTCCCGCCGAACAGATCGTCCGGAACGGGCTCCGGAGCGTGCTCGTCCTCGGGCGGCGGCGGTTCTTCCTCGTGGGCCCGAGGGGCCTGGAGATTCGCCAGGAAGCTGTCGTCAAAGAGGCTGCTCATCGCTCTCCGAGTCTAGGGCGCCCCACTGACAGCCCGCCGCCACCCTGAGGAGATCGGCCGGTTTCAGAAGCCGAGGATCTTCCAGACCTGGCCACCCGGGGTCTTCTCACCTTCCAGGACGGTGCCGTCACGGTCGGCGATCGACCAGGCAGAGACGTAGACCTTGCCGTCGTACGGGTCCACGGCGACGCCCGCCGGGAACGGCACCTTCACGTGCGTACGCCTGCCGTTCGAGACCTTCGTCACGACGCCGCCGAAGAGCTGGCTGACGTACAGGTCGCCGCTGCCGTTGACGGCGAGGCCGCTGATCGGGCCGAAGCCGGACTTCCAGCCGAGGATCTTGCCGCTCCAGGGGTCGACGCGCCACACGCGCGCGGTGGGCTTCTCGGTGAGGCCGTTCAGCTCGCCGACGTAGAGCTTGCCGTCGGGGCCGAGGGCAAGCGACGTGGGGACGGACTCGCGGCCGTTGTGGTCCGGGAAGACCGTGAAGGGGCGGGCCTTGCCGGACCTGGAGATCTCGACGAGGTCGTTGCCGGCCGCGTCCGCGACGATCTTCCGGCCGTCCGGGAGGGCGAGGACGGCGTACGGGTTGGACTCCAGGCTCGCCTTGTGCGGGTTGTGCTTCAGCTCCACGGCCGACACGTCGGCGGCGATCCTCGCCTTGCCGTGGCCGACGCGCAGCAGCTTGCCGAGGGTGTTCCAGGGCGGGCTGGCCGGCACCCCGGCCTCCGGCGGCACGAAGGTCTCCACGCCCCACACCTCGCCGTACAGGGCGGAGACACCGTCGACGCCGGTGGCGAATCCGCCGTCGGGGGCGGCGCCCGAGGGCAGCCCCTTCACCACCCTGTGGTGCTTCCACGCGCCCCCGTCCCAGTAGATCTTGGTGACGGCCGAGGTGAGCCCGACGCAGGTCTCCCCCTCCGGCCCCTCCCCGATGCACTTCCCGCCGCCCCGGCCCGCCTCGGCGACGTACAGCCTCCCCTGGTCGTACGAGAGCTGGCGCGGGTTGTCGAGCCCGCTCGCGATCACCCGGACGACCGGCCGGCCGTCCCCTCCCCCGCTCGCGCCGGCGGGCGCGACGCCCGCCGTGGCGGCGAGCGCGACGCCCGTGGCGACGACGAGTGACGTGCGCTTCCTCATGCCCTTACCCCCTACTCACCACCGCGGCTCACACGACCGCGGCTGGCTGGAAGCTAGCGCCCGGAAGCGGGCGGAAGACGTCACTCCGGAGGAAATACGTACATGTCGATGCAGATCAGTCCGCATTGGCCACGCCCCGCGATGCCCTGACCTAAGGTCACGAAAATGTATCGGGCATATCACCCATCAACCTTCACAGGGGCCACACGAGTTGGCTACCGTGCCGGTCAGGCCGTACGACCCCCACCGGCGAACCCCGCCGGGCCGCGCGGCCTCCGCCGAGTCCGTTGCCCGCCCACGGCAACCGGAGCCGGGGACCCAACCGACATTGGGGTGAATCGACCCGACTCCCTTACCGGGACGAGGTCGTAGGGCAACCCTTCCTAACCACCCGCCCGAACCCGACAGCTAACTCGGTAGGCGGAGCACGGAAGGAGTCGCCTCCCTTGGCGTCGCACCGCAAGTCGCGTCCCGCCGGTACGCGCGTAGCAGGCATACGCACCCCTGCCCTGGCCACCGCGGCCCTCACCTCCGTGGCCCTGCTGTCCCAGACGGCCGACGCCAGCCCGGCCGCGGACGACAAGCCGAGTCTCGAAGAGGTCGAGAAGAAGGTCGATGACCTCTACCGCCAGGCGGAGACGGCGACCGAGAAGTACAACGCGGCCAAGGAAAAGACGGCCAAGCAGCGCAAGCAGGTCGACACGCTCCTCGACGACGTCGCCAAGCGCACCCAGAAACTCAACGACGCGCGGGAGGAACTCGGTTCCTTCGCCGCCGCGCAGTACCGCACCGGTGCCGCCGCCCCCGACACCGCGACCTTCCTGCTGGCCGACACCCCGCAGGACTACTTCGACCAGACCCAGCTGATGAACCGGATGACCGGCCGTCAGAAGGAAGCGGTCGACGACTACGTCACGCAGCAGTCCGAGACGATGAAGAAGCGCCAGGAGGCCACCGAGAGCCTCCAGACGCTGAACGAGTCGCAGAGCGATCTGAAGACCGCCAAGTCCACGGTCCAGAAGAAGCTCTCCGACGCGCGAAAGCTGCTCTCCGAACTCACGGCCGAGGAGAAGGCGCGGCTCGCGGAGATCGAGCGCAAGAAGCAGGAGGAGGCCGCGCGCAAGGCGGCCGAGCTGGCGAAGCAGCAGGCGGAGGAGCAGCGCCGCCAGGAGGCCGCGGAGGCGGCACAGCAGCAGGAGACCGGCTCCACCGGTTCCGGCTCCACCTCGACCGGCACCGGCGAGTCCGACTCCACGGCGGACTCCTCCTACGCCACGAAGGCCGAGAAGGCGCTCGCCTTCGCCCGCGCGCAGATCGGCAAGCCGTACGTCTGGGGCGCCACGGGCCCGGACTCCTACGACTGCTCCGGCCTCACGCAGGCCGCCTGGAAGGCCGCGGGCGTGGACATCCCCCGCGTCACCTACGACCAGGTCAACGCCGGCACCACGGTCTCCCTCGCCAGTGCCCAGCCCGGCGACCTCGTCTTCTTCTACGACGACGTCACCCACGTCGGCATCTACATCGGCAACGGCATGATGATCCACGCCCCGAAGCCCGGCACGTACGTGCGCGAGGAGTCGATCTACTACGACGGCGAGGGCTCGATCCACAGCGTGGTCCGGCCCGCCTGAGCCACGGCGGCACGCGCGCGGGGCTTCCTTTCCGGTACCCCCGCGTGACGGGGGCTTCCCTTTCGGCGCCCCCGCGTGAGCCCCCGCTCTCCCGTGCGGCCGACCTCGGAGCCACACCGCACGCGCGCGTGGGTGCTTTCGTGCCCCACGCGCGCGTGGCCCGCCGGGAACGCGCCCGGTGCTCCATAGCATCGGCCGCATGCCCGGCACCTCTGCCCTTCGCTCACTCCGCGCCTGGTGGGCGCCGCGTCCTCCGGCGGCCGGTGCCGCGGTGATGGCGACCGGCATCATCTCGGTCGGCCTGCATCTCACCGGCTACGAGGTCCTGTCCCGGATCGCCCTGGCCGTGGGCTGCGTCGCCTGGCTGGGCCTCGCCGGGGACTTCGTCGTACGGCTGGTGCGGCAGCCGGAGCGCTGGCGGCAGGAGGCCGGCACGCCCGCCGCGCTCACCGCCGTCGCGGCGACGACCGTGCTCGGCACCCGCTTCTCCCTGCTGGGCTGGCAGTACCTTGCCGAGGCCCTGCTGGCCCTGGCCGCCCTGCTGTGGCCGGGCCTGCTCTACGTCGTCGTACGGCACTGGCGGCGCCCGATGCCCGGCGGGGTGTTCCTCGGCTGTGTGGCCACCCAGGGGCTCGCGGTGCTCGGCGCCGTCCTCGCCGCGGCGGAGTCCTCCGCCTGGCTCGCGCACGCGGCGCTGGTGCTGTTCTGGCTGGGCCTCGTCCTCTACGCCTGCGCCCTCGCCCTGTTCGATCCGCGCCAGGTGCTGGACGGCGCCGGTGACCAGTGGGTCGCGGGCGGCGCGCTGGCCATCTCCGCGCTCGCCGGTTCCAAGCTGATCGCCGCCGACGGCCCGCGGCTGTACCTGTGGAACGAGGACGCCGACGACGTCCTGCACACGGTCACCGTCGCCCTGCTGGTGCTCGACCTGGCGTGGTACGCCGTCCTCGCCGTCGCCGAGCTGGTCCGGCCGCGGCTGCGCTACGACGTCCGCCGCTGGGCGACCGTGTTCCCCCTCGGCATGACGGCGGCGGCGACCCTGTCGGTGGCCACCGCCGTCGATGTGTCCTGGCTCGAGACCCCCGGCGAGGTCCTGCTGTGGATCGCCGTCGCGGCCTGGCTGGCCGTCGCCGTGGGGGCGGTGCGGGAGGAGCGGGCCTACGCCGCCGCCGCGACCGCGGACGCCGAGCTCACGTCCACAGCACCGCGATGAAGATGTTCGCCGTGGTGAGCAGGCCCACCAGGCCGAAGAGGTTCTTGTCCACCTTCTCGTCGTCCCGCTTCACGTAGACGAGACCGAGGATCACGATCAGCAGGGCCAGCTTCACGCCGATCTTGACGTTGTCGACGGTCTGGTCGTCCGCCTGGTTCAGCCCGACCAGGATCACGCCGGTGACGAGCATCGTCGCCGCGCCGTGCAGCATCGCCGGCACGAACCGTGCGGTGCCCTGGCCCATCGCCTTCATCTGGGTGAGGAAGCCGCCCAGGAGCGAGGCGATACCGATGATGTGCAGGCCGACGAAGAGATGGATGAGTACGTCCATGAGGCCGGAGCCTAATCAGGGGCCTGCGGGGCGCCCGACACCGGCCCACCCCCACGGCGGCCGATCTTGCATATATGCGCTCCATAGCACCCCGCCGTTCCCACCCGCCCCCGAAACCACGACATCGGTCATCGCACAGCGTGAAGGCGACCGCCCCGATCGCGGATCACGGTCACATACGGTCACCCAGCGATCCCCTCATGGCAGTTCCGCACAACGCGTTACCAAGCCGACACACCCAGGTTTAGCGTCCTCCCCCAGGTGACCGGCTCCCCACCGCCGCCCGGGCCAGGGGCGGCAGCCGGACACCTCCGCCGAGAAGGTCCGGCGGCGGCCGGCTCCCCCTGTGCGGGCCGCCGCCGGACCTGCAGCTCAGGGCGGTCGTAGCAGTCGTGCGAAAGGACGTGCAGTCCACGTGGCAGCGCACCGCAAGCCCCGACAGCGCTCGGCCGGCGGCAACACCGTCCGTACGGCCGCGACGGTCGCCCTCGCGGGCGCGGCCACCGCTACGGGCTTCGACGGGACCGGGCACGCCGAGCCCGAACTGACACCGGCGCAGGTCAAGGCGAAGGTGGACCGGCTGTACCAGGAGGCGGAGACCGCCACCGAGAAGTACAACGGCGCCAAGGAGAAGGCCGAGGCGGCCGAGGCGCGGCTGAAGTCACTGCGGGACACGGCCGCGCGCAAGACGGAGAAGCTCAACTCGGCTCGGGACGCGCTCGGTTCTATGGCGGCGGCGCACTACCGCGAGGGCGGTCTCGATCCCGCCGTACAGCTCGCCCTCTCCGACGACCCCGAGCGGTATCTGGACGGCGCCGAGTTCGTCGAGCGGGTCGGCACCCGGCAGCGGGCGTCCGTCGCGGACGTCCGCAAACAGCTGCGGGAGATCGAGCAGTTGCGCGGGGCCGCGCACATCGAGCTGGCCTCGCTCACGTCCCGGCAGGCGGAGCTGAAGCGGCACAAGAAGACGATCACCGGGAAGCTGGACGCGGCCAACCGGCTGCTGTCGCGGCTGTCGGCCGAGGAGCGCGCGGAACTCGACGAGGGCACCGACCGTGCTTCCCGCGGGGTCTCGCAGGAGCGCGCGGGGCTCACGGCTCCCGGCTCCGCCACGGCCCAGGCGCCCACCTCCCGCGCGGCGGACGCGGTCGCCTACGCCTACCAGAAGCTCGGCAGCCCCTATGTGTGGGGCGCGACCGGCCCGAACGCCTTCGACTGCTCGGGGCTGACCCAGGCCGCCTACCGCGCCGCGGGCGTCTCGCTCCCCCGCACGACCTACTCCCAGATCGGCGCGGGACGCCGGGTCTCCCGCTCCGAACTCCTCCCGGGCGACCTGGTGTTCTTCTACTCCGGGATCAGCCATGTCGGCATCTACGTCGGCAACGGCCAGATGATCCACGCCCCGAACCCGTCCGCTCCGGTGCGCCTGGCGCCGATCAACGAGATGCCGTTCGCGGGAGCGACCCGGGTGGTGTGAGGCGCTCTGCCGTCAGACCAGCCGCCGGGCCGTCGCCCACCGGGTCAGTTCGTGCCGGTTGGACAGCTGCAACTTCCGCAGGACCGCCGAGACATGGGACTCGACCGTCTTCACCGAGATGAAGAGCTGCTTGGCGATCTCCTTGTAGGCATAGCCCCGGGCGATCAGCCGCAGCACCTCCCGCTCGCGCTGGGTGAGGCGGTCCAGGTCCTCGTCGACCGGGGGCGCGTCGGTGGAGGCGAAGGCGTCCAGGACGAAGCCGGCCAGCCGGGGCGAGAAGACCGCGTCGCCCTCCTGCACCCGGAAGATCGAGTCGACCAGGTCGGTGCCGGTGATCGTCTTGGTCACATAGCCCCGCGCGCCGCCCCGGATCACGCCGATCACGTCCTCCGCGGCATCCGACACGGACAGCGCGAGGAAGCGCACCGGCTGCTCGGCGTCGGCCATCAACGGAGCGCAGCGGCGCAGCACTTCGACCCCGCCGCCACCGGGCAGATGCACATCGAGGAGGACGACCTCGGGCCGGGTCGCGGTGATGACCGTGACCGCCTGGTCGACGTCCGCGGCCTCCCCGACGACCTCGACGCCGGTCTGCTCGGTCCGGCCGATCTCGGCCTGGACTCCCGTACGGAACATGCGGTGGTCGTCGACGAGGACCACGCGGACCCGGCGCCCGCCCGCACTGCCGATGGCCTCCGCCGTACCGTTCGCCTCGTCGCTCATGACGTCTTCTCCGCCCTCTCCATCTCCAGTTCGACCTCCGTGCCGCCGTCGGGCACCTGGCGCAGCCGCGCCGTGCCGCCGTGGCGCTCCATCCGGCCGATGATCGATTCTCTGACGCCCATGCGGTCGGCGGGTATCGAGTCGAGATCGAAGCCCGGGCCGCGGTCCCTGACGGACACGAAGACCGTCTTTCCCTCGACCTCGGCGTAGACCTGCACGGCGCCGCCCTCGCCACCGTACTTGGCGGCGTTCACCATCGCCTCGCGCGCCGCCTGCATCTGTGCGCCGATCCTCTCGTCGAGCGGGCAGTCGCCGACCACGACGACCTCTATGGGGACGCCGTGCTTGTCCTCCACCTCGGCGGCGTTGCGCCGGACCGCGTCGGCGAGCGTGGTGGGTTCGTCGGCCTCTTCCTTGCCGGTGCCCTCGGGCTTGTAGAGCCAGGTGCGCAGGTCGCGCTCCTGGGCGCGGGCGAGGCGGCGCACCTCGTTCGCGTTCTCCGCGTTGCGCTGGATCAGGGTCAGGGTGTGCAGCACCGAGTCGTGGACATGGGCCGCGACCTCCGCGCGCTCCTGGGCGCGGATGCGCATCAGGCGCTCCTCGGAGAGGTCCTGGGTCATGCGCACGAGGTACGGCCCCGCGAGGAGCGTTATCCCGACGAGGACCGCGAGGGCCGCCTGGAGCACGGAGCCGAGGTGGGCGGCCGAGCCCTGGAGCACGAAGACGCCGGAGACACCGGCGGTGACCAGCAGCACTCCGCCGGCCGCGCGCAGCAGGGTCAGGGTGCGCCGGCGGCGGCCGACCTCCATCCAGCGGGCCCGGCGGGCGTTGTCCGCCTGCCGCCAGACCAGGGCGACGCCCGCGGCGACGAGCACGGCGGGCAGGAGATAGGCCTGGGCGCCGCTGCCGAGGTTCACACTGCTGACGAAGATCATGGCCACCACGACCATGAGGAGCAGGGCGACGATCTGGCCCTTGTCCGGCTTGCGCGCGACCAGTCTGCGCCGGCCGTCCGCCGAGGTCTCCGCGGTGACCAGGGAGGGCGGCTTCTGTCCGGCGACGCCACCGACGCCGAGCGGCACGAAGAACCAGAAGGCCGCGTACAGCAGCGCGCCGAGGCCGTCCGCCATGAACAGGCCCACGAACACGAGCCGCACCCAGATCACGGGCAGCCCGAGATGCCCGGCGAGCCCCCGCGCCACGCCCCCCAGCCAGCGTCCGTCACTGCTGCGGTAGAGCTTGCGCGGCGGCCGCGGTTCGACGAGGGGCGCGCTTGCGGCTTCCGACATGCCATCGATGGTCACACGGCCGACCGGGCGGAGCATCAGGGTTGACCCCCGAGACTCCCCCGATCTTCGGGCCGCGTGCCGGGTCGAACGCGTCCCCGGCGTCGGCTCAGGGGCGATATCAGGGTCCGGCCAGGGTCGTTCCCACTGCCGCCGGGGCGCCGCGCCCGTCACCATGGACGCATGACTGATCACGAGCACGCCGCGACGGGTCCGGGACCCGGCTCCGGCCCGCGCCCCGCCGCGGGCGCCGGGCCGCAGGATGCCGTGCCCGCCGCGGGCCCGGCTCCCGGCGCGGGCGGAGGCTCGCACACGCACGGGCGGGCGCCCGGGCAGGAAGAGGGAGGGGGCGCTGAGCCGCCCGCCCGGTTCCGGCGGGACCGGCGGCACAAGATGCTCGCGGGGGTGTGCGCGGGGCTCGGCCGGCAGTGCGACATGGACCCGGTGATCTTCCGGATCACCCTCACCGTGCTCTCCGCGACCGGCGGCCTCGGCCTGATCTTCTACGGCTTCGCCTGGCTCCTCATCCCGTACGAGGACGACGAGCAGAACGAGGTGCGCAGGCTCCTGACCGGCCGGGTCGACGGCCAGGCGCTGACGGCGGTGCTGTTCGCGCTGGTCGGCTGCGGAGTCTTCCTGACGATGATGACCAACGGCGGGGTGCTGAGCTTCGCCGTCATACTCTCGCTGCTGCTCGCGGGCGCCGGGTACTGGTCGCGGCAGCGCGGTGGCGCGGACCCCGATCCGCTGGCCGCGCAGGCCGTCGCCGACGCCCCGCCGGAGGCCCAGGCGCCGCCGGTGCCCGCCGCGTACCCCTCCTGGTGGCGCGACCCGATCGTCAAGGACGGCACCCACGACGGCGGCACCGGCTATCTGTGGGGGCCCCGGGACTCCCGCGACCGCGACATCGCGGCGGCGGTGAACATCAGCCTCGGCACGGACTACGTGCACCTCCGGGAGGATCTGCGCGCCCGGCCCACCGAGCCGGCCAAGCGGCGCGGGCAGCGCTGGATCGGCGGCTGGATCTTCCTGCTGGCGCTGGTCGCGGGCGGTATCGGCACCCGGGTGACGTGGGACGACCGGCCCCTCGGCACCAGCCTCCAGACCGGCCTGTCCTGCGCGCTGATCGTCTTCGGTGCCGGCATCGCCATCAGCGCGTTCCGGGGCCGCACGGGAGCCGGGTCGATCTTCCTGGCGGTCGTCACGGCGGGGTTGCTGGCCGCTTCGGCCGCCCTGCCGAAGGACATCGGCACCGAGTGGATACGCACGACGTGGAAACCGGCCGCGGCGGCGGCCGTCGAGCCGCGCTACGACCTCGGCACGGGCGTCGGCACGCTCGATCTGCGCGGGCTGGAGGTCGCCGAGGGCAAGACGGTGACCACCGGCGCCGAAGTGGGCGTGGGACAGCTGAAGGTGATCGTGCCGCCGGAGGTGACGGTGAAGGTGAGCATCGACGTGGGCGTGGGCGACATCCAGCTCCCGGGCGACGACAAGGAGGACGTGGATGTGGCGCCGGACAAGCACAAGGACGTGACGCTGAAGCCGGCCAAGGGGTCCGAGCCCGCGGGGACCATCGAACTCGACCTCAATGTGGGCGTGGGACAGGCGGAGGTGAGCCGTGCGGGGTCATGAGTTCCAGCCCGGGCGGCTGGTCGCGGGCGCGTTCCTGGCGCTGGCGGGCCTTGTCTACTTCGGTGACGCGGGCGACGCCTGGGAGACGCCGTGGTTCGTGGTGATCCCGCTGGTGATGGGGGGCCTGGGTCTGGCGGGCGCGGTGGCCGTCCTGACCCGGGGGATACGCAGGCACCGTCAGGTGGGCCGCACGACGGGCACTGCGGGGGCGACCAGGGCGGAGCGGGAAGCACGGCTCTGACGAGGATCCGGACCGGGCGGCCGGGCTCGGGCGGCCAGCCCGCGGCTCCCTGGCTCGCGCCCGCCTACACGTACCCGGCGCGCTGCCGTTTGCGGGCCCGGATCATCGCGTCCAGGGACAGATAGGGGGCGCCCGCGAGGATGAGAGGGATCCAGGCCATCAGATACGGGAGGTCGTTGCCGAAGTAGTACGGATCGGCGGCCCAGCTCATCGTCAGCCACAGGCTGAGCGAGAGGAGGGCACCGCCGAGGGCCGCGATGCGGGCGAAGAGGCCGAGGAGGGTACCGATGCCGACGGCCAGCTCGCCGAGGGCGATGGCCCAGCCGAAGGCGACGGGGTTCTCCAGACCCAGGTCGACCAGGGAGGGGATGGCGGAGGAGTCACGGACGGCGCGCATCTGGTCGCCGATGGAGCCGGAGCCGGAGTCCTTCAGGAACTCCCCGCCGAGCATCTTGTCGAGGGAGGCGTAGACGAAGGTGACGCCCAGGAAGATGCGGAGAGGGAGGAGGGCGTACTGGGTGGCCAGGTCACGCCAGTCACGGCGGCCGTCCATATAGGGGGAGTGTGTGTCGGTACGGAAGCCGTGAGTCATCGGTGCCGCCTCTCGCCCGTCGGGACGTGCCCCTCAAGGGACGATACGTTCACCGCGCGGGCCCCGCTCAATCCTGACCAGACCATTTTCTCCGTGTTGACGGTTTTTCGCCCCTGCCCGGGGTGACGCTCTCACTCCGTCACCGCTCACTCCGTCACATCGATCGCGTACCGCCCCGTCTCCACCCCCGCGGCCGTCACGACCTGCACTTCCACCCGTCCCGGCTCCACGTCCGCCGGGACCGGGACCGTCAGGACCGTGTCGGTGGGGTTGCTGAAGCCTCCCCGGACCGGGATCAGCGGGACGTGGACGTTGACGGGGCCGATGCGGACGACCATGCGGGAGAGACGGTCTGCGGTGCCGGCGCCCGGCGGTACGAACCCGGCGCCGCGGATCTCGATGTCGTCGCCCGTGCGGATCGGGCCGTCCAGATCGCCGGCCTCGCGGGAGCGGACCACGGAGAGGATGACCGGTCGGCCGCCCTCGGCGTACTTTCCGGCGAGGTAGGTCGCCGCGGAGACGAGGACCACCACGGCGAGGCCCCAGGGGAGGTCGGGGAGCTGGTCGGGGCGGCGGGCGAGGCGTACGGCGGCGAAGAGCAGGGCCACCGCGCCGATCACCACGTACTGGATATCGGCGAACGTGCCCCGGCCCGCGTCGTCGGTCAGGAGGTCCGCGGCACGGGGGCGGTCCGCCCGCGTCTTCTGCAGGCGCTGGCCGAGGACGCGCAGCCCCACCACCCGGCGGACCAGCACCGCGACCGCGGACACCACCGCCAGGACCGTCACGACGCCGGCGCCGCGGGCCAGGTCGAAGCCCGCGATCAGCGCGTCGCGTTCGGCGGGGTCGGAGGCGGAGGCGAGGCGGCCCACCAGGACGAGCACCGCGTAGGCCAGGAACAGCACCCAGGCCGCCGCGACCGCGCGGGAGGTGGACAGCCGGTTGTCCTCACCGATGACGGGGGCCAGGACTCCGCCCCGGGCGCGGTGGAACCACGAGGCCGCGGTCAGCGCGCCCGCCGTCACCACCGCGGCGAGCAGTCCGGCCGTGCGGGCGCTCGTCCAGCCCGCGCCGATCGCGGTGAGCGCCTGCACCAGGAGCAGCACGACCACCAGGGCCCACACCGTGCAGGCGGTGTGCCGCCACAGGCGGGACAGCCAGGCCTCGCCCTCGGCGCGGCCGCGTTCGGCGACCAGTTCGGCGGACTGCGTGAGCTCCTCCGAGACCCACTGCCGGGACGCCGAGGCCGAGTGCGCGACCCCCGCGGGCAGCCCCTGCCCGGCCGCGAACCCGTCCCGCATCAGCAGGAATTCGGCGACCGCGCGCCGGTGCCCCGCGCGTGTCCCGTGCGGACAGTCCCCGCAGGTGCAGCCGCCCGCGTGCGCGCCCGGGTCCGTGCCCTGTCTCGCCTCCTGCACCGCCACGTCCGATGCCGCCTTCCCCGCGCTCCGTGCCGCCACAACTCCAGTGCAATGCCAGCGAATTGTGCCCTACGCCACCCCGGCCGCGCCCGCCAGGTCCGGTCCGTGGGAGGGCCGGGGACGGGATCGAGGGGTGTGTGGGATCAACCGCCCAGCTCACACGAGCGCGAGCACGACCGGGCGAACATCCGCTCGCCCGGCGGAATCCCGCGCGCCGGAGCCGTACCGGGTGTGACACACCGGCCGCCGTGTTGACCCGGCTGGGAGAATTTCCTCATGGCCGAGATCATCCAGCGCGACGGGACCTGGGCCTTCGACGGCACCACGGTCAGGATCACGCCGGGTCTGCACCGCTCGGTGCCGCTGTTCCGGCAGACGTACGGGGAGATCGCCGTGCCGCTGGAGGCCGTCGCCGGGGTCGTCTTCGAGCCCGAACGCAAGCGCGGGCGGCTGCGGATGCGGCTGCGCGAGGGCGCCGACCCGCTGCTCCAGGCCACCGGCGGACGGCTGCCGGAGCCGGCGGATCCGTATCGGCTCGCGGTGGACGTCGACCGCGCGGGGGTCGCCGAGTACGTGGCCGAGGAGATCCGCCACGCCCTGCTGCTGGACCAGATCCCGAACGAGCCCACCAAGGCCTATCTGCTCCCCGGCCCCCCGGTCCCGGTCTCGGTGCGCTCCTCCGACGGCGTGGTCTCCTTCGACGGGATCCAGGTGCGCATCGACTGGAACGACACCTCCGACCGGGTCAAACGGGCCACCGGGCCCCGGATCGTCAACATCGCCGATGTCGTCGGCGTCGAGTGGCTGCCCAACTCCGGCTACGAGGACGGCTTCCTGCGGTTCCTGACCCGGGAGACGGCGTTCTCCAAGCTCCCGCCCGACAAGGACCCCTATGCCCTCGACCTGTGGGGCAGCGCCCGCCGCGACCTGCTCACCGCGCTGGTCGCCACCGCCGTGACCGCCCGCCTGCCGCACCCCTCCACCCGCAGCGGGGTGGCGTACGCCGAGCGCGCCCGCCCGCTCACCGCCGCCGTACCGCCCCCGGCCGACCATCACGACGTACTCCTGCGCAGGTTGCGGGAGTTGGGCGAGCTGCACCGCGACGGCGTGCTCACGGACGAGGAGTTCGCGATGACGAAGGCAGCCGTGCTGAGAGGCTTCTGAAGCCCTAGCTCAACAGATCCGGCTCGCTCCTGCTGATGTCCTGCCACATCGGCTGGTAGTTGATCCACGCCACCAGGTCCCCGCCCAGCTGCTCCCGCGTCGCCACCGCCGCCTTGTGGTCGATCAGGACCGGGCGGCCGGCCGCCTTCGCGGTCAGCTGGACCTGGCAGGACCGCTCCAGCGACAGAAACCACCAGGCCGCCGCGTCCACCGAGTCCCCCACGGTCAGCAGCCCGTGGTTGCGCAGGACCAGCGCCTTGCGCGAGCCGAGCGCGGAGGCGATACGGCGGCCCTCCACGGCGTCCACGGCGACCCCGCTGTAGGCGTCGTACAGGGCGATGTCCTCGTAGAAGGCGCAGCTCTCCTGGGTGATCGGGTCGAGCAGGTCGCCGAGGGCGGCGAGCGCGCGGCCGTGCACGGAGTGGCAGTGGGCGACGGCGACCACGTCGGGGCGGGCGGCGTGCACCTGGGCGTGGACGGTGAAGGCAGCCTGGTTGACGTGGTAGCGGCCGTCGACGACCTGTCCGTCGGAGTTGGCCAGCACCAGGTCGCTGACCGTGACGTGCCGGAAGGGCATCCCGAAGGGGTTCACCCAGAAGCAGTCGCTGAACTCCGGATCGCGCGCGGTGATGTGCCCCGAGACCCCGTCCTCGAAGCCGAGGCGCCCGAAGATCCGCAGCGCGCCCGCGAGCCGTTCCTTGCGGTGCCGGCGTTCGTCCTCGACCGACTCGTGCATCGGCGGCATCGCGAAGCGCAGCCGGTCGGTGGGGAGCGGAACCGGCGGCGTGGGCCCGGGCATGTGGCAGCCTCCTGCACTGATTGCTTTACGGCCCGGAAGTTACCGTCGGTCAGGGCAAAAGGGCAGGGCCGAGTTGTAAAGATGACGCGCAACCCTTTCAGGCGATCAGGGGTCTGGTATCCGGAATCAGCAAATCCGCGTCACTTTCCAGCCACGCACCGCCAGGAGTCCCCGTGAGCATCGCCGACCGCCACGTCACCGCCCTCATGCGACAGCTCGCATCCCAGGACGTCGTCGAGCTCGTGCACCCCTTCGCCGAGTGGGAGACCGTCGGGGCGCTCGCCTACATAGCCGAGTGCTACGGCTTCGCGTACGCCGACGTCCGCCACCTCGGCCAGCAGAAGATGCTGTGCGTCCGCATGGTCCGGGACGCCGACCCGCGGGCGCTGCGGCGCGCGGCGGCCAACGCGGCGGCGTTCCCGCAGGCGGGCGCGGGCGGCCCGGTGCCCGGCATGTACCAGGGCTCGCTGACGCCGGTGCCCGCGGCGCAGCCGGACGTCGACCTGATCACGACGCTCATCCGGTACGACGCCCTGGGCGCCGCCGGCAACCGCAAGCAGTTGCTCACCATGGCCTGGGCCCTCCCGCCGCTGTTCGTGCTGCTGGCCGCGCTGACCGGGAAGTTCGCGGTCCTGCTCACGCTGGCCGCCCTGACCCCGGCCTTCCTGCTGATCACCCTGCGCGTCAACGAGACCAGGCGTGCCAGGCTGGCCCGGCGTCTGACGGCGGCGGGCTGCACGCCGGTGCGCGACGCACAGGGGCGGGAGCGGTTCGTACGGCCGGTGCCGTACGGCGTCTGATACCGGACAGCGGATGTCGGGATTCGGCGCCACACTCGCCGTATGACGGAGAACTGGGCAGCCTTCAGCTCTGCCGAACCCGCGTTCGCGGCGCTCGTGGAGAAGCGCTTCGGCGCCTTCACGCACCACGTCCTCGCCACCCTGCGCAAGGACGGCTCCCCGCGCACCACCGGCCTCGAGGTGACCTTCCGGGCCGGTGAGCTGTGGCTCGGCATGATGCCGGACTCGCTCAAGGCGCTCGACCTGCGCCGCGACCCGCGCTTCGCGCTCCAGGCGAACCCCGGGGAGGGCCAGTCGATGGGCGGCGGGGACGTGCGGATCAGCGGCCGGGCGATCGAGGTCGACGACCCGGCGCAGAAGGCCGCGTACGGCGAAGAGGTGGAACCGCCGGAGCCGTTCCACCTCTTCCGTACCGAGCTGACCGAGGTCGTGAGGACCTACGTGGAGGACGACAAGTACCTCGTCCTGCAGATCTGGAAGCCCGGCGAGCCCGTGCGCCTGGTCAAGCGCACCTAGGGCCTACTCCCACTCGATCGTGCCCGGCGGCTTCGACGTCACGTCGAGGACGACGCGGTTGACGTCCCGCACCTCGTTGGTGATCCGGGTGGAGATCTTCGCGAGGACGTCGTACGGCAGCCGCGACCAGTCGGCCGTCATGGCGTCCTCGGAGGAGACCGGGCGCAGCACGATCGGGTGGCCATAGGTGCGGCCGTCGCCCTGGACGCCGACCGAGCGGACGTCCGCCAGCAGGACCACCGGGCACTGCCAGATGTCGCGGTCCAGGCCGGCCGCGGTCAGCTCCTCGCGGGCGATGGCGTCGGCCTCGCGCAGCAGGTCCAGGCGCTCCTTGGTGACCTCGCCGACGATGCGGATACCGAGGCCGGGACCGGGGAACGGCTGGCGCTGGACGATCTCCTCGGGCAGGCCCAGCTCCTGGCCGACCATGCGGACCTCGTCCTTGAACAGCTGGCGCAGCGGCTCGACGAGCTCGAACTCGATGTCGTCGGGGAGGCCGCCGACGTTGTGGTGGGACTTGATGTTGGCGGTGCCGGTGCCGCCGCCGGACTCGACGATGTCCGGGTAGAGGGTGCCCTGCACGAGGAAGGCGACCTCGGGACCCTCCTCCTGGAGGATCTCCAGCTGCGCCTGCTCGAACACACGGATGAACTCGCGGCCGATGATCTTGCGCTTGGTCTCCGGGTCCGAGACGCCGGCCAGCGCGGCGAGGAACCGCTCCTGCGCGTCGACGACCTTCAGGTTGGCGCCGGTCGCCGCCACGAAGTCCTTCTCGACCTGCTCGGTCTCGTTCTTGCGCATCAGACCGTGGTCGACGTAGACGCAGGTCAGCTGGGAGCCGATGGCCTTCTGCACGAGGGCGGCGGCCACCGCGGAGTCGACGCCGCCGGACAGGCCGCAGATGGCGCGCTTGTCGCCGACCTGCGCGCGGATCGCGGCGACCTGCTCCTCGATGACGTTGCCCGTGGTCCACGAGGGGGTGAGCCCGGCGCCGCGGTACAGGAAGTGCTCGAGCACCTGCTGGCCGTGCGTGGAGTGCATGACCTCGGGGTGGTACTGGACGCCGTAGAGCTTCTTCTCGTCGTTCTCGAAGGCGGCGACCGGGACGACGTCCGTGGAGGCCGAGACGGTGAAGCCCTCGGGGGCGGCGGAGCAGGCGTCGCCGTGCGACATCCAGACGTGCTGCTCGGCCGGGGTGCCCTCGAAGAGGGTGGAGGAGGAGCGGGACACGTGCAGGTCGGTGCGGCCGTACTCGCGGGCGCCGGTGTTGTCGACGGTGCCGCCGAGGCTCTGCGCCATCAGCTGGAAGCCGTAGCACATGCCGAAGACGGGGACGCCGGCCTCGAAGATCGCGCGGTCGAGGCGGGGGGCGCCCTCCTCGTAGACCGACGAGGGGCCGCCGGAGAGGATGATCGCCGCCGGGTTCTTGGCGAGCATCTCGGCGACCGGCATGGTGCTCGGCACGATCTCGCTGTAGACCCGGGCCTCACGGACGCGACGGGCGATGAGCTGGGCGTACTGCGCGCCGAAGTCGACGACCAGGACGGTGTCGGGGGCGGCGGGGGTCGCTGGTGACACGGGTTGCCTTCCGGCGGCTTGAAAGGGGCTGTGCCATCGATTCTAACGGGGCGCAAAACGGCGGCCCACGTCTCAGGATGCGAACCGGGTTCGGCGGTCACCCCGGGCCACGGCATACTGACCCCATGCTCACGCACCCGACCTTCCTCTTTACCTATGGCATCCGGCCCGCCGGCTGCCATGGTCGTGCTGCTTGAGCAACTGACAAGCGACTTCCCAGGCGCCCCGGGCCGACAAGGCCCGGGGCGCCTGTCGTTTCCCGGGCCGTGCCGATCCGGGGCCCCGCCCCCAAAGGAGCCCCTGAAATGACCGCTCTCGACGTCACCGGCGCCCGCACCTCCGAGGCCGCCGACGTGATCACCGGTGCCCGTGAGCGCATCGACTCGCTCGACGACCGGATCATCGGTCTGATCCAGGAACGGATGGCCGTGTCCGCCGTCATCCAGGAGGCCCGGATCGCCTCGGGCGGGCGTCGGGTGAACCTCTCCCGCGAGATGGAGGTCCTCGACCACTTCCGGCAGGCGTTGGGCAAGCCGGGCACGGCCCTCGCGATGACGCTGCTCGAACTGTGCCGCGGTCGCATCTGAGTTCGAGCCCGCCCTCACCCGTACGGCGCGTGACCGTCGCGCGAGACGCTTCGTTGGTCGTGGTGTCCGTGCCAGCCAGGGGCGGGCCCGAAAGAACCACGCGTGGCTCACTGGAGCGATGAGACGTACGGATCGTGCCGTGCGTCGTGGGACCTCGCTCCAGTCAAGTGACCGGACGGCAGGGGACAGCAGCCCGGTCACCCAAGAGAACGGTCGGCTCCGGGGACGCCCGGGGCCGGCCGGCGGGACGCACCGAACGGTCGAAGAGTCCCCATGTCCCGCCGAGACAACCGCATGGCACCGCGTCACCGCCAGAGGTCGAGATGCGCGGCGACGCACGACAGAGACAAGCGGCGCAACCCCCCGGCGCCGCTCCCCAGGCACCGGCGCTGCCCTGACGCCGGTGCTGACGGAAGAAGGGCCCCGCGACTCCGTCCCGCGGGGCCCTTCGCCGTATTCGCACATCCGCCCGGAAAGTGGCCCAGCTCACATAAAAACTGTGTGAGTGAAGGGACAACCATTCGCAGGCTTCGCGGATCCAACCATGCGAACCAAGGGCCACACCCGCTCCCCCATGCGGAGGCCTCTCAGCATCGACTCCTCGAGGTCTTCATGAAGCTTCGCCGTGCTCTGGCCGCCGCGGCGGCGACGGCCGCCATAGCGCCGATCGCCCTGCTGTCCGCTCCGGCCGCGTTCGCCACGGACGAGACGTCGCCGGCGCCGAGCTCCTCGGAGAGCACCCCGGCCGCCGACGACTCCACGCCGCCGGCCGACGACACCACGAGCCCGGCGCCCTCGGACTCCACCCCGCCCGCGGACGACACCACGAGCCCCGCGCCCTCGGACTCCACCCCGCCCGCGGACGACACCACGAGCCCCGCCCCGTCGGACAGCACCCCGCCGGCCGACGCGAGCACCTCCCCGACCGCCACCGCGAGCCCGTCCGCCTCGGAGTCCGAGGACGAGGACGAGGAGGGCGACGACGAGGTCGTCGAGGAGTGCCCGGTCGACGAGAACGGCGACCCGGTCATCGACATCAGCGAGGTGCTGCACAGCTCGATCACCGGTCTGCCCGAGCAGGTCGTGGCCGGCAGCGGCTGGACGAACTTCAAGTTCAACGTCAGCAACTCCAGCGACGAGACGATCGAGGAGATCCTGCCGATCGTCGGCGTCGCCGCGATGGACTGGGAGCTGGAGGACGACTACACCGACCTCGTCACCGTGCAGGTGCGCAGCGGCGGCACGTGGGTCGACATCGCCACCCAGTTCGGCGAGGGCGGCGCGCTCAACACGTTCAGCCTCGAGGGCGGCCAGTCGATCAGCTACGACCTGCGGGTCAACGTCAGCCGCGAGGTCCCGAGCGCGGTCGGCATCGCCATCGGCCTCGCCGAGTACTCCACCGAGGACGGCTGCTGGACCTCCGAGGACGAGAACTACGGCATCTACTTCTTCGAGGTGCTGCCGGCCGGCTCCAACCCCGGCAAGCCGGACGACTCCAAGCCGCAGACCGGCGGCAAGGACGAGATCACGGACGTCAGCGAGGTCGACGTCGACGGTGAGCTGGCCGAGACCGGTTCGGACTCGAACCTGCCGGTCATCGCCACCGTCGGTGGTGTCGCGATCGTCGCCGGCGCGGGCGTGATGTTCGCGATGAAGCGCCGCCGGGCGGGCGCCGAGGCGTGAGCCTCACCAGCGCCTGAGGCACGGGCCTGGCACAAGGGCCTGACAGACGGGCCTGACAGAAGAGCTTGACGCAAGAAAAAGAGAGAAGGACCTGCGCTCGGAGGGGGGTGCAGGTCCTTCTCGCTGTCTGCGTCAGTTCTTCGGCGGCACCGCCGGCATCCCCAGGAAGGGCAGGCGCAGCGCGCCGAACGCCTCCGCCGGGACCGCGGGCATCTTGGGCTCGACCGGCTGGAGCCGCTCGTACGGCTGTTCCTGCGCCGGTCGCGGATCCTCCTCGCCCTTGTTGGGCCAGTACGACATCGCCCGCTCGGCCTGCGCGGTGATGGTCAGCGAGGGGTTCACGCCCAGGTTGGCGGAGACCGCGGCGCCGTCGACCACCGAGATGCCCGGGTGGCCGTAGAGGCGGTGGTACGGGTCGATCACACCGGTCTCGCGCGTGGCGCCGATCGGGCAGCCGCCGAGGAAGTGGGCGGTGAGCGGGGTGCCCATCAGTTCGCCGACATTGGACCCCGCGAAGCCGTTGATGGACTCGGCGAGCGCGGTCGCGCCCTCCGTGGCCGCCTTGATCTGCATCGGGTTGGGCGAGCCGTGGCCCTGGCGGGCGGTCAGCATGCCCTTGCCGACGCCGTCCGGCTTCAGGTACGTCGTCAGCGAGTTGTCCAGCGACTGCATCACCAGGCCGATGATGGTCTTCTCCGACCAGCGCCGGTTGGACAGCGAGCGCAGGACCAGCAGCGGATGCCGGACGGAGTTGCGCAGCCAGGCCGCGACGCGCGACGCGCCCTCGGTGTACGGGACCTGGAGGATCGTCAGGCCGCCCATGGAGTTGGAGCCCTTGCCGTAACGGACCGGCTCGATATGGGTGTTCGCGTCCGGGTGGATCGAGGACGTGATGGCGACGCCGCGGGTGAAGTCGACCTTCTTCTGGCCGGTGACCTTCCGGTAGCGCCGGTTGTCGGTCTGCGCGCCCACCAGGGCCTCGGAGTTGGTCCGGGTCAGCTCGCCCAGCTTCGGCGAGAGATACGGCAGCTGCCCGCTCGCCTTCATTCGGTGCAGCAGGGTCTGGGTGCCGTAGGTGCCGGCGGCGAGGACGACCCGGCGGGCCTTGAAGACGCGGCCCTCGCCCTTCTTCCGGTCGGTCGGAAGGGTCGCGACCGCGTATCCGCCCTGCGAGTCGTCGGTGACGGACACCACGGTCGTCATGGGGTGGACGACCGCGCCGGCTTTCTCGGCGAGGTAGAGGTAGTTCTCGTTCAGGGTGTTCTTCGCGCCGTGCCGGCAGCCCGTCATGCACTCGCCGCACTCGGCGCAGGCCGTGCGGGCGGGACCCGCGCCGCCGAAGTAGGGGTCGGCGACCCGTTCACCCGGGCGCGCCCGCACCGAACCGTCCGCGTCCTCGCCGTCGCCGAAGAACACGCCGACCGGGGCCATGTGGAAGGAGTCCCCCACACCCATGCGCTCGGCCGCGTCCTTCAGATGGACGTCGGAGGGGGTCATGGTGGGGTTGAGCCGCACGCCGAGCATCCGCCGGGCCTGGTCGTAGTACGGCTTCAACTCCTCCTGCCAGTCGGTGATGTCCCGCCACTGCGGGTCGTCGAAGAACGGCTTCGGCGGTACGTAGAGGGTGTTGGCGTAGTTCAGCGATCCGCCGCCCACTCCCGCGCCCGCCAGCACCATGACGTTGCCCAGCAGATGGATGCGCTGGATGCCGAACATCCCGAGCTTCGGGGCCCAGAGGAAGTTCTTCAGGTCCCAGGAGTTCTTCGGGAGGGTCTCGCGGGTGAAGCGTCGGCCCGCCTCCAGGACACCGACGGTGTAGCCCTTCTCCGTGAGGCGGAGGGCGGTCACCGAGCCGCCGAAGCCTGATCCGACGACGATGACGTCGTAGTCGTAAGCGTCTTTGCTCACGCGCGCTCTCCTCTTGACCGACTGACCGAGTGACGGGCTGACCGAGTGACGGACTGACTGGCGCTTCAACGCGGGCCGGGCTAGCGGAACCGGAACGCCTTCATCAGCCTGAGGCTGCGGCTCATGAGCTGGGCGTACTTCTCGTCGTCCATGCCCAGCGAGGGGGCCATCGGCAGCAGCCGCTGGTGGGCGACCGTCTGGGCCTCGGTGTACTTGAGGATGCCCTCGGAGCCGTGCCGACGGCCGAGCCCGGAGTCCTTCATGCCGCCCATCGGGGACTGGACGCTGCCGTAGGCGGGGGCGTAGCCCTCGTTGACGTTCACCGTGCCGGTGCGCAGCCGTGCCGCCACCGCGCGGCCCCGGGCGCCGTCCTTCGTCCAGACCGAGGAGTTGAGGCCGTACGGCGTGGCGTTGGCGTGCTCGATCGCCTCGTCCTCGCTGGAGAAGCGGTAGATGGAGACGACCGGGCCGAAGGTCTCCTCGCTGCAGACCGCCATGGGCTCGGTCACCTCGTCGAGGATGGTCGGCTCGAAGAAGTACGGGCCGACGTCCGGGCGGGCGACTCCGCCGGCGACGAGCTTGGCGCCCTTGGCGACGGCCTCCTCCACATGCCGCTTGACCGTCTCCAGCTGGCGCTCGCCGACCAGCGAGCCCATGTCGGCGCCGTAGGCGAGGGACCGGCCGAGCCGCATGGCCTTCGTACGGGCGGCGAAGCGCTCCAGGAAGGCGTCGGCGATCGACTCGTGGACGTACAACCGCTCGATGGAGATGCACAGTTGGCCGGCGGAGGAGAAACAGGCGCGGATCGCGCCGGCCGCGGCCTTCTCTATGTCGGCGTCCTCAAGGACCAGCATGGCGTTCTTGCCGCCGAGTTCGAGCGAGACGCCGACCAGGCGGGCGGCGGCGCTCTGGGCGACCTCGCGGCCGGTGCGGGTGGAGCCGGTGAAGGAGACGTAGTCGGCGCGGCGGACGACCTCGGGTCCGACGACCGGGCCCTCGCCGAGCACGACCTGGAAGACCTCGGCGGGCAGCCCCGCCTCGATCAGCAGGTCACGGGCCCACAGGGCGGTCAGGCAGGTCTCGGTGTCCGGCTTCATGACGACGGCGTTGCCCGCGACGAAGGCGGGCAGGGCGTCTCCGACGGAGAGTTCCAGGGGGTAGTTCCAGGGCGCGATCTGGCCGACGACCCCGCGCGGGTGGCGCAGCTCGGTGACCCGCGTGAGCGTGGGCATGGCACCCGCGTGCCGCTTCGGCTTCAGGTAGGCGGCGGCCCTGCGGCCGTAGTGCCGGGCGGCGATCGCGACGGCCTGCACCTCCTCGTGGGCGTGCAGCCGGGCCTTGCCGGTCTCCAGCTGGATCAGGTCCAGCACCTCGGCCTGGCGTTCCAGCACCAGGTCGTGAAAGCGCAGCAGCACCGCCGCGCGCTGCCGTACCGGGGTCTGCGCCCAGACCGCCTGGGCGGCGCGGGCCGCGGCGAACGCCTTCTCCACGTCCTCGGGCGTGGACTCCGGCAGGTCCGCCAGCTTCTCGCCGGTGAAGGGCGTGTGGTTGGCGGTGCGGCCCGAACCGACCACACCGCGGGTCAGCTGGGCGACCAGCTCCGGGGTCACCACGTCGGCGGCGGTGCGGGCGCCCGCCGGGGCGGGGGCGAGGGGGTTCGTGCCGGTCTGTGCCGGGGCCTGCGAGTCCGTCATGACGCGCAGGGTATGCCGCGCCGAAGGCTTTGTGTACCCGGCGGTAATGGGGATTCACGGAGTGCTCACATGCTGCCAGTGACTGCTGGCAGCAAATGCGCTGATCAGGGCGTTGTGGCAATCCTGAGCCGATCGCGGGCGGATGTGAAAACCGCCGTGCCCGTCTTCTCCTCCGCCGTGCCCTTGGGCATCTCGACGCGCAGCTCGTACAGCCGGTTGTCGTCGGTGCGGACGAACAGCTCCATGACGCGGCGCCGCAGCTCCGGGTCCCCGTAGACGCTGTCGGACTGCACGGCCTCCCAGCCGCGGAAGGTCGTCTCGGTGTACTGGGTGCTGGGGCGCTCGAAGAACTCCCATGTCGCCGCGTGCTGCTTCGCCTGGCGCATGGGGCTTCCGGGCGCTTTGTCCCACTGGGTGAGGCGGATCTGCACGGCGGCGTCCGGGTCCGCGTACTCGACGACGCGGGGCTGGATGGCGGCGGTGCCCTGGCGGGCGAACTCCTCGTACTCGGTGGGGAGGGCGATGGTGGCGTGCATCGCCTTCTCCGGGTGGGCGGCCCAACCGGGTTCGGCGCTGGGCCGGGGCGACGCCGATCGGGTCGCCGTGGTGTTCTTCGTGGCCGCGCCGCTGTCGGGGCCCGTGAGGAGCGCGATGCCGAGCCAGGAGGCGCCGACGAGGGTGCCGCCCAGGAGGGCGAGCGGGAGGGGGCGGCGGTGGAGGGGGCGAGGCGGGTCCGGTCGTACGGCGGATATGACCGCCATCGGCTCGGCGGCTACGACGGCCATCGGCTCGGCGGACGTGTCGGCCTCCGGCGCCAGCCGCACGGTGCCGATGTCGTCTCCGAACTCGGCCAGCTCCGAGGCGTCCTGCGGCTCGGACTCCCCCGGCTCCACGGCGTCCCGGGCCCCGGGTGCCGGCCGGCGTGCCGCGGGGGCCACCGCCTGCAGCGCCGCCGCGGTCTCCTCGGCGTCCGGTCGCGCCTCGGGGTCCTTCGCCAGCAGCCGGACCAGCAGCGGCCCGAGGGCGCCCGCGCGCTTCGGCTCGGGCGGGTCGACGGCGAGGATCGCGGCGAGCGTGGACTCCACCGTCGTACGACGGAAAGGCGACCAGCCTTCCACGGCGGCGTAGAGCAGGACGCCGAGGGACCACAGGTCGGACGGGGGTCCGGCGGTGCGGCCCGACATGCGCTCGGGCGCGATGAACTCCAGGGAGCCGACGAACTCCCCGGTGGCGGTGAGGGATTCCTCGCCCTGGACATGGGCGATGCCGAAGTCGGTGAGGACGACCCGGTCGTGCCCTCCGAGCAGGACGTTCGCCGGTTTCACGTCCCGGTGCACGATGCCGACGGAGTGCGCGGCACGCAGGGCGCCGAGGACCGCGAGGCCGATCCCGGCCGACTCGGCGGGCTCCAGGGGGCCGCCCCGGAGCCGCTCGTGCAGGGACTCGCCGCGCACCAACTCCATGACGATCCAGGGGAGTCCGTCCTCCTCCACGACGACGTCGTGGATGGCGACGGCGGACGGATGCTCGACCCGCGCGGCGGCCCGGGCCTCGCGGTAGAGGCGATGGGCGGCCCGCTGGTACGACTCGTCCTCCGGATCACCGGGCAACCGCGGCTGCTTCACGGCGACTTCGCGCTCGACCAGTTCGTCGAGCGCGCGCCACACCGTGCCCATGCCGCCGGAGCCGATGCGTTCGAGCAGCCGGTAACGTCCGCCGACCAGTCGCACGTGGGAGCCTCAGTTCAGAGCGTCTTGATGTCCAGATCCGCGATCACGTTCTCGGCCACCTCGCGTCCCCGCTCGGTGAAGTCGCCCTTGCCGGGATAGCTGATCGTCACCTTATACATGTCCTTCTTGGAGTTCATGTAGTAGAAGATCCTCAGCTCGCGCGGGCGGGGGTTCTGGGTGTCGTTGGTGGTGTAGACGACCGTGTTCTCGGCCGACTTCTTGCCCTTGTACGTCGTCAGCTTCGTGTTGGTCCTCGGGTTCTCGGGCATGGCGAGGTCGTATTCGCCGGAGGCCTCGAACTCCTCGTTCTCGGCGTACATCTGGGCCGCGGCGGAGCCCTTGAGGGTGCCCGAGGTGTCGTCGGCCCTCCGGGTCACGTTCACGCCGATCCAGATCGCGCCGCTCGCGTCGGAGTACGTCACCCAGTTCTTGTCCGTGTCGTCGGCGTCCGGCTTGCCCACCTGGTAGCCCTTGGGCACGCTCAGCGTCACGCCCAGCTTCCGGTCGGTTTCCTGGACCCAGGAACCGGCCGGGCCGTCCTCCCCGCCGAACGGGTCCGCGACCACCAGTCCCGCCGCCGCCACGACGACCGCGACGAACGCGGCGCCGATGCCGACGAGTGCTCCCCGGCCGACCCGGACGCCCTTCTCCGGGCCTCCCGCGAACCGCACGACCTGCGTCTGCGCCGGGGGCGTCGGCGGGGTCGCGGCCCGGTCCAGCAGCGCCCGCACCTGGGCCGCGTTCGGGCGGTGGGCCGGGTCCTTCTGGAGCAGTCCGGTGATGACCTCGGCGAGCGGGCCCTGCGCGGAGGCGGGCGCGGCCGGGGTGGCGTTGAGGACGGACTGGAGCGTGGCCGGGGTGTTGCTGCGGCGGAACGGCGAGACGCCCTCGGTCGCCGCGTACAGCACCACACCGAGGGACCACAGGTCGCTCGCCGGGCCCGGACGCTGGCCCAGCACACGCTCGGGCGCGATGTACTCGGGCGAGCCGACGAAGCCGCCGGTGTCGGTCAGATTGGTCTCACCCTCGATCTGGGCGATGCCGAAGTCGGTGAGCACGACCCGGTCGTGCCGTCCGAGCAGCACGTTGTCCGGCTTCACGTCCCGGTGCAGGATGCCCGCCGCGTGCGCAGCCTCCAGGGCGCCGAGCACGTCGAGGCCGATACGGGCGGCCTCGCGGGCGTCGAGGGTGCCCTCCTGGAGGAGGTCACCGAGGGAACGGCCCTGGACCAGTTCCATCACGATCCACGGCTGGCCGTCGACCAGCGCCACGTCGTGCACGTTCACGACGGAGGGGTGGTCGAGCCGGGCGGCGGCACGGGCCTCGCGGCGCATCCGCTCGAAGGCGTTGGCGCGTTCGCGTTCGGGAAGGTGGTCGGGGATCCGGGGTTCCTTGACGGCCACCTCGCGGTCCACGGTCTCGTCCTTGGCCCGCCACACCGTGCCCATGCCGCCGTGCCCGAGCTTGCTCAACAGCCGGTAGCGGCCCGCGATCAGCCGTCCGGCACCGGGGTCCGCGGGCGCGGGCTGCTGCGGCGGGACGACCTGGGTGGGCGCCGCGTACGGGTTGCCCGGGTGCGGCACATGGTCCGGATGCGGCACGGCCGCCGGCGGTCTCGGCGGTTGCAGGCCGAAACTGGTTGGCTCGTCGGACCCGTAAGGGCTTCCCCCGTTGCTGTTCATGTGTCCATCCATATCGCGCCGAGGCACAGTGGAGCCACCTCGAACGCCGTCCGGTCACAGAGCCGTGACCCCTCGTAGGGCTTATCTCCGGTTTGGGCCGGTAGCGGCGGGCGAGGAGGGGCTAGGGAAGGCGCTGTCAGATGGGCTCGCCGAGGTCTCGGGCGCCGAACTCGACGGCACCGGCGGAACGTTTCCGCCGCTCTCCCCGTCGACCAGCAACGCCACCGCCGACACCCCGGTCACCGCCGTCGCGGCGACCAGGACCAGGCTCACCAGCACGCTCCTCGGGGACAGCCGGAGCGAGGGCGCCGGCACCGGCGCGGGGCGGTGGACGCCGGCCAGGAAGTCCCGCAGCATCCACTCGGCCTGTGCCGCGTCGAGCCGTCGTAGCGGATCGCGCTCCAGCAGGCCCCGTACGACCGGCAGCAGCGGGGTGGCCTGCGGGGGCGGCCGTATCTCGTCGAAGACGACCGCGTGCAGGATGCCGCCCAACGAGTCGCGCCGGAACGGCGATTCACCGCTGACGGCCGTGCACAGCAGTGCGCCCACCGACCACAGGTCGGAGGCGGAACCGGTACCGGCGCCGGACATCCGCTCCGGCGCGGTGTACTCGGGCGGGCCCACGAAGGTGCCGGTCTCGGTGAGGGTGCTGGCGCCCGCGACCTGCGCGATGCCGAAGTCGGTGAGCACGACCCGGCCGGTGCCCCCGTCGATGAGGACGTTCGCGGGCTTGATGTCCCGATGCAGCACGCCCGCCGAGTGCGCGGTGCGCAGCGCGCTCAGCAGCTCGGCGCCGATCCGCGCGGCCTCGACGGCGTCGACGGGCCCGTGCGCCACGATCCGGTCGGCGAGGGAGCCGCCGTCGATCAACTCCATGACGATGTACAGCCGTTCGGCGTGCTCCACGACGTCGTGCACGACGATGATGTGCGGATGCCGCAGCCGCGCGACCGCCCGCGCCTCGCGGAGCGTGCGCTCACGGCGGCGCCGCAGGTCCGCCGGGGAGAGCGCGCCGGGGTCGGTCTCGTCGAAGGGGAACTCCTTCACCGCCACGCGCCGCCCGAGGAGTTGGTCGGTGGCCCGCCACACGACCCCCATCCCGCCGCGCCCGATCCGCACCTCCAGGCGGTAACGGCCCGCGATGACCCGGAAGTCGCCCTCCCCCTGATCCCCGTGGGTCGCCATACGCCCCATCATGCCCCGCCGGACGGCCCCCTTCCGCGGCGCTGACCGGCCAACTGCGTCAGTCTTCGCGCCAGCTCTTCAGCACGGTCTCGAACCGCTCCTCGGCGGGGGCCCATTCGTCCACGGGGGCGGACATGTAGAAGGCGTACTCGGCGCCGCTGTCGGCGATGTACATCTGATCGACGGCCCGGAACGGACCGGGGAAGTCGGAGTCCTTCGCCAGCTGGGTCCAGGTGTACTCCAGGCGCGAGGCCTGGCGGTCGCGGTACACCGTGCGCTTCATGGCGACCGTGGTGTAGTCCACGAGCCGCTGCTTCAAGTGCCCGTCCAAAGCGACCTGATGGGCGTACGGATCATCGAAGTCCGGCGCGCTGTCGACGGCGATCCGCAGGAGGTTCTTGCCCCCGTCGGGCGAGTAGTCGATCTGCGTCAGGCCGTCCTGGTCACTGAACACGCTGCGCTCCCAGCCCTTGGGCAGGGAGAGGCTGAATCCCAGCGGGTCGTCGACACGCACCCAGCCCGCGGGGACGTTGGACTCCGGGCTCCCGGTCGACTTGTTCGTGGGAGTGGGAGTGGGGGTGGGAGTCGGCGTCACGGTCGTGCCCTGGCGCCGTCCTTCGTCCCACTTCTGGAGCGCGACGACCGTGCCTCCGCCGACCAGGGCGGCGACCACCACGACAAGGGCGAGCGTGCGCAGGCGGCGCCTGGGAGGGGCGGGGGCGAGGGGAACCGCCGGGGCCGGGGCGGGCTCCGGGGTCGTGGGCCGCTCGGGACCGACCCGGGGGTGCGCGGCCTGCGTCGGCACGTACATCTGCGCCGCGTTCGGCCGCCGGCCCTCCGCCGCCTCGGCGAGCATCAGTTCGGCCGCCGCCGCGTCGGGGCGCACCGCGGGGTCCTTGTGCAGCAGGGCGGCGATGACGGGGCCGAGCGCGTCGGCGTACGCGGGCCGCGGGGCCTCCTCCTCGACGACCGCCTGCATGGTGGAGAGCGGGGAGGTGCGGCGGAACGGCGACCTGCCCTCCACCGCCGTGTACAGGGTGGCGCCCAGCGCCCACAGATCGGACGCCGGGCCCGGGTCATGGCCGCGGATCCGCTCCGGGGCGAGGTAGTCGACGGAGCCGACGACCTCTCCGGTGCGGGTGATCGTGGTGTCGCCCTCGATCTGCGCGATGCCGAAGTCGGTGAGCAGGACGCGGCGGTCCTCGGCGAGCAGCACGTTGCCGGGCTTGACGTCGCGGTGCAGGACACCGGCGGAGTGCGCGGCGCGCAGGGCGCGCAGCACCCACAGTCCGATCCGGGCGGCCTCGCGCGGCTCGACCCGGCCCCGCTCCTTGACCGCGTCGGCCAGCGAGTGGCCCTCGACCAGCTCCATCACGATCCACGGCCGGGCGTCGTGATCGAGCACGTCGTGCACGGTGACGACCGCCGAGTGGTTGATCCGCGCCGCCGCGCGGGCCTCGGCCCGGGTGCGCGCGAGGAGCCGCTCCTGATCGCTCTCGGAGACGAAGTGCGCTGCGGTCAACTCCTTGATCGCGACGGCCCGGTGCAGCACCTCATCGTGCGCACGCCACACCCGGCCCATACCGCCGCTGCCGATGGCGTCGGTCAGTCGGTAGCGCCCCGCGAGGAGCCGGCCCTGCATCTGATTCACGTTGCCCCGCAATGCTCTTGACAGGGTCACATTAAGGACCGGGGCACGCCCAGGGAACCTGCGGGGCCGCACAGAGACAGCACTGTGACGGTTGTCGCTTCCACCCCCGGAACGCAACCGTCCGCGCCCCGTCACCCACAGTCGGGAGGCTGGCTCAGCCGGTGACCCGATAGGTCGCCGACGCCTGCTCGAACAGCCGCGTCACCTCGTCCCGCTCGGCCTCCGGCCCGCGCACCTGCACGACGTGGTACCGGTCGCCGACCAGGATCGCGAGGTTGCGCACGAAGCGCTCGCGGCCCGCGTCGTCGGTCCAGGTGAACTGGCCCTCCGCCATGGTCCGTCCGCCCACCTCGATGGTCTTCAGACCGGTGGAGGTGGCCCAGCTGGAGTCCCGGTAGGGCTGCAGCTCCGGCTCGTCCTCCCGCTGGTACGCCATCGGGTCGCTGCCGAACTCCGCGGCGGTGTCCCGGCCCGGTACGACGATGAGCTCGAAGTCCCCGTGGGAGTAGACGACCTGCCCGCGGCCGTTCTTCCCCGTCCGGTCCCACCCGTTGGCGACGGCGACCTTGAAGCCCTCGTCGTCGGCGCGCAGGGCGAATCCGTCCGGGACGTCGGGGTCGGTGCCGGTCTGGGTCTCGGTGGAGCCCGAGCCCTTCGAGGGGGTGTTGCCCTCCGCCGGTGACGTCTGGTCGGGGCGGGGCTCGCTGCTCGCCTCGGGTGCCTGGCTGACCTCGCCGGTGGCCCCGGTGCGGTCGGTGTCGTCGGCGCCGCCGCCGGTGTCGGCCTTGGGCATGAAGAGCATGGCGTACGCGATCGCCCCCGCCATCAGGAGCAGTATCAGCACGAGCAGCGTACGGCCGAGGCGGCGCGGCGAACCGGCCTCCTGCCGCGCCCGCTTGTGCCGCCCGTGGTGCGCGGGCAGCCCGGCGCGGCGCCGGCGCACCAGCTCGCCGCGCCGACGCACGACGGGCAGCCGGCTGGCGTCGACGGGCGGCGCCGCCACGACATGCGCCCCGGCCTCGGGCTCGGGCGCCGACCGCACGAGGGAGCGCAACCAGCCGCGCAACTCCTCGAAGTCGAGCCGCTCGGTGGGGTCCTGGCGCAGCAGCGACTCGACGACCGGCCGGAGCGGTCCGCACTCCTCCGCGAAGGCGGGCGGCTCGGCGCACACCATCTGCACCAACTCGGCGGTGGACTCCTCCGGGTACGGCGCATGCCCCTGCACGGCCCGGAACAGCAGCGCCCCGAGCGCCCACAGATCGGTGGCGGGACCGATCGGCGCCGCCAACTGCCAGTTCTCGTGCACGGGCCCGGCCTGCTCGGGCGCCCATCGCTCGGTGACCGGGCCGACGACCGCCATCCGGGCCTGCCGAGCGCGCTCCGCGGCAAGCGCGGTGGCGGGCCCCCGACGCACGGGAGCGACCGCGGCCAGCTCGTCCCAGCGGGCGGCGACGGGGGCGCCGGGGGTCGCGGGGACCGGGGCGCCATGGCCTGCCTGACCCGGGAGCCGGGCGCCCGTGCCGGGGGTGCCCGCCGCGGGTCCGAGAGCTCCGGGGCCGTTACGGCCGGGTGCGGCGAACCCGCCCCCGGTGGACCCTGCCTGGCCCGGGAGGGCGGTGCCTGGGGGCAGGGCGGTGCGGCCGGGGTGCGGCTGGGTTCCCGGCCGTTCGCCCGTCGCCGGGGGTGCACCGGGGGTGCCGGTGCGGGGTGCGGCGCCGTGCCAGGGCGTGGCGCGCACGCCGTAGGGGTCGGCGATCTGCCCGGGCGGCCCGGCAGTGGGGGCGGACGGGTGCTGCTGGATGCCGTTGGCGGAGGGATACGGCGGTTGCGTCACGCCGTTGGCGGAGGGATACGACGGCTGGCTCGCACCGTTGGCGGAGGGATACGGCGGCTGGCTCGCACCATTCGCCGAGGGATACGGCGGTTGCGCCGAGGCACCGTTCGCCGAGGGGTACGGCGGCTGCGCCGAGGCACCGTTCCCCGAGGGATACGGCGGTTCGGCCGAGGCGCCGTTGGCCTCCGGTGCCGGGCGGGCACCCGGGAGAGCCGCTCGGCCGTTCTGGGCCTCCTGCACCCGGGCAGCGGCCCTCGCCCCCGCGCGGTACGCGGCGATCGCTCCGGCCCGCGCCGCCCGGATGTCCCCGCCGCTCTCGACAGCGCGGGGCGTCGGCGCCCCGGCACCCGCACCGCCCGTACCCGAGCCCCCGCGCGGTCCCTCGACCGGCGGCAGCCCTCCGGCCGCCCGTGCCTCGATCGCGGCCCGGCGAGCCGCCTCGGGATCCGCCTCGACGGAGACGGACGCCCCCGCGCCACCGGAACCGCCACCGGAACCGCCACCGGGTCCCGCCCCGGGCCCGCTGAGGCCGACGCCACCGGCATCGTCGTCCGCGGGCACCGGGTCGTACCCGCACAGCGCCTCTTCCGCCGCCCCGACCGCGAGCCCGGTCAGCATCACCCGTCCGTCGTCGCAGACGAGAACCGTCCGCGCGGTGATGTTCCGGTGCACCCAGCCGTGCGCGTGCAGCACCCGCAGCGCCATCAGCACGTCGGAGGCGACCTCCGCCGCCCGGTACGGCGTCAACGGCTTCTCGGCGAGCAGCGCGGCCAGCGGTCGCGCCGACACCAACTCACTGACGATCCACAGCGAACCGCCCTCGGCGAACACGTCGAAGACCTGGTCCAGCCGGGGATGGTCCGGGATCCGGGCCGCCGCCTGCGCGGCCTCCACGGCCCGCCGCACGGCCGGCTCGGTGGGCCGCCGGGTGCTTCCCCGCGCCGCGGGCCGCCGCATCGCGCCCCGGTCACGGGCGGTGAAACCGTCGGGCAGCCCCTCCGCGTCGAGCACCTCGGCCTCGACGACCTCCGGCAACGGCACCTGCCGGACCAGGACTTCCTGTCCGCTGTAGGTGTCGAAGGCCCGGGTCTCGGTGAGTTCGTACTCGTCGGACGGCGGCAGCGGCAGGCGGTAACGGTCGGCGAGCACCCGACCCGCGTACTCGTCCACGATGCCTCCCCCGGCCGCCCGGTCGGTCAATTCCGTTCGCCTCACGTCCCGTTGTGCATACATACCTGGATGCGTACGGTCCGCAAGCACTCACGATACGTGCCGGAGGCAACTCACCAAGAGGGGATGCGAGATCTCACGCCCCAAACCGTGACCCGTCACTCCAAGTGACGGTCACTCCTCCGGTTCGAAGGTCTTCGTGAGCGTCCGCCATGTGTCCTTACGCAGCTCGCTGCCCCAATTGGCGGCTTTCGCCGTGTACATCAGCCCGTACCCCAGATCGTCGTCCACGACGAACCCGCGGTCGATGCTCCGGTACTTGGTCCCGCCGTCGACGTACGTGAACTCCCAGTCGGCCGTGTTCCAGCCCCGGTAGTCCACGGCCTCTATACGGATCCGCTGGTACTGCGCACGCTGCATGCCGCCTTCCTGGTTCTCCCAGTCGGCGACCGGATCGTCCTTGGGCGTGGTGGTCCAGCCGATGAGCAGCTTCTGCCCGTCGGGCCCGGTGAAACGGTCGCCCGCGGCGCTGGTGGACTGGTACTTCCACCCCTTGGGCAGCCCGATCGAGTACCCCTGACCGCCCTCGTGCGTTGCCACCGCACCGCCACCCTTGCCGGAGGACCCGTCGGACGAATCGTCAGAACCCGTCCCACTGCCGGTGGTCGCACTGGCCTCGGCGCTCGGGTCCGCCTCGGAGGTCTCCCCGGACGTGGCCGACTCGCTCGCCTTCCCGTCCGGACTCGCCCCGCCGCTCTCGTCCGCCTTGGTGTCGTCACCGGCGCTCGCCCCGGCCGACGCCTTGGTGTCCCCGCCCGCGGAGTCCTTGGAGTCGTCCCCGCTGAACGCGACGGCCAGCACCACCCCGAGCAGGGCCAGCGCCACGACCACGGCGATGACCACCAACGTCCGCCGCGGCACCACATCGGTCAACGGCGCCCTGGGCACCGCCCGAGGCGGCAGATCCGCCGGCGGCGTCATCACGGGCCACCCAGAACTACGCCCACCGGAAGCCGCGTCACCACCGGCCCCCGAACCGGACCCCGAGCCACCCCCGGCCCCCGAGCCGGCCACAGAACCCGAGCCGGAGCCGACGCCGGAGCCGGCCCCCGAACCACCGACCGCACCCACACCGGCACCGGCCCCGGCACCCGCGCCCGACCCAGATCCGGACCCCGCACCAGTGCCAGTGCCCGAACCCGTGCCAGTACCCGAACCAGCCGCCCCGTCCCCCGACTTGGCCCGAGCAGCCGCCCCGGCCCCCGCCGCGACAGCCGCCTTGCGCACCGAGCGCAGCGCCCCCCGCAGCCGCTCCCCGGCCTCGCCGGAGCCGCCGGAACCACCCGAACCGCCCTTCTCCGAGGGCGCGTCGGGCTGTGCCGGCAGCGGCACGACCTTCGTCGCGTCCAGCGCCTCGGACCCCGCGTTCTTGGGCTCGGGCGCCTGGATGACGGCGTTCAGCATCCGCCGCGCACCCGCGTCGTCGAGCCGCTTGGCCGCGTCCTTGGTGAGCAGCCCGTGGATGACGTCCCGCAGCGGCCCGGCGTTCTTCGGCTCCTCCAGCGGCTCGGTCATCACCGCGGTGAGCGTGGCGATCGCGGAGCCCTTGTCGTACGGCGGCACACCCTCGACCGACGCGTACAGCAGACCGCCGAGCGACCACAGGTCGGCCGCGGGCCCCGGCTTGTGCCCGCGGGCCCGTTCCGGGGAGATGTAGGAGGGCGCGCCGACGAGCATGCCGGTGGAGGTGATGGACGGGTCGCCCTCGACCTGGGCGATGCCGAAGTCGGTGAGCACGACCCGGCCGTCCTCGGCGATCAGTACGTTGGACGGCTTCACGTCACGGTGCAGGATGCCCTGCCGATGGGCCGAGCGCAGCACGTCGAGCACCGCGAGCCCGACCTCCGCCGCGCGCCTCGGCTCCAGCAGGCCGTCCTCCCGGATGACCTCGGCGAGCGACTTGCCCTCGACGAGCTCCATCACGATCCAGGGCCGGTCGTCCTCGTCGACCACGTCGAAGACCGTCACCGCGCTGTTGTTGCGGATCCGCGCGATGGCCTTGGCCTCCCGCAGCGTCCGCGTGATCAGCCGGCGCTTCTCCTCCTCGTCGATGTTCGAGGGGAACCGCAGCTCCTTGACGGCGACGGTGCGCCCCAGGGTCTCGTCCTCGGCACGCCACACCGTGCCCATGCCCCCGCGGCCCAGCACATCTCCCAGCCGGTACCGCCCGGCGAGGAGACGTGCGCTGTTGTCCTGACGGGATGTCCCCGCCCGCTCCGCCTCCGACATGCGTCCCCTCATGCAACCCGCCCTGACAGAGCCTCCATTGTCTCTCACCCGACAAGTGCCCGACGCCCAGGGTGCCCGTGGGACGTGAGAGCTCCAGCGGCCGGAGTCACCCCCACCGGAACCGAACGTTCCGCACCCTGCATGATGGGCCGCGACAAGGAGGTCCCGCCGTGCCGACAAGGAGGGTTCCCGCCGTGCCGTCCCTCCGGACCCTACTGGCCGTTCCTGTGGCCGCGGCCCTCCTGTGCCTGACCCCGGCCGCCTCCTCGGCGCCCCCCGCACCGGCCGCGGACGCGGTCCTTCCGCTGCTGGTCACCGAGGGCGGCGCCCCGGCCGCTGCCCTGCTCTCCCGCGAGGAGGACGGCACCACCCGTTTCGCCACGACCGGCCCCGGCATCGGTCCCGCCGACCACTTCCGGGCGGGCAGCATCACGAAGACCTTCATCGCGACGGTCGTCCTGCAACTGGCCTCCGAACACCGGCTGTCCCTGTCCGACACGGTGGAGCGCCATCTGCCGGAGCTGGTGCGCGGAGCCGGGAACGACGGGCGCGCACTGACCCTGCGTGCCCTGCTCACCCACACCAGCGGCCTGTACGACTTCACCGCGGACACCGGGGGCCTGGTCGCCCTCACCCCTCGTCAGGCCGTACGCCTGGCACTCACCCACCCTCCGGCCGACCGCGGCCGCTTCGCCTACTCCAACACCAACTACGTCCTGCTCGGCCTGGTCGTCCGGCAGGTCACCGGCCGCTCCTACGCGGCCGAGGCCGAACGCCGGCTGATCGCTCCCCTGGGCCTGACCGGCACCTCCTTTCCCGGATCGCGCACCTCCCTCCCCGAACCGCACGGCCGCGCCTACACCGCCGACGGCCGCGACGTCACCGAGCTCGACCCGCGGGTGGCCGGAGCCGCGGGCGAGCTGGTGACCACGCTCGCCGACCTGGACCGCTTCTACGCGGCGCTGCTCGGCGGTGAACTGCTGCCCCCGCGCCGGCTGCGCGAGATGCTCGACACCCGTACCGCGCACGGCTCGTACGGCATGGGCCTGTTCCCCGTGAAGCTGCCGTGCGGCACCACGGTGTGGGGGCACGGCGGACGCATCTCCGGCAGCTCCGTGCGCACCGCGGCCACCGTCGACGGACGCCATGTCCTCACCTACCGGGTGAACACGACAGCGGTGACGGACCCCGGTCTCGAACCCCGGTTGCTCGCAGCCGAGTTCTGCCCCCGCACCTCGTAGAACGCCCGGGTTCCGAGCAGAGATCCCAGCTCACGACACTCGTTCGAGTGAAGAAGGGCCCCGCCGAGAGAGCAGGGCCCGCTGGACGAACAGCCCGGTTACAGCGGCACGATGTCCGGCGCCCCCAGCCGCGCCGCGTCGGCCGTCAGATCGTCCGGCTGGCGCTGGGACTCCCGCTCCGCCTCCACCCGCTTCTCGTAGTGCTGGATCTCCCGCTCGATGTGGTCCTTGTCCCAGCCGAGCACCGGCGCCATCAGCTCGGCAGCCTCACGGGCGCTGAGCGTGCCCCGGTCGAAGGTCTCGATGGAGATGCGAGTGCGCCGGGTCAGCACGTCGTCCAGGTGCCGGGCGCCCTCGTGCGAGGCGGCGTACACCACCTCGGCGCGCAGATAGTCCTCCGCCGCCTTCAGCGGCTCGCCGAGCGAGGGGTCCGCGGCGACGAGGTCGAGGACCTCCTCGGCCAGGGCGCCGTACCGGTTCAACAGGTGCTCCACGCGCACCACATGAAGCCCGGTCCGGGCGGCGATGCGCGCCCGCGCGTTCCACAGCGCCCGGTAGCCCTCCGCGCCGATCAGCGGGATGTCCTCGGTGACGCACTCGGCGACCCGCAGGTCGAGGCCGTGCACCGCCTCGTCCACCGCGTCCTTGGCCATCACCCGGTACGTCGTGTACTTGCCGCCCGCCACCACGACCAGACCCGGCACCGGGTGGGCCACGGTGTGCTCGCGCGAGAGCTTGCTGGTGGCGTCGGACTCACCGGCCAGCAAGGGCCTGAGCCCCGCGTAGACGCCCTGCACGTCGTCGCGCGTGAGCGGCACCGCGAGCACGGAGTTCACATGCTCCAGCAGATAGTCGATGTCCGCGCTGGACGCGGCCGGGTGCGCCTTGTCGAGGTCCCAGTCGGTGTCCGTGGTGCCGATGATCCAGTGCCGGCCCCAGGGGATGACGAACAGGACCGACTTCTCGGTGCGCAGGATCAGTCCGGTCGCCGAGTGGATGCGGTCCTTGGGCACGACCAGGTGGATGCCCTTGGAGGCCCGCACATGGAACTGGCCCCGCTCCCCCACCATCGCCTGGGTGTCGTCGGTCCACACGCCGGTTGCGTTGACGATCTGCTTGGCGTGGATCTCGTACTCCCCGCCGGCCTCGACGTCCTGCACCCGGGCGCCGACCACGCGCTCGCCCTCGCGCAGGAACCCGGTCACCCGCGCGCGGTTGGCCACCTGGGCGCCGTACGCGGCGGCGGTCCGCACCAGGGTGGCGACGAAGCGGGCGTCGTCCATCTGGGCGTCGTAGTACTGCAGGGCCCCGACCAGCGCGTCCTTCTTCAAGGCGGGCGCGACCCGCAGGGCGTGACGGCGGCTCAGGTGCCGGTGCATGGGCAGGCCCCGGCCATGGCCGCGCGCCATCGACATCGCGTCGTAGAGGGCGACGCCGGAACCGGCGTAGAGCCGCTCCCAGCCCTGGTGCTGAAGGGGGTACAGGAAGGGCACCGGCTTCACCAGGTGCGGGGCGAGCCGCTCCAGCAGCAGGCCGCGCTCCTTGAGCGCCTCGCGGACCAGGGCGAAGTCGAGCATCTCCAGATAGCGCAGGCCGCCGTGGATCAGCTTGCTGGACCGGCTCGACGTGCCCGACGCCCAGTCACGCGCCTCGACCAGGCCGGTGGACAGCCCCCGGGTCACCGCGTCCAGCGCGGTCCCCGCGCCGACCACTCCGGCCCCGACGACCAGCAGGTCCAACTCGCGCTCGGCCATTGATGCGAGTGACTCGGCGCGCTGCGCCGGCCCCAGTGTCGCTGTCCTCACCGCTGCCTCCCGCTGTAGGTCGTACCGGCCGCACCCGTGGGGAGTGGCCCGGTCGTATCCCCCATGCCCAAATTCTGACCGTGTTGCCCGACTTCAGCCACCAGTCGCCCCCAGCCTGTGGACAACCTTCACGGACCTGTCCGGCGGACGTCGTCCGCCGGACGGAAAGACACAGGGGGATCAATCCCGTACTTCGGTCATATTTACTCCTAGTCTGACATTGCGCTCGCTCATTCTGTCCACAGGGCTTGCGCACCTGTCCCGCTTCGGTTACTGGGAAGGACGGCCCACGCCATGCCCGCAGATCTCGCCGTCATCGGACTCGGCCCGTACGGCCTGCCGCTGGCCCAGGCCGCCGTGGCCGCCGGCATCCCCACGCTCGGATACCCGACCGGGCCGGAACCAGGCTCCCTCAGCCCCGCCGAACTGCGCCGCATGCTCGCGGCGGGCTTCCGGCACGCCACCAGCCCCGCCGAACTCGGCCGCGTACGCACCGCCGTCATCTGCGCGCCCACCCCGCGCGGGGCGGACGGCGGGCTGGACCTCGCCCAGGTGGAGACGGCCGCCCGCACGCTCGCCGGACGCATGCGCCCGCACACCACCGTGATCCTGGAGTCGCCCGTCCCCCCGGGCACCACCGAGGACCTCCTGCGCCCGCTCCTCGAGGAAGGCTCGGGCCTGCGCGCGGGACGCGACTTCCACCTCGCCTACTCCCCCAGCCGGGTCGACCCCGGCAACCGCGACTTCACCCCCGCCAACACCCCGAAGGTGATCGGCGGCCTCACCCCCGCCTGCACCGAATCGGCCGCCGCCTTCTACTCACGCCTCACCGACAAGGTGGTACGCGCGCGTGGCCCGCGGGAAGCGGAGACCGTGCAGCTGCTGGAGACCAACTTCCGCCACGTCAACATCGCCCTCGTCAACGAGATGGCCGTCCTCTGCCACGACATGGGCGTCGACCTGTGGGACGTCATCCGCTGCGCCGAGACCAAGCCCTTCGGCTTCCAGGCCTTCCGCCCCGGCCCCGGCGTCGGCGGCCACGCCGTCCCCCAGGACCTGACCGCACCCACCGGCCGCACCCTGCGCATGGTCGAACTGGCCCAGCAGGTCAACAACCAGATGCCGCGTTACGTCGTCCAGCGCGCGGCCACCCTCCTGAACGAACACGGCAAGTCCGCGCGCGGGGCGCGTGTTCTGCTCCTCGGCGTCACCTACAAGGCGGACCTCGCCGACCAGCAGTCCACCCCCGCCGAGGAGATCGCCGTCCGCCTGATGAGCCTCGGCGCCTCCGTCAGCTACCACGACCCCCACATCCCGTCCTGGAACGTCCTGGACCGCCCGGTCCCCCGAGCGGACTCCCTGTACGAGGCGGCAGCCGACGCGGACCTGACCATCCTGCTCCAGCAGCATCGGACGTACGACCTCCAGGGCCTGTCGGTGAAGGCCCAGCTCCTCCTCGACACACGGGGGGCCACGCCCACGGGGGCGGCGCACCGGTTGTGAGGCCCCCTCGGGCATGCGAAAGGGCCGGTCGCCGCCAGGCAACCGGCCCTTTGGACGCCGTACGGTTTACCGCTTGTGCTGCGAGTCCGCCACCGTGACCTCGACGCGCTGGAATTCCTTCAGCTCGCTGTAGCCGGTCGTGGCCATCGCGCGGCGCAGGGCGCCGAAGAGGTTCATGGAGCCGTCCGGGGTGTGCGACGGGCCCGTGAGGACCTCCTCGATCGTGCCGACCGTGCCGAGGTCGACCTTCTTGCCGCGCGGAAGCTCCTCGTTCACCGCCTCCATGCCCCAGTGGTGGCCGCGACCCGGCGCGTCCGTCGCACGGGCCAGCGGGGAGCCCATCATCACCGCGTCCGCGCCGCAGGCGATGGCCTTCGGGAGGTCGCCGGACCAGCCCACGCCGCCGTCGGCGATGACGTGGACGTACCGGCCGCCGGACTCGTCCATGTAGTCACGGCGGGCCGCCGCCACGTCCGCCACGGCCGTCGCCATCGGGACCTGGATGCCCAGCACATTGCGCGTGGTGTGCGCCGCGCCGCCGCCGAAGCCGACCAGGACGCCCGCGGCGCCGGTGCGCATCAGGTGCAGGGCCGCGGTGTAGGTGGCGCAGCCGCCGACGATCACCGGGACGTCGAGCTCGTAGATGAACTGCTTCAGGTTCAGCGGCTCGTGCGAGCCGGAGACGTGCTCCGCCGAGACCGTCGTACCGCGGATGACGAAGATGTCCACGCCCGCGTCCACCACGGCCTTGGAGAACTGCGCCGTGCGCTGCGGGGAGAGCGCGGCGGCGGTGACCACGCCGGAGTCGCGCACCTCCTTGATGCGCGCGCCGATCAGCTCCTCCTTGATGGGGGCGGAGTAGATCTCCTGGAGACGGCGGGTCGCGGCCTCCGGGTCCAGCTCCGTGATCTCGTCGAGCAGCGGCTGCGGGTCCTCGTACCGCGTCCACAGACCCTCGAGGTTCAGCACGCCGAGGCCGCCCAGCTCACCGATGCGGATCGCGGTGGCCGGGGAGACGACCGAGTCCATGGGGGCGGCCAGGAACGGCAGCTCGAAGCGGTAGGCGTCGATCTGCCAGGCGATCGAGACCTCCTTCGGGTCTCGCGTACGGCGGCTCGGGACGACGGCGATGTCGTCGAAGGCGTACGCCCGGCGGCCGCGCTTGCCGCGCCCGATCTCGATCTCAGTCACGTCTGTGGCCTTTCCCTGATGCGTTTCAGCGTCTTCCAGTATCGCCGACGGGCACGGCGAGGGCGGCCCCGGATGCTCCGGGGCCGCCCTGGCAGAAGCTCGCGCCTACTTGTTGCGGCTGTAGTTCGGCGCCTCGACCGTCATCTGGATGTCGTGCGGGTGGCTCTCCTTCAGGCCCGCGGACGTGATCCGGACGAACTGGCCGTTCGCCTGGAGGTCCGGAACCGTGCGGCCGCCGACGTAGAACATCGACTGGCGCAGGCCGCCGACCAGCTGGTGGACGACCGAGGAGAGCGGGCCGCGGTAGGGCACCTGGCCCTCGATGCCCTCGGGGACCAGCTGCTCGTCGGAGGCGACGCCCTCCTGGAAGTAGCGGTCCTTGGAGAACGACTTGCGGTCGCCGCGCGACTGCATGGCGCCCAGCGAGCCCATGCCGCGGTACGACTTGAACTGCTTGCCGTTGATGAACATCAGCTCGCCCGGCGACTCCTCGCAGCCCGCGAGCAGCGAGCCGAGCATCACCGTGTCGGCGCCCGCGACCAGGGCCTTGGCGATGTCGCCGGAGTACTGCAGACCGCCGTCGCCGATGACCGGGATACCGGCCTCCTTGGCGGCGAGGGACGCCTCGTAGATGGCGGTGACCTGCGGGACGCCGATGCCGGCGACGACGCGGGTGGTGCAGATGGAGCCCGGACCGACACCGACCTTGATGCCGTCCACGCCGGAGTCGATCAGCGCCTGGGCGCCCTCGCGGGTGGCGATGTTGCCGCCGATGACGTCCACGCCCGCCGAGTTCGACTTGATCTTGGCGACCATGTCGCCGACCAGCCGGGAGTGGCCGTGCGCGGTGTCCACGACGATGAAGTCGACACCGGCCTCGATCAGGGCCTGGGCGCGCTCGAAGGCGTCACCGGCCACACCGACCGCGGCGCCGACCAGCAGCCGGCCCTCGGCGTCCTTGGCGGCGTTCGGGTACTTCTCCGCCTTGACGAAGTCCTTGACCGTGATCAGGCCCTTGAGGACACCCGCGTCGTCGACCAGCGGAAGCTTCTCGATCTTGTGCTTGCGCAGCAGCTCCATGGCCTCGACACCGGTGGTGCCGACCTTGCCGGTGACCAGCGGCATCGGGGTCATGACCTCGCGGACCCGGCGCGAGCGGTCCGTCTCGAAGGCCATGTCACGGTTGGTGACGATGCCGAGGAGCTTCTTGTCCCCGTCGGTGACCGGCACACCGCTGATGCGGAACTTGGCGCAGAGCGCGTCCGCCTCGGCGAGGGTGGCGTCCGGGTGCACGGTGATCGGGTCGGCCACCATGCCGGACTCGGAGCGCTTGACCAGGTCGACCTGGTTGGCCTGGTCCTCGATGGAGAGATTGCGGTGCAGTACGCCGACGCCGCCCTGGCGGGCCATCGCGATCGCCATGCGCGACTCGGTGACCTTGTCCATGGCGGCGGACAGCAGCGGGATGTTGACCCGTACGTTCTTGGAGACGTACGAGGCGGTGTCGATGTCGTCGGGCGCCATGTCGGACGCGCCCGGCAGCAGCAGCACATCGTCGTAGGTCAGCCCGAGTGTCGCGAATTTGGCGGGCACTCCGTCGACGTTGGCAGTCATGACACCTTCCCCAAATGGCCTTGATCGGTGCGGATGTCCATGCTAACGGGAAGCGCGGGTCTCAAATTCCACGGTTCTGGATGGCATCCGGCTTCGTATGTTCGTACGGAATCGAGGCGATGCCTGTTCACGAAAGGGCCGACTACTGCTCGGCCAGTGCCCGCAGCCTGCTCAGCGCACGGTGCTGGGCCACTCTCACCGCACCGGGTGACATTCCCAACATCTGACCCGTCTCCTCCGCCGTCAACCCCACCGCGATCCTCAGCAGCAGCAGCTCACGCTGGTTCTCGGGCAGGTTGGCCAGGAGCTTCTTGGCCCATTCGGCGTCGCTGCTGAGCAGGGCGCGCTCCTCGGGGCCGAGGGAGTCGTCCGGGCGCTCGGGCATCTCGTCGGAGGGCACCGCGGTGGAGCCGGGGTGCCGCATGGCCGCGCGCTGCAGGTCGGCGACCTTGTGCGCGGCGATGGCGAAGACGAACGCCTCGAAGGGGCGGCCGGTGTCCTTGTAGCGCGGCAGGGCGAGCAGGACGGCCACGCAGACCTCCTGCGCGAGGTCCTCCACGAAGTGCCGGGCGTCCCCGGGAAGCCGGGACAGACGGGTGCGGCAGTAGCGCAGGGCCAGGGGGTGGACATGGGCGAGCAGGTCGTGCGTGGCCTGCTCGTCCCCGTCGACGGCGCGATGGACGAGTGCACCGATCGCCCCTGCGGCAGTCGCCGCCTCGTCGTCGCGCATCGGTCCATGGTGCCTTGCGCCTTCGCGGTCCGTGGCACCGCGTCCGATGTTGTGCACCGAAGCGTTATGAGCAGGTGCGCCGGAACTCATCTCCTGCGCCCTCCCCTTCCGCTCGACCGACTCGTCCCCGAGAGACTCCACATCTTCAAGGATGCGGCATCCGCGGCGAAACGAGCACCCGCGCCCCTTCAGGGGCGCGGGACTGCATCAATCTGCGGCCACCGGCACGTGGGTCCGGCGAGCCAGGACCGCGCTCTCAGCGCACCAGGCCCCACCGGAAACCGAGGGCCACCGCGTGCGCCCGGTCCGAGGCGCCCAGCTTCTTGAACAAACGCCGGGCGTGCGTCTTGACGGTGTCCTCCGAAAGGAACAGCTCCCGCCCGATCTCCGCGTTGGACCGGCCGTGGCTCATGCCCTCGAGCACCTGGATCTCACGCGCGGTGAGCGTGGGCGCCGCGCCCATCTCGGCGGACCGCAGCCGCCGCGGGGCGAGCCGCCAGGTCGGGTCGGCGAGGGCCTGCGTCACGGTCGCCCGCAGCTCGGCACGCGACGCGTCCTTGTGCAGATAGCCCCGGGCACCGGCGGCGACCGCGAGGGCCACGCCGTCCAGGTCCTCGGCGACGGTGAGCATGATGATGCGCGCACCGGGGTCGGCGGACAGCAGTCGGCGGACGGTCTCGACGCCGCCCAGGCCGGGCATGCGGACGTCCATCAGGATCAGGTCCGAGCGGTCGGCGCCCCAGCGGCGGAGGACTTCCTCGCCGTTGGCCGCCGTCGTCACGCGCTCGACGCCGGGCACGGTCGCGACCGCGCGGCGGAGCGCCTCTCGGGCAAGCGGGGAGTCGTCGCAGACGAGGACGGATGTCATGGCCGCCCTCCGCAGCTGATGCACGTCACCTTGAGCCTCCAGGCTGGTACGGAATCGTCACCTGTGCGGTCGACCGTCTCGGACGCCTGCCCGAGCCCTTGTTGTTTCAACCGCCTCCGCACTCTCAACGACGGTCACTCGAAAGAGTTACGGGGCCGTGCGCCGTCTTCGGCACTCTACGTGAGGGGGCGGACACGATGCAGACATGCAGGGCAGACCCTCAAGCTTTCATCACAAGCCGTGCCCCATTCAGCCCTTTTTCTTCCCATTTACTGGTGTCTGCGGCTAGATTCGCAATGAGTCATATTTTCATCTCCTTAGATCGTAGATGTACGGTCGTGGACACCGTATCCGCCCAGAACGGCTACAAGGGGTCACGCAATGGCAGATTTCTCCCGCCTTCCCGGACCGAACGCGGACCTGTGGGACTGGCAGCTCCTGGCTGCCTGCCGCGGGGTCGACAGCTCTCTCTTCTTCCATCCGGAGGGCGAGCGCGGTGCGGCTCGGAGCGCTCGTGAGAACTCGGCCAAAGAGGTCTGCATGAGGTGCCCTGTCCGCGCCCAGTGCGCGGCGCACGCGCTGGCGGTGCGCGAACCGTACGGCGTGTGGGGCGGCCTGACCGAGGACGAGCGCGAGGAGCTCATGGGGCGGGCGCGCCACCGGCTGGTGTCGGCGTCGACCGGCGGCGGTCAGACCGCCTCGAACAACTGAAGTAACGTTTCTTCAATTCAAGGGCACGCGCACGCGTGCCCTTACTTCTTGGCCGCCGACCGCCCCGGGTGCCCCGACTCCCCCGACTCCCCCTGGGAGTCCGCCACTTGACGGCTCGCCGCCCGCGCCAGCTGCTCCAGCGTCGCGGTCACCGCCGGCACCTGGGCGAGGTCGGGCAGGGTGAGGGCGACGATCTCCCGTCGTACCGCCGGTTCCAGCGCCACCGTGCGTGCCCCGCGCGGCCGTACCGACTCGACCGCGAGCTGAGGCAGGACCGCCACGCCCAGACCGGCGCCGACCAGGCCCACCACCGCCGGGTAGTCGTCGGTGGCGAAGTCGATGCGGGGGGTGAAGCCGGCACCCTCGCACACCTCGACCAACTGGCCGCGGCAGCGCGGGCATCCGGCGATCCAGGGCTCGGCGGCGAGTTCGCCGATCGCCACGGACTTCGCCCGCGCGAGCCGGTGCCGCTCGGGGACGAGCGCGACGAGGCGGTCGCTGAGCAGGGGGCGTACGACGAGGTCGTCCCACTCGCCCTCCTGGGCCGCGCCCTCGTAGCGGAAGGCGAGGGCCAGGTCGCAGTCGCCCTCGCGGAGCAGTTCCACGGACCTGGGCGGCTCGGCCTCCTCCAGGGAGACCCGGGTGCCGGGGTGGGCGGCGCGCAGGGCGGCGAGGGCGGTCGGGACCAGGGTGGAGCTGCCGCTGGGGAAGGAGACCAGGCGGACCCGTCCGGCGCGCAGGCCCGCGATGGCGGCGACCTCCTCCTCGGCGGCGGTGAGCCCGGCGAGGATGCCGGACGCGTGCCGCACGAGCGCCTCGCCGGCCTGGGTCAGCCGCATCTCGCGGCCGCTGCGGATCAGCAGGGGCGTGCCGACGGACGTTTCCAGCGCCTTCATCTGCTGGCTGACGGCGGGCTGGGTGCAGCCCAGTTCGCGCCCCGCCGCGGAGAAGGAGCCGGTGGCGGCGACGGCACGCAGCACGCGGAGATGTCGGGCCTCGATCACGCCACAAGAATAAGCGAACCTTTGATACGGCGCCGAATAATGCCGTGACGCTTTGATCGGCCTCGCCTACCGTGCTGCCATGAAGCTTCTCTCTGTGAACCTGGGCCGCCGCACGCACGTCCCCTACACGGACCATCCCGAGGGTGTGACCGGGATCGACAAGCGGCCGACCGACGCGGCCGTGCGGGTGGCGGCGCCCGGGGCGAAGGGCATAGGGGCGAGCGGTCTGGCCGGGGACGAGGTCTGCGACACGCGCCATCACGGCGGTGACGACCAGGCCGTGTACGCGGTGGCGCGCGAGGACCTGGACGACTGGGAGCGGGAGTTGGGGCGGTCGCTGACGGCCGGCTCCTTCGGGGAGAACCTCACGACGCTCGGCGTCGACGTCTCCGGCGCCCTGATCGGCGAGCGCTGGCGGGTCGGGCCCGAGGTGGTGCTGGAGGTGACGTGCGGGCGGATCCCGTGCCGTACGTTCCAGGGCCATCTGGGTGAGGAGCGGTGGGTGAAGCGGTTCACCGCGAAGGGGGCGCCGGGGGCGTATCTGCGGGTGATCGAGCCCGGTGAGGTGCGGGCGGGGGACGCGATCGAGATCCTGCACCGGCCGGACCACGAGGTGACGGTGGCGCTCCAGTTCCGGGCGGTGACCATCGAGCGCCAACTGCTGCCGCGGCTGCTGGCGGCGGGCGAGGCGCTGCATCCGGAGTCGCTGGCGGCGGCGCGGAAGTACGTGGCCCAGCACGGCATCTGAGCTGCCGTCCGTCGGTGAGGTGGGTGGGTCCTGGGCAGGAGCGGGGCGGAGAGCGGATCCGGCCGGTCCGGGTAACTAATCTTGCGCCATGACAACGGCTCTCATCACGGGATCGACCGCGGGCATCGGCGCCGCGTTCGCGCGGCGGCTCGCCGCCGACGGGCACAACCTCGTCCTGGTCGCGCGGGACACCAAGCGGCTGCGCGAGCAGGCGACCGAGTTGCACGACCGGCACGGCATCGAGGCGGAGGTGCTGACGGCCGACCTGGCCACGGACGAGGGGATCGAGGCGGTGACCGCCCGGCTCTCCGACCGGCGCAACCCCGTCGACCTGCTGATCAACAACGCCGGCTTCGGCAACAAGGGCCGCTATCTCGACGTCTCCATGGCCGACGAGCTGAAGATGCTCAAGGTGCACTGCGAGGCGGTGCTGCGGCTGACGTCCGCCGCGACGGAGGCGATGCGCGAGCGCGGCCGGGGCGGGGTGGTCAACGTCGCCTCGGTCGCCGCCTTCGTCCCGCGCGGGACGTACGGTGCCTCCAAGGCGTGGGTCGTGCAGTTCACGCAGGGCGCGGCGAGGGACCTGGCGGGCAGCGGCGTACGGCTGATGGCGCTGTGCCCCGGCTTCGTGCGCACCGAGTTCCACGAGCGGGCCGGGATGGGCACCGACAACATCCCGGGCTGGATGTGGCTGGATGCCGACAAGCTGGTCGCCGCCGCCCTGGCCGACCTGGCGCGCGGCAAGACCCTGTCGATCCCGGACCCCCGGTACAAGGTGCTGATGGGCGTCACCAAGGTCGTCCCGCGCCGGATGCTCGGCGGGATCACCTCGCGGACGGGTCGCAAGTACGGGCCGCAGTAGGAGAATGGAGCTGTTCGACCGGACCCTCGGGGGACGGAGGCGACGCCATGACGTTCGTACAGCTCATCGACTGCAGGACGAGCCGGTTCGACGAGATGAACCGGCTGATGGACACGTGGGTCGAGCAGACCAAGGGGAAGCGCACCGCGACGCACAGTGTGATCGGCAAGGACCGGTCCGACGCGTCGCACTTCATCGAGATCGTGGAGTTCCCGTCGTACGAGGAGGCGATGCGGAACTCGAATCTCCCGGAGACCGACAAGGTCTTCCAGGAGATGATCGCCCTCTGCGACGAGATGCCGACGTTCACGGACCTGGACGTGGTGCGTGACGAGCAGTTGTACGCGGCGACCGCGCGGCGGTTCTTCGAGGAGCTGGCCGGGCCGGGCGACCCGCCCACGTTCAACGACGTGCTCATCGAGGACTACCACGACCACGATCCCGCCAACCCGCAGGACAACATCGGGCTGGACGCGATCCGGCGCGAGGTGGGGATGTGGCGCGGCGGCTTCGACTTCTCGTTCACCGTCGAGGACCAGATGGCCCAGGGCGACCGGGTGTGCACCCGCTGGACCTGGAACGGCCGGCACAAGGGTGACTTCATGGGCATCGCGGCCACCGGCAGACAGGTCTCCATGACCGGAACCACCGTCCACCGCTGCACCCCGGACGGAAAGATCGCCGAGGCCTGGTGGCAGTACGACCGGCTGGGGCTGATGGAGCAACTGGGGGCGCTGGACGACCTGGAGCAGTAGATCCGTTTCAGCAGTGGAGGCGGGGTTGGGCGCGGACCAGAAGGGGGCACCAGCAGCCCTCGCCGACTCCGTCCGCCAAGGGGCAGGACAGCCGAAGGCCCGGCACCCCCCTCGGAGCGGGGTGCCGGGCCTCGGTGCTGACGTGCGTCAGTGGGAGTGGCCGTGACCGTGGCCGTGGCCCGCCTCGGCCGGCTCCTCTTCCTTCTTCTCGACGACCAGGGTCTCGGTCGTCAGCAGGAGGGAGGCGATGGAGGCGGCGTTCTCCAGGGCGGAGCGGGTGACCTTCACCGGGTCGATGACGCCGGCCTTGACCAGGTCGCCGTACTCGCCGGTGGCGGCGTTGAAGCCCTGGCCCTTGTCGAGCTCGGCGACCTTGGAGGTGATGACGTAACCCTCCAGGCCGGCGTTCTCGGCGATCCAGCGCAGCGGCTCGACGGCGGCCTTGCGGACGACCGCGACACCGGTGGCCTCGTCGCCGGTCTTGTCGAGGTTGCCCTCGAGGACCTTGACGGCGTGGACCAGAGCGGAGCCACCACCGGAGACGATGCCCTCCTCGACCGCGGCGCGGGTCGCGGAGATGGCGTCCTCCAGACGGTGCTTCTTCTCCTTCAGCTCCACCTCGGTGGCGGCGCCGACCTTGATCACGCACACGCCGCCGGCCAGCTTCGCGAGGCGCTCCTGGAGCTTCTCGCGGTCCCAGTCGGAGTCCGTGTTCTCGATCTCGGCCTTGATCTGGCCGACGCGGCCCACGACGTCCTCGGAGTTGCCGGCGCCGTCGACGATCGTCGTGTCGTCCTTGGAGATCGTCACGCGGCGGGCGGAGCCCAGCACGTCCAGACCGGCCTGGTCGAGCTTGAGGCCGACCTCCTCGGAGATGACCGTGGCGCCGGTGAGGACGGCCATGTCCTGGAGCATCGCCTTGCGGCGGTCACCGAAGCCGGGGGCCTTGACCGCGACCGCGTTGAAGGTGCCGCGGATCTTGTTGACCACCAGGGTCGACAGGGCCTCGCCCTCGACGTCCTCGGCGATGATCAGCAGCGGCTTGGAGGCACCGGCCTGGATGACCTTCTCCAGCAGCGGCAGCAGGTCCTGGATGGAGGAGATCTTGCCCTGGTTGATGAGGATGTAGGGGTCCTCCAGGACGGCCTCCATGCGCTCCTGGTCCGTCACGAAGTACGGCGACAGGTAGCCCTTGTCGAAGGCCATGCCCTCGGTGAAGTCCAGCTCCAGACCGAAGGTGTTGGACTCCTCGACGGTGATGACACCGTCCTTGCCGACCTTGTCCATCGCCTCGGCGATGAGCTCGCCGACCTGCTGGTCCTGGGCGGACAGCGCGGCGACCGCGGCGATGTCGGACTTCTCGTCGATCGGGCGGGCCGAGGCGAGCAGGTCCTCGGAGACGGCGGCGACGGCGGCGTCGATGCCCTTCTTCAGGGCGGCCGGGGAGGCACCCGCGGCGACGTTCTTCAGGCCCTCACGCACCAGCGCCTGGGCGAGCACGGTGGCGGTGGTGGTGCCGTCACCCGCGATGTCGTTGGTCTTGGTCGCCACCTCCTTCACCAGCTGGGCGCCGAGGTTCTCGTACGGGTCCTCGATCTCGACCTCGCGGGCGATCGTGACACCGTCGTTGGTGATGGTGGGCGCGCCGAACTTCTTGTCGATGACGACGTTGCGGCCCTTGGGGCCGATCGTCACCTTCACCGTGTCGGCCAGCTTGTTGACGCCGCGCTCGAGGGCGCGACGGGCGTCCTCGTCGAACTTCAGGATCTTCGCCATGACAGCGGGAGCCCTCTCGGAATCTGTGGGTTAAAAAAGACACTGCGCCCCGGGCGCCCGGCTTGTTAATGGTCGCGGGGGCCAGGGGCGCAGCTCAAAGCAGTTGCTTCGGGGTGACTTACTTCTCGATGATCGCGAGCACGTCGCGGGACGAGAGGACGAGGTACTCCTCGCCGTTGTACTTCACCTCGGTGCCGCCGTACTTGCTGTACAGCACGATGTCGCCGACCTTCACGTCGAGCGGAAGACGCTCGCCGTTCTCGAAGCGACCCGGGCCCACGGCCAGGATGACGCCCTCCTGGGGCTTCTCCTTGGCGGTGTCCGGGATGACCAGGCCAGAGGCGGTGGTCTGCTCGGCGTCGAGCGGCTGGACCACGATGCGGTCCTCGAGCGGCTTGATGGCAACCTTGGAGCTGGTGGTCGTCACGATCCGACCTCCCCCTTCGGAGATCTCACGGGGTTAACTGTCTGAGGTGGCGACCAGGTGGATCCGTCGTCGCGGGTGCCGGACCTGCCCGTCGCGTAGTTGGCACTCTCCAGTGGGGAGTGCCAGAGCCGAGACTATGACCGCGATTAGCACTCGGTCAAGCGGACTGCTAATCGCGTCCGATGCTCACAGGTAATCCTCCAGCTTCCCCACCCTCAGTCCCCGCCTCCCGAGTTCCCCGAGGAGCAGCCGGGTGCGGGTCACCAGCGGCAGGCCGGTCGGATCGTCCGACGGGACGGAGACGATGTCGCCGGGGTTCAGACGGCGCGGGCCGCGGGTGTACGTCAGGACGCCGTCGCCGCCCATCGCCGCGCGCCACAGGACCACCGCCGAGATCCCGCAGTCGCCCGCCGCGCGGAGCGTGGTCGTGTCGTACGTGCCGTGCGGGGGCCGGAAGAGGCGAGGGCGGACGCCGAAGCGGGCGCGGAGCTTGTCCTGCTGGCCGCAGATCTCCGCGCGCTGGCCGCCGTAGGGCAGTCCGCGCAGGGCCGTGTGGTCGAGGGTGTGGTTCTGGATGGAGGCGCCCACCGACCGCAGCCGCGCGAAGTGGGCGTAGCCCGGGCCGGCCACGCTGTCCGTGAGGAACATCCCGACCGGGAGCCGCAGTTCACGGACCAGGTCGATGAAGCGGGGGTCCTGTTCGGCGCCGTCGTCGTAGGTGAGGAAGACGACCTTGTCGTCGGTCGGGATCCGGTGCACGACCGGCGGGAGGGCGGCCCCGGGCGCCCGCAGGGGCGGCCGGTCCGAGGGACCCGCGGCCTGGGCGCAGCCCGCCAGGAGTACGGCCGCCACCGCCCCGGCCAGCAGGCCCCGCGGCCTCACAGGTAGTCCTCGAGACGGGCCACCGCGTACCCCTCGGCGGTGATCCTGTCGAGGAATCGGCGGATCATGTCGGGCATCGTGCCCTTCCACTGCTCCCTGCCCCGGAAGTGGCTGAGCACGATGTCACCCGGATGGATGTCCCGGTCCCACTCGCGGTACTCCCAGCGGTCGACGAAGACCTCCTCGTTCCACAGCGGCGCGTGGGTGATGCCGCAGGCCTTGGCGGCGACCAGGGTGTCCTCGTTGTAGCTCCCGAAGGGCGGCCGGAAGAGGACGGGCCGCTTGCCGTACCGCTTCTCGATCACCTCCTGCATGCCGCAGATCTCGCGCTTCTGGCGGGCGTACGACAGCCCCGGCAGGTACGGGTGGTGGAGGGTGTGGTTGTTCAGGCCCACCCCGGAGCGCTGCATCCGCTTGAAGTAGCCGTAGTCCTCCTTGACCAGGTAGTCGCTGAGGAAGGCCGTGTACGGGATGTTCAGCTCGGTCATCATGCGCAGGAAGGCCGGGTCCTTCTCGGCGCCGTCGTCGATGGTCAGGAAGACGATCTTCCGCTCGGTGGGGACCGTGGTGAAGACCGGCGGGAGGTTCCGCTCGGCGTGGCCGTCGACCTCGAAGCCCTTGCGGGTGGTGATCCTCGGCTTCTTCGCGGGCGGCGCCGGGGCGGTCAGCGGGACCCTGGCCAGGCCCCAGCGCTTCGCGGCTGCGGCCCTTGCCGCGGCGGAGGCGCGCAGCTTGGTGGCGTAGGAGTCCAGGGCCCGGGCCGGCGGCGCCAGCGGGGGCTGCCGGCCGGGGGCCGGGCGGGCCGGTGAGCCACTGGAGTTCTCGCCCTGGGCGCACCCCGAGGCGATGGCGGCGACGGCGAGCACGGCGATTCCGCCACGCATCCGCAGCCTTCGAGCGGACCGATTTTTATCCTTTTGTACTACTACTCGCATGGGCCCGGATCCTCCCAGGCCCCCGTCCCGCCCCCGGGCCGACACCGCCGCCGCGGGCGCACCATCCACCGACTGGCCCACAATGACCCGGTGAACGACCTCGCCCCCCTCCTCACCCCCGAGGGCCGCGCCCTCCTCGACGAAGTGCGCGGCACCGCCCTCGCCGACGAGCTCGCGGTCGCCACCCGGTTGCGCCGGGACCATCCCGCGGAACTGGTCTCGGCCGCGCTCGGCCAGGCCCGGCTGCGGCAGCGGGCGGAGGCGAAGTTCGGCGCCGAGGACGCCCGGCGGATGTTCTTCACGCCCAACGGCGTGGAGCAGTCGACGCGGGCGAGCGTGGCGGCCTACCGGGCCGGGCGCCTGCGCGAGCTGGGGGTCACCTCCGTCGCCGACCTGTGCTGCGGGATCGGCGGGGACGCCGTCGCGCTGGCGCGGGCCGGGATCCGGGTGCTGGCCGTGGACCGGGACCCGCTGACGGCGGCCGCCGCCCGCGCCAACGCCGACGCGCTCGGGCTCGCCGGGCTGATCGAGGTGCGCGAGGCGGACGTGACGGAGGTCGACACCGCCGGCTACGACGCCGTGTTCGTCGATCCGGCGCGGCGCGGCGGCCGGGGCCGCATCTTCGACCCCGAGGCCTATTCGCCGCCGCTGTCCTGGGCCGTCCAGGCCGCCGTCAGGGCCCCGCACGCCGCCCTGAAGCTGGCGCCCGGCATCCCGCACGAGGCCGTTCCCGAGGGCGCGGAGGCCGAGTGGATCTCGGACGGCGGGGACGTGAAGGAGGCGGTGCTGTGGTTCGGGACCGGGTCAGGGGTCAGGGCGACCCTGCTCCCCGGCCCGCGCACCCTCCTGGGCCGGGGCCTGCCCGACCCCGCGGTCCGGCCCGTCGGGCGTTACCTGTACGAGCCCGACGGCGCCGTCATCCGGGCCCACCTGGTCGCCGAGGTGGCCGAGGACCTGGCGGGCGGGCTGATCGACCCGACCATCGCCTATGTCACCGCCGACGAGCTGCGTGCCACCCCGTACGCCACCGCCTATGAGATCACCGACCGGCTCCCCTTCAACCTGAAGAAGTTGAAGGCCCTCCTCCGCGAGCGCGAGGTCGGCGTCCTCACCGTCAAGAAGCGCGGGTCGGCCGTCGAGCCGGAGGAACTGCGCAAGAAGGTCAAGCCGCAGGGGCCGAACTCGGCGACGGTGTTCTTGACCCGGGTGGCCGGGGCGCCGACCATGCTCATCGGGCACCCGGCCGACCTGCGCACGGCCCAACCGCCCTCCGCCTAAAGGCACTCCGCCGCCCGGCGCTCCAGCAGCTCCCGTTCCCGTTCGTTGCGCGTCAGCGCCGCCGCCCGCTCGAACTCCGCCCGCGCCTCAGCCGTACGGCCGATGCGCTGGAGCAGGTCTCCGCGGACGCTCGGGAGCAAGTGGTAGTCGCGCAGGGCGGGTTCGCCGGTGAGGGCGTCGACGAGGGCCAGGGCGGGCGCGGGGCCCTCGGCCATCGACACCGCCACGGCCCGGTTGAGTTCGACGACCGGGGAGGGGGCGCGGGCGGCGAGCAGGGCGTAGAGGGTGGCGATGGACTTCCAGTCGGTCTCCTCGTAGGTGTACGCCTGCGCGTGGCAGGCGGCGATGGCCGCCTGGAGGGCGTACGGGCCGGGGGCGCCGGTGGCGTGTGCCTGGCCCAGGGCCTTGATGCCGCGGGCGATGAGCATGCGGTTCCAGCGGCCGCGGTTCTGGTCCCTGAGCAGGACCGGCGCGCCGTCCGGTCCGGTGCGGGCGGCGGTGCGGGAGGCCTGGAACTCCAGCAGGGCGGTGAGGCCGTGGACTTCGGGCTCCTTCGGCATCAGCGCGCAGAGCACTCGGGCCAGGCGCAGGGCGTCCTCGCACAGGGCGGGGCGCAGATAGTCGTCGCCGGCGGTGGCGGCGTAACCCTCGTTGAAGATCAGGTAGATGACGTCCAGGACCGAGCCGAGGCGGGCCTCGCGGTCGGGGCCGTAGGGGACCTCGAAGGCGACGTTCTTTGTGGCGAGGGTGCGTTTGGCGCGGACGATGCGCTGGGCGACGGTGGGTTCGGGGACCAGGAAGGCGCGGGCGATCTCGGCCGTGGTCAGGCCGCCGAGGAGGCGCAGGGTGAGGGCGGTGCGGGCCTCGGTGGACAGGACCGGGTGGCAGGCGGTGAAGACCAGTCGCAGCAGGTCGTCGTCGATGTCGTCGGGATCGGCGACCTCCTCCGGCTCGGCCGTCTCCGGCAGGTCCCGGCCGATCTCGGCCAGCTTGCGCGCGTAGTTCTCGCGCCGCCGGACCAGGTCCACGGCGCGGTGCTTGGCGGTCGCCGTCAGCCAGGCACCGGGGTTGTCGGGCACCCCGTCCCGGGGCCACCGCTCCAGGGCCGCCACCAGCGCGTCCTGGGCCAGTTCCTCGGCGATGCCGACGTCACGGACGATCCGGGTGACGGCGGCGACGACGCGGGGGAACTCGATGCGGAAGACCGTCTCGATGGCACCGCGCGGGTCGGCGGTGGGCTGTGCTGTCACAACCCACCATCAGACACCCCACCGGCCGTCCCGCCAAGGTCAGCCCTCGGCGATCTCCCGCACCTCGCAGGTGACCGTCCAGTGCGGCTCGTGGACCTTCAGGAACCGCTTGGTCCACTCGATCGCCTCGGCCTTGTCCTTGGCCTGCACCAGCGCGTAGCCGCCGATGACCTCCTTGGACTCGGTGAACGGACCGTCGGTGACGGAGATCTCCCCGCCGCTGTAGTGCACGCGGGTGCCCTGGGCGGTGGGGGTGAGCCCGGCGGTGTCGAGCAGCACCCCGGCCTTCGTCATCTCCTCGATCAGTTCGCCCATGCGCTGCATCAGCTCGGGGCTGGGGCCCTCGGCGGCGGCGTTCTCGTCGATCCGGACCAGCGACAGGTAGCGGGGCATGGTGACTCCTCGAGTCTCACGGGCCGGGTCGTTCCCGGCCTCTCACCCATGCGTCGAACGGGAGACACCCGGATCGACAGGTCCGCCAAAAATAATTCCAAGATCTTTTCAGCGCAGCGAATCCCACAACTCGCCCGCCTCCGGCTCCTCGGCCACCACCCGGTTGGCGTCCGAGGGCGCCGGCACGACGGGCATGGTCACCGTGGTCGCGGAGTCCGCCGAGAGGCTTCTCAGACTCTGGCCGAGGCGGGTCAGCTCGGTCAGGGAGTCCAGGCCGGTGTCCGTGGTGAGGCTGCCGGTGACGGCGTCGGCGACCCGGTACAGCTTGGCGGGGTCGGTGAGCAGGTTCGTCGCGGAGATCTGCGTCAGCAGCGCCTTCACCAGCTGCTGCTGGAGACCTATCCGCCCCAGGTCGCTGCCGTCGCCTATGCCGTGCCGGGTGCGGGCGAGGGCGAGGGCCTGCTCGCCGTCGAGATGGTGGGTGCCGGCCTCCAGGGTGAGGTGGCTGTCCTCGTCGTCGATGTCCTCCTCGGTGGTGACGGTGACCCCGCCGAGCGCGTCCACCAGCTTGGCGAAGCCCGCGAAGTCGATCTCGATGTAGTGGTCCATGCGGACGTCCGTCATCGACTCGACCGTCTTGACCGCGCACACCGGCCCGCCCACCGAGTAGGCGCTGTTGAACATGGCGCTGTACGCGACCTCGGTCGACTCGCCGTCCTCCAGCGGGCAGGACGGACGGGTGACCAGGGTGTCGCGCGGGATGCTCACCACCGTGGCCTCGGACCGGCCGGCGTCCAGGTGGACCACCATCGCCGTGTCGGAGCGCGCGCCGCCGCTGTCGCCGCCGCCGAGGGCCTGGTTCTCCGCGCCGTCGCGCGAGTCGGAGCCGAGGACCAGGATGTTCAGCGCCTCCGTGGGCAGTTCCTCGGCCGTCGAGGTCGCCGACGGTGTCGGCTTCGCGGGCCGGTTGTCGCCGAGCGCGCTGTCGATGTCGACGCTGGTGATGTTGTCGTTGAGCTGCCAGTACATCCAGCCCGCCGCCCCGGCTGCCAGCACCAGCACGCCCGCCAGGGTGAGGCCGGCGATCTTCAGCGCTCTCGACCGCCGGCCCACTCGTCTGCCCGCGTCCCCGTTCGTCTCGTCTCCGCTCACGGACAGGAACGTAAGTCCGAATTATTACGGCGAGCGCTTCGGGGACCGTTTTCTTGGGAAATTCTCAGACTTCTCAGCCCAGGGTCACCACCGGCACCGGATTGCTCCCGCTCCACGACCCGTTGAACCCGAAGGTCACCGAACCGCCGCTCGGCACGGTGCCGTTGTAGGAGGCGTTGGAACAGCTGACGGCCGTGCCGCTCTGGGTGCAGGTCGCGTTCCAGGCCTGCGTGATCCGCTGCCCCGCGCCGTACGCCCAGTTGACCCTCCAGGACGACAGGGCGGCCCCGTCGCAGGCGATCCGCACCTGCCCGGTGAACCCGGAGTTCCACTGGTTCAGCACGCTGTACGTCGCCGTGCAGGCGCCCGTCGGCGGGGTGGTCGTACCGCCGAGGGCCTCGGCGATGGCGTAGTACGCCGGTTTCGGCGCGAAGTTCTCGTCGTACGGCGTCGCCGCGCCCTGGCCCGGGAAGGTGTCCGGGATCCAGGAGTCGGAGTCGGCGAAGCCCCACACGGTGACGCCGACGCAGCGGGCGACGGCCACGCAGGCGCCGACCACCTGCCGGTACTCGGCGGCCTGCTGGGCGAGTTCGGCGCTGTCCGCGGGGAGGTTCACCCGGATGTCCAGCTCGGTGATCGCCACGTCGACGCCGAGGTCGGCGAAGCGCTGGATGTTCTGCTGGAGCGTGGCGGGCACCTGACCGAGGATCAGGTGGGCCTGCAGTCCGACGCCGTCGATCGGGACACCGCGCGCCTTCAGATCCCGGACCAGGTTGTACAGGGCCGTGGACTTCGCGTTGACGCCCTCGACGTTGTAGTCGTTGATGTACAGCTTGGCGCTCGGGTCGGCCGCGCGCGCCGCGGTGAGCGCCTCGGCGATGTAGTCGGCGCCGAGGCCGTTGTACCAGAGGGTCTGCCGGTAGGTGCCGTCCTCGTTGAACGGCTCGTTCACCACGTCCCAGGTGGCCAGGCGCCCTTTGTAGCGGCCGACCTCGGTGGCGATGTGGTCGGTCATGAGCTGGCGCAACTGGGCCGCGGTCCAGGTGCCGTTCGTCAGCCAGCCCGGGTTCTGGCTGTGCCAGACCAAAGTGTGGCCGCGCACCTGCTGGCCGCTCGCCTCGGCGAAGTTCACGATCTGGTCGGCCTCGGCCCAGTCGAAGCTGCCCCGGGTGGGCTCGACCGAGCCCCACTTCATGGCGTTGCCGGGGGTGAGCGCGTTGAACTCGCGGGCGGCGATCTCGCCGTAGGTGCCGGTGAGTTTGGAGCCGGTGACGGCGGTGCCGATCACCTTGCCCTTGGCGTCGGCGAGATCGCGCAGGGGGGTGTCGGCGGCCTGCGCGGCGGGCGCCGTGACCAGCAGCCCTCCGAGCAGTGCGACGCCCGTCAGGAGTGAAGCCAGGGTGGAGCCCGTTCTCAGAGATCTCATTGCGGGTGCCTCCGAAAGTTTCGGTCGTACAACCGACTGGCTTCGGGCAGTGTGGAGGCCGCGCGGAACACCCGTCAATACACGTCCCGTCAAACAGCGGGCGGCACTCCGGTACTGCTGCGCACCACCAGGCTCGTGGCCAGCTCGACCCTGGTCGCGGCCGGGTCCCCGTCCTGCTTGGCGAGGTCCAGCACCAGCTTGGCGGCGGCCTCGGCCATCTCGGTCAGCGGCTGCCGTACGGTCGTCAGCGGCGGCCCCACCCAGCGCGCGACCGGCAGATCGTCGAAGCCGACGACACTCAGGTCCTCCGGGATGCGCAGGCCCAGCTCGCGCGCGGCCTCGTACAGGCCGAGCGCCTGGAGGTCGTTGCCCGCGAAGACGGCGGTGGGCCGGTCCGGGCCGCGCAGCAGCTCCAGGCCTTCCCGGTAGCCGGTCTCGTGGTGGAAGTCGCCGGGCCGGATAAGGGCGGGGTCGACCGGCAGGCCGGCCGTCTCCAGGGCGGCCCGGTAGCCGTCGATCCGGGCGCGGCTGCACATCATCCGCGAGGGTCCGGTGATGGCGCCGATCCGGGTGTGCCCGAGCTCGACCAGATGCCGGGTGGCGGCGAGCCCGCCCTGCCAGTTGGTGGCGCCGATGGACGGCACGTCGGCGCCCGGGTCGCCGGCCGGGTCCATCACCACGAACGGGATGGAGCGGCTGGTGAGCAGCGCGCGCTGGGACTCGTCCAGCCCGGAGAGCACCAGGATCACGCCGTACGGACGGCGGGCGGCGACCTGGTCGGCCCAGGTGCGGCCGGGCGTGAGCCGCCCCGCGCTCTCGCTGAGCACCACGCTGAGTCCGGCGTCCCGGGCCACGTTCTCCACGCCCCGGATGACCTCCATCGCCCACGCGCTCTCCAGCTCGTGGAAGACCAGGTCGATCAGGGGTGAGCGGCTCGCCTCGGCGCGGCGGCGCCGGTAGCCGTGGGCGCGCAGCAGCTCCTCGACGCGGCTGCGGGTGGCGGGGGCGACGTCGGCTCTGCCGTTCAGGACCTTCGAAACAGTCGGCGCCGAGACGCCGGCCTCCCGGGCGATCTCGGCGAGCGTCGCGGTCTGCGCGGACCGACCTGTCGCGCGGGTTGTCGTCCGGGTTTCAGCGGGCTCGGAGGGTGTCATGGCGGCGATCGTATCCCTGCGCCCCCTCTTGACGAACCCTTCTCGCCGCCCCTAGGTTCCCGGAACATTCGAGGTGAACAACGAAACATTCGCGAGAGGTCGTACGTTTCCTTCGCGAGAGGTCACGAGAAGTCACGTTCCTTCGCGAGAGGCCACCGCCCGACAGGAGTTCCATGACCACCGCCCCCTGGCGCGACCCCGCCCTGCCCGCCTCCGCCCGCGTCGACGACCTGCTCTCCCGGATGACCCTTCAGGAGAAGACCGCCCAGCTCTACGGCGTGTGGGTGGGCGCCAGCACCGACGGGGACGGAGTCGCCCCGCTGCAACGCGAGATGACCGCCGAGTACGACTGGGACGAGCTGATCACCCACGGCCTCGGCCAGCTCACCCGCCCCTTCGGCACCGCGCCCGTGGACCCGGCGCTGGGCGCCCAGGCCCTGGCCCGCGCCCAGCGCCGGATCGCCGCCGCCGGACGGTTCGGCATCCCGGCCCTCGCGCACGAGGAGTGCCTGGCCGGGTTCACCGCCTGGCGGGCCACCGCCTATCCGGTGCCGCTGGCCTGGGGGGCGAGCTTCGACCCGCCGCTGGTGGCGGAGATGGCCCGCCGGATCGGCCGGGACCTGCGCTCGGTCGGCGTCCACCAGGGGCTCGCGCCCGTCCTGGACGTCGTACGCGATCCGCGCTGGGGGCGGGTGGAGGAGACCATCGGCGAGGACCCCTATCTGACCGGCACCATCGGCACCGCCTATGTGCGGGGCCTGGAGTCCGCCGGGGTGATCGCCACGCTCAAGCACTTCGCCGGGTACGCCTCCTCCGCCGGCGCCCGCAATCTCGCTCCCGTGCGCGCGGGCGTGCGCGAGTTCGCCGATGTGACCCTGCCGCCGTTCGAGATGGCGCTGCGCGAGGGCGGGGCGCGCAGTGTGATGGCCGCGTACACCGAGACGGACGGCGTGCCCGCCTCGGCCGACCCCGGGCTGCTCACCGAACTCCTGCGGGAGCAGTGGGGGTTCACCGGCACGGTCGTCGCGGACTACTTCGGCATCGGCTTCCTCCAGTCCCTGCACCGCGTGGCGGGCACCGACGCCGAGGCGGCGCACGCGGCGCTCCGGGCCGGCATCGACGTGGAGCTGCCCACCCTGAAGTGCTACGGCAAGCCCCTCGTGGACGCCGTCCGGGCGGGCGAGGTCCCGGAGGAGCTGGTGGACCGGGCGGCGCGCCGCGTGCTGCTCCAGAAGTGCGAACTGGGCCTGCTGGACGAGGACTGGGACCCGGAGCCGGCCGAGCGCGTCGACCTGGACTCCACCGAGGGCCGCGCCCTGGCCCGGCGCCTCGCGGAGGAGTCGGTGGTGCTGCTGGACAACCCCGACGGGGTGCTGCCGCTGGCCCCGGACACCCGGATCGCGGTCGTGGGCCCGCGCGCCGCGGACGCCCTGGCGATGCTGGGCTGCTACTCCTTCCCCTCGCATGTCCTCACCCACCACCCGGACGTCCCGATGGGCATCGAGATCCCGTCGCTGCTGGAGGCGCTGCGCACCGAACTGCCCGACGCGAAGGTCACGTTCGCCGAGGGCTGCGGGGTCTCGGACCCCGACACCGGGGGCCTGGAGGAGGCGGTGGCCCGGGCGTCCGAGGCGGACGTGTGCCTGGCCGTGCTGGGCGACCGGGCGGGCCTGTTCGGGCGCGGCACCTCGGGCGAGGGCTGTGATGTGGCGGACCTGGAACTGCCGGGCGTACAGGGCGAGTTGCTGGACGCGCTGGTGGCGACCGGCGTCCCGGTGGTGCTGGTGCTGCTCACCGGCCGCCCCTACGCGCTCGGCCGCTGGCAGGGCCGCCTGGGCGCGGTCGTGCAGGCCTTCTTCCCGGGCGAGGAGGGCGGCCCGGCGGTCGCGGGAGTGCTGTCGGGCCGGGTGAACCCGTCGGGACGCCTCCCGGTGAGCGTCCCCCGGGCGCCCGGCGGCCAGCCGTGGACGTATCTCCAGCCGCCACTGGGCCTCGCGGGCGAGGTCAGCAACCTCGACCCGACCCCGCTGTACGCCTTCGGCCACGGCCGCTCGTACACCAGCTTCGCCTGGGAGTCCGACGCGGCGGACGCGGAGATCGGCACGGACGGCTCGTACGAGATGGCCGTGACCGTCCGCAACACCGGTGACCGCGCGGGCGCGGAGGTCGTGCAGCTGTATCTGCACGATCCGGTGGCCTCGGTGACCCGGCCGGACATCCGGCTGATCGGCTACCAGCGGCTGGAACTGGCCCCCGGCGAGGCCCGGCGGGTGAGCTTCCGCTTCCACCCCGATCTCTCGGCCTTCACCGATCGTTCACATGCGAAGGTGGTCGAACCCGGCCTGCTGGAACTGCGGTTGGGAACATCCAGCGCGGAGGTGCTGCACACGGCACGGCTGACTCTCTCCGGCCCGGTGCGGGCGCTCGGCCCGGACCGACGGCTGGTGTGCGAGGCGGAGGTGTCCTGAGCCCGGGGGACGAGCCGCCCGCCGAGTCCTCCCTGCTCCGGCGTCCCCTCAACCCGTGGCTGTTCGCCGTGACGGGGGCCGGGACCCTGGGCACGGCACTCGCCCGGGATCCCGTGGCGGCCCTGTTCCCGCTCCGGCTCGCGCCGGCCTGGCTGGGCCAGGCCGGTCCGGCCGCCGACTGGGAGCGCCGCGACGGCAGGACCCTCCGGCGCGGTCACGACCCGGAGCGGTCCCGGCTGCTCTCCGCCACCGACTCGAACCGCCAGCGATGGACCGCCCGGGTGACCAACTGACCGTCCGGCTCGGGCAGTTCCGGCAGTTCGGCGTCCAGGTCGGCGTCCCACCAGGTGATCACCAGCACCCGGTCGCGCGGGGCCCGGAAGGTCTCCCGGCGCAGCGGCCGCGAGGCGAGCCGCTGCTCGGCGACCCAGGCCAGCAGCTCCTCGCCCCGCCCGGGCTCCGCCCGCGCCTCCCACATCAGCGCGACTGTCACGGGTAGAGGTTCTCCTTGCTGACCTGGTGCACATGGTCGTGCCCGGGGACGTGCGGGTCGGTCACCGGCAGCGAGGAGTCGGCCGACAGGTCCCAGCTCGACGCGGCCCGGTTCCGGGCGACCATCTCCGCGCCCAGCGCGGCGACCATCGCGCCGTTGTCCGTGCATAGCTTCGGACGCGGCACCCGCAGCTGGATACCGGCGGCCTCGCAGCGGTGCCGGGCCAGCTCCCGCAGCCGGGAGTTGGCGGCCACCCCGCCGCCGATCATCAGGTGGTCGACGCCCTCGTCCTTGCAGGCCCGCACGGCCTTGCGGGTCAGCACGTCCACGACCGCCTCCTGGAAGGAGGCCGCCACGTCCCGCACCGGCACCTCCTCCCCCGCCGCCCGCCTGGCCTCGATCCAGCGGGCCACGGCCGTCTTCAGACCGGAGAAGGAGAAGTCGTACGCCGGATCGCGCGGCCCGGTGAGCCCGCGCGGGAACGGAATCGCGTTCGGGTCGCCCTCCTTGGCGTACCGGTCGATGACCGGGCCGCCCGGGAAGCCCAGGTTCAGCACCCGGGCGATCTTGTCGAAGGCCTCGCCCGCCGCGTCGTCGATGGTCGCGCCCATGGGACGGACGTCGGAGGTGATGTCGCCCGACAGCAGCAGGGAGGAGTGCCCGCCGGAGACCAGCAGCGCCATCGTCGGCTCGGGCAGGGGCCCGTGCTCCAGCTGGTCCACGCAGATGTGCGAGGCGAGGTGGTTCACGCCGTAGAGCGGCTTGCCGAGCGCGTAGGCGTACGCCTTGGCCGCCGAGACGCCGACGAGCAGGGCGCCGGCCAGGCCGGGCCCCGCGGTCACGGCGATCCCGTCCAGGTCCCGGGCCGTGACGCCGGCCTCCTTCAGCGCGCGGTCGATGGTCGGCACCATCGCCTCCAGGTGCGCCCGGGAGGCGACCTCGGGCACCACCCCGCCGAAGCGGGCGTGCTCGTCGACGCTGGACGCGATCGCGTCGGCCAGCAGGGTCGTCCCGCGCACGATGCCGACGCCGGTCTCGTCGCAGGAGGTCTCGATCCCCAGGACCAGGGGTTCGTCAGCCATGGATCTCGGTTCCTTGTACGGAGGTTGATGGGTCTGTCAGGCGCATCACGAGGGCGTCCACATTGCCCGGCTGGTAGTAGCCGCGCCGGAAGCCGATGGCCTCGAAGCCGAAGCGCTCGTACAGCTTCTGGGCGCGGACGTTGTCGACCCGGCACTCCAGCATCACTTCGGCGCACTCGAAGGTCGTGGCCGCCCGCAGCAGCTCGGTGAGCAGCACTCCGCCGAGGCCGGTGCCCCAGTGGTCGCGGGCGGCGGCGATGGTCTGGATGTCGGCGAGGTCTCCGGAGGCCGCGAGTCCCGCGTAGCCGACGATCCGGTCGCCGTCCTCGGCGACGACGTACCGCCGGGTCGCCTCCGGGCCGCGCGCGTGGGCCAGCTCGGACCAGAACATCCCCCGGGACCAGGCGTCCTCGGGGAAGAGGTCCTTCTCCAGCTCCAGTACCCGGTCGATGTCCCACCAGCGCATCTCGCGCAGCACCGCTGTCACTTGGGGGTGACCACCTTGTAGTTCTTGGGGACCTGGGCGTCGGGCCGGCGCAGGTACAGCGGCCGGGGAGCCGGCAGCTCCTCGCCCGCGGCGAGCCGCTCGGCGGCCAGCGCGGCCAGGGCCGCGGCGGAGACGTGCTCGGGCTCGTGGGCGGCCGGGAAGGTGTCGGGGTACAGCAGCGCCCCGGCCCCCACGGCCGGCATCCCCGCGACGCGCTCGGCAATGTCGGCGGGCCGGTCGACCGCCGGGTCGGTCAGCCGGGTGCGGGAGTCGGCGTACGTCGCCCAGTAGACCTCCTTGCGCCGGGCGTCGGTCGCCACGACGAAGGGGCCCTTGTCGAGGTCGGTCGCGTAGGCGAGGCCGTCGAGGGTGCACACACCGTGCACGGGGACGCCCAGCGCGAGCCCGAAGGTGTCGGCGGTCATCAGACCGACGCGCAGCCCGGTGTACGGACCGGGCCCGGTCCCCACGACGATCCCGGTGACGGCGTCGAGCTTCAGTCCCGCCTCGGCGAGCACCCGGTCGACGGCCGGCAGCAGCAGCTCGCCGTGACGGCGGGCGTCGACCTGGCTGGAGGAGGCGATGACGTCCGTTCCGTCGTGCAGCGCGACGGTGACGGCGGGGGTGGCGGTATCCAGAGCGAGCAAGAGCACGCAAACAGCCTACGGCTCCTCGCGCCAAGGCACGGCCGCCCCGGTGCACGCTGCTACGGTCGCCGGGAATCACGACGTACGACGAAGAGGTGGGCGACGGTGGCAGGCAGCAGCTCCGGAATCGTGGCCGGGCTCACCACGGCGGCCCTCCTGACCGTCGGATTCCTCGGCTACCAGGCCAGGGTGACCGTCCCGGCCGCACTCGGCACACCGGACACGGACAGCGCGCGTGTGGCGGCCGCCGCCAAGGCGCCCCGCGACAGGAAGCACCCCACCGCCCTGCCTTCGGGGTCCGGCAAGGGTGAACGGGTCGTGTACTCGGTGGACGACGACCGGGTGTGGCTGGTCGGGGCGGGCGACAGGGTGAAGCGCACCTTCAAGGTCACCCCCGGCACGGTCGACCCGGCGCCGGGCGCCTACGCGGTCACGTCCCGCTCGAACAGGGTCACCGGAACGGACGGCGTCCCGATCGAGCACGTGGTCCGCTTCACCAGCGTGCAGGGCGTGGTCATCGGCTTCAGCGCGGCCGTGGACGACTCGCTGCCGTCCGCCGACGCCCCCGCCCGCACCGGCGGCATCCGCGAGTCCCGGGCGGACGGCGACGCGATGTGGGAGTTCGCGACGATCGGACAGCGGGTCGTCGTGATCCGCTGAGGGCCGCTCCGCGTTCCTGCTGAGGGCTACGCCGCTCTGCGTTCCTGCACGGGTGCCTGCGGCGCCCGCGGTTCCGGGGCGCGCGGCGGTGTCGACACGGCGCTGGCCGCGGCGCACGACGCCAGCAGGTCGCGCATGGACACTCCGGACGACGGACGCGGCTGCGTCGCGTCCCGTTCCGTGACCGGCATGGTTCGCCTCCTGGGAGCCGGGGGCGGGCGTAGTTAGGTACACCTAACTACGGGCTGGGTACCATGTGACCACGCCCGGGACGGCGAACGCAATATCTTGCCGACGTCTTGTCGGAATGTTCATGGAGGTCTCAGGCCCCCGGGGCTCCCCTAAGCGGTCAGGGCCGCGAGACCCGCCTCCGCCCAGCGCTCCCCGAGTCCGGTCACCGTCACGTGCCGCACCTCGTCCGTCGTGTCGCCGACGGCCCGGTGGATGACGATCTGGAGCCGGTCGTCGGTCAGCTCCTCGACCTTGCCCTCGCCCCACTCCACGACGATCACCGACTCCGGCAGCGAGACGTCGAGGTCCAGGTCCTCCATCTCGTCGAGCCCGCCGCCGAGGCGGTAGGCGTCGACGTGGACCAGCGGCGGGCCCTCGCCGAGGGACGGGTGCACGCGGGCGATCACGAAGGTCGGCGAGGTGACGGCGCCCCGGACCCCGAGCCCCTCGCCGAGCCCCCGGGTCAGCGTCGTCTTGCCCGCGCCGAGCTCCCCGCTGAGCATCACGAGGTCACCGGCGCGCAGCAGCTTGGCGAGACGGCGGCCGAGCTCGCGCATCTGCTCGGGGGAGGTGACGGTCAGCTCGGTCTCAGCCTGGTTGTGCGGTGCTGCTTCCATAGCCACCCACGGTAGCGCCCGCGGGCACCGCCCCCGCGCGGGTGAGGAGGTCGGCGAGACGGTCGGTGACCACTTCCGGGTGTTCCAGCATGACCAGATGCCCGGCGTCCGGCACGAGCACCAGTTCGGCGTCGGGCAGCAGATCGGCGATCGCCTCGCTGTGCTCGCTCGGGGTGACCAGGTCCTTGACCCCGGCCAGCACCAGCACCGGCAGCTCCGTGAAGTGGGCGAGCGCCTCGGTCTTGTCGTGGTCGGCGAAGGCCGGGTAGTACTCGGCGACCACGTCGATCGGCGTGGCCTCGATCATCCGCTCGGCGAACCGCGCCACCGCCGGATCGACGTCCCGGGAGGCGAAGGAGTACCGCTTGATGATCCCGGCGAACAGGTCGGCGGTGGCCCGGCGCCCCTTCTCCACCAGCTCGGCCCGCTGCCCGAGCGCCTTCAGCACGCCCGGCAGCACCCGCCGTACCGCGTTGACACCCGCGACGGGCAGCCCGAAGTTGACCTCGCCGAGCTTGCCCGAGGACGTACCCACAAGGGCGACGGCGACGACTCGGTCCCGGATCAGCTCGGGGTACCGGTCGGCCAGCGCCATGACGGTCATCCCGCCCATGGAGTGCCCGACGAGCACGATCGGCCCCTCCGGCACGGCCGCGTCGATGACGGCCTTCAGATCCTCGCCGAGCTGGTCGATGTCGACCGGCACCCCGTCCCGGGTCTGCGCCACTCCGCGCGCCGAGCGGCCGTGGCTGCGCTGGTCCCAGTGCACGGTCCGTACGACACCCCGCAGCGCCGCCCGCTGGAAGTGCCAGGAGTCCTGGCTGAGGCAGTAGCCGTGGCTGAAGACGACGGTGACCGGAGCCGGGGCCTTGCGGCCGAAGAGGCGGCGCCGGCGCGGGGCCGAGCCGCCCTCGGGCTCGACGTCGTCGACCTCGTAGTAGAGCTCGGTGCCGTCGTCGGAGACCGCCTTGCCGGGCATGCCGCGCAGCGAGCCGTAGGGGCCCGCCGAGTCGAGCGCGAGCCGGGCCTTCTGCCGCATCCCCCGGCCGACGGTGAGCCGCTCTATGGCGACCCCGGCCGCGGCGCCGGCGGCGACCACGCCTATCGCGGCGCCCGCGATACCGGTCGCGCGGCGCCAGTTGCCGGCGGAGGCGACGGCCGCGACGGCCTCCGCACTGCTCTCGCTCACGTACCGCTCCTCTTCGCCGGACTAGTGCCGGACGTCAGCCTGCCCCTCGTTCACATAGACGCGGGGAACACGGGTTCCGATCCGGGTGACGATTTCGTACGCGATGGTGCCGGCGGCCTGCGCCCAGTCCTCGGCGGTGGGTTCACCGCCGTCACCGGGCCCGAAGAGCACGGCCCGCTCACCGGGCTCGGGCTCGTCGCCGCCGAGGTCCACCACGAACTGGTCCATCGCCACCCGCCCCGCGACCGTCCGCCACTTGCCGCCGACCAGGACCGGACCGGCGGAGGAGGCGTGCCGCGGGACACCGTCCGCATACCCGACGGGGATGAGTCCAAGGGTGGTCTCCCCGGCGGTGGTGTAGCGGTGGCCGTAGCTGACGCCGTGGCCGCCGGGCACCTGCTTGACCAGGGCCATGGACGCCGACAGCGTCATCACCGGACGCAGCCCGAAGTCGGCGGGGGCGCCCAGCTCGGGGCTGGGCGAGATGCCGTAGACGGCGATCCCGGTCCGCACCAGGTCGAAGTGGCTGTCCGGCCGGGTCAGCGTGGCCGGTGAGTTGGCGATGTGCCGCACCTCGGGGCGTGCGCCCCGGTCCTCGGCGTGGGCGACCATCTCCCGGAACAGGGCGAGCTGGGCGTCGATGGAGGGGTGCCCGGGTTCGTCGGCGCAGGCGAAGTGGGACCAGAGCCCGGTCACCCGGACGAGCCCCTCCCGTTCCGCGACGAGGGCCTCCCGGACCAGCTCGGTCCAGTCGTCGCCCGGCTGGCAGCCGCCGCGGCCGAGCCCGGTGTCGGCCTTGAGCTGCACACGCGCGGGAAGACCGGCCGCGCGGGCGGCGGCGGTGACCTCCCGCAGGGCCCACATCCCGCTCACGGACACGTCGATCCGGGCCTCGATCGCCTCGCGCCAGGGCCCGCCCAGGGTCCACAGCCAGCACATGATCCGGACGTCGTCCGGCAGCCGTCCGTCCGCCCGCAGCGCCAGGGCCTCCTCGGGCGTGGCGGTGCCCAGCCAGCTCGCGCCCGCCTCGACGGCCGCGCGGGCGCACGGCAGCGCGCCGTGGCCGTACCCGTCGGACTTCACGACGGCCATCAGGGCCGCGCCCGGCGCGCAGGCGCGCAGGGCCCGCACGTTGGCCCGCACGGCGGCCAGGTCGATCTCGGCGCGGGCCCGCAGCGGCGAGCTCCGCAGAGCAGCTGTTTCAGTCATGGCGCCCCCAGTGTCTCAGAGGGGTCCGACACCCCGGTCGAGTGCTAGTTCCCGGGCCTGCGGCCCCACACGTACACGCGGTCCCCCTTCCTCAGCACGTTCCACAGCTTCTTCGCGTCCCCGAGGCGCAGGTTGACGCAGCCCATGGAGCCGACGGTGGTGTAAATCGTGCCGTAGACGGCGTGGAAGGCCTGGCCGCCGCTGAAGAACTGGGAGTAGGGCATGGGCTGGTGGTACAGCGTCGACACGTGGTTCTTGTGCCGCCAGTAGATCTTGTGCCAGCCGGCCCGGGTCCCGTGTCCGGCCCGTCCGCTGCGCATGGGCACGGGCCCGTACACGACCTTCCTGCCCTTCTGCACCCAGGTCAGCTGCCGTCCGAGATCGACGCAGGCGACGCGGTACGTCCGCACCGGGCACTTCCCGGCGGCGTTGGGGTTCTTGCGCGCGCCGACGAGCTGCATGGTGGCCCAGGTCACCGGTCCGGCGAACCCGATGGCGGGCTTGATCTTGTGCTTGACCTGGAACGCCCGGATCGCCCGGCAGTCGGCCGCGGACTGCCTGCCGTCCACCTTGAGCCGCAGCCACCGCTCCACCTGCCGTTGATAGGGCCCGGTCTGCTTGCTGCACGCCACGCGCGCGACGGCGTCCCCGAGCGGCACGTACTCGACCAGGTCGTACGCCCCCTCGTCCGCGTCCCTCGGCTCCACGGCGTCCTCCCGCGCGCCGGGTGTGTACACGGCGGGCGGCAGAGCTTGGTCGGGGGTGTCGACGACCCACGACTTCGGCGCCACACCCGGTACGAGGCTCCCCTCGGGAACGGGCGGCGCCGGAACGGCCGCGGCGCTCCCCACCGGCAGCACCAGGGCAGCGGCGAGCAGGACCGCTCCACCCCGACATGCGATACGCGAGCAGATCATGCGATCAGCCAAACGCGGCGACGGATCACAAAGGGCGTGGCACGCGGCGGGGTCACTCGGACGTACGCAGGCGTCGTCGCACCGGCCGTAGGGTGCTCGGCATGAGCATCATCGGGGTCGGTATCGACGTGGCGGAGATCGACCGGTTCGCGGCATCGCTGGAGCGCACGCCCGGAATGGCCCGACGCCTCTTCCTGGACAGCGAGTTGCTGCTGCCGAGCGGGGAGCGGCGCGGTGTGGCGTCGCTGGCGGCCCGGTTCGCGGCGAAGGAGGCGCTGGCCAAGGCCCTGGGCGCCCCGGCCGGCCTGCTGTGGACGGACGCGGAGGTCTTCGTCGAGGACAGCGGCCGGCCGCGCCTGAGAGTGACGGGCACGGTGGCGGCGCGGGCGGCCGAACTCGGCGTACGGAACTGGCATGTGTCCCTCAGTCACGACGCGGGCGTGGCCTCGGCGGTGGTGGTGGCGGAGGGGTGAGCGGTCCGACGACCCCGGTCGTGGTGGGCGCGGAGAGCGCGGTGCCGTCGGTCGTCTTGGTCGCGTGCGGCCCGGGGGCGCGAGAGACTCGGGCCCATGCGTACTGCGTACAGCGTGGAGACGGTCAGGACGGCTGAGCGGGAGCTGATGGCACGGCTGCCGGAGGGGGCGTTGATGCAGCGGGCGGCGGCGGGGCTCGCCGCGGCCTGCGCGGACCTCCTCGGGCGGGTGTACGGCAGCCGGGTCGTGCTGCTGGTCGGCAGCGGCGACAACGGCGGTGACGCCCTGTACGCCGGCGCCCGGCTGGCCCGCAGGGGCGCGGGGGTGACGGCCGTGCTGCTGGCACCGGAGAAGGCGCACGCGGGCGGCCTCGCGGCGCTGCGCAGGGCGGGCGGCAGGACGACCGAGGGCGCGGCCGTCGCGCTCGTCGAGCGGGCCGACCTCGTCGTGGACGGCATCGTCGGGATCGGCGGCAAGGGCGGGCTGCGGCCGGACGCGGTGCCGCTCGCCGAGGCGGTGGCGCGGTCCCGGGCCGCCGTGGTCGCCGTGGACCTGCCGAGCGGCGTCGACGTGGACACCGGCCAGGTCCGGGGCACCGCGATCCGCGCCGATCTCACCGTCACCTTCGGCACGCACAAGCCGGGGCTGCTGGTCGATCCGGCACGGGAGTACGCCGGCAGCGTCCGCCTCGTCGACCTCGGCCTGGAGCTGCCGGACGAGGCCGAGTTGGAGGCGTTGCAGCACGCGGACGTGGCGCGGCTGCTGCCGGTGCCGGGTGCCGAGAGCGACAAGTACCGGCGGGGCGTGGTCGGCATCGCCGCGGGTTCCGCGCGGTACCCGGGGGCGGCGGTGCTGGCGGTCGCGGGCGCGCTGCGCGGCGGCGCCGGAGCCGTGCGGTACGTCGGCCCGGCCGGGGACGCGGTGATCGCCCGCTTCCCCGAGACCCTGGTGTCGGACCGGGGCCCGGCGAAGGCGGGCCGGGTCCAGGCCTGGGTCGTGGGCCCGGGCGCCGGGGACGACGCGGCGACGGTGGCGGAGGTCCTGGAGTCGGACGTACCGGTATTGGTCGACGCGGACGGGCTGCGCCTCGCGGACCGGGACGCCGTACGGGCCCGGACCGCCCCGACCCTGATGACCCCGCACGCCGGGGAGGCGGCGGCGCTGCTCGGGGTGGCGCGCGAGGAGGTCGAGGGGTCCCGGCTGACGGCGGTACGGGAGCTGGCGGGGCGGTACCGGGCGACCGTGCTGCTGAAGGGCTCGACGACGCTGGTGGCGGACCCCGACGGGGTGTCGGCGGTACGGGTCAACGCGACCGGCACCTCCTGGCTGGCCACGGCGGGCAGCGGTGACGTGCTGTCGGGCCTGACCGGCTCCCTGCTGGCCGCCGGCCTGTCGGCGCGGGACGCGGGCAGCGTGGGCGCCTATCTGCACGGGCTCGCCGGACGGTACGCGGCGGACGGGGCTCCGGTGGGGGCGCAGGACGTGGCGGACGGGATCGTCGGCGCGTGGCGGGACGTCCGGGGCTGAGAGGGGCTGAGAGGCGCTCGGGACGGAAACGCGGGTGCGACCGGCGGTGGCGGCGGCCTACCGTGCTGAGCATGCGTGTGGTCTTCACCAAGGGTCCGGGAACGAGTTACGACATCGCCGTGCACCGCGAGAAGGGCCCCGCCCTCGCTCCTCGCAACGGCCCGGGCGGGCATCCCTGGCTCCCGCACGACCTGGTGCACTTCATCGTCGAGGCGGAGGCGGGCATCGGACTCGGGGTCTACGGCCGCCTCGCCGCGGGTGACAACGGGCTGTTCTGGCCGGCCGACCCCGCCGAGCGCGCCAAGGCCGCCCGGCGCCGCAGGGCGAAGCGGCCCAGGCCCTCCGACGAGGCGCGGGCCGACATGGCCAGGTCGGAGGAGCTGGCGGGCATCGCCGTACCGGTGTGGGAGGTACGGCGGGGTCACGCGGCGGAGCTGCCGGCGTATGTGACGGCGCGGGAGCTTCCCCCGGTGGTCGACCGGATCGTGGCCCGCCTCGACGACTACGCCGAACGCTGGCACGCCCTGCCGGTGGGCGGCTCGCTCGCCCTGACCTGGGAGGGCCGGGAGAACCAGCGCCGGTAGCCGGCGCCCTACTCCACCGTCACCGACTTCGCCAGGTTCCGCGGCTGGTCCACCTCGTTGCCCCGGGCCGTCGCCAGCTCGCACGCGAACACCTGCAACGGCACGGTCGCCACCAGGGGTTGCAGCAGCGTCGGGGTGGCCGGGACCCGGATGAGATGGTCCGCGTACGGCACCACCGCCTCGTCGCCCTCCTCCGCGATCACGATCGTGCGGGCGCCCCGGGCGCGGATCTCCTGGATGTTGGAGACGATCTTGTCGTGCAGGACGGACCGCCCGCGCGGTGAGGGCACCACCACGACCACCGGCAGATCGTCCTCGATCAGCGCGATCGGCCCGTGCTTCAACTCGCCCGCCGCGAAGCCCTCGGCGTGCATGTAGGCGAGCTCCTTGAGCTTCAACGCGCCTTCCAGCGCCACCGGATAGCCCACGTGCCGGCCCAGGAACAGCACCGTGTCCTTGTCGGCGAGCGAGCGGGCCAGCTCCCGTACCGGCTCCATCGTCCCCAGGACCCGGCGCACCGCGCCGGAGATCTCCGCCAGGTCCCGGATGACCGCCCGGATCTCGTCGCCCCACTTGGTGCCGCGCACCTGGCCCAGGTACAGCGCCACCAGGTAACAGGCCACCAACTGCGTCAGGAAGGCCTTCGTCGAGGCGACCGCCACCTCGGGCCCCGCGTGCGTGTACAGCACCGCGTCCGACTCGCGCGGGATCGTCGAGCCGTTGGTGTTGCAGATGGCGAGCACCTTGGAGCCCTGCTCCCGGGCGTGCCGCAGCGCCATCAGCGTGTCCATGGTCTCGCCGGACTGGGAGATCGCGATCACCAGGGACTGCGCGTCCAGGATCGGGTCCCGGTAGCGGAACTCGCTCGCCAGCTCCACCTCGCAGGGAATCCGCGTCCAGTGCTCGATGGCGTACTTGGCGATCAGGCCCGCGTGGAAGGCCGTACCGCAGGCGACGATGACGACCTTGTCGAGCTCCCTCAGCTCGGAGGCGGAGATCCGCACCTCGTCCAGCGTCAGGGCCCCGGAGGTGTCGATGCGGCCGAGCAGGGTGTCGGCGACCGCCTTGGGCTGCTCGGCGATCTCCTTGAGCATGAAGTAGTCGTAGCCGCCCTTCTCGGCCGCCGAGGCGTCCCAGTCGACGTGGTACGAGCGGACCTTCGCCGGGCTGCCGTCGAAGCCGGTCACCGTCACTCCGTCGCGGCGCAGTTCCACGACCTGGTCCTGGCCCAGCTCGATCGCCGAGCGGGTGTGGGCGATGAACGCGGCCACGTCCGAGGCCAGGAACGCCTCGCCCTCCCCCACGCCCACCACCAGCGGCGAGTTCCGGCGGGCGCCCACCACCACGTCCGGCTCGTCGGCGTGCACCGCGACCAGCGTGAACGCGCCCTCCAGGCGGCGGCACACCAGCCGCATCGCCTCGGCGAGGTCGGCGCAGGAGGAGAACTCCTCCGCGAGCAGATGCGCGACGACCTCGGTGTCGGTCTCGGAGGTCAGATCGTGGCCGCGCTCGGCCAGTTCGGCGCGCAGCGGCGCGAAGTTCTCGATGATGCCGTTGTGCACGACGGCCACGCGTCCGGCGTTGTCGAGATGCGGATGCGCGTTGGCGTCCGTCGGCCCGCCATGGGTCGCCCAACGGGTGTGCCCGACGCCGGTGGATCCGCTCGGCAGCGGCCGGTCGACCAGCTCCTTCTCCAGGTTGACGAGCTTTCCGGCCCGCTTCGCGGCGGCGAGCCCGCCGTCCGCGAGCACGGCCACGCCCGCCGAGTCGTAACCCCGGTACTCCAGTCGCTTCAGCCCGGCCATCACGACATCGAGCGCCGACTGCGACCCCACGTATCCCACGATTCCGCACATGACCGGCAGCCTACGATCGAATCAGCCGCCAAACCGGCCACAGCGTGCCCGATTTCGGAAATTCTCGACCCTCTTTCGGGCGTCAGGTCTTCGCCCGGTACGCCCGCATCGCCAGCGGATAGAACACGAGCGCTATCCCGGCCGCCCACAGCAGCGACCACAGCACCGGCTCCGCCACCGGCCCGCCGAGCAGCAGCCCGCGGAAGGCGTCGGAGAGATGGGTCACCGGATTGACGTCGCTCCACGCCTGGAGCCAGCCCGGCATCGTGTCCACCATGACGAAGGCGCTGCTGGTGAAGGTGATCGGGAAGATCAGGGTGAAGGCGAACGCCTGCACCTTCTCCGCGTCCCCGGCCAGCATCCCGATCAGCACCGCGCCCCAGGACACGGCCGCCGCGAACACGATCACCAGCAGGGTGCCGAGCAGGAAGCCGCCGAAGCCGCCCGTGACCCGAAAGCCCAGCAGCAGGCCGAGTCCGATCATCAGCAGCAGCGCCCACAGGTGCTTGGCGAGGTCCGCGGTGATCCGCCCGATCAGCGGCGCGGAGCGGGCTATCGGCAGGCTGCGCAGCCGGTCGAAGACGCCCTTGGTGAGGTCGGTGTTGAGCGCCATCGCCGTGTACATCGTCATGAACAGGGTGTTCTGCACGATGATCCCGGGCAGCGCGTACTTCAGATACGCCTCGGGCGATCCGGCCATCTGCCCGCCCAGGACATAGGTGAACAGGAAGACGAACATGATCGGCGTGATGCTGTAGTCGACCAGTTCGAGCGGGTTGTGCTTGACCGCGACCAGGCTCCGCCAGGCCATGGTGAAGGTCTGTTGGAGCCCCGCGAGCGGCCGGACCCGGCCCGAGCCGGTGATCGGGGCCGTGACGGTCGTAGCGGCCATGATCAGTTCACCGCCCTCTCCAGCTCGCTCTCGTCCCGGACCGACTCGTCCTCCTCGGAGTCCTTCGAGGGCTCGGCGCGATGGCCGGTCAGGGCGAGGAAGACCTCGTCGAGCGAGGAGCGGCGCAGTGCCAGCTCGCCCACCGCTATGCCCTCCCGGTCCAGGGTGCGCACGACGGCCGGCATCAGCTCGGGGTCCTTCACGGGGGCCGTGACCGTCTCGCCCTCGATCTGGGTCTGGTCACCGGCCGCCCGGGCCACCAGCCGGTGCACCCGCCCCAGTTCCTCGGCGAGCAGCGGCCGCACCTGCAGCACCTGCCCGCCGACCTGCGACTTCAGCTCGTCCGGGGTGCCCTCGGCGATCACCCGGCCCTTGTCGATCACCACGATGTCGTCGGCGAGCACATCGGCCTCGTTCAGATACTGCGTGGTCAGCAGGGCGGTCGCGCCGTCCGCGACGAGACCCCTCAGCAGATCCCACAGCTCCCCTCGGCTGTGCGGGTCGAGGCCGGTCGTGGGCTCGTCGAGGAAGAGGATGCTGGGCCGTCCCACCAGGCTCGCGGCGAGGTCCAGCCGCCGTCGCATACCGCCCGAGTACGTCTTCACGGCCCGCCCGGACGCCTCCGTCAGCTGGAACCGCTCCAGCAGCTCCCGGGCCCTCGCCTTCGCCTCCCGCCGCGGCAGACCAAGCAGGCGGCCGATGAGCAGCAGGTTCTCCGTACCGGTCAGGTTCTCGTCCACGGCGGCGTACTGCCCGGTCAGGCCGACCAGCGCGCGCACGATCCCGGCCTCCCGCACCACGTCGTGTCCCGCCACCCGGGCGCGGCCCCCGTCCGGCTGGAGCAGCGTCGCGAAGATCCGTACGGCGGTCGTCTTCCCCGCGCCGTTGGGGCCCAGCAGCCCGAGCACCGAGCCCTGGCGGGCCCCCAGGTCGACCCCGGCCAGCGCCTCGGTCTCCTTGAACCGCTTGACCAGTCCTTCCGCCTCAATCGCATACGTCATGGGTCACCCCTCGCGGTTCGGTGGACCCCGACCCGGGCCCACCTCTTCCACAACTGTGACGCACGCCACTGACATTCCCCACCTTGTCCGGGTTCGCCCGGAATCGGAACACGGGTGACGGATCCCACCCCACCGTCCGTTCATCCGCCCGCAACAATGAACTGTGATCTCTCCGATGCCCCGGACCGCCCACCGGCACAAGGCGGAGGCGACGCCCTACGTCGACCTCACCCGAGCCGAGTGGAGCGCGCTGCGCGACAAGACGCCGCTGCCGCTCAGCGCCGAGGAGGTCGAGAAGCTGCGGGGTCTCGGCGACGTCATCGACCTCGACGAGGTACGGGACATCTACCTCCCGCTGTCCCGCCTGCTCAATCTGTACGTCGGCGCCACCGACGGCCTGCGCAGCGCGCTCAACACCTTCCTCGGCGAGCAGGGCTCCCAGTCCGGCACCCCCTTCGTCATAGGGGTGGCCGGCTCGGTCGCCGTCGGCAAGTCCACGGTCGCCCGCCTCCTCCAGGCCCTGCTCTCCCGCTGGCCCGAGCACCCGCGCGTGGAGCTGGTCACCACGGACGGCTTCCTGCTGCCGACGCGGGAGCTCCAGGCCCGGGGCCTGATGTCGCGCAAGGGTTTCCCGGAGTCGTACGACCGCCGTGCGCTGACCCGTTTCGTCGCCGACATCAAGGCCGGCAAGGACGAGGTCACCGCCCCCGTCTACTCGCACCTGATCTACGACATCGTCCCCGGCCAGAAGCTCACGGTCCGCCGCCCGGACATCCTGATCGTCGAGGGCCTGAACGTCCTGCAGCCCGCGCTCCCCGGCAAGGACGGCCGCACCCGGGTCGGTCTCGCCGACTACTTCGACTTCAGTGTCTACGTCGACGCCCGCACCGAGGACATCGAGACCTGGTACCTCAACCGCTTCAAGAAGCTGCGCGCGACCGCCTTCCAGAACCCGTCCTCGTACTTCCGCAAGTACACCCAGGTCTCCGAGGAGGAGGCCCTGGACTACGCCCGGACGACCTGGCGGACCATCAATAAGCCCAATCTCGTGGAGAACGTGGCCCCGACCAGGGGCCGGGCCACTCTGATCCTGCGCAAGGGACCCGATCACAAGGTGCAGCGGCTGAGTCTGCGGAAACTGTGACCGCTACGCTGCCGCCATGCTGCACCTGCGTCTGATCACCCCGGCCGACCGGACCGACGAGGTGGTCCGCCTGATCGAGGCCACCGTCGGCACCACCCACCTGGTGGTGCTGCCGGGAGCGGCCCGCGACCCCGCCGGGGACGTCGTGCTGTGCGATGTGGCGCGGGAGGCGGGCGACGAACTGCTCAGCGAACTCCAGCGGCTCGACATCGAGGACTGCGGGTCCATCGCCGTGGAGAACATCGACCTCTCCCTGTCCAAGCGCGCGGACAAGGCGGAGGCGGACGCCCCCGGCGAGGGCGTGGACGCGGTGCTGTGGGACCACCTCACGGAGGCCACGCACGAGGAGTCCACGCTCTCCTTCACCTACCTCGCGTTCATCACCCTCGCCACGATGATCGCGGCCTGCGGTGTGGTGCTGGACAACGCGATCCTGATCGTGGGCGCGATGGCGGTGGGCCCCGAGTTCGGCCCGCTGGCCGGGTTCTGCACGGCGGTGGTGCAGCGCAGGCCGCGGCTCGCGTGGCGGTCGCTGACCGCGCTGCTGGTGGGCTTCGCGGTGGCCATGGCGGTGACGGTCCTGTTCAGCCTCTTCATGGACTCCATCGACCTGTTCAGCAGGGAGCAGCTGGACGCCGACCGGCCGCAGACGGGCTTCGTCTACGCCCCCGACTGGTTCTCGTTCATCGTCGCGGTCCTGGCCGGCATGGCCGGCACGCTCTCCCTGACCTCGTCGAAGTCCGGCGCCCTGGTGGGCGTGGCCATCTCGGTCACCACGGTCCCGGCGGCGGCCAACGCGGCGGTGGCCCTGAGCTTCGGCGACCTCAAGCAGACGAAGGGGTCGACGGAACAGCTCCTGCTGAACCTCCTGGGGATCATCCTGGCGGGCCTCCTGACGCTGCTGGCCCAGAAATGGTTCTGGGCCAGACAGACGCGTCGGACGGAGGCAGCCGCCCAGGGCTAGCCGAGCGCCGACTTCACCACGTCGGCGAGGCGGCCGGCCACGGAACGGGCCTGGTCGATGTCCGCGGCCTCGACCATCACCCGGACCAGCGGCTCGGTCCCGGAGGGCCGCAGCAGCACCCGCCCGGTGGACCCGAGCTCCGCCTCGGCCTCGGCGACGGCGGCGGCGAGCCCGCCCGAGGTCTTCACCCGGGACTTGTCGACGTCGGGGACGTTGATCAGCACCTGGGGCAGCCGCTCCATCACGGCGGCCAGCTCCCGCAGCGACCGCCCCGTCTCCGCGACCCGGGCCGCGAGCAGGAGACCGGTCAGCGTGCCGTCCCCGGTGGTCGCGTGATCGAGGATGATCACGTGCCCGGACTGCTCACCGCCCAGCGCGTACCCGTGCTCCTTCATCTCCTCCAGCACGTACCGGTCGCCGACGGCGGTCTGGACGAGCCGCAGGCCCTCCCGCTCCAGCGCCAGCTTGAAGCCGAGGTTGGACATCACGGTCGCGACGACGGTGCCGGAGCGCAGTGCGGAACGCTCCCGCATCGCCAGCGCGAGCACGGCCAGGATCTGGTCGCCGTCCACCTCGTCGCCGGTGTGGTCGACGGCGAGGCAGCGGTCCGCGTCGCCGTCGTGCGCGATGCCGAGCGCGGCGCCGTGCTCGAGGACGGCGGCCTTCAGCAGGTCCAGGTGGGTGGAGCCGCAGCCGTCGTTGATGTTGAGCCCGTCCGGCGCGGCGCCGATCGTGATCACCTCGGCACCGGCCCGGGTGAAGGCCTCCGGCGAGACCCCCGCGGCGGCGCCGTGCGCCTCGTCGAGGACGATCTTCAGCCCGTCCAGCCGGTTCGGCAGCACGGTGATCAGATGGGCCACGTACTGGTCGAAGCCCTCGTCGTAGTCGCGCACCCGGCCGACGCCCGCGCCGGTGGGCCGCTCCCACGGCTCACCGTGCCGGTGCGACTCGTAGACGGACTCGATGCGGTCCTCGAGCTCGTCGGCGAGCTTGTGCCCGCCGCGGGCGAAGAACTTGATGCCGTTGTCCGGCATGGCGTTGTGGCTGGCGGAGAGCATCACACCGAGGTCGGCGCCGAGCGCACCGGTGAGATGGGCCACGGCGGGCGTCGGCAGCACACCGACGCGCAGCACGTCGACGCCGGCGCTGGCCAGTCCCGCGACGACGGCGGCCTCCAGGAACTCCCCGGACGCGCGCGGGTCCCGTCCGACCACCGCTTTCGGCCGGTGGCCCTCGAAGGTGCCCGCCTCGGCGAGCACGTGGGCCGCCGCGACGGACAGACCGAGCGCCATCTCGGCGGTGAGATCCGCGTTGGCGACACCGCGCACGCCGTCCGTGCCGAAGAGTCGTCCCACTTGTCCTCCTGATGAAGCGTCACTTTCGAAAGATCGCGCCCACGATCATCCGATCACACCAGCCTTTGAGCGCCTTGTGCCGTTATACGCCCAAGACTGTGATAAACGAACGCCCCGGCGGCACAGTGGCGTGCCGCCGGGGCGTTCGGACGTACCGCTGAACTGCGAGTACGCGCTGCAGGCAGCGAAGCTTAACGCTTGCTGTACTGCGGAGCCTTGCGGGCCTTCTTGAGACCGGCCTTCTTGCGCTCGACCGCACGGTCGTCGCGGCGGAGGAAGCCGGCCTTCTTGAGCGGGCCGCGGTTGTTGTCGACGTCGGCCTCGTTCAGCGCACGGGCGACACCGAGACGGAGCGCACCGGCCTGACCGGAGACACCGCCACCCGCGATGCGGGCGATGACGTCGTAGCGGCCCTCGAGCTCGAGCACCTTGAAGGGCTCGTTGACTTCCTGCTGGTGCACCTTGTTCGGGAAGTAGTCCTCGAGGGTGCGACCGTTGATCTTCCACTTGCCGGTGCCCGGGACGATCCGGACGCGGGCGATGGCGTTCTTGCGGCGGCCCAGGCCCGCGGCGGGCTGGGGCTCACCGAAGCGCGAGGCCATGGACTCGGAGGTGTACTCACCCTCCACAGGAACCTCGGACTCGGTGGTGTAGCTGTCGATGTCAAGCTCTTCGAGCGGCTGCTCGGCAGTGGTCTCGGCCACGATTCTCCTCAGATTCTGTTCAGTCTTAGGGGGTGGCCGGACTTACTGCGCGACCTGGGTGATCTCGTACGGCTGCGGCTGCTGCGCGCCGTGCGGGTGCTGGTCACCCTTGTAGACCTTCAGCTTCGAGAGCATCTGACGGCCCAGAGAGTTCTTGGGAAGCATGCCCTTGACGGCCTTCTCGATGGCCTTCTCGGGGTTCTTGTCGAGCAGCTCGTCGTAGCGGACGGAGCGCAGACCACCCGGGTAACCGGAGTGGCGGTATGCCATCTTCTGGGTCCGCTTGTTGCCGGACAGGTGCACCTTGTCCGCGTTGATGATGATGACGAAGTCACCAGCGTCGACGTGGGGGGCGTAGATCGGCTTGTGCTTGCCTCGGAGGAGGGTCGCGGCGGTGGTGGCGAGACGGCCGAGGACGACGTCCTGAGCGTCAATGACGTGCCACTGGCGAGTGATATCGCCGGGCTTAGGGCTGTACGTACGCACTTCGCAGCCTTCTTCTTCAGGGATGGGTGCTGACACATGGCATCACTGAAGCGATCGTGCAGCTGGGGACGACAGAAGCCGGGGACGCTGCCCGTATGCCGCCCACTGGTAACTGCTCCAGGGAACCTACGTAAGGGCTTCTCGCGTGAGAACGACTGAGCCAATACGCATAACAAACGGCAAGGGTACCCGCGCTGCCCCGGACGGGTCAAAACGAGGTCACTGCCGTCACAGGAGCCGATTTTACGGGCATACGACGCTCCCCCGCCCAGCCCTGCCGCAGCACCGTGAACGCCAGCCCACACAGCGTGAGCGCGTCCTTGAAGGCCCGCCGCTGCACCGGCTCCAGATACGGCCACGTCACACCGGGGATCTGCGGCACCAGCGCGAGCCAGAACCAGGGCGACCGGGCCACCGAGCCCGCGCACGGCAGCGAGGCGAGCAGCAGCGGCACGACGATCACCAGATAGTGGTCGTACGACGGCCTGGACACGAGGAACGCCGAGAGCATCAGGGCCGCCGCCGTCTCCGTCAGCCGCCGCGGGCCGGGGTCGGCGCGCCGCCAGCGCCGGTACGCGCAGAGGACCCCGGCGCCCGCCGCCAGCAGGGCGAGCCCCCCGGCCACCCCCTCCGGCACCCCGAGCCGGGGCAGCACCGCGGCCGGGGAGGCCTCGTAGAGCCGTACGAAGTCGTCGTCGCCCTTCAGCAGGAAGGGCAGGGTGCGCGTGACGAAGCCCGTCGGGTCGGGGAGGAACAGGGCCGCGGCCGCCGAGGCGGTGGCGGGGACGGCGGCCAGCACGGCCAGGGCGCGCCACCGGGCGGCGAAGGCGAACAGCAGCGCCAGCGGGACCAGGACCGGCTTCAGCGCGACCGCCGTACCGATGACCACGGCCGCCGCCGTCCAGCGGCCCCGGCTCATCAGCAGCAGTCCCAGCGGCAGCGCGAGGGCCGCCGTCGCCGTCCAGTTCGCCAGGAGGACCAGGTGGGCGAAGGGGGCGAAGCCGGCGGCGAGGCCCGTCAGGCCGAGGGCGGCGAAGCGGCTGCGCCGCGGGACACCGTGCAGCCGCAGGGCGCAGGCCCAGCCGGCGGCCAGGCAGACGGTCACGGTGAGCGGCACCAGGACGCGCAGCGCGGCCGGCGAGAGCAGGGCCTGCGGGGCGGCGGCGAGGACGGCGCCCGGGAGATAGAGGAAGTGCGGATCGTCGTACGGGGAGCCTCCGGCCAGCCAGGTGCGCGCGGCCCGCACCACGATGGCGTTGTCCATGCCGCCGTCCGAGGTCACACGGGCCGTGCGGGCCGCCGTCGCCCCGAGCACGGCGGTGAGCATCACCCACAGATGCCAGGACGCGGGTCGCACCAACCACCCGGAGATGTCGCTTTTGCGCTCGCTCACCGGCGCAACGCTAGGCGCCCCAGGGCCTCTTGAGGCGGAACGGCACACCCCGGTACCCGTCTAAGATGCGCCCCATGAGCTACGGGCAGCAGGGGGGACCCCAGTCCCAGTGGGATCCCTGGAAACCGCAATCCCAGCAGCCGTGGAACAGCGGCGGCGACAGCCAGACCCCGGACTGGGCCGCGCTCGCCGAGGCGTCCGAGTCCCGTAACAAGCGGCGTCGGCTGCTGTTCATCGGCGGCGGCGCGCTGGCCACCGTCGGCGTGGCCGCCGCGGTCGCCGTGGCCGTGGTGTCGGCCAACGGCGGCGACGAGGCGTCCAACAATCCGACCGCCCAGTTGCCGGCGACCGCGGGCATACCGAGCGGGTCCACCGGACCGGCCCCGTCCTTCGAACCGACGAGCGCGCCGCCCCCGCTGGACCCGGACGACTTCATCGCGAGCGCGAAGAAGGACACCGCCCCGCTCAGCCCCGAGACCCTCTTCCCGGGTACGCAGCTGACGATGGGCGAGACCCTGTACAAGAAGGGTCCGACGGCCGACACCAAGGACTGCGCGGCGGCCGCCCTGAAGACGCTGCCGAAGATCCTCGAGAACAACGGCTGCACCCGTCTGATGCGGGTCACCTACGTCAAGGACGGCATCGCCGTCACGGTCGGCGTGGCCGTCTTCGACACCGAGGCCGAGGCGGCGAAGGCCCGCACCCAGACCGACGACAAGAGCATCATCAAGGCGCTGACCGGCAAGGGCGTGAAGCCCTTCTGCAACGCCGCCGTCTGCCGCTCCACACGCATCTCCTACGGCCGGTACGCCTACTTCACCGTCGCCGGCTTCCTCAACGGCAAGGACGTCACGACCAAGGACACCGCGGTCTTCGCGGCGGGTGACGACCTCCAGGAGTTCACCACCCGCCAGATCCGGCGCCGGGGCGAGGCCCAGGCGTCGGCGGCGGCCCAGGCGGGCTGACGCCCGCCGGGCAGGAGCCCGCTCCGGTCGCTCAGGAGGAGGGCAGGGTGTCGAAGAAGCCGACACCCTCGCCCTGGAACTTCTTGGCGGCCGCCTCGGCCTCCTTGGCCGTGAGCTTCTCGCCGGCCTGGTGGTAGACCCAGTCGACCTTCATGTCCCAGGCCCGGTCGCCGGTGAACGGCAGGTCCACGAACCAGGTGTTGAAGTTGATGGCCATGTCGGCGCGCGGGGCGTACTCCGCGCCGCTCCGGTAGAGGGTCCTGCCGTCGAGGCTGTAGGTGACGGAGTCCTTCTCGACCGTGATCACCATGGTGTGCCAGCCGGCCAGGCTCTCCTCGGTCTTGCGGGTGACCCGGTCGCCCTCGTCGGCGTTCCGCCAGGTGGTGGTGTCCAGCTTCGGACCGGGCGCGCCCCAGCCGCCGTTGGGCATGTACTCGTTGTCGAGTTCGGCGTACTTGCTGCCCGAGCCGCCGATGGTGAAGAACGTCTGGTTGACGTGGTCGCCGTTCTCGCCGCTCGTCGGCTTGTCGGTGAAGTGGATGCGCGCCGCGTAGGTGCCGACCCGGAACTTCGACTCCTTGGTGCCGAGGGCCGACTGCTCGGTGCCGGACTCGGTGCCGTCGGTGGCGGCGCGCAGGTTCAGCACCTGTCCGCCGAGCGCCTCGTCGTCGCCGGGGAAGGAGACGCCCTTCGCCGTCCAGGTGTCCTCGATGCCCGGACCGCCCTCGCTGGTCCGCACCAGCCAGCCGTGCTTGAACAGCGCGGTGTCCTTCGGGCCCCGGTAGTTGAAGTCGTCGAAGAAGCCGCCTTCGGGCAGCTCGGGCACGGCCCGGGAGACGGGCTTCGCGGAGGCCTTCGCGCCCTCGCCACCGGGCTCCTCGCCCCAGACCAGGGCGCCGCGCTTGTAGGCGGGGACCCGGTCGGAGTCCTGGTACGTCTTCTTCGAGGCGTCGTAGGACCAGTCGCCGTCCTGCTGCACCGGCTTGTGGTCGGTGCGGTAGAGCTGGATCTCCAGACCCCGGCTGTTCGCGCCGGGCTTCAGCACGCCCGCCTTCTCGGTGAACCCGAGCTCCAGGTAGTGGTCGGCGTCCTCGCCGGGCGTGTCCATCGCGACCACGGTGCCCGTCAGATTCGAGCAACCGACGGCCGCTTCCACACAGTTGAAGCCGTACGACGCGTCCCCGTCCGCCGTGAAGTAGTAGCGCAGGGCGACCTCGCTCAGCGGCACGGGCTGCTCGGAGGTGTTGAAGACCTCCAGCCACGGCCGCACGGCGTCGGCCTCGGCCGCGGTCTCGGTCCGGTAGCGGACCGTGAGCTCGGGCTCCTCCGGGTTGAAGTGGTTCCAGACCGGCTTGGCGGCCAGGACACCACCGGCGAGGACGGCGACCACGAGCAGGACCTTGAAGGCGCGGGCTATACCGCTGCGACGGCGGGGTTGACGTCGGGACGCCACGGAGATCTCCTTCGGGGGCGCGGGGCCTGCGCCCGGCGGATGGAATCGGCAAGAGGGTACCCGTCGCCGCGCCCCGCGCCAGGGGTCGGTTTTAAGCGGAATCCGACGACTAAGGGCCCGACTCATGACCATGAGGAACGGTTGTACGGGCTTGGAGTGACAATCGTGACTGTGATCGACATGTGAACATCTGTGTGGACACTGTTAGCCTTCACGCTCCTGTGTCTTCGATGTGACTGTGCGCCTGGGCTGGGGGCTTGGGTGGCGCCGGGGTGGGAAGTATTGCCGTGAACCGAAACTCCTCTGTCGACCTCGTGATCATCGGGCTCGGCTATGTCGGGTTGCCGCTTGCCCGGGCGGCAAGCGCTTCCGGTCTCAAGGTCGTCGGCCTCGACCGCAGCCCGTCGGTGGTCCAGGGGCTGAGCTCGGGTTCCTCGCACGTCGACGACATCAGCGACGCCGATGTACGCGCCATGCTCGGCCAGGGCTTCCGGGCGGTCACCACGCCCGAGGTCATCGCGGACGCGGCGGCCGTCGTGATCTGCGTGCCGACCCCGCTCAACGAGCACGGCGCGCCCAACCTCGGCGCGGTCGACTCCGCGGTCGAGGACATCGCCGCCCATCTGAGGCCGGGCACCCTCGTCGTCCTGGAGTCCACGACGTACCCGGGCACCACCGAGGAGGTCGTCCGCCCGCGCCTGGAGGCCGGCGGCCTGACCGCGGGCGTCGACTTCTACCTCGCCTTCTCCCCCGAGCGCATCGACCCGGGGAACCCGACCTACGGCCTGGAGAACACGCCCAAGGTCGTCGGCGGCACGACCCCGGACTGCACCAAGGCGGCCCGCGCGCTGTACGAGCGCTTCGTCGGCAGCGTGGTGGAGGCCAAGGGCACCCGTGAGGCCGAGATGGCCAAGCTGCTGGAGAACACCTACCGGCACGTGAACATCGCGCTCGTCAACGAGATGGCGATGTTCTGCCGCGAGATCGGCGTCGACCTCTGGGACTCCATCCGCTGCGCCTCCAGCAAGCCCTTCGGCTTCGCGCCCTTCTACCCGGGTCCCGGGGTGGGCGGTCACTGCATCCCGATCGACCCCAACTACCTCTCTTACAAGGTGCGTTCGCTCGGGATACCGTTCCGGTTCGTGGAACTGGCCCAGGAGATCAACCAGCGGATGCCCGCCCATGTCGTCTCACGCGCCGCCGATCTGCTCAACGAGCAGGGCAAGCCGATCCGCGGCTCGCGCGTGCTGCTGCTCGGCGTCACCTACAAGCCGGACATCTCCGACCAGCGGGAGAGCCCCGCGGTGGATGTGGCCGAGCTGTTGCTCGAGCGCGGCGCCGACCTCGCCTACTACGACCCCCGCGTGGCGAACTGGACCGTCGAGGGCGCCGAGGTGCCCCGGGTCGAGGACTACCTCGCCGGCGCGGCCGAGGCCGACCTGACCATCCTTCTCCAACAGCACAGCGAACTCGACCTGGACGAACTGGCCGACCGCTCCCGCCTGCTCTTCGACACCCGCGGGAAGTCGGCCGACCATCCCCAGGTGGTCAAGCTGTGACCGACACCTACATACCCTCGGCCGTCGACTCCGACGGCCGCCGCAGGCACAAGCGGCGACGGCATCTGAAGGTCTCGTACTTCTTCTTCCTCGCCATCGCCGCCGTCATCGTCACCAAGCTCGACCCGGACTCGCTCCACCTGTACTCGTTCGGCGCGCTCGGGCTGCTCGCCCTGAAGATGTTCGGCGCGCTCTTCTACCGGCCCGCGAAGGCGGACCGGGAGGAGCTGCTGCTGCTGGACAACTCCTGGGTCACCGCGGTCATCCCGATCTACAACGAGGACCCGGTGATGTTCGAGCAGGGCATGCGCAGCCTGCTCGCGCAGAGCCGGCTCCCCAACGAGATCCACATCATCGACGACTGCAGCGCCGACTCCTCCGGCATCAAGGCGGCGAAGAAGCTGCGCCGCGAGTTCGAGGCCAAGGGCGTCAAGTACACGGTCAGCGTCCAGCCCGAGAACAAGGGCAAGCGCGAGGCCCTCGCCCTCGGCTTCGAGGCGGCGCCGTACACCGATCTGTTCCTGTGCGTGGACTCGGACACGATCCTGTCCCGGGACACGGTCCGTGAGCTGCTGCTGCCCATGGCCGACCCGAAGATCATGGCCTCCACGGGCATGGTGCTGGCGCTCAACCACGACAGCAACATCTTCACCCGGCTCCAGGACCTCCGGTACGGCAACTCGTTCCTGTTCGAGCGGGCCGCGTACTCCCGGCTGAAGTCGGTCCTGTGCTGCTGCGGCGCGCTGTCGGTGTACCGCGGCACGCTGGTGCGCAAGTACCTGCCGGACTTCCTCAACCAGCAGTTCCTCGGCAAGCCGGCCGTCTTCGGCGACGACCGGCGGATGACCAACTACTGCCTGATCGAAGGCCAGGTCGTCTTCCAGGAGACGGCCGTCGGCTACACCGCCGTCCCCGAGAAGCTGCCGCACTTCCTGCGCCAGCAGGTGCGCTGGAACAAGTCCTTCTTCCGTGAGTCCCTGTGGGCCTTCAGGAACCAGAAGAAGTTCCGGCCCGCCTTCTGGCTGACCTGCATGGAACTCGCGCTGTGGCTGATCTTCGGCTCGGCGATGTTCTACTCCATGGTCATCCTGCCGATCATGCAGCCGGAACGGTTCGTCAACCACATCGGCGACTACCTGCTCTTCATGGTCCTCATGGGGTACCTGCGCAACGTCCGGTACCTCGACTTCCCGCGCCGCGGCATGGGCTTCATCAAGCGGTTCGGCATGTTCCTGCTGGCACCGCTGTACGGCGTCATCCAGCTCGTCCTGCTGACCCCGCTGCGCTTCTACGCCCTGCTCACCCTGCACAAGGGCAGCTGGGGCACGCGTCAGGGCGGTGTCGAGGTCTCGGTCGCCGGCGACCACGAGCAGGACGTCTCGGCGGTGTACGAGGAAGAGGACGAGTACTCCTCGCAGCAGGTCTCCTCCACCATCGAGATGATGCGGCTCGAGGGCATCGCCCTCGCCCGTACGTCCCCGCACGCCTCCCCGCGCAACCCTGGCGGCGTGCCGCAGAACTACACCACCCACACCCAGGGCGAGCTGCGGGACATGGGCCGCAACGCGCCCCAGCAGCAGGTGGCGTGGAACGGCGTGACGGACCCGCAGCCGCTCCCCCAGCAGGGGTACCCGGCACAACAGCAGCCCGTCCCCCCGCAGGGCTACGGCGCACCGCAGTACCACCAGCAGCCTCAGCAGCACCATCAGCAGCCTCAGCAGCAGCCGATGTACAACGGCCAGGCGCAGGACCCCTACCAGCAGCAGCACACGCAGACGTACGACGAGTGGCAGTTCCAGCAGGGCCACCACGGCCAGCAGGGCCACCAGGCTCCCCAGCCCCACCAGCCCCACCAGCCCCAGGGCCAGCAGCCGTACATCCCGCACATCCCGCAGCAGCCCCAGGGCCAGTACCCGCAACAGCAGCCCCAGCAGCACCCGCAGCAACAGCCCCGGCCGCACCAGCCGCAGCCTCAGCAGCACCAGCAGCACTGGGCTCCCGAGGACGACGGCTGGTTCGGCGACCGCCGCTAGCCGTCAGCTGTAGTACGCCATCGCCTCCTGGACGGTGAGCACCTCGATGCCGCGCTTCTGGATCTCCGTCATCAGCGTACGGAGACCGGCCTGGCTGATCTCGGTGCTCGCCGCCGGCGTACCGGCGACGACCTTGTGGAGGCAGAGGATCAGCCAGCTGCCGCTGCGGGCACACCGGTCGAGCGCTCCGCCCGCGCCGGTCACCTTGCTGAGCGCGGTGCCGCCGATGCCGGTTCCGTCGGTGATCCCGGTGAGTGCCTTCAGCCGGTAGGGCATGGCCGGCGCATAGCTCTCGATGGTCTCTGAAATGATCGAGCGGGCCGTGGTGAAGTGGCGGGTGGCGAGCTCGTCGACGGGAACTCCGTCGGTGGTCTTCTGAAATGCGCCGTGCGGATAGGCGAAGTGCTCGCTGGTGAATCCATTGCCGACGAGCCATTCCCGGAGCCGCGCGAAATCCTGGTCGACCTGCTGGGCGGTGAGTTTGGGATAACTCGCCGTGTGCGTGGCGTTGGCGTAGGCGTGCCCGGCCATCTCCCAGCCCGAGGAGTCCTGGAGCGAGCGCATCTGCGCGAGGCTCACGAAGGAACCCGTGCCGATCGCGTCGGCGATGTTGTAGAGCGTGCCGGGTATGCCGAAGGGGTCCATGACCGGGCGCGCCAGGTCGTGGACCGACTTGTGCGAGTCGTCGAAGGTCACCGACACCACGCCCTTGGGGAAGACGGCCGCGGTGTCGGGCACCAGCTCGACCGCCTGGAGGTGGTACGTCACCGGGGCCGCCGCGTCGTCGTACACCGCGAAGGACATGTCGGTGAACCCGGTCTTCGTGGACGGCTCGCCCTGCGCGGAGAGCGTGTACGCGCCGGACGCGCCGGTGACGTCGGCCCACTGCAGATGGACCGTGACCCACTCCCCCGACTGGACGAAGTTGGCGCCGGTCGCCGAGTGGTTGTGCACCCGCCAGCTGAAGGCGTCCTTCAGCCCGTTGGAGCCGAGGTAGAAGACGACCCGGCCGAGGTGGGCCGTGTCCGTGACCCGGAAGATGAGCCGGATCATCTTCCCGCTCAGGTTCATCGCGGTCATACCGGTCTTGCGGACGTACGACTGGACGCCACTGCCCGCCGTGGTCACCCGGACCGAGGAGGTGCCGCGGGTGAAGACCGCGGTGTCGGCCGGGTTCGAGGAGGCGGTGCCCGCCCCGCCCGCGGTCCAGCCGTGCCCCGACTGGAACTGCTGGCTCCAGGTCGCCCGCCGATAGCGCGGCCGCCGCCCGGTCGGCGCGTACGGCGGCACCGCGAGCCCCTCGGCGGGGGCCGCGTCCGCGGTGGCCAGCGCGCCGATCCCGCCGACCGTGACCAGTCCGCCGAACCCCATGGCCCGCAACGCGGAACGCCGCCCCATCGAAGCGGAATCCCGTTTACCTCTGCTCAAAGCGTCCTCGTTCGTCAAAAGCGTTCACTATTTCATGTGCACCATGTGACTACGGTGACAGTAAACTCACCGTAGAACAGGTGAGGTTGATGTTTTCGGTCCTGACCTGTTTTTTCAAGGGGTGGGACGACACAGGGGAATACATGAACAGGGTTTCTGTCGGCCTGCGCGCGATCGGCGCGGCCGCACTGCTCGTGGGGGGACTGGGAGTGGGGGGTGCCTTCCCGGCCGCGGCTGCCGCCCAGGCGCCGTGCAAGCCCACGGAGGGCTTCACCCACTGCAAGATCTTCGACCACTCCGGTGCCGCCGTGGACTTCCAGGTCCCCGTCGGCATCGAGGAGTTGGACTTCCGCGCCTGGGGCATGGGCGGTGACGGCAATCCGTTCGCCAGCGGCGGCAACGGCGCGTACGTGGGGGGCTCGCTGGACGTCACCCCCGGTGAGCACCTGACGGTGAAGGTCGGCGGCTGGCGCACCGGAGGAGGCAAGCTCTTCGGTGACGCGCTCGGCGGCGAGGGCGGCGGGGGCAACTGGAGCGAGCGGGGCGGCGCGAGCACCGCGGTCCGCGCCGCCGACGGCTCCGCCCTGTTCGTCGCCGCCGGTGGTGGCGGCGCCGGTGGCGGCAGCCACGACATGGGCCCCGGGGGAAGCGGTGGCGCTCCCGACGGCACCGACGCCCGCGACGACTTCGGGGGCAAGGGCGCCAAGGGCGGCCAGGGCGGCGCGGCCGGAGTCGAGGGCGGCAAGCCCGGCGCCGACCAGGCACAGGGCGGCGCGGGCGGGGCCGGCAGCACCAACGCGGGCGGTGGCGGCGCGGGCTACGCGGGAGGCGGCGGCGGTGGCGCCCGGACCGCGAAGGGCGACGGCGGCAGCGGCGGTGGCGGGTCCAGCTACGTCGACCCCGAGCGCACCTCCGACGTACGCCTGCTGAGCAGCACGACGAGCTATCCGGCGGCGAAGGACGACCCGTTCTGGGTGCACAACCCGCTCGACGACAACGAGCCGGATCTCTCCGGCGTCGGTCAGGGCGGGAGCAACTCCCGGGGCGGCGACGGCCGTGTCGTCCTCCAGTGGAAGGACCCCAAGGGCACCCCCGTGGTGACCGAGCTGGCCCGGGAGTCCGGCGACGACCAGACGATCCCCCCGACCTTCCACGCGGACCCCATGGTCGTCGTGGCGCGCGACAAGGACGGCGAGCCGCTCCCCGACCAGAAGGTCACCTTCACCCTGGAGGACCCGAACGACCTCGGGGTGGAGTGGCAGGACGAGGAGAAGCCCACCGTCGAGGTGTGGACGGACGCCCAGGGCCGCGCCCGGACCCCCGAGCTCGTCACCCACACCAAGGAGGGCGACTTCACGGTCCTGGCCACGTCCGGTACCGCCACGACCAGGTTCACCGCCCGTGTCGGCCAGACCTCCCACGTTCTGGAGATCACCGGCGGCGACGAGCAGCAGGCCAAGACCGGCGAGACCTTCGCCGAGCCGCTCACGGTCAAGGTGACCAAGTCCGGTGCCCCGGCCGTGGCCACCGAGGTGGAGTTCGCCGTGGAGGGCGAGGCCGAGGGCGCCCCGGCCTTCGACGGCGAGGAGGACAGCGTCAGCGTGTCCACCGACGCGGAGGGCGAGGCCGCGGCCCCGGAGCTGATCGCGGGTCAGGAGCCGGGCACGTACACCGTCGTGGCGACGGTCGGCGAGGCCACGACGCGCTTCTCCCTCGAGGTGGTCGAGGACGACACGACCCCGTCCCCGTCCCCGAGCCCGTCCGGCGGCTCGGACACCACGACCGGCGGTTCTGACGGCACGGACGGCACCGACACCCAGGGCGGCTCGGGCAGCCTGGCCCTGACCGGCGCCGCCGGCATCGGCACGCTGGCCGGTGCCGCCGCGGCCCTGGTCGGCCTCGGCTGGGCCGTGACCCGCCTGCGCAAGCGCACCCGCACGCAGGACTGACGCGGACCAGAAGGGGGGCCCTGAGACTCAGGGCCCCCCTTCAGTGCACCTGCCCCCGCACCCGCCGGGCCTGCCGCTGGCGCTCGGCGAGCTGGTCCGGCGCCGGGTAGGCGACCTCTTCCAGGGTCAGCCCGTGCGGCCGTACGACATGCACGGCACTGTCCCGCACCCGGGCGTCGAGGACCTTCCGCGGCCACTCCACCCCCCGGTGGCCGTCGCCGACGAAGAGCAACGCGCCCACCATGGACCGCACTTGGTTGTGGCAGAACGCGTCGGCCCGGACCTCGATCTCGACGACGCCGTCGGCGGTCCGGCGCACGTCGAAGTCGAAGATCTCCCGGACGGTGGACGCGCCCTCCCGCTTCTTGGCGTAGGCGGCGAAGTCATGCTCCCCGACGAGGGACTTGGCGGCGGCGTCCATGGCGGCGACGTCCAACTCCCAGTCGTGCCAGTGCACATGACTGCGCAGCAGCGGGTCCACACCGCCGGGCCGATCGCCGACGCGGTAGATGTAGCGCCGCCACAGCGCGGCGAACCGCGCGTTGAACCCCTCCGGCGCCTCGGTGAGCGCCCACACCCGCACGTCCTTGGGCAGCCGCCCGGCAAGCCGCTTCAGCAGCTTCTCCCGGTGCTCCTCCCACAGTTCCACCGGCAGATCGACATGCGCGACCTGCCCCCGGGCATGCACACCGGCGTCCGTCCGACCGGCCACGGTCAGGTCGTACGACTCCTTGGACCGCGTCACGGTCCGCAGCGCGTCCTCGACCTCGGCCTGCACGGTCCGCTGCCCCCCGGCCTGCTTGGCCCACCCGGAGAACAGGGTCCCGTCGTAGGACAGGTCGAGCCGCACCCGCACGAACCCGGGCTGTACGTCGTCGTTCACACAGAGATCCTCTCAGCAACGCAAAGCGGGCCCGCTCCTCGAAAGGAACGGACCCGCAACGCCCTAGGGGCGCGGGGAACTGCGCGACAAGCCACGACGAAGCCGCACCCGCCGACTAATCAGTCCCCGGCAGGACGCTTACGCGTCCTTGGACTCCTCGGCGGGGGCCTCGACGGCCTCGTCGGACTTGGCCTCGACGGCCTCGTCCTTCTTGAGGGCGTCTTCCTTGACCGCGCGCTTCGTCGCGGCCTCGGCCTCGCCGGTCGCCTCCTGAGCCACCGTCAGCGCCTCGACCAGCTCGATGACAGCCATGGGCGCGTTGTCGCCACGGCGGTTACCGATCTTGGTGATGCGGGTGTAGCCACCCGGACGGTTCTCGTAGCGCGGGCCGATCTCGGTGAAGAGCGTGTGCACGATGCTCTTGTCCGTGATCACCTGGAGCACCTGACGGCGGTTGTGAAGGTCGCCCTTCTTCGCCTTGGTGACCAGACGCTCGGCGTACGGCCGCAGGCGGCGGGCCTTCGCCTCGGTGGTGGTGATACGGCCGTGCTCGAACAGCGACTTCGCGAGGTTCGCGAGGAGCAGCTTCTCGTGCGCGGCGCTGCCGCCCAGACGGGCACCCTTGGTGGGCTTCGGCATGTTCTTTCTCCTGTGTGTCTGCCCCGGCCGTGTCAGGTACCGGGGTCAGGAACCCGATGAGCGGATGCTCACCGGCTACGACCGATCAGTACTGCTCGGTCTCCACGAAACCCGCGTCCGCGTCGTCGTCGGCGCCGAAGGCGTCGGCGGCGGCCGTGGGGTCGAATCCGGGCGGGCTGTCCTTCAGGGCCAAGCCCATGCCGGCCAGCTTCGCCTTGACCTCGTCGATGGACTTCGCACCGAAGTTGCGGATGTCCAGGAGGTCGGCCTCGGAGCGCGCGACGAGCTCACCCACGGAGTGGATGCCCTCACGCTTGAGGCAGTTGTAGGAGCGGACGGTCAGCTCGAGCTCCTCGATCGGGAGCGCGAGGTCGGCCGCCAGCGCCGCGTCCGTCGGGGACGGACCCATGTCGATGCCCTCGGCGTCGATGTTCAGCTCGCGCGCGAGACCGAACAGCTCGACCAGGGTCTTACCGGCGGAGGCCATGGCGTCACGCGGACGCATCGCCTGCTTGGTCTCGACGTCGACGATCAGCTTGTCGAAGTCGGTGCGCTGCTCGACACGCGTGGCCTCGACCTTGTACGTGACCTTGAGAACCGGCGAGTAGATCGAGTCGACCGGGATACGGCCGATCTCCTGGCCCACCTGCTTGTTCTGCACGGCGGAGACGTAACCGCGACCGCGCTCGACGGTCAGCTCCATCTCCAGCTTGCCCTTGCCGTTGAGCGTGGCGAGGACGAGGTCGGGGTTGTGCACCTCGACACCGGCCGGGGGCGCGATGTCGGCGGCGGTGACCAGACCCGGGCCCTGCTTGCGCAGGTACATCACGACCGGCTCGTCGTGCTCCGAGGAGACGACCAGCTGCTTGATGTTGAGGATCAGGTCGGTGACGTCCTCCTTGACGCCCGGCACGGTGGTGAACTCGTGCAGCACGCCGTCGATCCGGATGCTGGTGACAGCAGCGCCGGGGATCGAGGAGAGGAGGGTACGGCGGAGGGAGTTGCCGAGGGTGTAACCGAAGCCCGGCTCCAGCGGCTCGATCACGAACCGGGAGCGGAACTCGTCGACGACCTCTTCGGTCAACGAGGGACGCTGAGCGATCAGCATGTGTGGATCAGATCCTTCTTTCGTGGACGCCCGCTATTTGACGCCCGACGGAAACCGCACCCATGAGAGGCACGGGTACTACAAGGGTACGGGCGATACGGCCCAACAGAGCCGTACCGCCCGAACCCGAAGCCTGCGCGAAGCAGCGCGTCAGACGCGACGACGCTTCGGCGGACGGCAGCCATTGTGCGGGGTCGGGGTGACGTCCTGGATGGAGCCGACCTCGAGACCCGTCGCCTGGAGCGAACGGATGGCGGTCTCACGACCGGAACCCGGGCCCTTGACGAACACGTCGACCTTGCGCATGCCGTGCTCCTGGGCGCGACGGGCAGCCGACTCGGCGGCCATCTGCGCGGCGAACGGCGTGGACTTCCGGGAGCCCTTGAAGCCGACGTGGCCGGCGGAGGCCCAGGAGATCACGTTGCCGGACGGGTCCGTGATGGAGACGATCGTGTTGTTGAACGTGCTCTTGATGTGCGCGTGGCCGTGAGCGACGTTCTTCTTTTCCTTGCGGCGCACCTTCTTGGCAGCGCCCTGACGACCCTTGGGGGGCATCTGTACTCCTACGGGAGGTGGTCGGTCCTACAGCGAAGACCGCTGGACGGCGAAGTCCGCTGTGGACTACTTCTTGCCCGGCTTCTTCTTGCCGGCGATGGCGCGACGCGGGCCCTTGCGGGTGCGGGCGTTCGTGCTGGTGCGCTGACCGCGGACGGGCAGGCCGCGACGGTGACGGAGACCCTGGTAGCAGCCGATCTCGACCTTGCGGCGGATGTCGGCCTGGATCTCGCGACGGAGGTCACCCTCGGTCTTGATGTTGTTGTCGACGTACTCACGAATCGCGACGAGCTGCTCCTCGGAGAGGTCGCGAACGCGGGTGTTGGGGTCGATGCCGGTCGCGGCCAGCGTGGCCTGCGACAGGGTCCGGCCGATGCCGAACACGTAGGTGAGGGCGACCTCCACGCGCTTGTCGCGCGGGATGTCAACACCGGAAACGCGTGCCATTCAATGGCTCCTGGTGATCTTCGGAGGTCTTCCGCAGAACCGGTTCCCGGCCGCCGTACCAGGTACGAACCGGGTCCCCGGCCTCCGAACCGGGGGTATCAGACACAAGGTCTGGGTCCTGCGTATGAACATATTCAGCTCGCGTCGCGCGAAGTCTCTGCGATAGAGGTGCAGAGGGATTGGCCTGCGATCAGCCCTGGCGCTGCTTGTGGCGCGGGTTCTCGCAGATGACCATGACCCGGCCGTGACGGCGGATCACCCTGCACTTGTCGCAGATCTTCTTGACGCTCGGCTTGACCTTCATTGGGTGAGGTTCTCCGGGTCAGTGCCATCGCCTCGGGAGTCCCGGGGCTCGGGCAAGATCTACTTGTACCGGTAGACGATCCGGCCACGCGTCAGGTCGTAAGGAGACAGCTCCACCACGACCCGGTCGTCAGGGAGGATGCGGATGTAGTGCATACGCATCTTGCCGCTGATGTGTGCCAGGACCTGGTGGCCGTTCTGGAGCTCGACCTTGAACATGGCGTTCGGCAGAGACTCGACGACAGTGCCCTCGATCTCGATGGCACCTTGCTTCTTGGCCACGCTTCGCCCTTCGAATCGACTACCTTGATCGACTCAGTGTGAGCGCATGCAGACATGCGGGTACACAAGAGCCGACGAGTCAGTCTACGTCAGCGCACCCGGAAAGACGAATCGAGGAAGTCTGCCCCACGAGGGAGATCCTTACGCCAGCGGGTCCGGGGCCGCGGTGACCCCGTACTCGGCGAGCTTGGCCCTGCCGCAGTCCGGGGCGGTCAGGACCAGGGGGCCCTGCTCGGTGAGCGCGACGGAGTGCTCCCAGTGGGAGGACCAGGTGCCGTCGGTGGTGATGACCGTCCAGTCGTCGGAGAGGACCTCGGTCTTGGGCGTGCCCAGCGACACCATCGGCTCGATGGCCAGGCAGAACCCGGGCACCAGCTTCGGGCCCTTACCGCGCCGGCGCTCGACGTAGTTCAGCAGGTGCGGGTCCATGTGCATCTCGGTGCCGATGCCGTGGCCGCCGTAGTCCTCGATGATCCCGTAGCGGCCGCCGCCTGCCTTGGGCTGGCGGCGGATGTACGTCTCGATGGCCTTGGAGACGTCGACGAGCCGGTTGCCCTGCTTCATGGCCGCGATACCGGCCCACATCGACTCCTCGGTCACCCGGGAGAGCTCGATCAGCTCCGGAGCGTGACCGGACCCCACGAACGCGGTGAAGGCGGCGTCACCGTGCCAGCCGTCCACGATGGCGCCGGCGTCGATGGAGATGATGTCCCCGTCCTTGAGGACGACCTCGTCGGAGGGGATGCCGTGGACGACGACCTCGTTCACGGACGTGCAGATGGTGGCCGGGAAGCCGCCGTAGCCGAGGAAGTTCGACTTGGCCCCGTGCTCGGCGATGACCTTCCGCGCGACCTCGTCCAGATCCTTGGTGCTGGCCCCCGGCACCGCCGCCTCGCGCGTGGCCGCGTGAATGGCGGCGACGACCAGCCCCGCCTCACGCATCTTGGCGATCTGCTCGGGGCTCTTGATCTGCACCATGGGGACGAGGGCCTTTCTCGGACCGGTAGAGGGACTACGTCAACCATACGGCGCGGCCGCGGCCCCCATAAAAGGGACCGCGGCCGCGGCGACGTACGAAGACCTACTTCTCGGCACCCTCACGCTTCAGGGCGGCCAGTGCGCGGCCGGTGACCTCGTCCACCGGGCCCATGGCCTCGATCGTCACGACCAGGCCCTGCGCCTTGTAGTAGTCGATGATCGGCTCGGTCTGCGTGTGGTAGACCTCCAGCCGCGTACGGACGGTCTCCTCGGAGTCGTCCCCGCGCAGGTACAGCTCGCCGCCGCAGACGTCGCAGACGCCCTCCTGCTTCGGCGGGCTGTAGGTGACGTGGAAGACGTGCGCGGAGTCGTTGCGGCAGGTGCGCCGGCCGGCGATCCGCTTGACGACCTCCTCCTCGGGGGCCTCCAGGTCCAGCACCGCGTCCAGCTGCATGCCTTCGGTCGACAGCAGCTCGTCGAGCGCCTCGGCCTGCGACACGTTGCGCGGGAAGCCGTCGAGCAGGAACCCGCCCTCGGCGTCCGGCTGCTCCATGCGGTCCTTGGCCATCGCGATGGTGACCTCGTCCGGAACCAGGTTGCCCGCGTCCATGTAGGACTTCGCGAGCTTCCCGAGCTCCGTCTGCTGGCTGATGTTGGCGCGGAACAGGTCGCCCGTGGAGATGTGCGGGATGTTCAGCTTCTCGGCAAGGCGCGTGGCTTGCGTTCCCTTACCGGCGCCCGGCGGCCCGACGAGGACGATTCGCATCAGCGGAGGAACCCTTCGTAATTGCGCTGCTGGAGCTGGCTCTCGATCTGCTTAACGGTCTCGAGTCCGACACCCACGATGATCAGGATGCTGGTACCACCGAACGGGAAGTTCTGGTTGGCGCCGAAACCGGCCAACGCAATCGTCGGGACGAGAGCGATCAGACCCAGATACAGCGAACCCGGCCAGGTGATCCGGTTGAGCACGTACGACAGGTACTCAGCGGTCGGTCGGCCAGCCCGGATGCCCGGGATGAAGCCACCATACTTCTTCATGTTGTCGGCGACTTCCTCGGGGTTGAAGGAGATCGCCACGTAGAAGAACGCGAAGAAAACGATGAGCAAGAAGTACAGAGTGATGTAAATCGGGTGGTCGCCTGTGACGAGATTCGCTTCGATCCAGGATTTCCAGCCCGACGTACTGCTCGAGAACTGCGCGATCAGGGCCGGAATGTAGAGCAGCGACGAGGCGAAGATGACGGGAATCACACCCGCCTGGTTCACCTTGAGCGGGATGTACGTGGACGTACCACCGTAGGAACGGCGGCCGATCATGCGCTTCGCGTACTGCACGGGGACCCGGCGCTGGGCCTGCTCGACGAAGACCACCAGGCCGACCATGACCAGGCCGACGAGCATGACGGTGCCGAACTCGATCCAGCCGTCGGCGAGGGTGCCCTGCGTCTTGATGGCCCACAGCGCGGACGGGAACGTCGCGGCGATCGAGATGAACATCAGGATCGACATGCCGTTGCCGACACCGCGGTCGGTGATCAGCTCGCCGAGCCACATGACCATGGCCGTACCGGCGGTCATGGTGATGACCATGGTGACGGTCACGAAGATCGAGCGGTCCGGGACGATCTGGCCGGCGACCGTGCAGCCGGAGAAGAGGGCGCCGCTGCGGGCGGTGGCGACGAGGCCGGTGCCCTGCAGGATGGCGAGCGCCACCGTCAGATAACGCGTGTACTGCGTGATCTTCGCCGTACCGGCCGAGCCCTCCTTCTTGAGGGCTTCCAGACGCGGAATCACCACGGTCAGCAGCTGGAGGATGATGCTCGCCGTGATGTACGGCATGATGCCCAGCGCGAAGACCGTGATCTGGAGCAGCGCGCCGCCGCTGAACATGTTCACCAGACCGAAGAGGCCCTGGTTGCCGGACGCCTCGTCCACGCACTGCTGGACGGACGTGTAGTCGACGCCAGGGATCGGGATGTGGGTACCGACGCGGTAGACCACGATGATCCCGAGCGTGAAGAGCAGCTTCTTGCGCAGGTCGGGCGTCTTGAACGCCCGGGCGAACGCGGTGAGCACGGTGCCTCCTGCGACCCCCGCGCTACTGCGTCAAGGGTGACGGTCTTGAGGTTCGACGATTAGGTAACGGTCAACTGCCGCTCAGAGTGCCGCTTGTGAGGCACACGTTAAAAGTTGGCAGTGCAGGCCACCTTACCCGCGAGACTGCCACCCTAGGAACGACCAACCGGGGATACCCCATTTGTGGGGTATCCCCGGTCGGGATCGCTCAAGTCATCGAGACGCCTGATGTGTTCAGACGAGCTCGGTGACGGTACCGCCGGCGGCGGTGATCTTCTCCTTGGCGGAGCCGGAGACGGCGTCGACCGTCACCTGCAGCGCCACGGAGATCTCGCCCTGGCCCAGGACCTTGACGAGGCTGTTCTTGCGAACGGCACCCTTGGCCACCAGACCCTCGACCGTGACCTCGCCACCCTCGGGGTAGAGCGCGGCCAGCTTGTCGAGGTTCACGACCTGGTACTCGGTCTTGAACGGGTTCTTGAAGCCCTTCAGCTTCGGGAGGCGCATGTGGAGGGGCATCTGCCCACCCTCGAAGCGCTCCGGAACCTGGTAGCGGGCCTTGGTGCCCTTGGTACCACGACCGGCCGTCTTACCCTTCGACGCCTCACCACGACCCACACGGGTCTTGGCGGTCTTGGCGCCCGGGGCGGGACGGAGGTTGTGGATCTTGAGCGGGTTGTTCTCCGCCATGATCAGTCGACCTCCTCGACCGTCACGAGGTGGCGGACGGTGTGCACCATGCCGCGGAACTCGGGGCGGTCCTCCTTGACGACCTGCGTGTTGATGCCCTTGAGACCAAGGGAGCGCAGGGTGTCACGGTGGTTCTGCTTGCTGCCGATGTAGGACTTGACCTGCGTAATCTTGAGCTGCGCCATGATTACGCACCCGCCCCGGCACGCGCACGGAGAAGAGCCGCGGGAGCGACGTCCTCGAGCGGCAGACCACGGCGGGCCGCGATCTCCTCGGGACGCTGCAGACCCTTCAGGGCCTCCACGGTCGCGTGCACGATGTTGATGGCGTTGTCGGAGCCGAGCGACTTCGACAGCACGTCGTGGATACCGGCGCACTCGAGCACGGCACGCACCGGACCACCGGCGATAACACCGGTACCGGGCGACGCGGGCTTCAGGAGCACGACGCCGGCAGCCTTCTCACCCTGGATGGGGTGCGGGATGGTGCCCTGGATACGGGGGACCTTGAAGAAGTGCTTCTTGGCCTCCTCAACACCCTTGGCGATGGCGGCCGGCACCTCCTTGGCCTTGCCGTAACCGACACCCACGGTGCCGTCACCGTCGCCCACCACGACCAGCGCGGTGAAGCTGAAGCGACGACCACCCTTCACAACCTTGGCGACGCGGTTGATCGCGACGACGCGCTCAACGTACGCGGTCTTCTCGGCGGCAGCTGCGCCGCCGTCACGGCCCTTCCGGTCCCGCCGCTCGCCGCCACCGGCACCGCCACCGCGGCGCTGGGGTCCAGCCATTGGATTTACCTCTCTCTTTTCCGCTAGCTACGAACGGCTCAGAACTTCAAGCCGGCTTCGCGGGCGGCGTCCGCCAGGGCGGCGATGCGCCCGGCGTACTGGTTGCCACCACGGTCGAATACGACGGCCTCGACACCGGCGGCCTTGGCACGCTCGGCGACCAGGGCGCCGACCTGCTTGGCCTGCGCGGACTTGTCGCCCTCGCCACCGCGGACCGAGGTGTCCAGGGTGGACGCCGACGCCAGGGTGTGACCCTTGATGTCGTCGATCACCTGGGCCACGATGTGGCGGTTCGAGCGGGTAACGACCAGACGGGGACGCTCCGCCGTGCCGGAGATCCGCTTGCGGATCCGGATGTGACGGCGCTTGATCGCGGCGCGCTTGTAGGCGTCGCCCTTCAGGATCTTCTGTCCGTATGCCATGGCTTACTTACCCGCCTTTCCGACCTTGCGGCGGATGACTTCGCCCTCGTACTTGACGCCCTTGGCCTTGTACGGGTCGGGCTTGCGCAGCTTGCGGATGTTGGCCGCAACCTCGCCGACCTTCTGCTTGTCGATGCCCTCGACCGAGAAACGGGTCGGAGCCTCGACCTTGAAGGTGATGCCCTCGGGGGCCTCGACGAGGATCGGGTGGCTGTAACCGAGCGCGAACTCGAGGTTCGAGCCCTTGGCGGTCACGCGGTAACCGACACCGCTGATCTCGAGCTTCTTCACGTAACCCTGGGTCACGCCGGTGATCATGTTCGCCACCAGCGTGCGGGACAGGCCGTGCAGGGCCTTGTTCTGACGCTCGTCGTTGGGGCGGGTGACGTTGAGAACGCCGTCCTCACCCTTGGCGATGTCGATCGGCGCAGCGACGGTGTGGGTCAGCGTGCCCTTGGGGCCCTTGACCGAGACCGTACGGCCGTCGATGGTGACGTCCACGCCGGCGGGAACCGTGATGGGGAGCTTGCCAATACGCGACATAGCTGTTTCCTCCGTTCCCTTCCGCTACCAGACGTAGGCGAGGACTTCCCCACCCACGCCCTTCTTGCCGGCCTGCTTGTCGGTCAGAAGACCGTGCGACGTGGAGATGATCGCCACGCCGAGGCCACCGAGGACCTTGGGCAGGTTGGTGGACTTCGCGTAAACCCGGAGACCGGGCTTGGAGATCCGCTTGATGCCCGCGATGGAGCGCTCACGGTTGGGGCCGAACTTCAGCTCCAGGACGAGGTTCTTGCCGACCTCGGCGTCCTCGACCTTCCAGCCCGTGATGAAGCCCTCCTGCTGGAGGATCTCCGCGATGTGCGACTTGATCTTCGAGTGCGGCATCGCCACGGTGTCGTGGTACGCCGAGTTCGCGTTCCGCAGACGCGTAAGCATGTCTGCGATCGGATCAGTCATGGTCATGAATTGGCCTTCGGCCTCTCTCGCCGGGGTTTCCTGGTGCGCCATCCCTCTCCCCGATCCGAGACGGGACGGGTGCGGCGCGGTGGACCTACGGCGTAGTAAGTCGTACGGGCGCGACAGGCGCCCAACCCCACAAGCCTAAGCCATGCGGGGGTGGGCCCCTGTCCACCCAGATGCTTACCGAGAGACTCCGGAATCCCTGAAAAGCAGGGACTACCAGGAGCTCTTGGTCACGCCCGGCAGCTCGCCACGGTGAGCCATCTCACGAAGGCACACGCGGCACAGGCCGAACTTGCGGTACACGGAGTGCGGACGGCCGCAGCGCTGGCAGCGGGTGTAGCCACGCACACCGAACTTGGGCTTGCGAGCAGCCTTGGCAATCAGAGCCTTCTTCGCCATCTCGCTCACGCCTCCTTGAACGGGAAGCCGAGGTGACGAAGGAGCGCGCGGCCCTCAGCGTCGTTGGTCGCCGTGGTCACCACGGTGATGTCCATACCCCGGGTACGGTCGATCTTGTCCTGGTCGATCTCGTGGAACATGACCTGCTCCGTGAGACCGAAGGTGTAGTTGCCACGGCCGTCGAACTGCTTGGGGGACAGACCACGGAAGTCGCGGATGCGCGGCAGCGCGAGCGACAGGGTGCGGTCCAGGAACTCCCACATGCGGTCGCCACGGAGCGTGACGTGGGCACCGATCGGCTGACCCTCACGCAGCTTGAACTGCGCGATGGACTTGCGGGCCTTGGTGACCTGCGGCTTCTGGCCGGTGATCGTGGTGAGGTCGCGGATGGCGCCCTCGATCAGCTTGGAGTCGCGGGCGGCGTCGCCCACACCCATGTTGACCACGATCTTGACGAGGCCGGGGATCTGCATGACGTTCTCGTACTTGAACTCGTCACGCAGCTTGCCCGCGATCTCCTCGCGGTACTTCGTCTTCAGACGCGGAGTGGTGGTGGTAGCCATCAGATGTCCTCACCCGTCCGCTTGGCAACGCGGATCTTGTTGCCCTCTTCGTCGAAGCGGTAACCGACACGCGTGACGACCTTGTTGCCGTCCTTCTCCACGACCAGCTGAACGTTGGACACGTGGATCGGGGCCTCGGTGGTCACGATGCCGCCGGCCTGGGAACCGCGAGCGGTCGGACCGGCCTTGGTGTGCTTCTTGACCCGGTTGACACCCTCGACCAGGACACGCTCGTCGCGCGGGTAAGCGGCAATGACCTTGCCCTGCTTGCCCTTGTCCTTACCGGTGATGACCTGGACCAGGTCGCCCTTCTTGATCTTCATGCTTACAGCACCTCCGGCGCGAGCGAGATGATCTTCATGAACTTCTTCTCGCGCAGCTCACGGCCGACCGGGCCGAAGATGCGGGTGCCGCGAGGGTCGCCGTCGTTCTTCAGAATGACGGCGGCGTTCTCGTCGAAGCGGATGTACGAGCCGTCCGGACGGCGGCGCTCCTTGACGGTGCGAACGATGACCGCCTTGACGACGTCACCCTTCTTCACGTTGCCGCCGGGGATCGCGTCCTTGACGGTGGCGACGATGACGTCACCGATGCCCGCGTAGCGGCGACCGGAGCCACCGAGCACACGGATGCAAAGGATTTCCTTCGCACCAGTGTTGTCGGCGACGCGCAGTCGCGACTCCTGCTGGATCACGTCTATCTCCTGTTTGTCTGCCGGTTCCCGGCAGGGGCCTCAGTACGAGCGCCCCTGCCGAGCCTGGCGGAACTGACCTGCCGGGTTTGCCCCGCAGGAATTACTTGGCCTTCTCGAGGATCTCGACGACGCGCCAGCGCTTCGTCGCGGACAGCGGCCGGGTCTCCATGAGGAGGACACGGTCGCCGACACCCGCGGCGTTCTGCTCGTCGTGGGCCTTGAGCTTGTTCGTACGGCGGATGACCTTGCCGTACAGCGCGTGCTTCACGCGGTCCTCGACGGCGACGACGACGGTCTTGTCCATCTTGTCGCTGACGACGAGACCCTCACGGGTCTTGCGGAAGCCACGGGCCTCTGCGTTCTCAGTCACGTTCTTCTCGCTCATCAGGCGTTCTCCACCGTTTCGATGCCCAGCTCACGCTCGCGCATCAGGGTGTAGATCCGCGCGATGTCCTTGCGGACCGCCTTCAGACGGCCGTGGTTCTCGAGCTGACCCGTCGCCGCCTGGAAGCGGAGGTTGAACAGCTCTTCCTTGGCCTCGCGAAGCTTCGCAAGAAGCTCCTCGTTGCCCAGTTCGCGCAGCTCGGACGCCTTGGTACCGGCCGACATCACGCTTCACCTGCCTCGCGCTTGACGATCCGGCACTTCATCGGCAGCTTGTGGGCGGCGCGAGTCAGGGCCTCACGGGCGATCTTCTCGTTGGGGTACGACAGCTCGAACATCACGCGTCCGGGCTTGACGTTGGCGATCCACCACTCCGGAGAACCCTTACCGGAACCCATGCGGGTCTCGGCAGGCTTCTTGGTGAGGGGACGGTCCGGGTAGATGTTGATCCAGACCTTGCCACCACGCTTGATGTGACGCGTCATGGCGATACGAGCGGCCTCGATCTGGCGGTTCGTCACATACGCCGGGGTGAGCGCCTGGATGCCGTACTCGCCGAACGCAACCTGCGTGCCGCCCTTGGCAGCGCCGGAGCGCTTCGGGTGGTGCTGCTTGCGGTGCTTGACCCTACGGGGGATCAGCATGTCGGTCAGGCCTCCGTTCCGGTGCTCTCAGCCGGAGCGGCGGCGGGAGCCTCGGCCTTGGGGGCCTCGGAACCGGCAGCCTGCTGCGGCTTGCGACCGCGCCGCTCGCCACCACGGCCACCACGGGCCGGGCGGTCGGCACCACCACGGGCCGGGCGGTTACCCGCACGGGCCGCAGCGTTCTCGGCGCGGACCTCGGCGATGTTCTTGACATCGCCCTTGTAGATCCAGACCTTCACGCCGATGCGGCCGAAGGTCGTCTTGGCCTCGAAGAAGCCGTAGTCCACGTTCGCGCGGAGCGTGTGCAGGGGCACGCGGCCCTCGCGGTAGAACTCCGAGCGGGACATCTCGGCGCCACCGAGGCGGCCACCGCACTGGATCTTGATGCCCTTGGCGCCGGCCTTCATGGCGGACTGCATGCTCTTGCGCATGGCCCGACGGAAGGAGACGCGGGAGGAGAGCTGCTCGGCGACGGCCTGGGCCACCAGCTGAGCGTCGGTCTCCGGGTTCTTGACCTCGAGGATGTTCAGCTGGACCTGCTTGCCGGTCAGCTTCTCCAGGTCACCGCGGATGCGGTCCGCCTCGGCGCCACGGCGGCCGATGACGATGCCGGGACGCGCGGTGTGGATGTCCACGCGGACACGGTCACGGGTGCGCTCGATCTCAACCTTCGAGATACCGGCGCGCTCCATGCCGGACGTCATCATCCGACGGATGGCGACGTCTTCCTTGACGTAGTCCTTGTACAGCTTGTCGGCGTACCAACGCGACTTGAAGTCGGTCGTGACACCGAGCCGGAACCCGTGCGGGTTTACCTTCTGGCCCATTACCGGGTTCCTTCCTTGCTGCTGACGACCACGGTGATGTGGCTGGTCCGCTTGCGGATCCGGTAGGCACGGCCCTGGGCACGCGGCCGGAACCGCTTCAGGGTCGGGCCCTCGTCGACGTACGCCTCGGAGATGTAGAGGCTGTCGGCGTCGGTGTGGTCGTAGTTGTGCGCGGCGTTGGCAATGGCGCTGTCGAGCACCTTGCCGACCGGCACGGAGGCTGCCTGCGGAGCGAATCGCAGAACAGCCTGAGCCTCCGTGGCATCCATGCCACGGATCAGGTCCACCACGCGGCGGGCCTTCATGGGCGTGACGCGGATGTACCGCGCCTGGGCCCTGGCTTCCATGGTTGTCCCTCTCAGTTACTTACGTGTCTGAATGCGATCCGCTACTAGCGGCGCTTCGACTTCCGGTCGTCCTTGACGTGACCCCGGAAGGTGCGCGTCGGCGAGAACTCGCCGAGCTTGTGTCCGACCATCGACTCGGTGACGAACACCGGGATGTGGGTCTTGCCGTTGTGCACCGCGAGCGTGTGGCCGAGCATGGCCGGCACGATCATGGAGCGACGGGACCAGGTCTTGATGACGTTCTTGGTGCCGGCTTCGTTCTGGGCGTCCACCTTCTTGATCAGGTGGTCGTCGACGAAGGGCCCCTTCTTGAGACTGCGCGGCATCTAAACCCGCTCCTAGCGCTTCTTGTTCGTCTTGCGGCGGCGGACGATGTACTTGTTCGAAGCCTTCTTCGGCGAACGAGTACGACCCTCCTTCTGACCCCACGGGGAGACCGGGTGGCGACCACCGGAGGTCTTGCCCTCACCACCACCGTGCGGGTGGTCAACCGGGTTCATCGCCACACCGCGAACGGTCGGGCGGACGCCCAGCCAGCGCTTGCGGCCGGCCTTGCCCCAGTTGATGTTGCTCTGCTCGGCGTTGCCGACCTCGCCGACGGTGGCGCGGCAGCGCACGTCGACCAGGCGGATCTCACCGGAAGGCATACGGAGGTGGGCCATCTGGCCCTCCTTCGCGAGCAGCTGCACGGAGGCACCGGCGGAGCGGGCGAACTTGGCACCGCCACCGGGACGGAGCTCGATCGCGTGGATCGTGGTACCGACCGGGATGTTGCGGAGGGCCAGGTTGTTGCCCGGCTTGATGTCGGCCCCGGGACCGTTCTCGACACGGTCACCCTGCTGCAGGTTGCGCGGGGCGAGGATGTAGCGCTTCTCGCCGTCGGCGTAGTGCAGCAGCGCGATGCGCGCGGTGCGGTTGGGGTCGTACTCGATGTGCGCGACCTTCGCCGGCACGCCGTCCTTGTCGTGACGACGGAAGTCGATCACGCGGTAGGCGCGCTTGTGTCCGCCACCCTGGTGGCGAACGGTCACACGACCGGCGTTGTTACGGCCGCCCTTGCTGTGCAGGGGGCGGACCAGCGACTTCTCCGGCGTGGACCGCGTGACCTCGACGAAGTCGGCGACGCTGGAGCCACGACGGCCCGGCGTAGTCGGCTTGTACTTGCGGATTCCCATTTCTCAGTCCTCGTCCGATATCGGACGATCCGACCCGCTTACGCGGTCGGACCGCCGAAGATGTCGATACGGTCGCCCTCGGCAAGGGTCACGATCGCGCGCTTGCTGTCGGCACGCTTGCCGAAGCCGGTGCGGGTCCGCTTGCGCTTGCCCTGGCGGTTGATCGTGTTGACCCCGGTGACCTTGACCTGGAAGACCGCCTGGACGGCCTGCTTGATCTGGGTCTTGTTGGCGCTCGGGTCCACGATGAACGTGTACTTGCCCTCGTCGAGAAGCGCGTAGCTCTTCTCGGAGACGACCGGCTTGAGCAGGATGTCACGGGGGTCCGTGAACGACTTGCTCAGCGGGGTCTCGACGGTGTTCTTGCCCTCGGCGGCGTGGCGACGCGCCTTGGCGACGCGCGCGGCCTTGGCGGCCTTGGCGGCCTTGGAGGCAATAGCGGGGTGACGGATAGCCATCAGGCCTCGCTCCCTTCGGTGTCATTGGCCTTCGGGCCCGACACGAAGGACTCGAACGCGGCCTGGGTGAAGACCACGTCGTCCGAGACGAGAACGTCGTACGTGTTCAGCTGGCCCGGCTCCAGGATGTGGACCTGGGGCAGGTTGCGGGCGGACAGCCACGCGGCCTCGTCGGCGCGCTCGACGATCAGGAGCAGGTTCTTGCGCTCCGAGATCTTGCCGAACAGGCTCTTCGCGGCCTTGGTGCTGGGGGCATCGCCCTCGATCACGCCGGAGACGACGTGGATGCGGTTGTTGCGGGCCCGGTCGGTGAGGGCGTGGCGCAGGGCCGCGGCCTTCATCTTCTTCGGGGTCCGCTGCGAGTAGTCACGCGGCACGGGACCGTGCACGACGCCACCACCGGCGAACTGTGGCGCGCGGGTCGAACCCTGACGGGCGCGGCCGGTGCCCTTCTGGCGGTAAGGCTTCTTGCCACCACCACGGACTTCGCCGCGGGTCTTGGTCTTGTGCGTGCCCTGACGGGCAGCGGCCAGCTGTGCGACGACGACCTGGTGAAGCAGCGGAACGCTGATCTTCTCTACGCCGAAGATCTCCGCGGGGAGCTCGACGGTACCGGCCTTGTCGCCCGCCGGCGAAAGGATGTCAACAGTGCTCATCGGTTACCTCAGGCCCCCTTGGCCGCGGTGCGGACCAGGACGAGGCCGCCGTTCGGACCGGGAACCGCGCCCTTGATGAGCAGCAGACCCTTCTCCGCGTCAACGGCGTGGACGGTCAGGTTCTGGGTGGTGACCCGCTCGTTGCCCATACGACCCGCCATGCGGAGGCCCTTGAACACACGGCCCGGGGTGGCGCAGCCACCGATGGAACCGGGAGAGCGGTGCTTGCGCTGGGTGCCGTGACCGGCGCCGAGGCCACCGAAGTTGTGGCGCTTCATGACACCGGCGAAGCCCTTGCCCTTGCTCTTGCCGGTGACGTCGACCTTGACGCCCGCCTCGAACACCTCGGCGGTGATCTCCTGGCCGAGGGTGTACTCGCTGGCGTCAGCGGTACGGATCTCGACGAGGTGGCGGCGGGGGGTGACGTCGGCCTTGGCGAAGTGGCCCTTGAGGGGCTTGTTCACCTTGCGCGGGTCGATCTCGCCGAAGGCGATCTGGACCGACTCGTAGCCGTCGATGTCGTTCGTACGGACCTGGGTCACGACGTTGGGGCCGGCCTTGACGACGGTGACCGGAACAACACGGTTGTTCTCGTCCCACACCTGCGTCATGCCGAGCTTCTCGCCCAGGATGCCCTTGATCTGCTTAGCCATTCTCAGATCACCGACCCTCAGAGCTTGATCTCGATGTCGACACCGGCCGGGAGGTCGAGTCGCATCAGAGAGTCAACGGTCTTGGGGGTGGGGTCGAGGATGTCGATCAGGCGCTTGTGCGTGCGCATCTCGAAGTGCTCGCGCGAGTCCTTGTACTTGTGCGGCGACTTGATGACGCAGTACACGTTCTTCTCAGTGGGCAGCGGCACCGGGCCCGCGACCGACGCACCAGTGCGGGTCACCGTCTCGACGATCTTCTTCGCCGAGGAGTCGATGACCTCGTGGTCGTAGGCCTTGAGCCGGATGCGGATCTTCTGTCCCGCCATGGCTACTCAGTAGTCCTTTGTCTCGTAACGCTCTGGAACCCGGTGTTCCTGACTCCCGCCCCTCCGACCCACGCGGTCGGGCGTGTCGCGCTCCCGCTGACACAGATGCCCCTTGTTCGAACATCCCTTGCCTGGGAACACGGCCCTTCCGGAAACCGCAGGCCGGGGGCTAGGAGGCCCACCGGGTGCCTGGCCGGTGCCGCACTGACACTTCCCGAAAGATTCCCGTACGTCCGCCCCAGTGCTGCCTTGCGGCAGTTAGGACGACGAGTACTGTGGGACTCGCTTTCGGTCCTCCCGGCGGGAGGCGCGCAGCATCAACACTCGACCGAGCAACTCCGACAGTCTGCCATATGGGGCAGGGGCCTGGCCAATCGAGCCGGAGAGAATACCCCGGGAGTGACGCAGGTCAAACACCGGTCGCGACGAGGGCGGGGCCAGGGCCTCAGAGCCACTCCCCCGCTTCGTCCTCGGCGTCGTCACCCGGCTCGCGCACCACCACGACCAGCTGCACCGGCGCTTCGGTGTCGTCGTGCTTGACGCCGGCCAGCAGGACCTTCCCCGAGAGCCACCACGCGGTGTGGTCGATGTAGTCCGCGCCGTCGGTCAGATCCTCCTCGGCGGGCTCCAGCCGGTCCCCGAGACCGGATTCCAGCTGCGCGACGACGCGCGGGAGCTCGGCCGAGCCCGCGTCGTAGAGGTCATCGAAGTAGGTGTCGGGGTCCGGCCGTTCGTCCTCGACCTCCCGGTACCAGAGCGTGAACTCGACCTGCACGGACGGCCCGTCGCCCTGGATCCACGCATGCGCGTCACCACGTCGCCAGGTGGTCGCCCACGCCTTCGCCGGATTCCTGCGCTCACCCTCCCAGCCCGCGGCCTCGAGCACACCGGCCGCCGCCGGGCCGGTGAGTTCGCCGAGTCCGGCCAATCGCCCCAGTTCCAGGCTTACGTCAACCATTTACTCATTCCGCTCATACCGTTTCCGGGCACGTGAAAGACCGACAGCGTACCATTTGCCATGGCTTCCGGGAAATGAGTACCGAGCACTTCTCGGAAATGGGCAGCGCCCGCCTCGTTCGAAATGGCGTAACGCACCCCCTTCCCGCCCAGTTCCTCATTCAGTTTCAATAGCTTGGCGGCTTGGTCGGTGATTTTCGCCTCCTTGTAGAAAGAGCTCTCGGGATTGTAGGCGGACTTGGCCCACTCGCTCTCTCGCCCTCCGGTGAACTTCGCCTCCATGATCCAGCCGTTCGTGGGGCCGCCGTCCACATGCACCTCCCGGCCGTTGGAGAGCTTCCATATCTGCTCGTAGTCCACGCCGGAGACGACCCGCTGGTATCGGAACGAGGGACGCTTCAGCATCTTGTCGGTCAGCCAGGCGAGCCCCTTGAAGGTCGGACAGGTCTGGAGCCCCAGCGGGTCGGACCAGACCAGCGGGTTGACCACGTACGCGTAGTGGTCGGGGCCGGCGGCGAGCCCCAGCGGGTCGGGCGAGACGTACCGGGACGTGTACGGGTCGTAGTAGCGGAAGCAGTTGTAGTGGAGTTCGCTCTCGGCATCGAAGTACTGGCCGGGAAAACGAAGCCGACAGGTTTCTTCCGAGTCATGGAGTTCCCTCGGCTCGCCCCACAGGCTCGATCTGTTCTTCCAGACCGCCTCTCCGTCCGGCGAAAGCAATTCACGAGGACTTCCCGCGAGATCGCTCACGATGAGCCGGAATCTCCGGTCCACCTCGCCCTGCGGAGCATCACGGAGCCATTCACAAGTGCTCTGCGCGACCGCCCGGTGTCCCTCGGGATCGTATTCCCAGGTGACACTGGTCGCGCCGTCTGATCCCCGATCGTGTATTTCCTCCGCCAGTCGGCTGCCGTCCCAGACGAAGAAGACGGCCTCGGCCACCTCCCCCGAGGAATCCAGACGCTCCTTCGATATGCGGCGCCCGAGGGGGTCGTAGGTGTAGCGCCAGGTCGTCCCGTCCGGGGTGACCAGACCCGTCAGCCGGTCATCGGCGTTCCAGCGGTACGTCCAGATCTTTTGCCGGCCCGAGAGCGTTCTCCTGGTCCGCCGGACCACGCGGCCCTGGGCGTCGTACGCGTAGGTGGTCCGTCCGGCCCGCCTCAGCCGGTTTCCGGTGTACTCGAACCGCTGCGCGGGTTCCTGCCGGCCCCCGTCCGCGTGCTCCCGGCCGGACTCGATCAGTCGGCCGCCGGCGTCGTAGACGTAACGCTCGGTCCAGGACTGTGCGTCGACTCCGGCGGGCCGGCCCGCCGCGTCCAGGGCGTATCGCGTCCGGCCGTCCAGGGCATCGACCTCCTCGACGGGACCGGCGGGGCCCTGCAGGTACTGACGGTCCGTCGACGCCGTTCCCGAGGCCCCCTGCCGCGCGCTGACGACCGTCTGCCGCCGCATGCGGTGCAGCGCGTCCCAGCTCTGGCGCACGGACAGCTGATCACCCAGCTTGATCTCCGTCTCCCTGCCCGCGGCGTCGTACGCGAAGTGCAGGGCGTGGTCGAAGGCGGCGAGCTCCCGCGGCTGCCCGTCCGGGGTGTAGGACCAGGTGCTCAGCGCCCCGGACGGCGTGACGCGTGTGGTGCGACGGCCGGCGAGGTCGTAGCGGAAACTGCTCGTTCTTCCGTTGACGGTCTCCTCCGTGACGCGGCCGTACTCGTCGTGGGCGAAGGTGAGACGGACACCGGGCGACCGCGCTTCCGTCAGCAGCCCGGCCTCGTCGTACCGGAACACCGTGGTCGAGTCTCCGGCACGCTTCTCGACGACGTTGCCGACCGTGTCCCGCAGGTACTCGACCGCCTCGCCGGCGCCGTTGATCTGCCTGACCAGCCGCCCCACCTCGTCGCGCACGTAGCTGAGGGAGCGCCCGTCGAAGTCCTGCTCCGCGGCCAGGTGACCGGCCGCGTCGTATTCATAGCTCCACGTGAGCCCCTGGGCGTTGGTGACGGCGGTGAGGCGCAGCTCGGTGTCGTGGTCGAAGCGGAGCGTCGCGCCCGCGGAGTCGGTCCTGCTCACCAGGAGGTCGAAGTGCGAGTACGCCGACGTGGTGGTCGCCCCGGCGGCGTCCGTGTACGCCAGCAGGTTGCCCTCCGCGTCCCAGGTCCAGGACTCCCTGGTGCCGTCGGCCGCGACCCGCTCCCTCCTTCTGCCCTCCGTGGTCCACGAGATACGGGTGATGCCGCCCAGGGGATCCGTCACGGTGTCGATCCGACCGAACGCGTCGCGGGTGTACTCGACGGCCGCACCGGAGGCACTCGTCACCCGTACCGGCAGTCCGGCGGCGTTCGTCACCAGGGACATGGTCGAGCCGAGCGGATCGGTGATCCCGGTGAGCGCGCCCCCCGGGCCGTAGCGGAAGGTGGTCTCGGCGCCCCCCGGCTCCACCACGGACGTGCGGTTCCCGCGCTCGTCGTAGGAGTAGGTGCGCACGGCGCCGTCGCCGCCGACGGTGACGACCGGCAGGTGCCACCGGTTGTATTCGGCCGTGGCCCGGCGGCCGTCGGGGCCGGTGATCGATGTGACGTTGCCGGCTTCGTCGTAGGTGTACGCCGTCTGCCGTCCCACCGGGTCGGTCTGCTTGAGCAACCGGCCGTGCCGGTCCCACTCGAGCGACTCCCGCCGGCCCAGCGGATCGGTCACCCCGACGAGTTGCAGCAGCTCGTTGTAGTCGTAGCGAAGAGCGTGCCCGAGCGAGTTCGTGTAGGTCGTGCGGCGCCGGGCGGTGTCGTAGGCGATGACACAGTTCAGGTATCCGTCGGCACCCTGACCCGCCACACAGCGGTCCTCGCCGTCGTACGTGAACCGGTACCAGCTGCCGTTGCGGTCGGTCCAGGAGACGATCCGTGCGCGGTCGTCGTACGCGAGCCGGAGGGGCCGCCCGGACGAGTTGTAGATCTCGGTGAGGTTCCGGTCTGCCGAGTACGCGTACCGCACCACCGGCGTCGCGCCCTCGGTGTCGGTGCCGCCCCGCAGCCACAGGCCTGTGACCAGGCCGTCCGTCGTCCGGACGTCGATGTGATAGCCGCCTGAGTGCCGTACGGCCGTCGGGGCGCCGTCGGCACTGCGGTCGAAGTCGACTCGGTTGTCGTTACGGTCCGTGATCGCGGACAGTGCCAGTGTGTACGGCATGTCCGGCAGCGGCTCGGTGACGACCGCGAAGTGCCGGGTGACGCCGAGGGCGGGGTCATGGATGCGCAGGGTGCCGTGGTCCGGTCCGTCCCACTCCAGAGGCCAGCGCGGGCCTTCCAGCGGCATGGTCGGCACGCCGGGGCTGGGCACGGGATAGGCGAGGATCATGCCGTCCTCGGCGGCGAACAGCACGCCCTGCCCGTCGAGTTCGACCCGCTCGTCGAGCGTCGACGCCCACGACCTTCCGAACCATCGTCCTTCCCGGTAGGTCGAGATGTGGGTGCGCTTCAGCGCCACGGACAGGACACCCGGCAGTTCGATGTCCGTCTCGTACATCAGCATTTCGCCGCTGACCATGTCGATGGGGTCACCGCCCGGGCATCTCCCGGCCAGCGCCTTGGCTCGGTTCACCAGGTTGCCGGCGCCGCCTCGAAGCGACCTGCCGAGCCCCTTGACGCCCGCGGCCATGCCCTTGAGACCGGTCTTGCCGACGGCTTTGAGGCCCTTGGCGAGTCCGCCGAGCGTGGTCAGACCCTTCATGCCGGGTATGCAGTCCAGCGCCGCCAGCCCCACATCCCACAGAGACGCCCGGCCCTGGGAGTATTTGTAGAGCGTGTCCGCGAGCACGACGAGTGCTGCCACCAGCACGATCGCGGCGAGGATCGGCCCACCGATGATCATCGCGATCACGCCCACCACCGCGACCACGACCTTGCACACCGCGACGATCGTGTCCCAGTTGTCCACGAACCAGTCGCCGATGTCCTCCCACCACGACCGGTTCTGGATCCCCGCGTCCGACGCCTCGTCGATCTTCGTCTTCGCGGTCCGCGCGGCCTCCTCGCGCATCTTCCGCGCGTCCTCGGCCATCTTCTTCGCCGCGTCCAGCGCACCCTGCGCATCGGCCACGTCCGACTTGGCCCGACCGTGCGCGGCCTCCGCCTGCTGCGCGTCACGGGTGGCGGCTCGGACCTTCGCCTCGTCCGGCTTGTCCGCGCCCTTGCTGCCCGTCGGATCGTCCTTGTACTTGTCCGCCTCCTTGCCGGCCCGGGTCACCCAGGAATCCGCCGACGCGAGACGCGACTTGGCCGACGACAGGTCCGACTGCGCCTCCCGGCCCCGCGCCAACGCCCGGTCCGCCAGCGCCTGCGCCCGCTCCAGCTTCGGCCAGTAGTCCGCCAGAGCGTCGCCGCACAACTCGTAGGACTTCTTCAGCTTCCGCAGGTTCTTCGGGACATCGGCGAAGTCCTCCTTGAACACCTGCGCCGACTTCCCCGCCCACTCGGCAAGGGTGGTCTCGCCCGCCATGCCTTTGACCAGACGCAGGGCGTCAGACACGTCGTCCGCGAAGTCGTGCAGTTCCCTGGCGAGTTGGCGGACCTGCTGCGGATCCCCCGGCACCGGATCCCCGTCCAGATCCAGGACATGCCAATCCGTGGGCCGATGCCCCGCCATACCGCAACCCCCGTCACGCACGCATCACCAACAACCGTATGCACACGTGAACTTACACGGCACGTCAGTTCGGGGTGAAGGGAGAAAGGGCGTGCGTGGCGCGCCCTCTCAGCGGCCCGGACGCAAGCGGGCGAACGACGAGTCCAGCCCCCGCTTCAGCAGCCGGGCCACAGGCCGCTCCACCACCCGGTGCACCAGCCGGCTCAGCAGCAGGAAGCCGGCGATCACCAGGGCGACCAGCAGGCGGGGGTCCATCGTGCCCTGGAGGCGGGCGATGACCGCCGTACCGGCCGTGTAGTGCATCAGGTACAGCGGATACGTCAGAGACCCGGCCGTCGCCAGCCAGCGCCACCGGACGCGGTCCGTCCAGCCCAGTGACACCGCGACCATCACCAGCATGAACACGGTGAAGATCAGGACCGCGCCGCGCCAGCCGGACACGCCCTCGTAGTGCACCCGCTCCCCCAGCTCCAGCTGTCCCATCAGCCAGGCCATCGCGAGGATCCCCCACAGCAGCAGGTCCTGGCCGAACCGGTGCATCAGGAAGAGCGCCAGGCCCGCGATGAAGTACCAGGCTCCGTCGGGGTTGGCGAGCAGCACCAGCAGCGGGAAGCCGGACACCGGCGCCAGCATCGCCGCCGTGCCCCAGACACAGCAGAAGACGATCACCCTGCGGTACGTCAGGCCCATCGCCACGACCACCAGGAAGAGCAGGTAGAAGCGCAGCTCCGACCAGAGCGTCCAGTACACCAGGTCCACGTTCGGGACGTCCGAGCCCGCCTGCAGCATCGTCAGGTTGAGCAGCACCTCACGCAGGGGCAGCCTCTCCCACACCCCCGGCACGGCCACCAGCACCGCCGTCGTGAACAGCACCGCGAACCAGTACGCCGGGTACAGCCGGATCACCCGCGACACGAAGAACTGCCGCGGCGTGCGCCCCCAGCACGACATGCAGATCACGAAGCCGCTGATCACGAAGAAGATCTCGACGCCGATCCAGCCGTAGGCGGCGACGTGGAACACCGACGGCATGAGGTCCGACACCGGGCGGCCCCAGATCGCGTTGCCGGGCTGGTCCACCCGCCGGGTGCCGGCGTAGTGGTGCAGCACCACCATCAGCGCGGCGACGAGCCGGATGCCGTCGACGACGTACAGCCGACGGGTGCGAAGCGGTTGCAGCGGGCGTTCCGCCGCCGCGACCGGGGCTTGCTTCGGCAGCGGCATCGACAGAGCGCCGCGCACTTGGTGCATCGGGAAACCTGGCCGTCCTCGGGAGAACACTGAACCCGTAACAGCCAAGACCATCTCCGGGGCGCGCGGGGCGGCGTAACCGGAACCCTCGCAAATCCACCGCACAAGGTTCGGCCAGGTTTCATTCGCGGCCACGGCCACGGCAAAGGGGCCCGTACGACCGAAGTCGTACGGGCCCCTTCAGAGACCTACCGGTCAGCCCTGTCGGGCCAAGATCACTTGGTGATCTTGGTGACCTGGCCGGCGCCCACGGTCCGGCCACCCTCACGGATGGCGAACTTCAGGCCCTCTTCCATGGCGACGGGCTGGATGAGCTCCACCTTCATCTCGGTGTTGTCACCCGGCATGACCATCTCGGTGCCCTCGGGGAGGGTCACCACGCCGGTCACGTCCGTCGTACGGAAGTAGAACTGCGGACGGTAGTTGTTGAAGAACGGCGTGTGGCGGCCACCCTCGTCCTTGGACAGGATGTAGGCCTGCGCCTCGAACTCGGTGTGCGGGGTGACCGAGCCCGGCTTGATGATGACCTGGCCGCGCTCGACGTCCTCGCGCTTGATGCCGCGGAGCAGCAGACCGACGTTCTCACCGGCCTGGCCCTCGTCGAGCAGCTTGCGGAACATCTCGATGCCGGTGACCGTGGTGGTGGTCTTCTCCTGCTTGATGCCCACGATGTCGACGGTCTCGTTGACCTTCAGGACACCACGCTCGATACGGCCGGTGACGACCGTACCGCGACCGGTGATCGTGAAGACGTCCTCGATCGGCATGAGGAACGGCTTGTCGACGTCACGCTCGGGCTGCGGGATGTTCTCGTCCACGGCCTTCATGAGCTCGAGGACGGAGTTGCCCCACTCCTTGTCGCCCTCGAGGGCCTTGAGCGCCGAGACCTTGACGACCGGCAGGTCGTCGCCCGGGAACTCGTACTCGGAGAGCAGCTCGCGGACCTCGAGCTCGACGAGCTCCAGGATCTCCTCGTCGTCCACCATGTCGGCCTTGTTCAGGGCGACGACGATGTACGGAACGCCGACCTGGCGGGCCAGGAGCACGTGCTCCTTGGTCTGCGGCATCGGGCCGTCGGTGGCGGCGACCACGAGGATGGCGCCGTCCATCTGGGCAGCACCGGTGATCATGTTCTTGATGTAGTCCGCGTGACCGGGGCAGTCGACGTGGGCGTAGTGACGGGTCTCCGTCTGGTACTCGACGTGCGCGATGGAGATGGTGATACCGCGCTGGCGCTCCTCAGGAGCCTTGTCGATCTGGTCGAACGCCGAGGCCTCGTTCAGGTCCGGGAACGCGTCGTGCAGCACCTTGGTAATGGCGGCCGTGAGGGTCGTCTTACCGTGGTCGATGTGACCGATGGTGCCGATGTTGACGTGCGGCTTAGTCCGCTCGAACTTCGCCTTCGCCACTGGGGTCCTCCTGTGGAGTGGTTCTGAACGCCTTGCTTCATCGGCGCCAGGTGATCTTTGCTGGAAAGCCCGGGCCCGGGGGCACTTCACCACGATTGCGGTGGAATGCCCCACGAGGCTCCGGAGTCAAGCCTAAGGCGTGGGAACGCGGAGCGTTACTCGCCCTTGGCCTTCGCGATGATCTCCTCGGCGACGTTCCGCGGAACCTCGGCGTAGGAGTCGAACTGCATGGAGTAGCTGGCCCGGCCGGACGTCTTGCTGCGCAGGTCGCCGACGTAACCGAACATCTCCGAGAGGGGCACGAGGCCCTTCACGACGCGGGCACCGGCCCGCTCCTCCATGGCCTGGATCTGGCCACGGCGGGAGTTGATGTCGCCGATGACCTCACCCATGTAGTCCTCGGGCGTGGTGACCTCAACGGCCATCATCGGCTCGAGCAGCACAGGGCTGGCCTTGCGCGCGGCCTCCTTGAAGGCCTGCGAACCGGCGATCTTGAACGCGAGCTCGGAGGAGTCGACCTCGTGGTAGGCACCGTCGAGAAGCGTGACGCGGACGCCCGTCATCTCGTACCCGGCGAGGATGCCGAACTGCATGGCCTCCTGCGCACCGGCGTCGACCGAAGGGATGTACTCCTTCGGGATACGGCCACCGGTCACCTTGTTCACGAACTCGTAGGAGGCGTCGCCGCCCTCGATCGGCTCGATCGCGATCTGCACCTTGGCGAACTGGCCGGTACCACCAGTCTGCTTCTTGTGCGTGTAGTCGACGCGCTCGACGGCCTTGCGGATCGTCTCACGGTAGGCGACCTGCGGCTTGCCGACGTTTGCCTCGACCTTGAACTCACGGCGCATACGGTCGACCAGCACCTCGAGGTGCAGCTCGCCCATACCACCGATGATGGTCTGGCCCGTCTCCTCGTCCGAGTGGACCTGGAACGACGGGTCCTCCTCGGCCAGGCGCTGGATCGCGACGCCCAGCTTCTCCTGGTCGCCCTTCGACTTGGGCTCGATGGCGACCTGGATGACCGGCGCCGGGAAGTCCATGGACTCCAGGATCACCGGGTTCTTGTCGTCGGACAGCGTCTCACCGGTGGTGGTCTGCTTCAGGCCCATCACGGCGATGATGTCGCCGGCGCCCACCGACTCGATCTCCTCACGCTTGTTCGCGTGCATGCGGTAGATCTTGCCGATGCGCTCCTTCTTGCCCTTGACGGAGTTCAGCACGGCGGTGCCGGACTCCAGGCGGCCCGAGTAGACCCGGACGAAGGTGAGCTTGCCGAGGTGCGGGTCGCTCATGATCTTGAACGCCAGCGCGGACAGCGGCTCGTCGTCGGACGGCTTGCGCTTGACGACCAGCTCGGGGTCCTTCACGTCGTGGCCCTCGATGGCCTCGACGTCGAGCGGGGTCGGCAGGTAGCGCACGACCGCGTCGAGCAGGGGCTGAACGCCCTTGTTCTTGAACGCGGTGCCACAGAACACCGGGGTGACCGTGGTGTCCGAGGACTTGCCGGACGCGATGGTGATACGACGGATCGCGGCGTACAGCTGCTCCTCGGAGGGCTCCTGGCCCTCCAGGTACAGCTCCATGATCTCTTCGTCGTTCTCGGCGACGGCCTCGATGAGCTTGCCGCGGTACTCCTCGGCAGCCTCGGTGTGCGTGGCCGGGATGTCGACGACGTCGTACATCTCGCCCTTGGCGGCCTCGGCGGACCAGACCAGGGCCTTCATCGTCACGAGGTCGACGACGCCCTTGAAGTCGGCCTCGGCGCCGATCGGGAGCTGCATGACGAGCGGCTGGGCGCCCAGGCGGTCCGAGATCATGTCCACGCAGCGGTGGAACTCGGCGCCGGTGCGGTCCAGCTTGTTGACGAAGCAGATGCGGGGCACGCCGTAACGGTCGGCCTGACGCCACACCGTCTCCGACTGCGGCTCCACACCGGCAACGCCGTCGAACACCGTCACGGCGCCGTCGAGGACGCGGAGCGAACGCTCCACCTCGACGGTGAAGTCGACGTGACCCGGGGTGTCGATGATGTTGATGGTGTGGTCGACGCCCTCGAGCGGCCAGTGACAGGTGGTGGCAGCAGAGGTGATCGTGATGCCACGCTCCTGCTCCTGCTCCATCCAGTCCATGGTGGCAGCGCCGTCGTGGACCTCACCGATCTTGTAGGACACACCGGTGTAGAACAGGATCCGCTCGGTGGTGGTCGTCTTGCCCGCGTCGATGTGGGCCATGATCCCGATGTTGCGGACCCTGGCCAGGTCAAGCGAAGTGGTAGCCATAAGGCTTCAGTCTTCTCTCGGTCTCGATGTGGACTGCGACTACCAGCGGTAGTGCGCGAAGGCCTTGTTGGACTCGGCCATCTTGTGCGTGTCCTCGCGCTTCTTGACGGCCGCACCGAGGCCGTTCGAAGCGTCGAGAAGCTCGTTGAGCAGACGCTCGGTCATGGTCTTCTCGCGACGGGCGCGGGAGTAACCGACCAGCCAGCGCAGCGCCAGGGTGTTGGCGCGGCCGGGCTTGACCTCGACCGGCACCTGGTAGGTGGCGCCACCGACACGGCGGGACTTGACCTCGAGGGTCGGCTTGATGTTCTCGAGAGCGCGCTTCAGCGTGATGACCGGGTCGTTGCCGGTCTTGTCACGCAGGCCCTCCATGGCGCCGTAGACGATGCGCTCGGCGGTGGAGCGCTTGCCGTTCAGCAGCACCTTGTTGATGAGCGACGTCACCAGAGGAGAACCGTAGACCGGGTCGATGATGACCGGGCGCTTCGGGGCGGGGCCCTTACGAGGCATTTCTACTTCTCCTTCTTGGCGCCGTAGCGGGAACGGGCCTGCTTGCGGTTCTTGACACCCTGGGTGTCGAGGGAGCCACGGATGATCTTGTAGCGAACACCCGGCAGGTCCTTCACACGGCCGCCGCGCACGAGCACGATGGAGTGCTCCTGCAGGTTGTGTCCCTCACCCGGAATGTAAGCGGTGACCTCGATCCCGCTGGTCAGACGCACACGCGCGACCTTACGCAGGGCCGAGTTCGGCTTCTTCGGGGTGGTCGTGAACACACGCGTGCAGACGCCACGACGCTGAGGGGAACCCTCGAGTGCGGGCGTCTTGTTCTTCTCGACCTTGTCCTGCCGGCCCTTACGGACCAGCTGCTGGATCGTAGGCACTACTTCTCCGGTTTCTGTGTGCCGAATGGTGAAGCTAACCTGGAACGTCGCCGACCCACGCGGTCGGGTGTGTCGAATCCGGCGGACTCCCGCCGTGAGGCGAAAAGAGCACAGATTACGGTGGCCGCTCACAGCTCGCTATGCGGTTGAAGGCACGCACGAGAGCCAGGGCACACCCCAGGCACAAGGTCTGAGCGTACCTACCTCATTCGCTGCGGTCAAAACAAATGAGGCCCGCTCACGTCCCCGCACGGCCCATGTCAAGACCGCCCGCCGGGATCGATCTTCGAATCCACGAAATCGATCTTCGAGAACCACGATCCGGACACCCGCTGTGTCGTCTTCGAATTTACGACCCCGACACCGCGGCGGCCACCAGAACCAGCGTCAGTACGACGGCCCAGCCGGCCGTGGACAGCCACCCGAGCACCAGACCGGTCAGCGCGAGCCCGTCGCCGGACTCCCCGGTCCGCTGTATCTCGGAACGGGCCGAGTGCCCCAGCACGACCGCCGGTATGCCGGTGAGCCCGAAACTGACCAGACACAGCAGCCCGCAGACGGCGGACCCGACCGCCTTGCCGTTCGTCCGGGGCGGCGCCGCGGCGACGAAGGGCACCGGGTGCCGCGCCACGGGGCCGTTGGGCAGGTCGGCCACCAGCAGCCCCAACTCCCCCACCGTCCGGGCCGCGTACGCCCGGGCCACCCGCTTCTCGAACTCCGGCTGCTCCAGCCGCCCTTCCCCGAACCCCGCCCGCAGCACATCCACGGCCCGCTCCCGCTCGGCGTGCGAGGCGAGCATCGAAGGGGCACCGCCCTGCCAGGACGGCCACACCGGATACGACATCGGAACACCTTCCCCGTACCGGTCGGAGTCCCTCCATGATGCGCCGATCCGGCATTCCCGGCACAGGGGTCGGACCCGGAGAAAACCCGGATACGTCCCCCCAGGGGACCGGCTCCACGTGCGGGCGCGGAGCCGGGCCAGCAGACTGAGGATCATGTCCGCGCCGCCACCAGCAGCGCCGCCGCGCACACCGACCGCGACCTCCGTGCAGAAGGCGGCGTAGCGCCGTCCTCGCGCCCCTGTGCCCGCTGCTGGGCGGCGTGCTGATCGCGCTCCCGGCACTCGGGCGGCTCGGGCTCGCGCCGACCGGGGTGGCCTTCGTGATCGTCGGGTTCCCGACCTTCGTCACGGGCGTGGAGATCCCCTTCCCGCCGGGCCGGGCACGTCGGTTCCCGCCCGTCGTCATGGTGGCCGTAGGGGCCACGCCACTCGAACAGCCACCCCGAACACGCCGAAGGGCGGCCACCCTTGCGGGTGACCGCCCTTCAACTCAAGCGACTCGCTTACTGGTTGTACGGACCGTAGTCGTAGTCCTCCAGCGGAACGGCCTGGCCGGAGCCCGTGCCGAACGGCGAGTAGTCGATGTCGTCGTAGCCGACGGCCGAGTACATCGCGGCCTTGGCCTCCTCGGTCGGCTCGACCCGGATGTTGCGGTAGCGGGACAGACCCGTACCGGCCGGGATGAGCTTACCGATGATGACGTTCTCCTTGAGACCGATGAGCGAGTCGGACTTGGCGTTGATCGCCGCGTCCGTGAGGACTCGCGTCGTCTCCTGGAAGGACGCCGCCGACAGCCAGGACTCCGTGGCCAGCGAGGCCTTGGTGATACCCATGAGCTGCGGACGACCGGAGGCCGGGTGACCGCCCTCCTGCACCACACGACGGTTCTCGGTCTCGAACTTCGACCGCTCGACCAGCTCGCCGGGCAGCAGCTCGGCGTCGCCGGACTCGATGATCGTCACACGGCGGAGCATCTGCCGGATGATGATCTCGATGTGCTTGTCGTGGATCGACACACCCTGCGAGTTGTAGACCTTCTGGACCTCGCCGACCAGGTGGACCTGGACGGCACGCTGACCCAGGATGCGCAGCACGTCGTGCGGGTTGGTGGCACCCACGGTGAGCTGCTGGCCCACCTCGACGTGCTCGCCCTCGCGGACCAGGACCTTGGCACGCTTGGAGATCGGGAACGCCGTCTCGTCGCTGCCGTCGTCCGGGGTGACGACGAGCTTCTTGGTCTTCTCGGTCTCCTCGATCCGGACGCGGCCGGAGGCCTCGGAGATCGGGGCGACACCCTTCGGGGTACGGGCCTCGAAGAGCTCGACGACACGGGGCAGACCCTGGGTGATGTCGTCACCGGCCACACCACCGGTGTGGAAGGTACGCATCGTCAGCTGGGTACCGGGCTCACCGATGGACTGGGCGGCGATGATGCCGACCGCCTCACCGATGTCGACCAGCTTGCCGGTGGCCAGCGAGCGGCCGTAGCACATGGCGCAGGTGCCGACGGCGGACTCACAGGTCAGGACCGAGCGGGTCTTGACCGTCTCGATGCCCGCGGCGACCAGCTGGTCGATGAGGACGTCACCGAGGTCGACGCCCGCCGGGGCGAGCACCTTGCCGTCGACGACGATGTCCTCGGCGAGGCAGCGCGCGTACACGCTGGTCTCGGCGTTGTCCGCCTTGCGCAGGACGCCGTCGGCGCCGCGCTCGGCGATGGCCAGCTTGAGGCCGCGCTCGGTGCCGCAGTCCTCCTCGCGGATGATGACGTCCTGCGAGACGTCCACCAGACGACGGGTCAGGTAACCCGAGTCAGCGGTACGCAGGGCGGTGTCCGCCAGACCCTTACGGGCACCGTGCGTGGAGATGAAGTACTCCAGCACGGACAGGCCCTCACGGAAGGACGCCTTGATCGGACGCGGGATGGTCTCGTTCTTCGCGTTCGACACCAGACCACGCATACCGGCGATCTGCCGCATCTGCATCATGTTTCCTCGGGCACCCGAGTCAACCATCATGAAGATGGGGTTCGTCTTGGGGAAGTTCTCGTTCATCGCCTCGGCGACCTCGTTGGTCGCCTTGGTCCAGATCGCGATGAGCTCCTGAGTGCGCTCTTCCTTGGTGATCAGACCGCGCTCGTACTGCTTCTGGACCTTCTCGTCCTGCGCCTCGTAGCCGCGGACGATCTCCTTCTTCGCCTCGGGAACGACGACGTCGGAGATGGCCACGGTGACACCGGAACGGGTCGCCCAGAAGAAGCCCGCCGCCTTCAGGTTGTCGAGCGTCGCCGCCACGATGACCTTGGGGTAGCGCTCGGCCAGGTCGTTGACGATCTCGGAGAGCTGCTTCTTGCCCACCGAGTAGTCGACGAACGGGTAGTCCTCGGGCAGCAGCTCGTTGAAGAGCGCGCGGCCCAGGGTCGTACGGAGGCGGAAGGTGTCACCCTGCTGCCACTCGGGCTCGCCCTCCTCCTGCGCCGGCGGGGTCCAGCCGCGCGGCGGGATGGTGCCCACCGGGAAGCGGATGTCGATCGCCGACTGCAGCGCGAGCTCACCGGCGTCGAACGCCATGATCGCCTCGGCCGTGGAGCCGAAGGACCGGCCCTCGCCCTTGGTGTCGCGCAGCTCGCCGTCGGTGGTGAGGAAGAACAGACCGAGGACCATGTCCTGGGTCGGCATCGTCACCGGACGACCGTCGGCGGGCTTGAGGATGTTGTTCGAGGACAGCATCAGGATGCGGGCCTCGGCCTGCGCCTCCGCGGACAGCGGCAGGTGCACGGCCATCTGGTCACCGTCGAAGTCCGCGTTGAACGCGGTGCAGACGAGCGGGTGGATCTGGATGGCCTTGCCCTCGACCAGCTGCGGCTCGAAGGCCTGGATGCCGAGGCGGTGCAGGGTGGGAGCACGGTTCAGCAGCACCGGGTGCTCGGCGATGACCTCTTCGAGGACGTCGTACACGACCGTGCGGCCGCGCTCCACCATGCGCTTGGCGCTCTTGATGTTCTGCGCGTGGTTCAGGTCGACCAGGCGCTTCATCACGAACGGCTTGAAGAGCTCCAGCGCCATGGCCTTGGGCAGACCGCACTGGTGCAGCTTCAGCTGCGGGCCGACGACGATGACGGAACGCGCCGAGTAGTCGACTCGCTTGCCGAGCAGGTTCTGACGGAATCGACCCTGCTTACCCTTCAGCATGTCGCTGAGGGACTTCAGCGGGCGGTTACCGGGACCGGTGACCGGGCGACCACGACGACCGTTGTCGAAGAGGGCGTCGACGGCCTCCTGGAGCATGCGCTTCTCGTTGTTCACGATGATCTCGGGCGCACCGAGGTCGAGAAGGCGCTTCAGACGGTTGTTCCGGTTGATCACACGGCGGTACAGGTCGTTCAGGTCGGAGGTCGCGAAGCGGCCACCGTCCAGCTGCACCATCGGGCGGAGGTCCGGCGGGATGACCGGGACGCAGTCGAGGACCATGCCCTTGGGGCTGTTGGAGGTCTGCAGGAAGGCAGACACGACCTTCAGCCGCTTCAGCGCACGGGTCTTCTTCTGGCCCTTGCCGGTACGGATGATCTCGCGGAGCTTCTCGGCCTCCTCGTCGAGGTCGAAGGACTCCAGGCGCTTCTGCAGCGCTGCGGCACCCATCGAACCGTCGAAGTACGTGCCGAAGCGGTCCCGCAGCTCGCGGTAGAGCAGCTCGTCGCCCTCGAGGTCCTGGACCTTGAGGTTCTTGAACCGGGTCCACACCTCGTCGAGACGGTCGATCTCGCGCTGCGCACGGTCGCGCAGCTGCTTCATCTCACGCTCGGCGCCCTCGCGCACCTTGCGGCGCACGTCGGCCTTGGCGCCCTCGGCCTCCAGCTCGGCCAGGTCCGACTCGAGCTTCTTGGCGCGGGCCTCCAGGTCGGCGTCCCGGCGGTTCTCGACCTGCTGACGCTCCACCGAGACGTGCGCCTCCAGGGAGGGCAGGTCACGGGTACGGCGCTCCTCGTCGACGTACGTGATCATGTACGCCGCGAAGTAGATGACCTTCTCCAGGTCCTTCGGGGCGAGGTCGAGCAGGTAGCCCAGCCGCGACGGAACGCCCTTGAAGTACCAGATGTGGGTGACGGGAGCGGCCAGCTCGATGTGGCCCATCCGCTCACGACGCACCTTGGCGCGGGTCACCTCGACGCCGCAGCGCTCACAGATGATGCCCTTGAAGCGGACGCGCTTGTACTTGCCGCAGTAGCACTCCCAGTCCCGGGTCGGACCGAAGATCTTCTCGCAGAAGAGTCCGTCCTTTTCGGGCTTGAGGGTGCGGTAGTTGATGGTCTCGGGCTTCTTGACCTCGCCGTGGCTCCACTGACGGATGTCGTCAGCGGTGGCCAGACCGATCCGGAGCTCGTCGAAGAAGTTGACGTCGAGCACTATGCGTCAATCCCTCTCAGGGTTGTAAGTCTTTGGTCTGATACGGGGGTCCTGGGGCCGGCCGGGCTCTTCACGAGCCCGGCCGAACTCCCGTCAGACCTCTTCGACGCTGCTCGGCTCGCGCCGGGACAGGTCGATGCCGAGCTCCTCCGCGGCGCGGAAGACATCCTCGTCGGTGTCACGCATCTCGATGGACATACCGTCGCTGGACAGCACCTCCACGTTCAGGCACAGGGACTGCATCTCCTTGATGAGCACCTTGAAGGACTCGGGGATGCCGGGCTCGGGGATGTTCTCGCCCTTGACGATGGCCTCGTAGACCTTCACGCGGCCGGTGACGTCGTCGGACTTGATGGTCAGCAGCTCCTGGAGGGCGTACGCGGCGCCGTAGGCCTCGAGGGCCCACACCTCCATCTCGCCGAACCGCTGGCCACCGAACTGAGCCTTACCACCCAGCGGCTGCTGGGTGATCATCGAGTACGGGCCGGTCGACCGGGCGTGCAGCTTGTCGTCGACCAGGTGGTGCAGCTTCAGGATGTACATGTAGCCGACCGAGATCGGGTCCGGGAACGGCTCACCGCTACGGCCGTCGAACAGCCGCGCCTTGCCGGACGGGAGCACCATGCGCTCGCCGTCGCGGTTCGGGATGGTGTGCTGCAGCAGACCCGCGAGCTCGTCCTCACGCGCACCGTCGAAGACCGGGGTGGCGACGTTGGTGCCGGGAGCGACACTGTCGGCGCCGATCACCTGGAGGCGCTGCGCCCACTCGTCGGCGAGACCGGAGACGTCCCAGCCGCGGCTGGCGAGCCAGCCGAGGTGGATCTCCAGAACCTGTCCCGGGTTCATTCGGGACGGCACACCGAGCGGGTTGAGGATGATGTCGACCGGGGTCCCGTCCTCGAGGAACGGCATGTCCTCGATGGGCAGGATCTTGGAGATGACACCCTTGTTGCCGTGCCGGCCGGCGAGCTTGTCACCGTCGGTGATCTTGCGCTTCTGCGCGACGTAGACGCGCACCAGCTGGTTCACACCGGGGGGAAGCTCGTCGCCCTCCTCGCGGTCGAAGACGCGGACGCCGATGACCTTGCCGGTCTCGCCGTGCGGCACCTTCAGCGAGGTGTCACGGACCTCACGGGCCTTCTCACCGAAGATCGCGCGGAGCAGGCGCTCCTCCGGCGTCAGCTCGGTCTCACCCTTGGGCGTGACCTTGCCGACGAGGATGTCACCGGCGATGACCTCGGCACCGATGCGGATGATGCCGCGCTCGTCGAGGTCGGCGAGGACCTCCTCGGAGACGTTCGGGATGTCCCGGGTGATCTCCTCGGGGCCGAGCTTGGTGTCACGGGCGTCGACCTCGTGCTCCTCGATGTGGATCGAGGAGAGGACGTCGTCCTGCACGAGGCGCTGCGACAGGATGATCGCGTCCTCGTAGTTGTGACCCTCCCACGGCATGAACGCGACCAGCAGGTTCTTGCCGAGCGCCATCTCGCCGTTCTGGGTGGCCGGACCGTCGGCGAGGACCTGGCCCTCGATGATCCGGTCGCCCTCGTTGACGATGACCTTCTGGTTGACCGAGGTGCCCTGGTTGGAGCGGGCGAACTTGGCCAGGCGGTACGTGATGTACGTGCCGTCGTCGTTGGCGGTGGTGATGTAGTCCGCGGAGACCTCCTGGACCACACCCGCCTTCTCCGCCTTGACCACGTCGCCGGCGTCGACGGCGGAGCGGTACTCCATGCCGGTGCCGACGAGCGGGGACTCGGACTTAATCAGCGGCACGGCCTGACGCATCATGTTCGCGCCCATGAGGGCACGGTTGGCGTCGTCGTGCTCGAGGAAGGGGATCATGGCGGTCGCGACCGACACCATCTGGCGCGGCGAGACGTCCATGTAGTCGACGTCCTCGGGGCTGACGTAGTCGACCTCGCCGCCACGGCGGCGAACGAGGACACGGGCCTCGGAGAAGCGCATGTCGTCACCGAGCGTGGCGTTGGCCTGCGCGATGACGAACCGGTCCTCCTCGTCGGCGGTCAGGTAGTCCACCTCGTCGGTGACCTGGCCGTCGACGACCTTGCGGTACGGGGTCTCGACGAAACCGAACGCGTTGACCCGGCCGTAGGAGGCCAGCGAACCGATCAGACCGATGTTCGGGCCTTCGGGCGTCTCGATCGGGCACATACGGCCGTAGTGAGACGGGTGCACGTCACGGACCTCGAAGCCGGCCCGCTCACGGGACAGACCACCCGGACCAAGAGCCGACAGACGGCGCTTGTGGGTGAGACCCGACAGCGGGTTGTTCTGGTCCATGAACTGCGACAGCTGGCTGGTGCCGAAGAACTCCTTGATGGAGGCGACGACCGGCCGGATGTTGATCAGGGTCTGCGGCGTGATCGCCTCGACGTCCTGGGTCGTCATGCGCTCGCGGACGACACGCTCCATACGCGCCAGACCCGTACGGACCTGGTTCTGGATGAGCTCGCCGACGCTGCGCAGACGACGGTTGCCGAAGTGGTCGATGTCGTCGGTCTCGACGACGATCGTCTGACCGCTGTCGGCGACCGTCTCGGTCTCACCCGCGTGCAGCTTGACCAGGTACTTGATCGTCGAGATGACGTCCTCGACGGTCAGGATGCCCGCGTCCAGCGGAGCGTCCGCCCCCAGCTTCTTGTTGACCTTGTAGCGGCCGACCTTGGCGAGGTCGTAGCGCTTGGGGTTGAAGTACAGGTTCTCCAGCAGCGTCTGCGCGGCCTCACGGGTCGGCGGCTCGCCCGGACGCAGCTTGCGGTAGATGTCGAGCAGCGCGTCGTCCTGGCCCTGGGTGTGGTCCTTCTCCAGGGTGGCGCGCATCGACTCGTACTCGCCGAACTCCTCGAGGATCTGCTCGGTCGTCCAACCGAGAGCCTTGAGCAGAACGGTCACGGACTGCTTGCGCTTGCGGTCGATACGCACACCGACCATGTCGCGCTTGTCGATCTCCATCTCCAGCCAGGCACCCCGGGACGGGATGATCTTGGCCGAGAAGATGTCCTTGTCGGACGTCTTGTCGATGGAGGAGTCGAAGTAGACACCGGGCGAGCGGACCAGCTGCGACACCACGACACGCTCGGTGCCGTTGATGACGAAGGTGCCCTTGTTCGTCATGAGCGGGAAGTCGCCCATGAAGACCGTCTGGGACTTGATCTCGCCGGTCTCGTTGTTGGTGAACTCAGCCGTCACGAAGAGCGGGGCGGCGTACGTGAAGTCGCGCTCCTTGCACTCGTCGATGCTGTTCTTCGGCGGCTCGAAACGGTGGTCGCGGAACGTCAGCGACATCGACCCGGAGAAGTCCTCGATCGGGGAGATCTCCTCGAAGATCTCCTCCAGACCGGACTTGGTGGGGACGTCCTGACCGGACTCCAGAGCCGCCTCGACCCGACTCTGCCAGGCGGTGTTCCCGAGCAGCCAGTCAAAGCTCTCGGTCTGCAGCGCGAGCAGGTTGGGAACCTCGAGGGGCTCCTTGATCTTTGCAAAGGAGATGCGCAGCGGGGCGGTGCTGGCGCCGTTGTTCGTATTCGCGGTCGAGGCAGTGCGCGAGGCGGCCAAGAGGGGGTCCTTCCGAGGGCTCGGACTCACTACGCGCGTACCGGCCCCTCTCCCACACACAGGGACACAAATCCCAGGTCAGGGATGGTCTGGTCGTCTGTGCTCGGGCGAGGGCATGCCCCTGGTGACGGGCAGGGGACAGCTAACAGGCAGCGCAAAGGGTCAGTGTAGCCACTTGGCACACTGATGTCCAGTGCGGGTTTTTTTCAACCCTCTTAGCGACCCTCGTCGTCCTCAACGCCCTCGGCATGCCCGCCCTCGATGCACGTTGATACTGCCCTCTTCGTCGTCGATCCATGCCTCGGATTCGGACCGTTGTGACGACGCGTCCTGAGAATTGCGCGCTGCGTGCGGTTCGTCAAGGCCCCCCTTGGCAGAACCGGGGCGGCCGGAGACACGACGAAGATCACCATACCCCTCGTGACCTGTGGTGCAAGGCAACCGCGGCCCTGCCCCCGGGAACGCCGAAGAGCGACCACCCAGATGGATGATCGCTCTTCGGTGCGCTCGCGTTACAGCCCTACGGGGCCGCAATCAGCTCGCTCGGGTCCGCAGCGGACCGTGAGGTCTTACTTGACCTCGACGGAGGCGCCGGCGCCCTTGAGGGACTCGGCGGCCTTCTCGGCGGCGTCCTTGGCGACCTTCTCGAGGACGGGCTTCGGGGCGCCGTCCACCAGGTCCTTGGCCTCCTTCAGGCCGAGGGAGGTCAGCTCACGCACGACCTTGATGACCTGGATCTTCTTGTCGCCGGCACCGGTGAGGATGACGTCGAACTCGTCCTTCTCCTCCTCGGCGGCGGCGGCCGGGGCACCCGGGGCACCGGCGGCGGCAACGGCGACCGGGGCGGCAGCGGTGACGTCGAACTTCTCCTCGAACGCCGAGACGAACTCGGCGAGCTGGATGAGGGTCATGTTCTCGAACTCGGCGAGCAGTTCTTCCTGGGTGAGAGCCATGATGGCTTTCCTTCCACTAATTCGGCTGGTGCCGGATGTACATGACTGGCGGGCGTACGTTCGGCCCGCTACGACCACCGCGTCAGGCGGCGGTCATGATGCGAGCCGAATTACTCGGCACCGCCCTGCTCGGCCTGCTTGGCGCGAAGCGCGTCCACGGTGCGGACGAGCTTCGACGGGAGCGCCTGGAAGAGCGCGGCAGCCTGGGACTGCTTGCCCTTCATGGCACCCGCCAGCTTGGCGAGCAGAACCTCGCGGGACTCGAGGTCCGCAAGCTTCTTGATCTCATCGGCGGACAGCGCCTTACCGTCAAGGACACCGCCCTTGATGATGAGGTTCGGGTTGTCCTTGGCGAAGTCACGAAGACCCTTCGCCGACTCCACCGGGTCTCCGGTGACGAAGGCGACGGCCGTCGGACCAGCGAAGAGCTGGTCGTCCAGCGTGATCCCGGCCTCGTTGGCCGCAATCTTGGTCAGCGTGTTCTTCACCACGGCGTACTGGGCGTTCTCACCGAGCGAACGACGCAGCGTCTTGAGCTGCGCCACGGTGAGACCGCGGTACTCGGTCAGCACGGCGGCGTTGGAGCTGCGGAACTTGTCCGTCAGCTCGGCAACCGCGGCAGCCTTGTCGGGCCTCGCCATAGAGCCTCGGCCTCCTTCCGGGTGATTCGGACCGCGCGGACCCGAAGGAGGACTGGGGAAAACGAAACGCCCCGGCGCAGGCGCACGGGGCGTAGCTCAACCGGATGGATTCCGCGAAGAACGGAACCGGACCAGGAGCACTTCCACAGTCACCTGCGCGGGTCGTCCGCAGTTCAGCGGATCCTTCGGCCACCGGACCCTCTTCCGAGAGCACGGCAACGACCAGCGGTCTTTGGCTTCTGCAAGAGAGTACGTGACCGGATCGCCCCGGGGCAAATCCGGTCCTACGACGCTCAGCTCTCGCCGAGTTCCGCCATCATCTCCGCCAGGTCGACGGTGTCCTTGGCGGGCGGGGCCTTGACCGTCACCGGCTTGTTGATGTCGAGGAAGGTGATGGTGATGTCGAGCGGGCCCTTGTCGGCATCGCCGCGCATCCGGAACTGCTTGGTGTGGTCCTCGCCGTCGACCCACATGTCCATCGTGAGCTTGTCGACGCCCATCTCCTCGTACTGCTGGACGCTCTTCTCGCGCTTCTCGCGCGTCTTCTTGTCCTCGTCCTCGAAGGAGGCGCGCAGCTCGTCGAGGGTCATGGTGCCCTGGTAGTGGGTCGTCTCGACGCCCTCGACCTTCTCCGTGCCGACCTTCTCGACGTCCTCGGCGCCGGTCAGGAAGGTGGACTCGGCCGCGGGGTTCTGCTCGGCCTGGCCGGCGCCGCCGGCGGAGCTCCCGCCGAGCGCGTCGTCGCCCATCGCGGACAGGTCGAACTTCATCCAGCTCTTGCCGTCCATCTCCTTGGCCATCTCGGGGTTTCCGCCCATGTACATGGCCTTGTCGACGAGCCGGATCTCCATGGTGCCGTCCGCGCCCTCGTCGAGGGCCGTCATCTTCATGGACATCGCGATCTCGGGCTCCATCCGCATGGAGGCCTCGGCCTTGACCCGGCCGGTCTCCGGGACCTTGCCCGTCATGCGGTAGCGCAGGGACGTGATGTCGTCCGAGTTCTTCGCCGCGGCCGCCACGGCCGCCGCGGGCGTCATCTTCGGCGAGTCGTCCCCGCCCGCCCCCTTGGTCTCGGAGTCGCCCCCGGAACAGCTCACCGCGCCCGCGGCGAGGGCCACGGCGGCGAGCCCCGCGCCGATCGTCCGAGTGCGCGCGGAACGTCGTACAGAAAGCCCCATCGATTCCCCCCAAGGAACACATGGCCGATACACAAACAGAGTGGCGAGCCTAGCTGATCGAGGCGAACCGGTCGCGGCAATTCCGTGCGGCCCGGCGGCAGTTCGCTGGGGACAGCGCCACTTCCGTGGGACCCAGCGCCGGCTCTCGCGGGGCAAAAGGAAACGGGCCCCGCACCTCGAAGGTGCGGGGCCCGTTCGCCGACTTCAGCGAGCCGTCAGGCTCAGACCGCGGCCGGGTCCTCCTCGACGAGGAGGTTGCGGGTGCGGTTCGGGTCGAGCTGGATGCCGGGGCCCATCGTGGTGCTGATGGCGGCCTTCTTGATGTAGCGACCCTTGGCGGCGGACGGCTTCAGACGGAGGATCTCCTCCAGGGCCGCGCCGTAGTTCTCCACCAGCTTGGTGTCGTCGAACGACGTCTTGCCGATGATGAAGTGCAGGTTCGAGTGCTTGTCGACGCGGAACTCGATCTTGCCGCCCTTGATGTCGTTGACAGCCTTGGCGACGTCCGGCGTCACGGTGCCGGTCTTCGGGTTCGGCATCAGACCACGCGGACCGAGCACGCGGCCGAGGCGGCCGACCTTGCCCATGAGGTCCGGGGTGGCGACGACGGCGTCGAAGTCCAGACGGCCCTTCGACACCTCGTCGATGAGCTCGTCGGCGCCGACGATGTCGGCGCCCGCGGCACGAGCGGCCTCGGCACGGTCACCGGTCGCGAAGACCAGGACCCGGGCGGTCTTACCGGTGCCGTGCGGGAGGTTCACGGTGCCACGGACCATCTGGTCGGCCTTGCGCGGGTCGACACCCAGACGGAAGGCGACCTCGACGGTGCCGTCGAACTTGGTCGTGGAGGTCTCCTTGGCGAGACGGACGGCCTCGAGCGGGGCGTAGAGCTTCTCCCGGTCGATCTTGGCGTCCGCAGCGCGGAGAGACTTGCTGCGCTTGCTCACTACTGCTCCTGGGGTTCTCTTAGGAGTCGTGGTCCGGGCCGAGCAGGCCCCGCCACTACTGCAGGGGGTTGGGGATCAGCCCTCGACCGTGATGCCCATGGAACGGGCGGTGCCGGCGATGATCTTGGACGCGGCGTCCAGGTCATTGGCGTTGAGGTCGGGCATCTTGGTGGTGGCGATCTCGCGGACCTGCGCCTCGGTGATCTTGGCGACCTTGGTCTTGTGCGGCTCGCCGGAGCCCTTCTCGACACCAGCGGCCTTGAGGATCATCTTCGCGGCCGGCGGGGTCTTGGTGATGAAGGTGAAGGAACGGTCCTCGTAGACCGTGATCTCCACCGGGATGACCCAACCGCGCTGCGACTCGGTCGCGGCGTTGTAGGCCTTGCAGAACTCCATGATGTTCACGCCGTGCTGACCCAGCGCGGGGCCGACCGGCGGAGCCGGGTTGGCGGCACCGGCCTGGATCTGGAGCTTGATGAGCCCCGTGACCTTCTTCTTCTTGGGAGGCATAGCTCTCCGGGTCCTTTCAATCGGGTCCATGCCCGCGCGACGGGACCAACCGAACGCAGGCATACCGCACAACGATAACGGGTATAGATGCGCGGCCAAAAACCGAGCAGGTCAGGCGACCGCACGAGCGATCGCCTGACCTGATCGGAAGCTCTTCCGGGAAGAACCTCAGTTCTTCTGGATCTGGTCGAACGACAGCTCGACCGGGGTCTCGCGACCGAAGATCTCCACCAGACCCTTGACCTTCTTGGAGTCGGGGTTGATCTCGTTGATCGTGGCCTGGAGCGTGGCGAACGGACCGTCGGTGACGGTGACAGAGTCGCCGACCTCGAAGTCCAGCACCTGGACCTCGACCTTGCGCTGCGGCGCCGGCTTGCCCTCGGCCTCGGCTGCCTCACGGGCGGCCTTCTCCTCGGCCTCCGGGGCGAGCATCTTGACGATCTCGTCCAGGGTCAGCGGGTACGGGTCGTAGGCGTTGCCCACGAAGCCGGTGACGCCGGGGGTGTTGCGGACGACGCCCCAGGACTCGTTCGTCAGGTCCATGCGCACCAGGACGTAGCCGGGAAGCTTGTTCTGGCGGATCGTCTTGCGGTCGCCGTTCTTGATCTGGACGACCTCTTCCTGCGGCACCTCGGCCTGGAAGATGTAGTCCTCGACGTTCAGCGAGACGGCGCGCTGCTCCAGGTTGGTCTTCACCCGGTTCTCGTAGCCGGCGTACGTGTGGATGACGTACCACTCGCCGGGCAGGGTGCGCAGCTCCTCGCGCAGTGCGGCGACGGGGTCGACCGGCTCGGCGGGCTCTTCCTCGGCCTCTTCGGCGTCGGCGTCCTCGACTTCAGCCTCTTCGGCTTCGGCGTCCTCGGCCTCGTCCTCGACGTGCAGGGCGGCTTCCTCGGCGGGCTCGCCGGCCTCTTCGTCGGCAGCCTCGACCTCGTCCCGGTCCTCGTCCGCGCCCTCGACGATGTCGAGCTCGTCTTCGACAGTCTCGTCGGGCTCGATGGCGTCGTTCAGGTTCTGGTCAGACACGGTGGCTGCTTCTTCCTGGATACATAGGGGTGGAACATGCGAAAAGGGGCGCCGGTAACCGCGGCGCCCTTCGCTCTTGGCTCAGCCGAAGACGTACTTGGCGGCGTGGTCGAGCCCATAGTCAATCACGGTCACCAGGCCGATCATGATGACCACGAACACGATCACCACGGTGGTGTACGTCGTCAGCTGGCTGCGCGACGGCCAGACGACCTTGCGAAGTTCGGCGACGATCTGCCGGTAGAAGAGGGCAAGACGCTTCAGCGGACCCTTCTTGGCGCGCTTACCGCCCTTGCGGGTCTTCTTGGAGTCCGGCGCCTCGTCCTCGGCATCAGGCATGTCGATGGAGCCCACGGCGTCCGTCACTCGTCCTCACCTGATTCCGGGTCGTGGCCGTGCCGCGCCCGGTCTGAGCCGCACGGCGGTGCATTGCTGTACGTACACGCGCACACATCCTGGCGAAGGTGTGTGTAGCAGGGCCGGAGGGACTTGAACCCCCAACCGCTGGTTTTGGAGACCAGTGCTCTACCAATTGAGCTACGACCCTTTGTGTGTTCCCCAACGTACCGCATCCGGACGGGTGCTCGGTGTGCACCGTACGAGTGCGGGCTGCTGAAGGCCAACGAGGTGAGAGTGTACGTGGTCTCGGGCCCCTCGTCGAACAGAAAGTGCCCGTAGGAGCCTTGGAGATGAAAGATCGCCCAGCTCGAGGGGTGGATCCGGACGGTTGTTCAGCCGTTGTTCAGTCTGTGAAACCCGCGTGCCGGGGGAGTTTCCGGTCTGAAACGATGGACCCATGAGCGCTGCAACCCCTCCCACCGAGCGCCGGGTCTCCGCCCGAGTCGGCGCGATCTCCGAGTCCGCCACCCTCGCCGTGGACGCCAAGGCCAAGGCCCTCAAGGCCGCCGGGCGTCCGGTGATCGGCTTCGGCGCCGGTGAGCCCGACTTCCCGACCCCGGACTACATCGTCGAGGCCGCCATCGAGGCGTGCAAGAACCCGAAGTACCACCGCTACACGCCGGCCGGCGGTCTGCCCGAGCTGAAGGCCGCGATCGCCGCGAAGACGCTGCGCGACTCCGGCTACGAGCCCGACGTCTCGCAGATCCTCGTCACCAACGGCGGCAAGCAGGCGATCTACGAGGCCTTCGCCGCGATCCTCGACCCGGGCGACGAGGTCATCGTCCCGGCGCCGTACTGGACGACGTACCCGGAGTCGATCCGCCTCGCCGGCGGCGTCCCGGTCGAGGTCGTCGCCGACGAGACGACCGGCTACCGGGTCTCCGTCGAGCAGTTGGAGGCGGCGCGCACGGAGAAGACGAAGGTCGTCCTCTTCGTCTCCCCCTCGAACCCGACCGGCGCGGTCTACAGCGAGCAGGACACCGAGGCCATCGGCCGCTGGGCCGTGGAGCACGGCCTGTGGGTGATGACGGACGAGATCTACGAGCACCTGGTCTACGGCGACGCCTCCGCGGTCTCCCTGCCGGGGCTGCTGCCCGAGCTGCGCGACAAGTGCGTCGTGGTCAACGGCGTGGCGAAGACGTACGCCATGACGGGCTGGCGGGTCGGCTGGATCATCGGCCCGAAGGACGTGGTGAAGGCCGCGACCAACCTCCAGTCGCACGCGACGTCGAACGTCTCGAACGTGGCGCAGGTGGCCGCCCTCGCCGCCGTCTCCGGCGACCTGGACGCCGTCGCGACGATGCGCGAGGCCTTCGACCGGCGCCGCAAGACGATCGTGCGGATGCTCAACGAGATCGACGGCGTGGTCTGCCCCGAGCCCGAGGGCGCCTTCTACGCGTACCCGTCGGTGAAGGCCGTGCTCGGCAAGGAGATCCGCGGCAAGCGCCCGCAGAGCAGCGTGGAGCTGGCCGAGCTGATCCTGGAGGAGGCCGAGGTCGCGGTCGTCCCGGGCGAGGCCTTCGGCACCCCGGGCTATCTGCGGCTGTCGTACGCGCTCGGTGACGAGGACCTCGTCGAGGGCGTCTCGCGCATCCAGAAGCTGCTGGCGGAGGCCAAGTAGCCAGGAAGCCGTCCGAGGGCGCCCACGAGCATGCGTGGGCGCCCTGTTTCTTTGTGCGAGCAAGACCACGAACGGGGAAAGCGGTACCGGCACGGCGGTTGCGTACGGCAGGATCCTGGGATGGAGCGTGTACGTGATCTCTCTGAGCTGCCGAAGGCCCATCTCCACCTGCACTTCACCGGGTCGATGCGGTCCGGCACCGTCCTGGAACTGGCCGACAAGCACGGCGTGCGCCTGCCCGAGGCGCTCACGGAAGCCCTGACGAGCGGCGAGCCGCCGAGACTGCGGGCGACGGACGAGCGGGGCTGGTTCCGCTTCCAGCGGCTGTACGACGCGGCCCGCTCGTGCCTCAGGGAGCCCGAGGACATCCAGCGCCTGGTGCGCGAGGCCGCCGAGGAGGATGTGAAGGACGGCTCGGGCTGGCTGGAGATCCAGGTGGACCCGACGTCGTACGCGCCCCGGCTGGGCGGGCTCATCCCGGCTCTGGAGATCATCCTGGACGCGGTGGAGACGACCTCGCGCGAGACCGGTCTCGGCATGCGGGTCCTGGTCGCCGCGAACCGGATGAAGCACCCGCTGGACGCCCGCACGCTGGCCCGGCTCGCGGTGCGGTACGCGGACCGGGGCGTGGTCGGCTTCGGGCTCTCCAACGACGAGCGGCGGGGCATGGCCCGGGACTTCGACCGCGCCTTCCACATCGCGCGGGACGGCGGACTGCTGTCGGCCCCTCACGGGGGCGAGCTGACCGGTCCCGCGTCGGTCCGTGACTGCCTGGACGACCTGCACGCGAACCGGATCGGCCACGGGGTGCGTGCGGCGGAGGACCCGCGGCTGCTGAAGCGCCTTGCCGACCGGGGCGTGACGTGCGAGGTGTGCCCGGCGTCCAACGTGGCCCTGGGCGTCTACGAGAAACCGGCGGACGTCCCGCTGCGCAAGCTGTTCGAGGCCGGTGTCCCGCTGGCCCTGGGCGCCGACGACCCGCTGCTCTTCGGCTCCCGTCTCGCGGCCCAGTACGAGATCGCCCGCACCCACCACGCCTTCACGGACGCCGAACTGGCGGAACTGGCCCGGCAGTCGGTACGGGCGTCCGCGGCGCCGGACGAGGTCAGGGCGCGGCTGCTGTCCGGCGTGGACGAATGGCTGACCGCCCCGGTGGCCTGAAATGGGCGTACGGCGGATAGGGCTTGAAGCAGATCAGCACCTCGACGGGGTGCCCGCCGCCGGGCGGCTGGACCAGCGTCGGAAGCTGCGCCATCAGCGCCATGTGTCCCTCGGCGACCCGCTTCTGGTGCGGTCCCCGGCCGGCCGCGTGGGCGAACGAGGTGGCCGTCTCGGCGAACACGTCCCGGCTGCCGAAGAGGAAGAACGTCCGCGCGTGGGTGGCGTGCCGCAGCTCGTCCCGGCAGTCCGCCCGTTCCCCCCGGGCGCGCCGGTTCGCCGCGTCCCGCGCTGTGCGCGCCTCGTCGGTGCGGACGGTCGACGGGGTGCCCGCGCGTAGCCTGCCGCGGATACCGGGCCACTGGCTGGGGCGCAGGCCCAGCGAGTGATGGGCCAGCACGAGGTCGACCCGTTCGCCCCAGCCCTCGTCGGAGGGGACCGAGTCGCGCAGCGGGACGTGGACGATCGTGTGCCGCGAACAGGCCGCGAAGGAGAACAGTCCGGCCAGCCGGTTCAGGCCGTCGTGGTCACCGAGCAGCAGTCCGATGGGCTCGGGAGCCGTCAGCGAGGTGTGGCGCAGCGGCGTCCGCGGCTGGACCACACGGTGTTCGTACGGCCCGGTCCGGGGCCGGTACTCGGTCAGCCTCAGTCGCACAGGGGTTCCCTCATGCGCTCAGGGTTGCGTCCGGCCGCCGTCCCGCGCAACGGAGATTCCGCACGTGCCGGGCCCTACAGGCTGACGCCGACCGTCACCGGCTCGTTGACCAGCGTCACCCCGAACGCCTCGCGGACCCCGGCGACGACCTCGCGGGCCAGCGCCAGCAGGTCCTCCGTGGTCGCCGCGCCCCGGTTGGTGAGCGCGAGGGTGTGCTTGGTGGAGATCCGCGCGGGGCCGTCGCCGTAGCCCTTGGTGAAGCCCGCCTTGTCGATGAGCCAGGCGGCCGAGGTCTTGGTGCGGCCCTCCCCCGCCGGGTAGGCGGGCGGCTCCACGCCGTCGCCGAGCCGTTCCCGCACGCGCGCGTGGAAGGCCGCGAACTGCTCGTCGGTGAGGATCGGGTTGGTGAAGAACGATCCGGCGGACCAGGTGTCGTGGTCCTCGGGGTCGAGGACCATCCCCTTGCCCGCGCGGAGCTTCAGCACGGTCTCCCGCGCGGCGGCCAGCGGCACCCGGTCGCCGGCCTCTACGCCGAGGGCGCGGGCGGTCTCGGCGTACTTGATCGGCCCCGACAGCCCGTCCGCGTCCTCCAGCTCGAAACGCACCCGCAGGACGACGTAGCGCTCGGGGTCGGCCTTGAAGCGGCTGTGGCGGTAGGAGAAGTCGCACTCGGCGGCGGTGAGGGTGACGGTCTCGCCCTCGCGACGGTCGTAGGCGATCACCTCGGTGATCGTGGAGGAGACCTCCTGGCCGTACGCCCCGACGTTCTGGATCGGGGTCGCGCCCGCCGAGCCGGGGATGCCGGCCAGGCATTCGATCCCGGCGAGCCCGGCCTCGACGGTACGGGCGACGGCGTCCGTCCAGACCTCGCCGGCGGCCAGTTCCAGGCGGGTGCCGACGAGCTCGAAGCCCTTCGTGGCGAGGACGAGCGCGGTGCCGTCGAAGCCCTTGTCTCCGATGACCAGGTTCGATCCGCCGCCGATGAGCAGCAGGGGGGTGCCGGCGGCGTCGGCCTCCCGGACGGCGGCGATCACCTCGGCGTCGGTGGTGGCGGTGACCAGCCGGGTGGCCGGTCCGCCCAGCCGGAAGGTGGTCAGCGGGGCGAGCGGGGCGTCGTGGAGTTCCTGCACGCGCTCAAGAGTACGAGAACGGCCCCGCCGGTCCGGGCGGGGCCGTTGTGTCGTACGACATCCAGGCGCTCAGGTCAGTCGGCGGAAGGCCTCCGCCCAGTCGACCGGGAGTTCCTCGCTCTTCGCCGTCCAGGTGACGAACTTCGCGTCCCGCATCAGGGGGGCCAGGCCCCGGGAGGTCGGGGCGTGGGTGCCGGAACGGGCGAAGGTCTTGAGGGCCTCGGGCGACTCCCAGGCGGACAGGGTCCAGAAGGTCCGCCGCAGGGGCTGCGCCTTGAGGGCGACCCCGTAGGCGCCCGGCGCCCGGCTGACCTGCCGCCACACGCCCGGGGTGCGGGCGAAGAACTTCAGGGCGCCCCACAGGCTGCGGGTCTCGAACTTGGAGGCGAAGACGTGCACCTCGGTGCCGTGCGGAGGGGTGTTCGGAACGGTCCAGGGAAGCGTGGGCATGACATCCTCCTCAGCGTCCTGCGATGGGTCGGCCGGTGTGGTCAGCGTCCTGCGGTTTCGAGCACGCGCGCGTGCGTCTCGGGGCTCTCCGTAGGCTCGGCCGCCCGTCGGCCCGGGATGCACAGGGCCGCGACTCCGGCCACGGCCACCAGCGCGGCGCCGGTCACCAGGGCGGGCTTCAGCCCGTCGACGAAGGTCTGTCCGGTCTCGTAGCCGCCCTGGGCCGCGAAGATCGACGACATGATCGCGATGCCGAGCGCGCCGCCGACCTCGCGCAGGGCGTTGTTGGCACCGGAGGCGATGCCCTGCTCCGAGGCCCGGACGCTGGACATGACCAGGGCGGAGGCCGGTGCGAAGAACAGGGCCATGCCGACGCCGCTGATGACCAGGCCGGGCAGCTGGACGCCGTAGGAGGCGTCCGCGGTGATGACCGAGGCCAGGTAGCCGAGGCCCGCGGCCTGGAGGAAGAGGCCGGTGGCGACGACCGGGCGGCCGCCGATCCGGTCGGAGAGGATCCCGGCGATCGGCGCGACCAGCATCGGCATACCGGTCCACGGCAGCATCCGCAGGCCCGCCTCGGTGGGCGAGTAACCGAGCACGCCCTGCATGTACTGGCTGAGCAGGAAGATCGAGCCGAACATGCCGAGGAACATCAGCATGCTGGCGGCGTTGATCCCGGAGAACGCGCGGGAGCGGAACAGCCGCATCGGAAGCATGGGGTTCTTGGCGCGGGCGCTGTAGAGGACGAACCCGACGAGCAGCGCGCCACCGGCGAACAGGCCGGTCAGGACCAGGGGGGCGGTCCAGCCGTCGGCCGGGCCGCGGACCAGGCCGTAGACGATGCCGAAGAGGCCGCCGCTGGCGAGGAGGGTGCCGGAGAGGTCGAGCCGGGTGCTGGTGCCGAAGGACTCGGCGAGGCGGACGCGGGCGAGCGGGAGCAGGATCAGGCCCAGCGGAACGTTCAGCCAGAAGATCCACTGCCAGGAGATGTGTTCGGTGAGGCTGCCGCCGATGAGCGGTCCGGAGGCCACGGCGAGGCCGTTGACCGCGCCCCAGATCCCGAACGCCATCCCGCGCTTGGCGGCGGGCACGGCGGCCGTCAGCAGGGTCAGCGTCAGCGGCATCATGATCGCCGCGCCCACGCCCTGCACCGCGCGGGCGGCGATCAGGGAGTCGATGCCGGGCGCCATGGCCGCGGCGGCGGACGCGCCGGTGAAGATCGTGATCCCGACGAGGAAGAGCCGGCGGCGGCCGAAACGGTCGCCGAGCGCCGCGCCGAACATCAGCAGGACGGCGAAGGTGAGCGTGTAGGCGCTGACCGTCCACTCCAGGTCGTGCAGCCCCCCGCCCAGGTCCTCCCGGATGGAGGGCAGCGCGGTGGTGACGACGAGGTTGTCGAGGGCCGCCATGAATCCGGCGACGCTGGTGATGACGAGGGCCCAGACGGGTCCTCCGCGAGGTGCGGTCTGCTGTGACATCTCTCCCCCAGAGGGTGATCACACGGTTTGGTTAGTTATTGATGACTAAGTTTCAAGGTCATGAAGAGGCGCCGATGCGCCTCTCGGCGGTGTCGGCTTGCTCAGTGTTCGAGCCGCCCCTTGGCGCGGGCGGAGGGATAGAGCCCCTCCCACACCCGGTGCTCGGGCGGGAACCCCATGGCCACCAGGCAGTTGACGAGCATGCCGTACGCCATGAAGGTCGTCGTCTCGTTGACGTCGGCCCCCAGCGGCAGATGGACGCTGTCCCACAGCTCCATCCAGCCGTCGCGCACGGCGGCGCCGAACTCGTGGTCACCCTCCTCCTCGGCGGCGGCCACGGCGACGTACATCTGCATCTGCAGCAGCAGCCGCTCGGGGTGCTCGGCGATGACCTTGGTGTACGCGTTCGCCATGGCGTGCAGGGCCTCTTCGCCCTCCAGTCCGGCGGAGGCCTCCTGGAAGGTACGGATGGTGTCCTCGACACAGCGCCGCGCCGCGGCCTGGAAGATCGCCTTCTTGCCCGGGAAGAGGCGGAAGAGATACGGCTGCGAGACCCCGACCCGCTTGGCGATCGCCTCGGTCGACGTGCCGTGGTAGCCGCCGCGGGCGAACTCGGCGGTCGCCGCGCGGATGACGCTCTCGCGCCGCTCTTCTGCGCTCATCCTGACCATGCGACTAAGTTAGTACTCAATCACTAACTTGGTCAAGGGGTCGTCGTCGGATAGGGCGGCCCTCGGCCTCTCCGGGAGACGCCGAACGAGGTGGCGACGGCTTTCTGCGTCCGTATGCACCGGGCCATTCCGCCTGCGGGGTCCGGCGGCTGGGGGCAGCGGTGAGCGGCTGGACCAGCGGTAAGTGGGCTGGACCAGCGGCGAGAGGCTAGACCAGCGGTAAGTGGGCTGGACCAGCGGCGAGAGGCTAGACCAGCGGTAAGGGGCGCCTCGCCACCATGGAGTACGCCCCTTACATCGGCTTACGTCGCCACACGCGCGCGTGCCCTCACGCCAGGCGTACGACCGCCCGCGACATCCCGAGCACCTTCTGACCGGCACTGGTCGCCGTCAGGTCCACCCGGACCGTGTTGTCGTCGAGCTTGGCCGCCACCTTGCCGCTGACCTCGATGGTGGCGCCCTCGTCGTCGTTCGGGACGACGACGGGCTTGGTGAAGCGGACGCCGTACTCGACGACCGCGCCCGGGTCGCCGGCCCAGTCGGTCACGACACGGATCGCCTCGGCCATGGTGAACATGCCGTGCGCGATGACGTCCGGCAGGCCCACCTCCTTGGCGAACTTCTCGTTCCAGTGGATCGGGTTGAAGTCGCCCGAGGCGCCCGCGTACTGCACGAGCGTGGCACGGGTCACGGGGAACGTCCGCGTGGGCAGCTCGGTGCCGACCTCGACGTCGCCGTACGAAATCTTCGCCGTCATGGGGTTGTTCACGCCTCCTCGGCCGCGCGGGAAACCAGCTTCGTCCAGGCGGTCACGACATGCTCCCCCGCCTCGTCGTGGACCTCACCGCGGATGTCCAGGATGTCGTTGCCCGCGAGGGACTTGATCGCCTCGATGGTCGAGGTGACCGACAGCCGGTCGCCGGCGCGCACCGGACGGGTGTAGGCGAACTTCTGGTCGCCGTGTACCACGCGGCTGTAGTCGAGGCCGAGCTGGGGGTCGGCGATGACCTGTCCGGCCGCCTTGAAGGTGATCGCGAAGACGAAGGTCGGCGGGGCGATCACATCGGCGTGGCCGAGCGCCTTGGCCGCCTCCGCGTCCGTGTACGCCGGGTTGGCGTCTCCCACCGCCTCCGCGAACTCACGGATCTTCTCGCGGCCGACCTCGTAGGGGTCGGTGGGCGGATAGGTCCGCCCGACGAAGGACTGGTCGAGCGCCATGGGCTCGGCACCTCCTGGTGTCTGCTGTGGTTTCCCGGAGCCGTGGGTTTCCTGGGGCCGGCCTTGGTCTCCCAGGGTCGGCCCGAGGGGTTACCGCCCGGTTCCGGCCGACGAAACGACGCGAGGCCGCCCCCTGTGACGGGGACGGCCTCGCGTACGAGCCTGATTTATCGCGTCTCGCGGTGCGCGGTGTGCGCGTTGCAACGCGGGCAGTGCTTCTTCATCTCAAGACGGTCCGGGTTGTTACGCCGGTTCTTCTTGGTGATGTAGTTCCGCTCCTTGCACTCCACGCAGGCCAGCGTGATCTTCGGGCGGACGTCGGTGGCAGCCACGTGAGTGCTCCTTGACGAACGGATAGGACATTTAACGCAAGAAAGAGTAGCCGATCGAAGGACCGACCCCGCAATCGGCTACTGTCAGTAGCGGTGACCGGACTTGAACCGGTGACACAGCGATTATGAGCCGCTTGCTCTACCGACTGAGCTACACCGCTGTGATGCGATCGATTCCCGCCTCGCGACGGGAATCTCACACACCAGAGCCCCAAAACGGAATCGAACCGTTGACCTTCTCCTTACCATGGAGACGCTCTGCCGACTGAGCTATTGGGGCGAGCGATGAAGACATTACACGGTCCGCCGCCGTTCACCCAAATCCGTTTCGCGGCCCTTGCGGCGCCCGGATCCGGCGGGCTTCCCCGCCGCCTCACAGGTCACCTCCGCGGCCTCTCCGCGGCCCCTCCACGCGGCTCCCGCACGGCGGACCACACCGGTACGACTATTGCGCTCCTCCCGGCCGCGAGCTGATCACCGCCCTAGGCTCGACTCACTCTGCGTGATCTTGCGTCCCCGCGCGGTTCCGCGCGGTCGTTCGCGGTCCTTAGCGCAGTTCCGAGCACCGAGCACCTGGAGCGCGATGCCCGACAGCCAGCCCCAGCCGCCCCACTCGTCCTCCTCCCACGAGTCGTCGGTGTCGTCCGATCCGGCCGCGCTGCTGTTGTGCGGGGCCCGCCTCACCGACGGCCGCACCGTGGACGTCCGGCTGGGCGGCGGGCGCATCGAGGCGGTGGGCACGGCAGGGAGCCTGGCGGCGGGCGGCACGCGCGCGTGCGGCGCGCGCGTGGACCTCACCGGCTATCTCCTCCTCCCGGCCCCCGCCGAGCCGCACGCCCACGCGGACACCGCGCTCTCGGCCGACGCCGGCGGCCCTGTCTCGTACGACCCCCAGGACGTCCAGCGCCGGGCGACGGAGGCAGCCCTGCTCCAGCTCGGCCACGGGGCGACCGCGCTGAGGGCACACGTACGCGTGGGCGACGTCCAGGGCCTCGGCGCCCTCGCCGCCGTACTGCGCGCCCGGCGCTCCCTGCGCGGGCTCACCGAGCTGACCGCGGTGGCGACGCCCCGGCTGCTGACCGGCGTGGCCGGCGCGGACGGTCTGGCGATACTGCGGGACGCGCTGAAGATGGGCGCCTCGGTGGTGGGCGGCTGCCCCGACCTGGACCCCGATCCCACCGGGTACGTGGAGGCGGTCCTGGAACTGGCCTCCGAGCACGGCTGCCCCGTCGACCTGCACACCGACGCCGACGACCCGGCTCGGCTGTCCCGGCTCGCGACGATGGCGGGCGGGCTGCGCCCCGGCGTGACGCTCGGCCCGTGCGGCGGACTCGGCCGCCTGCCGGCCGACGCGGCGGCCCGGGCGGCGGCGGACCAACTCGCCGCGGCCGGCGTGACGGTGGTGTGCCTGCCACAGGGCGGCTGCGGGGGCGTGGACCGCCGAGGCACGGCGCCGGTACGACTGCTGCGCGCGGCCGGAGTCCGGGTGGCGGCCGGGAGCGGGGCACTGCGGGACGTGTCCAACCCGGTGGGACGCGGCGACCCGTTGGAGGCGGCGTACTTGCTGGCCTCCCGGTACGGGCTGAGCCCCGACGCCGCCTACGACACGGTGAGTTCGGCGGCGCGGACGGTTCTCGGCCTGCCCGAGGTCCGCGTCGAGGCGGGCTTCCCCGCCGACCTGCTGGCCGTGCGCGGGGAACGGCTGGCGGGGGCGCTGTCGTTGGCGTACAGCCGGATCGTGGTGCACCGGGGGCGCGTGGTGGCCCGGACGAGCGCGGTACGGGAGTACTGCAACTCCGCTGCGGCCGTGGAGTTGGGGCTGCCTCGGCAGGGGCGGGGGGAGGTTTCTTGAGGGGGGTTGAGTGAGTGGCTGGCTGGAATCAGGCCGCGCCGGGTCCGGTGGAGGGACGCGCGCGGGGGTGGAGTGATTCGCGCCGGGCTTGAGCAACTGGTGCCGGGAGGGACGGGGCACGTGCGGTCAGGTGCGTGCCGTGCCGTGCGGGGTGCGGGACCGCGTCTCGGAGTGCACCCGCCGGGCCCGCCGCAGGGGCGCACGCGACCGGATCGGGGACCGTGGGAACTCGTGCGGCGGATGCGGCCGTCCGGGCGTACGGTCGAAGACATGCGCATTGTCATCGCTGGTGGTCATGGTCAGATCGCGCTGCGGCTGGAGCGGCTGCTCTCCGCGCGCGGGGACGAGGTCGCGGGCATCATCCGCCGCGCCGAACAGGGCGACGATCTGCGGGAGGCGGGCGCCGAACCGGTGCTGCTGAACCTGGAGTCGGCGACGGTGGAAGACGTCGCGGCGCATCTTCAGGGCGCGGACGCGGCGGTCTTCGCGGCGGGCGCGGGTCCGGGCAGCGGGGCGGCCCGCAAGGAGACGGTGGACAAGGACGCGGCGATCCTGTTCGCGGACGCGGCGGTGCGGGCGGGCGTGCGCCGGTATGTGGTCGTGTCGTCGATGGGCGCGAACCACAAGCACGAGGGCAGTGAGATCTTCGACGTCTATCTGCGGGCGAAGGGCGAGGCGGACGAGCACCTCCGCGGCCTGGACGCCCTGGACTGGACGATCCTGCGCCCCGGCATGCTGACGGACGACGCCGGCACCGGCCTGGTCCGCCTGGAGGCCCACACGGGCCGCGGCCCGATCCCCCGCGACGACGTGGCCGCCGTACTGGCGGAACTGATCGACACACCGGCGACGGCCGGCCTGACCCTGGAACTGATCAGCGGCTCGGCCCCGGTGACGGTGGCGGTGAAGTCGGTGGCGGGCAACTGAGCCGACGCGTCAGAACAGCGGCAACTGACCGGGAAACTCGGCCACGACATACCCGTCCAACGAGGGCTGCGCGGCCCCGAGTTCAGCCGTCCGGCGCGACCCGGGACACGACACCAGTTCCCCGCTCCCCCGAGCACCGGGCGGATCGTGCCGCGCGAACCGCCCGGCCACCACGGCGATCTCACGACGACACTCGGGGCAGTTCCTGCGGCGGGTGGTCATGCCCTCAGTGTGCCCGCCCCCTCTGACATCCCCGAGGTCACCGCACACGAAGAGACCCCCTGCGGACTGTGTCTCCACAGTCCGCAGGGGGTCTTCCCCAAAGTGGCGGCGCCAGGATTCGAACCTGGGAAGGCTGAGCCGGCAGATTTACAGTCTGCTCCCTTTGGCCGCTCGGGCACACCGCCGGGGTTTGCTGCCATTCGAACGACCTTTCGGCCGCGCTCCCTGGCAACGACGTAAACAATACCCGATGCGGAGGGGTGCTTCGCCACCTGATTGTTCGCGGCCCCGGGGACCGGGGATGGCTAGGCTTATCCGGATGCGGCCCGGGACCTTTGCCGGGCTCGGCGGTCGCCCCCACGTACGCCGACACGCACCAGACACGCACCCCGATACAAGGAGCCACAGGACATGGCCGACTCCAGTTTCGACATCGTCTCGAAGGTCGAGCGGCAGGAGGTCGACAACGCCCTCAACCAGGCCGCCAAGGAGATCTCGCAGCGCTACGACTTCAAGGGCGTGGGCGCCTCGATCTCGTGGTCCGGCGAGAAGATCCTCATGGAGGCGAACTCCGAGGACCGGGTGAACGCTGTCCTCGACGTCTTCCAGTCCAAGCTGATCAAGCGCGGCATCTCGCTGAAGGCGCTGGACGCGGGCGAGCCGCAGCTCTCCGGCAAGGAGTACAAGATCTTCGCGTCGATCGAGGAGGGCATCTCCCAGGAGAACGCCAAGAAGGTCGCGAAGATCATCCGTGACGAGGGCCCCAAGGGCGTGAAGGCCCAGGTGCAGGGCGACGAGCTCCGCGTCAGCTCCAAGAGCCGCGACGACCTCCAGGCCGTCATCGCCCTCCTGAAGGGCAAGGAGTTCGACTTCGCGCTGCAGTTCGTCAATTACCGCTGACCAGCGTGGGCGGAAGCGCGGCACCCCCGAGAAAGGGCGGGCACCTGGCTGGTGTCCGCCCTTCCCGCCTGCTGGCTGCGGTCCGGGGACGCGGTCAGTCGCGTGAGTTGCCGAACAGGATGCGGTAGGCGACCAGGAGGACCAGCGAGCCGCCTATCGCGGCCGCCCAGGTGGCGCCGTCGTAGAAGTCCTTGCTGATGGGGTGGTCCAGCCAACGGGCCGAGATCCAGCCGCCGATGAAGGCGCCCGTGATGCCGATGACGGTCGTACCGATGAAGCCGCCCGGGTCACGGCCCGGCAGCAGGAACTTGGCGATGGCCCCGGCCAGCAGTCCCAGGATGATCCAGCTGATGATGCCCATGCCGTGAACCTGCCCTCCCGTGCTGTGCTCGCACTGTCCGGACACTGTGATCTTCGTCCGGTTCGGACGGTGCTCGTTCGTCGTGCACCGGCCGCGCTCGCGCCCGTTCCCGCGTTCGCGCTCTTGTTCGCCGTCTGTTGACGACCAGGACGTCGGCACCGCACCCGGCGGTTGCGGCGATCAGTAGGGTTCTGGCCATGACACAGTCCGCCGCCGGGCTACGGCGCACCCTCGGTGTGGGCGACGCCGTGGTCATCGGGCTCGGCTCGATGATCGGGGCCGGGATCTTCGCCGCCCTCGCACCCGCGGCCCGCGCCGCCGGTTCCGGGCTGCTGATCGGCCTCGCCGTCGCCGCCGTGGTCGCCTACTGCAACGCCACGTCCTCGGCCCGGCTGGCCGCCCTGTACCCGGCCTCCGGTGGTACCTACGTGTACGGCCGCGAGCGGCTCGGGGAGTTCTGGGGCTACCTCGCGGGCTGGGCGTTCGTGATCGGGAAGACGGCCTCCTGTGCGGCGATGGCGCTCACCGTGGGCGCGTACGTCTGGCCGGACCAGGCGCACGCCGTGGCGGTCGCGGCCGTCGTGGCGCTGACCGCGGTGAACTACGGCGGCGTCCAGAAGTCCGCCTGGCTGACGCGGGTGATCGTGGCGGTGGTGCTGGCGGTCCTCGCTTCCGTCGTGGTCGTGTGCCTGACCTCCGGTGACGCCGATGCCGGGCGGCTGGACATCGGTGCCTCCGGCGGCCTGGACGGGGTACTTCAGGCGGCCGGTCTGCTGTTCTTCGCGTTCGCCGGGTACGCGCGTATCGCGACCCTCGGCGAGGAGGTACGGGATCCGGCGCGCACGATCCCCCGCGCGATCCCGATCGCCCTCGGTATCGCGCTGGTGGTGTACGCGTGCGTGGCGGTGGCGGTCCTGTCCGTGCTGGGCGCCGACGGTCTGGGGAACGCCGAGGCGCCACTGGCCGACGCGGTCCGGGCGGCCGGCGTGCCTGGTCTGGTGCCGGTCGTCCGGATCGGCGCCGCCGTGGCCGCGCTGGGCTCGCTGCTCGCCCTGATCCTGGGCGTCTCGCGGACGACGCTCGCGATGGCGCGGGACCGGCATCTGCCGGGCGCGCTGGCGGCCGTGCACCCGCGTTTCCAGGTACCGCACCGGGCGGAGCTCGCCGTGGGCGTTGTGGTGGCAGTGCTGGCCGCGACCGTGGATGTGCGCGGCGCCATCGGTTTCTCCTCCTTCGGTGTGCTGGCGTACTACGCGGTGGCGAACGCCTCGGCCTGGACGCTCGGTTCGAGCCTGTCGGCGCGCGCGGTTCCGGCGGTGGGCCTCCTCGGGTGCCTGGTGCTGGCGTTCGCGCTGCCATGGGTCTCGGTGATCGTGGGCGCGGGGGTGCTGGCGGTGGGGGTCGCGGCGTACGGCGTACGGCGGTGGCGGGCGGCTCGGTAGCCAGTACGGCGGCCCGGACCGTCCCCGGGGCTCAGGAAGCCCGCTCCGTGCGTATGCGGAAGTCGGTCCAGGGGGCCATGTCCATGTCGTCGTTCGTCTCCTCGTACCAGCCCGTGCCCTCCACCCAGGTGCGCAGCCAGTGGTCGAGGCTGGGCGCGTCCACGTACCAGGCCTGGTCGCTGATGTCGGCGTTCGGCTCGAAGAGCAGGACGGGGGCCTCGGGGGCGAGGCAGTCCACGCACGCGTACATCGCGCAGCCCCAGTGGGATATCGGCAGGACGCCCTCGGGCCAGGGCCAATCGGGGTCCTTGCGGCCGCTCTCACGGTTGGCCAGGTACTGCACGACGGCGGCGGGCTCTCCGGACGGAGGGCTGTCGAGCAGGGGCAACAGGCCGTACTCCGGACCGAATCCGCCATCGCCGATGCGCAGGTACAGCTCGCTGAGCAGGGGCGGCAGGGGGAACCCCAGGGCGGCCTCGGCGCGGGCCGGGGCAGCCTCGTCCACAGGCGCGGGGAGGGAAGTCCAGCCCCACGGGAGGGCGTTGCGAGACTTTTCCGCCACCCGTGCCAGCAACTGCTCGATCTCGGTCATGCGTTCATGATGCAAGCCGCCACTGACAATCGAGCCGGCCTGTGGACAACCGTCGGGTTGTGGAAAACCTCCGCGGCCAGACCCCGCGACGGCTACCAGACCGTCGAGCTACCAACCCGTCGAGCTACCAGCCCGTCGAGGTGAACGACTGGTCCGTGCGCACGATTTCGCGCCCCAGCGGCAGCAGCGACACCGGGATCAGCTTGAAGTTGGCGATGCCGAGCGGGATGCCGATGATCGTGACGCACAGGACGAGCCCGGTGGCGATATGGCCGAGGGCCAGCCACCAGCCCGCCAGGACCAGCCAGAGGACGTTGCCGACACAGGAGGGGGCTCCCGCGTCACGGCGCTCGACCGTGGTGTATCCGAAGGGCCACAGGGCGTAGACGCCGATGCGGAAGGCGGCGACCCCGAACGGGATGCCGATGATGGTGATGCAGAGCAGCACGCCCGCGACCAGGTAGGCGAGGAACAGCCAGAAGCCGCTGAGGACGAGCCAGATGACGTTCAGGATTGTCTTCACTGGTGGGGACCTGCCATCTTCTCGAGCCGCGCGATCCGCTCGGCCATCGGCGGGTGTGTGGAGAACATCTTGGAAAGCCCCTGTCCCGGACGGAAGGGGTTCGCGATCATCATGTGGCTCGCCGTCTCGATGCGGGGCTCAGGGGGCAGCGGAAGCTGCTTGGTGCCGGTCTCCAGCTTGCGCAGGGCGCTGGCGAGGGCCAGCGGGTCACCGGTGAGCTGGGCGCCGGAGGCGTCCGCCTCGTACTCCCTGGAGCGGCTGATGGCGAGCTGGATGAGGCTGGCGGCGAGCGGGCCCAGGATCATGATCAGCAGCATGCCGAGAATGCCGGGACCGTCGTCGTCGTCCGAGCGGCCGATCGGGATCAGCCAGGCGAAGTTGACCAGGAACATGATCACGGAGGCGAGGGCGCCGGCGACCGACGAGATCAATATGTCCCTGTTGTAGACATGACTGAGCTCGTGGCCGATGACGCCTCGCAGCTCGCGCTCGTCCAGCAGGCGCAGGATGCCCTCGGTGCAGCACACCGCGGCGTTGCGCGGGTTGCGGCCGGTCGCGAAGGCGTTCGGGGCCTCCGTCGGCGAGATGTACAGGCGTGGCATGGGCTGGCGGGCCTGGGTGGAGAGCTCGCGGACCATGCGGTACAGCGCCGGGGCCTCGAATTCGCTGACCGGGCGGGCGCGCATGGCACGGAGGGCGAGTTTGTCGCTGTTCCAGTACGCGTACGCGTTCGTCCCCAGCGCGATCACGAGGGCGACGATGAGCCCCGTCCGGCCGAAGAAGCTGCCGATGACGATGATGAGCGCGGACAGTCCCCCGAGGAGTACTGCGGTCCTGAGCCCGTTGTGCCGGCGGTGCACGGTACGCCCTCCAAGTCGTGCGGCAGGGGAACCCTTTGCTGGTCGATTTCCTGTGCCACTGGTGTCGTGGTGACACGTCCAGTGGACCCTCCCGTACTGGTCAACGCCAGGCGAGGGTCTGGGGTTCCCTGGTGCGCGCGGCCCCGCGCGTGGGCCGTACGAGTGAAGCGGCCGACGCCTCGGGAGGACGCCGTCGCCTCAGAAGAGACCGGTGTCGGCGAAGCGCAGGACCAGCTGGGGGGCTCCGGACAGGGCGACGCCGAGGACGGCGGTGACGGCGATGGCCGCGGTGACGGGGGCGGGGCCGATGTGCCGGACGGGCTCGCCCTCGGGGGCGCGGAACAGCAGGGCCGTCCACTGGAGGTAGTAGAAGAGCGCGATCACGACGTTGACGGCCATGACCACGGCCAGCCAGCCCAGGCCCGCGTCGACGGCCGCCGAGAAGACGGTGACCTTCGCGAACAGCCCGATGATGCCCGGCGGCAGTCCGGCGAGGCAGAGCAGGAAGAAGGCGAGGACCAGGGCGGAGAGGGGGTTCTTCGCGTACAGGCCCCGGTAGTCGCTGAGACGGTTCAGGGAGTGCGTACGGCCCACCAGAGCGGCCACGGCGAACGCGCCGAGGTTCACGGCGCCGTACATGAGGGCGTACGCGAGCGTGGAGCCGATGGAGCGCTCGGCGTCGTCGGAGTACGCGGCGGCGGCGATCGGTACGAGGAGGTAGCCGGCCTGGCCGACCGAGGACCAGGCGAGCAGGCGTACGGCGCTGTACGCGCGCGTGGCCTGCTGGCGCAGGGCGCCGACATTGCCGACGGTCATGGTGAGGGCGGCCAGCGCGGCGAGGGCGGGGCCCCAGACGTCGGCGTACGACGGCAGGGCGATGACCGTGACCAGGATCAGGCCGGAGAAGCCGACGGCCTTGCCGACGACCGACAGGTACGCGGCCACGGGAAGCGGGGCTCCCACGTAGGTGTCGGGAACCCAGAAGTGGAACGGGACGGCGGCCGTCTTGAAGGCGAATCCGACGAGGGTGAGGACGACGCCGGTCTGGGCGAGGGTGGCGAACTGGCCGTCGACGTTCTGGATCCGGTCGGCGATCTGGGTGAGGTAGAGGGTGCCGGTGGAGGCGTAGACGAAGCTGATGCCCATCAGGCTGACCGCGGTCGCGGTGACCGAGGACAGGAAGAACTTCAGGGCGGCCTCGGAGGACTTGCGGTCGCCGTGCCTCAGGCCGACGAGGGCGAAGGCGGGCAGGGATGCGACCTCCAGGGCGACGATGAGCGTCGCGAGGTCGCGGGAGGCGGGCAGGAGGGCGGCGCCTGCGGCGGAGGAGAGCAGCAGGAACCAGAACTCCCCTTCGGGGAGCCTCTTGTTGTCGTCCTTGAGGGCGGTGACCGACAGCAGGGCGGCCAGGAGGGCGCCGCCGAGGACGAGGAGCTGAAGGACGAGTGTGAAGCGGTCGGCGGTGTAGCTGCAGGTGTCGGGGGCGCCGGTCAGGCAGAAGGTGGACCGGTCGCCGTCCAGGAGCGGCAGCAGCATGGCCGTCGAGGCGGCGAGGCCCGCGACCGCCGTCCAGCCGAGCAGCGCCTTCCTGTCCTCCCCGACGAAGAGGTCGGCGACGAGGACCACGAGTCCGACGACCGCCGCGATGGTGGGCGGCGCGATGGCGAGCCAGTCGACGTCCTGGACGACGGACGCGGCCAGCGGCTGGGCCAGGGAGCTCATCGGGTGCCTCCTGCGAGAAGCTGCTGCACGGCCGGGTCGGTCAGGCCGAGGAGGGTTTTCGGCCAGAGTCCGGCGACGACGGTGAGGGCGACGAGCGGGGTCCACGCCGCGAATTCGTACGTCTGTACGTCGGCGAGCTTCGGGGCCTGCTGCGGTACGGCGCCCATGCAGACCCGGCGGACCACGATCAGCAGGTAGGCGGCGGTGAGCAGGGTGCCGAACGCGCCGATCGTCATGAAGGTGAGGAACGCCGGGCGGCTCAGCTCCTCTGCTGGTTCGAACGCGCCGAACAGAGCGAGCATCTCGCCCCAGAACCCGGCGAGGCCGGGCAGCCCGAGCGAAGCGACCGCGGCGAAGGCGAGCAGGCCGCCGAGGCGCGGGGCCTTGCCGTAGAGAGCGGCGCCGGTCTGCTCGGCCAGGGCGTCGAGGTCGGTCGTGCCCGTGCGGTCCTTCAGGGCGCCGACCAGGAAGAAGAGCAGACCGGTGATGAGGCCGTGGGCGATGTTGGCGAACAGGGCGCCGTTCACGCCGGTCGGGGTCATCGTCGCGATGCCGAGCAGGACGAAGCCCATGTGGCCGACGGAGGAGTAGGCGATGAGGCGCTTGAGATCGCCCTTCGCGCCCTGCTTGGCGAGGGCCAGACAGGCCAGGGATCCGTAGATGATCCCGACCACGGCGAAGGCCGCGAGATACGGCGCGAAGTCGGCGAAACCGTCGGGGGCGATCGGGAGCAGAATCCGGACGAACCCGTACGTCCCCATCTTCAGCATGACACCGGCCAGCAGCACCGAGCCGACGGTCGGGGCGGCGGTGTGGGCGTCGGGCAGCCAGCTGTGCAACGGCCACATCGGGGTCTTGACCGCGAGCCCAATTCCGATCGCCAGAACGGCGATGACCTGCACGGATGCGCTGAGCGACCGGCCGTTGTCAGTGGCGAGTGCCACCATGTCGAATGTGTCCGCCTTGATCCCGATCAGGAGCAGGCCGAGCAGCATGACGACCGAACCGAGCAGCGTGTAGAGGATGAACTTCCAGGCGGCCTGGGTCCGCCCCTCGCCGCCCCAGCGGGCGATGAGGAAGTACATCGGGATCAGGACCATCTCGAAGGCGAGGAAGAAGAGCAGCAGGTCGAGGACGGCGAAGGTGGCGAGGGTGCCGGACTCCAGGACGAGCAGCAGGGCGACGAACGCCTTCGGCGTCGGGCCCGCGGGCATCTTGAAGTACGAGTAGAGCGCGCACAGGAAGGTCAGCAGCGCGGTCAGGACCAGAAGGGGGAGGGAGATGCCGTCGATGCCGAGATGGATGCGCACATCGAGCGCGGGAATCCAGCTGATGTCGGTCGTGGCCTGCATCTTCGACGGATGGTCGTGGTCGAAGCCGAGCGCGAGGACGATCGCGGCGACCAGGATCACGCCGGTGACCGTCACACCGTGCCGCAGCACGGCCTGCTCGGGTGACTTCCCCTTCAGTCCGGGCGGGGCCGGCAGGAGAGCGGCGGCCGCGCCGAGGAGCGGGCCGACGACGACCAACGCCAGAAGGAACTGCATCACGGACTCGTTGATATCGATCACGCCTGCTCACGCTCCCGTGGCGACGAGGACGGCGGCGACCGCCAGGACGACGGTTCCGGCGAGCAGCGCGCTCACATAGGTCTGCACATTGCCGGTCTGGGCACGCCGTACGGCGATGCCGAGCCAGCGGGGCAGCGCGCCCGCGCCCCGTACGTAGGTGTCGACGACCTCACGGTCGAGGAACCGGACGAGACTCGCGCCGGCCTGGACCGGGCGGACGAAGAGGGCCGAGTACACGGCGTCCAGGTGGAAGCCGACGGCCGCGTGGCGGTGCAGCGGGCCGAGCAGCAGGCGGCCGGGGTCCGCCGGGTCGGGCGCCGAGGCCACGTCTCCGTACGCGGGCGCGTGACTCGCGATGGCCTCGGCCTCGACCAGTCCGGCGTCGCCCTCGGGGTGGGCCGCGACCGCACCCAGCGGGACGCGGGCCGCGAGGGCGGTGGTGTGGCGCCAGGCGGCGTAGGTGACGATGCCGCCGACCAGGGCCACTCCGGTGCCGAGGACCGAGGTGGTCAGGGTCGGGGCGAGGTCGTGGCCGTCGAACCAGTCGGGCAGCGTGCCGTAGGCGAACCCGCCGAAGGCGAGCGAGGGTACGGCCAGCACCCACAGCACCACGGTCATGGTGAGGGGCTGCCGTCCGTGGTCCGGGGCCTCGGCTCCGCGCCCGCGGAAGGTCAGCAGCCACAGGCGGGTCGCGTAGGCCGCGGTGAGCATGGCCGTCAGCAGGGCGGCGACCAGGACGATCCAGCCCGCTGCGCCGGGGGCGTGCTCGGTGTGGCCGGTGGAGACGTGCTCGGCGGCGCCGAGGACGGACTCCTTGGAGAAGAAGCCGCTGAAGGGCGGGATCGCGGCGAGCGCGAGGAGCGCCACGCTCATCGTCCAGTAGGCGTCGGGGACGCGGGCGCGCAGGTCCTTCATCCGGGACATGGCGGCCAGCGAGTTGGTGCCGACGGCGTGGATGATCACGCCGGCCGCGAGGAACAGCAGCGCCTTGAAGGCGCCGTGGGACATGAGGTGGAAGACGGCGGCCCCGCGGTCGGCGACGGCGAGAGCGCCGGTCATGTAACCGAGCTGGCCGATCGTCGAATAGGCGAGGACCCGCTTGATGTCGTCCTGGGCGAGGGCGGCGAGGCCGGAGCCGAGCATCGTGACCGCGGCCATGACGGCGAGGACGACCATCGCGGCCTGGGAGGCCTCGAAGACCGGGAGGAGACGGGCGACGAAGTACACACCGGCGGCGACCATCGTCGCGGCGTGGATCAGCGCGGAGACGGGGGTCGGGCCCGCCATCGCGTCGGGGAGCCAGGTGTGCAGCGGGAACTGCGCCGACTTTCCGGCCACGCCCGCGAGGAGCAGCAGGGCGATCAGCGTGGGGTGGTCGAGGCCGCCGCTCGCGACGGTGCCGAGGATCTTCGTGATGCTGAAGGACCCGGCGTCGGTGGCCAGGGCGAACAGACCGATCAGGAAGGGGACGTCACCGAGCTTGGTCACCAGGAAGGCCTTGAGGGAGGCGGCGCGGGCCTCCGGGGTCTCCCAGTAGTGGCCGACCAGGAAGTACGAGCAGATGCCCATGACTTCCCAGCCGACCAGCAGCACCATCAGGTCGCCGGAGTAGACGACGAGCAGCATCGCGGAGGTGAACAGGGAGACGAGCGCGGCGTAGGACGGATAGCGCGGGTCGTCGCGCAGATAGCCCGTGGAGTAGATCTGCACACAGGAGGCGACAAGGCCGACGACGACGGCCACCAGCGCGGCGAATCCGTCGATGTGCAGGGCGAGTTCGATGGGGACCGAGCCGGTGGGGGTGAGCTCGGTGGCGGCGTTCACGGCCTGGTCGCCGCCTTGGTCGACGGCGACCAGCACGGCGAGGACCAGGGAGGTGAGCGTCGGCAGGACGGCCAGCGGGGGGACGTAACCGGGTGCCGTGCGGCCCAGGAGCAGCCCGGCGGCGGCGCCCAGGAAGGGAAGGAGGGGGACGAGGACGGCGAGGGTGGTCGTGGTCACGCGGTGGCCTCAGCCTTCTCCTCGACGGGTGCCCGGACGTCCGGGGCATCGCTCTCGTGGCCCTCGGCGGTGTCGCGGAGCTTGTCGATGTCCGAGGTGCCGCGGTTGCGGTGGACGGCGAGGACGATCGCCAGACCGATGCCGATCTCGGCGGCGGCGATGGCGATGGTGAACAGGGTCAGGGCCTGGCCGGAGTGCAGGGTCTCCTCGGCGGCCCGGCTGAGCCAGACGTCGAAGGCGACCAGGTTGAGGTTGACGGCGTTGAGCATCAGCTCGACGGACATCAGGACCAGGATCGCGTTGCGGCGGGCGAGGACGCCGTACAGGCCCGTGCAGAACAGGAGGGCGGCGAGCACTGCGGGATAGGCGAGGTGCATCAGCGGGCGCCTTCCTGATCGGCCTTGACGGCTCCCCCGCCGTCCGTCCCGGCGGCTCCGCCACCGGTCGGGGTGGCGGTCCCCCCGCCGGGCGCGGGCGTGGCGTCGGCCTTCGCCTTGCGGGAAAGGACGATCGCGCCGACCAGGGCGGCGAGGAGGAGGACGGAGAGGGCCTCGAAGGGGAGGACCCAGTTCTGGAAGAGGGCCTTGCCGGTGACGTCGGTGGAGCCGGCCGGGGCGCCGTCGAGGTCGATCCAGGTGGTGCGGAAGGCGTCGACGACCACCCAGATCAGGGCGGCCGCGGCGGCGACGGCCACCGCCAGGGCCACCCAGCGGTTCCCGGAGTCGGCGTCCGGGGAGCGGCCGATCGGAGCCCGGGTGAGCATCAGGCCGAACAGGAGGAGGACGACGACGGAACCGACGTAGATGAGGACCTGCACCCAGGCGATGAATTCGGCGGTGAGCAGGAGGTACTCGACGGCGATTCCGCCGAGGGCGACCACCAGCCACAGGGCGGCGTGCACCAGCTGACGGGTGGTGACGGTGATCAGGGCCGCGCCGAAGGTGACCAGGCCGACGAGGAGGAAGGTGATCTCCACGCCGGTCGGGGAGAGGAAGCCATGGCTGTCCGCGGCGAACGTCACGACTCTCCCTCCTCGGGCTCGGCCTGGGCGGCGGCGAGCTTCTCGGCCGTCTTGCGGGCCGCGGCGAGCTCCTTGGGCTCCTCCGCGGCGGGGTCGAGGGCGGGCGGCTCCGGGACCGTCCACATCCACTCGCGGAGCTTGTCGCGCTCGTGGGTGAGTTCCCGGATGTCGGTCTCGGCGTACTCGAACTCCGGGGACCAGAACAGGGCGTCGAAGGGACAGACCTCGATGCAGATACCGCAGTACATGCACAGGGAGAAGTCGATGGCGAAGCGGTCGAGGACGTTGCGGCTGCGCTCACGGCCGCCGGGGGCCGCCGCCGGGACCGTCTCCTTGTGGGAGTCGATGTAGATGCACCAGTCGGGGCACTCACGGGCGCACAGCATGCAGACCGTGCAGTTCTCCTCGAACAGGCCGATCACACCGCGGGTGCGGGGCGGGAGATGGGGCTGGGCGTCCGGGTACTGCGCGGTGACGGACTTCCTCGTCATCGTGCGGAGGGTGACGGCCAGGCCCTTGGCGAGGCCGGAGCCGGGGATGGGGGCCATTACTCGATCACCACCTTGACGATGCCGGTGAGGGCGATCTGGGCGAGGGCGAGGGGGACGAGGAGCGTCCAGGAGAGCTTCTGGAGCTGGTCCTCGCGCAGCCGGGGATAGGTCACGCGCAGCCAGATGACGACGAAGGCGAGCAGGGCGGTCTTCAGCAGCGTCCAGACCCAGCCGAGCCCGTCGGCACCCCAGGGGCCGTGCCAGCCACCCAGGAAGAGGACGGTGGTCAGGCCGCACAGGACGACGATTCCGGCGTACTCGGCGAGGAGGAAGAGTGCGAAACGCAGACCCGTGTACTCGGTGTACGCGCCGAAGATGATCTCCGAGTCGGCGACCGGCATGTCGAAGGGCGGGCGCTGCAGCTCGGCGAGCCCGGCCACGAAGAAGACGATGGCGCCGACGATCTGCCAGGGCAGCCACCACCACTCGAAGGCGTCGAGGATGCCGGGCAGGGAGACCGTGCCCGCCGCCATCGCCACGGAGGCGGCGGCGAGGAGCATCGGGAGTTCGTAGGCGAGGAGCTGGGCGGCGGTGCGCAGGCCGCCGAGCAGGGAGAACTTGTTGGCGGAGGCCCAGCCGGCCATGAGCGCGCCGAGGACGCCGACGCCCATGACGGCCAGGACGAAGAAGACACCCGCGTCGATGACCTCACCGACCGCACCCTCACCGGGGCCGATCGGGATGGCGAGGAGCACGAGGAGGTACGGGAGCAAGGCCACGGCGGGGGCGAGCTGGAAGATACGGCGGTCCGCGCCGGCCGGGACCACGTCCTCCTTCTGCGCGAACTTCACACCGTCGGCGACGAGCTGGGCCCAGCCGTGGAAGCCGCCCGCGTACATGGGGCCGAGGCGGCCCTGCATGTGGGCCATCACCTTGTGCTCGGTCTGACCGATCAGCAAGGGGAAGGTGAGGAAGACGACGAAGACGACGAGGAGTCGCAGGGTGACGTCAAGCGCGTCGTTCACTGCGGGCCTCCTGGGGGGTTCGGACGACGGTGCTCGGCGGGGTCTTCGTCGGGCTCTTCGTTCGGGGCTTCGGCGGGGGCGGACGTGTCCGAGGGGGACTCTGCGGGGGCTACGGCCGTGTCGTGGGTGGAGTCCTCAGGGGTTACGGCCGTGTCCGCGGGCGGGGCTTCGGCGGGCGCGGCTTCGGTGGGTGCGGCTTCGGCGGGCGCGGCTTCGGCGGGCGCGGCTTCGGCGGGCGCGGGAGGCTCCGGCGTCTGCTCCTGCTTTTGCTCGGGCTTCTGCTCTTGCTCGGGCTTCAGCTCTTGCCGGGACTCCTGCTCTTGCCGAAGCTCCCGCGTCGGCTCCTTCGAAGTCGGTTCCTCGAAGGCCGGGCGGGCGTGGTGCCAAGGGGCATCCGTGCTGCGGGGAGTCTTGGGTGCCGTGGGCGGGGTGCCCTCGGAGGGCGTCGGCTCGGTGCGCTGGGAGGCCGAGCCCTCGCTCACGCTGCGGGAGCGGCGTGGGGCAGCACCGGCGCCGGTACCGGTCCCGGTTCCAGAACTGCTCGCGGCCGCCGTACCCGCCTGCTGGCTGGCGGAGCCCTCACTCGCACTGCGCGCGCGGCGGGGCGGAGTCGTCGCGGGGGCGCCTTCTGCCGGAGCCGCCGCCGGAGCGCCTTCCGCCGAAGGCGTCGTCGCGCCTGCAGCCCCGGCTGCCGGCGCCGCCGCCTGGCTCGCCGAGCCTTCCGAAGCGGACCGGGCACGGCGTGCGGGGCGTTCCCCCGCCACCGCGGCACGGGCCGGACGCTCCCCCGCCGCTCGGCCCGCACCTCGCGCCGGACGGGCCGGGGCAGCGGGAAGCTGGCCCTTGAGCGGGCCCCACTCGTTGGGGTCGGGGACGCCGGGCGGAAGCATCTGGCGGCGCTTGGGACCGCCGTGGTCGGACTCGCCCGGTTCCTTCGCGCCCGGCCACGCCTTGGCGACGCGGGCGGCCAGGACGAAGTCCTTGCGCAGGGGGTGGCCCTCGAAGGTCTCCGGGAGGAGGAGGTGGTCCAGCGCCGGGTGGCCTTCGAAGGAGACGCCGAACATCTCGTGGGTCTCGCGTTCGTGCCAGCCCGCGCCCGCGTAGACCGTGACCGCGGACTCCAGCACCGGAGCCTCGTGCGGAACCGTGGTGCGCAGCAGCAGGCGTCGCACCGGTGCCAGGGCGGCCACGTGGGCGGCCACGCGGAAGCCCGTGCCGGGTTCGTCGACCGCGCTCAGCCAGTCGAAGTAGGTACAGCCCAACTCGTCGCGTGCCGTGCGCAGCGCTGAGGTCCAGGAGGCCGGCGGGACGTCGACGGTGAGGACCTCGTAGGACTCCTCGCCGGTGGCCTCGGAGCCGAAGAGCTCCTCAACGGGTGCGGGCAGCCAGCCGACCGTGCTCATCGCTCCTCCCTCGGTTCGGAAGCCGAGCTGGAATCCGCCGCCGAACGGGAACTCCCGCCCGCGGCCGATCCGTTCACGGAAGGAGAGCCCGACGAAGAACCAGAATCCGGCGCGGAACCCGAACCCGACGCGGAACCCGACCCGGACTCCGATCCCGACGCGGACTGCGAACCCGACCCGGCGGAACCCGATCCAGATTCCCCCGCCGACCGGGAACTCGAAGCCCCAGCCGATCCGTTGAGCGAATCAGAAGCCACCACCGGACCCGAACCAGAACCCGAGGATTCAGAGGAACCCGAACCAGATCCACCCACCGCCCCGTTCGCCGCAGCAGCCGACCCCGGCCCGGACCCGACGTCCGGCCTCTTGACCAACCCACTCTGCAAAGCCGCGGCAGAAGGACGGGCCACCCCGTACCGCTCCCCCAACGACTCCCGGGCGATCTTCTCCTGGAGTTTCAGGATTCCCTGGAGCAGCGCCTCCGGGCGGGGCGGACAGCCCGGTACGTAGACGTCCACCGGGATGATCTGGTCGACACCCTTGGTCACCGAGTACGAGTCCCAGTAGGGACCGCCGCAGTTCGAGCACGCCCCGAACGAGATGACGTACTTCGGCTCGGGCATCTGCTCGTACAGCCGCTTCACCGCGGGCGCCATCTTGTCGGTGACCGTGCCGGAGACGACCATCAGGTCGGCCTGGCGCGGGCCCGGCGCGAAGGGGATCACACCGAGGCGGATGAAGTCGTGGCGGGCCATGGACGCCGCGATGAACTCGATCGCGCAGCAGGCGAGGCCGAAGTTGAAGACCCAGAGCGAGTAGCGGCGGCCCCAGTTCAGGACCACCTTCATCGGCTCGGGCGCGAGGCGTGCGAGCGCGCCCAGCCGCTTCGGCTCGGGCAGCAGCACGGGCTCGGAAGGGGAGGGAGTCACGTCCATTCCAGGACGCCCTTCTTGTAGGCGTACAGCAGACCGACGGCCAGGAAGCCGAGGAAGATGAACATCTCGACGAGGGTGGTGGCACCGTAGCCGGGGGCGGCGAAGACCGTCGCCCAGGGGAACAGGAAGATCGAGTCCACTGCGAAGATCACGTAAAGGAAGGCATAGACGTAGTACCGGACCTGGGTGTGCGCCCAGCCCTCGCCGACGGGGTCGACGCCGCACTCGTACGTCAGAAGTTTCTCGGGCGTCGGGACCACGGGCCGCAGCAGGCGCCCGGCCCCGAAGGCGACCGCGACGAACAGCACGCCGACCACGGCGAGCAGTCCGACGACCGAGTAGGACTGGAAGTAATCCGCCGAGACGACGACACCCTTGTCCGCCGCGACGACGACGGTCGTTTCCGGCACGTCCGTCCCTCGCTCCCTGACCTCAGTGAACACAGCCGTTCGACATGAAATTCGACATCTAGTTCGACGATACAGATCGACGATCTATACGCACGGGAGTCTAGGCCCTGCTAAAGCGAGCGTAAGCAGCCTGTCATGGCTTGTGGGGCGCAGGTGGGGTTTTCCCCAGGGGAGCGCGGCGGTCCGCCTCATGGCGCGAGCGGCGCTCGACCGGCACGCTAGCCCATATGACCGAACGCCATCCGTCCCCCCAGCGCGCCCCGAGGGCCGACCGAGTCGGCCGAGCCGACCGCAGCGACCGGAGCGACACGAATCAGCCGCTGCCGCCGGCACGGTTCGCCTACGACCGGCACACCTGGAAGGAGATCGCGCACCTTCTGGCGAACCTTCCGATGTCGTTGTTCGGCTTCGTCTACGTCGTGACGATGCTGTTCGTGGGGGCCGGGCTGACGGTCACCGTGGTCGGGTTCCCGCTCCTGGCGGCCGGGCTGATGGGCGCCCGGCAGCTGGGCAAGCTGGAGCGGAAGCGGGCGCGGGCGCTGCTCGGGGTGCGGGTGGACGAGCCGAGCCCGTTGCGGCTGCGCGGCGGGCGGAACGGCTTCTTCGCGCAGCTGTGGCAGCTGCTGAAGGACCCGGTCGGCTGGCGGACGGTGCTCTACGACTTCATCCGGCTGCCGTGGGGCATCCTCACCTTCACCATCACGCTGACCTCGCTGTTCGTGCTGTGGCCGGTGCTGCCGTTCATCGCGCGGGGCCTGGCCAACGCGGACCGGGCCATGGTGCGCGCGCTGCTGTCGCCCTCGGACGAGCTGGAACGTCGCATCGCCGAACTGGAGTCCGACCGGGGGGTGGTCGTCGACACGGCCGCCGCCGATCTGCGGCGGATCGAGCGGGATCTGCACGACGGAGCGCAGGCGCGGCTGGTGAATCTCGCGATGGGGCTCGGCCTGGCGAAGGAGAAGCTCCTGGAGGATCCCGACTACGCCGCCGCGATGGTCGAGGAGGCGCACGGCGAGGTGAAGCTCGCGCTTCAGGAGCTGCGGGATCTGGCTCGCGGGATCCACCCGGCCGTGCTGACCGACCGGGGGCTCGACGCGGCGCTGTCGTCGGTCGCCTCGCGGTGCACGGTGCCGGTGAAGGTGACGGTGGACCTGGGTTCGCGGCCGGCCGCGGCCATCGAGGGGATCGCCTACTTCACGGTCTCGGAGCTGCTGCAGAACATCAGCAAGCACAGCGGGGCTCGGTCGGCGTCGGTCGAGGTGTGGCGGGCGGCGGACCGGCTGCTGCTGCAGGTGTGGGACGACGGGCGCGGGGGCGCGCGGCTCGACGGCGGTACCGGGATGCGGGGGCTGGCCGACCGGCTCGGCGCCGTGGACGGGCTGTTCGTGATCGACTCGCCGCAGGGCGGCCCCACCACGGTGACGGCGGAACTGCCGTGGCGCGACCGGGTCCCGGAGCAGGGGTAGGGAAAACCCCCCGTTCAAGACGCCGACGGACTCCATGGCTCGCGGACCTGCGGCGGAGGAGGGTGGAGGTACAGCACACACCCAGAGGCACGAGCAGAAACGGACGACGCCGATGGCCATGGAGTACGGGCAGGGATACGGACTCGACGTCCCGGACAAGCACCGGCTGCCGGCCGGGCTGCGGGCACCGTTCGAGGCGCGGCACTGGCGGGAGCTGGGCTATGTCCTGCTGAGCCTGCCGATCAGCGTCCTGTTCTTCACCTACGCGATCACCATGGTGTCGCTCGGCTTCGGACTGCTGGTCACCTTCCTCGGCATCCCGGTGCTGGCGGCCGGCCTGGCCGGCTGCCGCGGCTTCGGGGCGATGGAGCGGGCCCGCGCGCGGGGGCTGCTGGACCTCGAGGTCGCGGAGCCGGAGCCGTTGCGGATGCGCAGGCAGGGGTTCCTGGCCTGGATGGGTGCCGTCCTGAAGAGCGGCACCTCCTGGCGCTCGCTGCTGTACGCGGTGCTCCAGCTGCCGTGGGCGACCTTCTCCTTCGTCGTCGCGGTGAACTTCTGGGCCCTCGGCTGGAGCCTGCTGACCTACCCGCTGTGGTTCTGGCTCTTCCCGCTGTACGGCGGCCAGGGCGGCATCCAGCTCTACGGCGACGAGACGCACCAGGTCTACCTCGACAACCCGTTCGAGATCACCGTGACCGCGCTGGTGGGGCTGCTCTTCACGCTGGCGACGCCGTGGATCGTGCGGGCGCTGACGATGGTGGACCGGCTGATGGTGCACGGGCTGCTCGGCCCTTCGCGGCTGGCCACGCGCGTGGTGGAGCTGGAGTCGGACCGCGGCGTCGTGGTCGACACGGCCGCCGCCGATCTGCGCCGCATCGAGCGCGATCTGCACGACGGCGCGCAGGCCCGGCTGGTGGCGCTGGCCATGGACCTGGGCCTGGCGAAGGAGAAGCTGGCGGAGGATCCGCAGGCCGCGGCGCGCATGGTGGACGAGGCCCACGGCGAGGTGAAGACGGCCCTGCAGGAGCTGCGTGACCTGGCCCGCGGGATCCACCCGGCCGTACTGACCGACCGCGGCCTGGACGCCGCGCTCTCCTCGGTCGCCTCGCGCTGCACGGTCCCGGTCGAGGTCCAGGTCGACCTCACCGAGCGGCCGGTCCCGGCGATCGAGGGCATCGCCTACTTCACCGTCTCGGAGCTGCTGCAGAACATCAGCAAGCACGCGCGGGCCACCTGGGCGGGCGTGGACGTCTGGCGGGTGGAGAACCGGCTGATGCTCCAGGTCGTCGACAACGGCGTCGGCGGCGCCGACACCACCGCCGGGTCGGGCCTGGCCGGGCTCGCCGAACGGCTGGACGCCGTGGACGGGATCCTGGTCGTGGACTCGCCGGTGGGCGGCCCGACGCGGATCACCGCGGAGCTTCCCTGGCGGGCCGTGTAGGAACTGACGCGACCGCCTTTCAGGTCCGCCTCCGTCTGCCGGAGGCGGACCTCGCACGTGCGGCGCGGCCGGAAACCGCCCCTCCCCGACCGCGCACCGCCCCACGGCAGGCCAGGTTGTCCACAGGCCCGGTGAGGACCGGCCGATCGCGCGATACTGAGGAGCCGTGGGACCAGGCCGGAAGACAGCCGGCCGGACGCAACACAGGCTCGGGGGGCCGGACGTCGTGGAGGACAGGGTGCGGGTGGTCATCGCCGAGGATTCAGTGCTGCTCAGGGAGGGCCTGACCCGGTTGCTGACCGACCGCGGGCACGAGGTCGTCGCCGGCGTCGGCGACGGAGAAGCACTGATCAAGACCATCACGGAGCTCGACGCGCAGGGCACGCTGCCGGACGTCGTGGTCGCGGACGTACGCATGCCGCCGACCCATACCGACGAGGGCGTCCGGGCCGCCGTACAGCTGCGCAAGGCGCACCCGGGACTCGGTGTGCTGGTGTTGTCACAGTATGTGGAGGAGCGCTACGCCACCGAACTGCTGGCCGGTTCCAGTCGCGGGGTCGGGTACCTGCTGAAGGACCGGGTGGCGGAGGTGCGGGAGTTCGTGGACGCGGTGGTGCGGGTGGCCGAGGGGGGCACGGCCCTGGACCCGGAGGTGGTCGCGCAGCTGCTCGGGCGCAGCCGTAAGCAGGACGTGCTCGCGGGGCTCACCCCGCGGGAGCGGGAGGTCCTGGGGCTGATGGCCGAGGGGCGGACCAACTCCGCCATCGCCCGGCAGCTCGTGGTGAGCGACGGAGCCGTGGAGAAGCACGTCAGCAACATCTTCCTGAAGCTGGGACTGTCCCCGAGTGACGGGGATCACCGGCGCGTTCTCGCGGTCCTGACCTACCTGAACTCCTGACGAACTGACACTGTGTCAGCCAAGCCCGGCGCGTCGGCGCCGGGCTGAGGAAACGCAGAGGGGGGACCCAGAACCACACAGCGAGCGGGGAGCGTCTTCAGAGGAAGCGCCGGGGGGCGGGAAAATCATGACAAGTCAGGGTGGCGAAGCGTCTCAAAACCGTGTCCATCATGCGATTGGCCCGGGGAAGGCGACCTTTGCGGACGTAGGGTTGATCCTGTGGGAGGGCCTGCGGGAAGGCCGCTCCCCGACAGTCGCCTCGAAGGAGGTCCAGTTCAGTGACCAGCCAGGTCAGTAGCCCAGCGGAGCAGGCCGACGAAGCACTAGTGGGAGAGCAGCGCAAACCGGCGACGGCGAAAGACGTGCGCCGGCTGGACCGGGTGATCATCCGGTTCGCGGGGGACTCGGGTGACGGTATGCAGCTCACGGGTGACCGATTCACCTCGGAAACGGCGTCCTTCGGCAACGACCTGTCGACGCTGCCGAACTTCCCTGCCGAGATCCGCGCCCCCGCCGGGACCCTCCCCGGTGTCTCCTCCTTCCAGCTGCACTTCGCCGACCACGACATCCTGACGCCGGGCGACGCGCCGAACGTGCTGGTCGCGATGAACCCGGCGGCGCTGAAGGCGAACGTGCAGGACCTGCCGCGCGGCGCGGAGATCATCGTCAACACGGACGAGTTCACCAAACGGGCCATGCAGAAAGTGGGCTACGACTCCTCGCCGCTGGAGGACGGCTCACTGGACGGCTACCACCTGCATCCGGTCCCGCTGACGACACTGACAGTGGAAGCCCTCAAAGAGTTCGATCTGTCCCGCAAAGAGGCCGAGCGCAGCAAGAACATGTTCGCGCTCGGCCTCTTGTCGTGGATGTACCACCGGCCGACGGAGGGCACGGAGAAGTTCCTGACATCGAAGTTCGCGAAGAAGCCGCAGATCGCGGCGGCGAACATCGCGGCCTTCCGAGCGGGCTGGAACTTCGGTGAGACGACGGAGGACTTCGCGGTCTCCTACGAGGTCGCACCGGCCGCCAAGGCCTTCCCCGTCGGCACCTACCGGAACATCTCCGGGAACCTGGCCCTGTCGTACGGCCTGGTGGCGGCGGGCAGGCAGGCGGATCTGCCGCTGTTCCTGGGCTCCTACCCCATCACGCCGGCCTCCGACATCCTGCACGAGCTGAGCAAGCACAAGAACTTCGGTGTGCGGACCTTCCAGGCGGAGGACGAGATCGCCGGGATCGGGGCGGCACTCGGGGCTGCGTTCGGCGGTTCGCTCGCGGTGACGACGACCTCGGGTCCGGGTGTGGCGCTGAAGTCGGAGACCATCGGTCTCGCCGTCTCGCTGGAGCTGCCGCTGCTGGTGGTGGACATCCAGCGCGGCGGGCCCTCGACCGGTCTGCCGACCAAGACCGAGCAGGCGGACCTGCTGCAGGCGATGTTCGGCAGGAACGGCGAGGCGCCGGTGCCGGTCATCGCGCCGAAGACACCGGCCGACTGCTTCGACGCGGCGCTGGAGGCGGCGCGGATCGCGCTGACGTACCGCACTCCGGTGTTCCTGCTCTCCGACGGCTACCTGGCCAACGGCAGCGAGCCCTGGCGGATTCCGGACCTGGACGAACTCCCGGATCTGCGGGTGCAGTTCGCGCAGGGCCCGAACCACACGCTGGAGGACGGCTCCGAGGTCTTCTGGCCGTACAAGCGCGATCCGCAGACCCTCGCGCGGCCGTGGGCCGTGCCCGGCACCCCCGGTCTCGAGCACCGCATCGGCGGGATCGAGAAGGAGGACGGCACCGGCAACATCTCCTACGCCCCCGCCAACCACGACTTCATGGTCCGCACCCGGCAGGCGAAGATCGACGGTATCGACGTGCCGGAGCTGGAGGTCGACGATCCGGACGGTGCCACGACGCTGGTCCTGGGCTGGGGCTCGACCTACGGGCCGATCACCGCGGCCGTACGCCGGCTCCGCACCGCCGGGCACCAGATCGCGCAGGCGCATCTGCGGCACCTCAACCCCTTCCCGAAGAACCTCGGTGACGTCCTCAAGCGGTACGACCGTGTCGTCGTCCCCGAGATGAACCTCGGTCAGCTCGCCACGCTGATCCGGGCGAAGTACCTGGTGGACGCCCACTCGTACAACCAGGTCAACGGCATGCCGTTCAAGGCCGAACAGCTCGCCACGGCTCTCAAGGAGGCCATCGATGGCTGAGACGTCCAGGGAAGGCGCGGGCACGATCGAGGCGCTCTCGCTCGTTCCCAAGGCCGAGGCCAGGCAGTCCATGAAGGACTTCAAGTCCGATCAGGAGGTGCGCTGGTGCCCCGGGTGCGGTGACTACGCGATCCTGGCCGCGGTGCAGGGCTTCATGCCCGAGCTGGGGCTGGCGCGGGAGAACATCGTGTTCGTCTCTGGCATCGGCTGTTCCTCGCGGTTCCCGTACTACATGAACACGTACGGAATGCACTCCATCCACGGCCGCGCCCCCGCGATCGCCACGGGCCTGGCCTCCAGCAGGCGCGACCTGTCCGTCTGGGTGGTGACCGGCGACGGCGACGCGCTGTCGATCGGCGGCAACCACCTCATCCACGCCCTGCGCCGCAATGTGAACCTCAAGATCCTGCTGTTCAACAACCGGATCTACGGCCTGACGAAGGGGCAGTACAGCCCGACGAGCGAGGTCGGGAAGGTCACCAAGTCGACGCCGATGGGTTCGCTGGACGCGCCCTTCAACCCGGTGTCGCTGGCGATCGGCGCGGAGGCGTCCTTCGTGGCGCGGACGGTGGACTCCGACCGCAAGCACCTGACGGAGGTGCTGCGCCAGGCGGCCGCCCACCCCGGAACCGCGCTCGTGGAGATCTACCAGAACTGCAACATCTTCAACGACGGCGCCTTCGAGGTGTTGAAGGACAAGCAGCAGGCGGAGGAGGCGGTGATCCGGCTGGAGCACGGGCAGCCGATCCGCTTCGGCGCGGACGGGACGCGGGGCGTGGTCCGCGACCGGGCGACGGGAGACCTGACCGTCGTCGCGGTGACCCCGGAGAACGAGGCCGAGATCCTCGTCCACGACGCCCACGCGGCCTCCCCCACCACGGCCTTCGCCCTCTCCCGCCTGGCCGACCCCGACACGCTCCACCACACCCCGATCGGCGTCTTCCGCAGCGTCGAACGCCCGGTCTACGACACCCAGATGTCCGACCAACTGGACACCGCGATCGAACAGCACGGCAAGGGCGACCTGGCAGCACTGCTGGCGGGCGGCGACACCTGGACGGTCGTCGGCTGACGTCGACACAGTCAACTGACGGCGACACGGTCAACTGACGGCGACACGGTCAAAGAGGGCCCGGACTCCGCACTGCGTCCGGGCCTTCCGTGTCATGCGTCCGGGATGTCCCGCTTGGCTCTCAGGAGAGTGTCACGGGTGATGACGACAATGCGCTCGTAGTCGGCCCGGGCGGCGTCGTCGGGGAGGAGGGCGTCCAGTTCCTCGGTCCGATCCGTACCGATGACGGCGAAGCTTCCGTCGCTCAGTTCGAAGAGGTCCGGGCACGTCTCGAAGGTCGTACTCCCTCGCTCGCGCGGCGAGTCACCGAGACGGCGGACGATGCTGAGGTCAGGAAGATCGCTATGCACCGGCAAACGGTATTGCCTCAAGTCGCATAAATTCAAACGAAGTTAGGCCTCTGGAGTGAACGACTCAGGTGCTCCCACCACCCACCACTCCTCAGGATCGTCGCGAAGCCCCTCCACGATCACGTCCACGGCCCTGCCGACGCCCGCCTCCAGCGATTCACGGGGCAGGCTCCGCCGGTGCTCCCGGGTCATCTCCCAGTAGGCGTCGAAGACGGGATTACGGCACAAAACCCGTAAGGCGCCGATCAGTTCATCCCACTCCATGGCGCCCACCTGATGGTGCAGCACGTTGGCGCTGTACTGGGCATTCACGAAGATCATCTGTCGGCGTTCGTGCTCCGAGAGGCCCGACAGCGTGCTCACGGCCTCCGCGAGCGCCGGGTCCGCTATCGCACGCTCCATCTGCGCCGCCATGATCCGGTGCAGTTGGATCTGGTTCGCATGCCGGATCTCCTGGGCGAGGAGGGTGAGTTGACGGAGCAGGCCCTCCGCCAACTCCTCCTGGCGCCGGCGGCGGGACACGCGCCGAAAGCGGGAGCGTGTCCAGCCGGGCCTGGCCCCCACTGCTGAATCGTTCCCTCTAGCGTCCGGATTCTGTGCGGCCAAAGCGAACCCCCGAGTCAGGCGTCCGGGCGTCGGCCGGCGATCTCATGGGTGGCACGAGGACCGACGCGCGAGGTGGGCACGACAACGCCCGCCCCCAGCATGCCCGGCAGTTCAAGTCGGCACAGGAGGCGGAAAAGGGGCACATGGAAGCACGTACCGCTCATGTCGGCCATGGCCCTGACATGCATGTGCCCGGCAAGCGCCTCCGCCATACGTTCCGGCAAGCGCTCCGCCACACGTTCCGGCACGCACTCCGCCATACGTCAGGCGACCGCCAAGCGCCGACTTCACCCCAGCTCAGCAGCCCTCTTCCGGGCGTCGTACGCCTCCCGCGCCCGCTCCACCCGGCTCATTCGCTCGGCCGTCCACTCCGCGAGGCCGCGGACCTGCTCGGCCGCCTCGCGGCCGAGGTCGGTGAGGGAGTAGTCGACGCGGGGTGGGATCACCGGCTTGGCGTCCCTGAGGACCATGCCGTCGCGCTCCAGGGTCTGGAGCGTCTGGGTGAGCATCTTCTCGCTCACCGGGCGGACGTCGCTGATCGCTCGGCGGAGTTCGCTGAAGCGGTAGGGGCGGTCCAACAGCCTGATCAGGACAAGCACGCCCCAGCGGCTCGTCACGTGCTCCAGGACCAGGCGGTACGGGCACATCGTCTCGCCGTCCGGCTGCCATTCCCGACCGGTCACACTTACTGCCATGCCAGTACCTTACTTCAAAGTGGGTACTTTCCAATAGTTAGCGCTGCTCCTAGGGTCGATTCCACCATCACCCCACGAGGAGTCACAAGAATGAGCATCGTCGTCACCGGAGCCACCGGACACCTGGGCCGCCATGTCGTGCGGCAGCTGCTGGAGAAGGTGCCGGCCGAGCAGATCACCGCCGTCGTCCGCACCCCCGAGAAGGCCGCCGACCTCGCCGAGCGCGGCGTGCGGATCGCGGTCGCCGACTACAACGCCCCCGAGACCTTCGACGGGCTGTTCGCCGCCGGCGACAAGGTGCTGCTGGTCTCCGGCAACGAGTTCGACAAGGGCAGGGTCGCCCAGCACCGCGTCGTCATCGAGGCCGCGAAGGCCGCCGGTGTCGCCCTGCTCGCCTACACCAGCGCGCCCGGCAGCCTCACCGCCGCCCTGGCCGACGACCACCGCGGCACCGAGGAGGCGCTGGTCGCCTCGGGCCTGCCGTACACGCTGCTGCGCAACGGCTGGTACCACGAGAACTACACCGAGAACCTCGCCCCGGTGCTGGAGCACGGCGCGGTCGTGGCCGCCGCCGGTGAGGGGCGGGTCTCCTCGGCCTCGCGCGCGGACTACGCGGCCGCCGCCGTCGCCGTTCTGACCGGTGAGGGCCACGAGAACCGGACGTACGAGCTGGGGGGCGACGAGGCGTGGAGCTTCGCCGAGTACGCGGCCGAGCTCAGCCGGCAGACCGGCAGGGAGATCGGCTACCACGCGGTCGACAGTGAGGCCATGAAGGGGATCCTCGGCGGCACCGGTATGCCCGCGCCGTTCGTCGACATCCTCGTCGGCGTCGACGCCTCCATAGCCAAGGGCGAGCTGGTCGTCTCCTCCGGCGATCTGTCCCGGCTGGCCGGGCGGCCGGCCACGCCGTTCGCCGAGGCCATCGCCGCCGGGCTCAAGGGCTGAGACACACCTCCGGGCTGTCATGACCGTATGGCGATACGGACATGACAGCCCAGGGTGTTCGGCGCTACCTTCTTCCAGGCGAGGACGACCAGGAGGAGGGCCCGTGAGCAAGAAGCCGAGGGGCGAGCGGCACATAGGACTGCTGAACGGCTTCGCGGCTTACGGGATGTGGGGGTTGTTCCCCCTGTTCTTCCCGCTGCTGAAGCCCGCGAGCCCCTTCGAGGTGCTGGCCCACCGGATGGTGTGGTCCCTCGCCGCGGTCGCCGTGGCCCTTCTGGTCGTACGGCGCTGGCGGTGGATCGGCGAACTGGTGCGCCAGCCGCGCCGGCTCGCACTCATCGCGGTCGCCTCGGCCGTCATCGCCGTCAACTGGGGCGTCTACATCTGGGCCGTGAACAACGACCGGGTCGTCGAGGCCTCGCTCGGGTACTTCATCAATCCCCTGGTCACCATCGCGATGGGCGTACTGCTGCTCAAGGAGCGGCTGCGGCCCGTGCAGTGGGCGGCGGTCGGGATCGGCTTCTCCGCGGTGCTCGTCCTCACCATCGGCTACGGCCGCCCGCCGTGGATCTCGCTGATCCTCGCCTTCTCCTTCGCCACATACGGCCTGGTGAAGAAGAAGGTGGGCCTCGGCGGCCTGGAGTCGCTGGCCGCGGAGACCGCGATCCAGTTCCTGCCCGCCGTGGCCTTCCTGCTGTGGCTGACGGCCCAGGGCGACTCCACCTTCACCACCGAGGGCCCGGGGCACGCGGCGCTCCTGGCCACCACCGGCCTCGTCACCGCGCTGCCGCTGGTCTGCTTCGGCGCGGCGGCCATCCGCGTGCCGCTGTCCACGCTCGGGCTGCTGCAGTACCTGGCGCCCGTCTTCCAGTTCCTGCTCGGCGTCCTCTACTTCGGCGAGGCCATGCCCGCCGAGCGCTGGGCCGGGTTCGCGCTGGTCTGGCTGGCGCTGACGCTGCTGACGGCCGACGCCTGGCGCTCCGCGCGCCGGAACGCCCGGGCGCTGAGGGCCGAGACGATCAGCCCCAGCACCACCATCGCGACCGGCACCACCAGCGCCGTACGGAACGCGGACAGGGTGTCCTCGGGGCCGGATCCGGTGGACGCGAGGCCGTAGACGGCCGTGACCGCCGAGATCCCGATCGCCGAGCCGAACTGGGTCGCGGTGGTCAGCAGCCCGCTGGCCAGGCCCTGCTCCTCCTCGGCGACCCCGTCCGTCGCCGCGATCGTCAGCGGCCCGTAGGCCAGCGCGAAGGCCGTGCCCGAGATGAACAGCATCGGCAGCATGACCAGGTACGGCCAGTCCATGCCGACCGGCAGGAAGAGCGCGTAGGCGACGACGGCGAGCGCGAAGCCGCCGACGATCACGCGGGCGTTGCCGTACCGCTCCACGAGCTTCGGGGTGAGGGTCGGGGCCAGGACCATGTCGCAGCCCATGATCACCAGGGCCAGCGCCGTCTGCAGTGAGGACCAGCCGCGCAGTTCCTGGAGATAGAGGGTCACCACGAACTGGAAGCCGAAGAAGGCGCCGACGAACAGCAGCGCCCCGAGGTCGGCGCGGACGACGGACCCGACACGGAGGATGCCGAGCCGGACCAGCGGATCGGCGGTCCGGCGCTCGACGGCCGCGAAGGCGGCGGCCAGCAGCACCGCCGCGAGGCCCGCGGCGGCCGTGAGCGGCCAGTCGTCCAGACCGTGTTCCAGGCGTACGACCGTGTAGGCGGCCAGCAGCATCGCGCCGGCGGCGGTGATCGCGCCGGGCAGGTCGAAGCCGCGTCCGCGCTCGCGCGGGCCGTCCTGCCGGGGGACGAGCCGGACGGCCGCCACCAGCAGCGCCGCGGTCAGCAGCACCGGTGCGAAGAAGACCCACCGCCAGCCGATCTCGGTGAGCAGTCCGCCGGCCACCAGGCCGAAGGAGAATCCGCCGGCTGCCGTACCGGCGAAGATCAGCAGGGCCTTGTTGCGCCGCGGCCCCTCCTCGTAGGACGTGGTGATCAGGGACAGCGCGGCCGGGGTCATGAAGGCGGCGGCGACGCCGGTGACGAAGCGGGCGAGGATCAGCATCCAGCCCTCGGTGGCGAAACCGCCGAGTCCGGAGAAGCCCAGGAAGACGGTGAGCCAGAGCAGGAACATCCGGCGCCGGCCCAGCAGGTCGGCGGCCCGGCCGCCGAGCAGGGTGAAACCGGCGTAGCCGAGGACGTAAGCGCTCATGACCCAGGCCGCGGAGCCGGTGGACAGGCCCAGATCGGCGCGGATCGAGGGGATCGCGACGGCCATCATGGCGACGTCGATGCCCTCCAGGAAGATCGTTCCGCAGAGGACCAACAGCAGCGCCCAGGCGCGGGTGCCCATGACCACACTCCATGTGTAGGGGTTGGTTGCGCGAATGTTCAGGGGCGGTTACGCGAATGAGGGTCGGTTCCCTCTTGTAACCGACCCCAGCCTGCGGCAGCGTCGGCAGACATGGAAGAAGGCACTTCAAAGTCACCGAGTAACTGCGCGAGCACCGTGGACTACGGCGACGCCGACCCCTTCCAGTGGGACACCCGGGAAGACTGCCAGGTACGGCAGATCCTGGACCGGGTGGCCGACAAGTGGTCGTTGCTCGTCATCGCGCTGCTGGAGAACCGGCGGCTCCGCTTCACCGAGCTGCGGCGGGAGATCGACGGGGTCAGCCAGCGCATGCTGACCGTGACCCTGCGGCAGCTGGAGCGGGACGGCCTGGTGAAGCGGACCGTGCATCCGGTCGTACCGCCACGGGTGGAGTACGAACTGACGCCGCTGGGCGGGACCCTGCACGCCACCATCCAGTCGCTGGTGACGTGGACCGAGGAGCACCAGCAGGAGATCGCGCGGGCGCGGGAGGCGTACGACCGGCAACAGGCCGCCGAGGTGTCTTAGGACGGTTCCCGACCTAATGGGCCGCTATAAGTGACCCCATGACGCAGACACCTGAATCCGCATCAGCTCCCGCGCCGCTGCACTGGAAGCTCGTCATCGACTGCGCGAGCCCTCAGTCGCAGGCGGACTTCTGGGCCGCCGCGCTGCACTACGAGGTCGAGGACAACGACGCGCTCATCCAGCGGCTGCTGGAACTCGGCGCGCTGCCGCGCGAGGCCACCGTGGAGTTCCACGCGCGGCTCGCCTTCCGGGACCTGGTCGCCGTACGGCATCCCGAGGACCCGTACGACAAGGACAGCGGCACCGGGCTCGGGCGGCGGCTGCTGTTCCAGCGGGTGCCGGAGGAGAAGACCGTCAAGAACCGGCTCCATCTCGACGTGCACGCGGGCGAGGGGCGGCGGGAGGCGGAGGTGGAGCGGTTGCGGGGACTCGGCGCGCGGGTGCTGCGGGAGGTCGCGGAGCCGTCGGGGGCGTGGGTCGTGATGGCGGATCCGGAGGGAAACGAGTTCTGCGTGCAGTGAGCACGACAGGGCCTCGCTAGGGCTGTGCGTTCCGGGCGCGGTCGGTGAGCCGATCCATGCGGGCGCGGGCCGACTCCAGCCGCTCGGTGTCCTCCGCGGCCGGGCCGCCCTCGGCGACGAGCGTCGCCCACAGGGTGACCAGGTCCTGGCCCAGGCGCAGGCCCGGCTCCGGATCGCGTACGCCGCGCCAGGCGGTCGCCGCGCTCAGGACGTTGCCGTACGCGGCCTCGGCGTCCTGGGCACGGTGGTGTATCCGGGCCAGGTCGAGCGAGAGGGCGCAGGCCTGCGCGGGCTCGCCGGCCAGGTAGGCGATGTACGCGGCCAGTTCCCGCAGTCGCAGCACCTCGGGGTGTTCGGGGCCCAGGCTCTGGGAGGCCTGCGCCACGGTCCGCGCCGCCAGCTCCGCCGCGTCGGGCGTGCGCCCGTCCCGGACGGCCTCGTTGATCCGGGCCACGGGTTCCGCGAGGAGAGTGGTGCCGGTGGGCGGCCCGTCGCCGAGCACGGCTTCGGCCACGGCGTCGAAGCCCCGGGGCGGGGTGGGCGGCTTGGGCCCGGCGTCGAGGGCCGGGTCCTCCGGGACGGGGTCCACGTGCGCGGGGGGCTTACGGGCGACCAGGGGCCGAGTCCGCGCGTCGAACGGCCCCGGCACCGGCGCGTCCATCACGGGCGGCGGCCCGAACTCCCCCATCGGCGGAGCGACTGTGCCGGGGGTGTGGGCGGGGTCGTGGGCGGGGTCGTCGGGGAGGGGTGCGTCCGGGAACCGGGCTGGGTCGGGGGCGGCGTCCCGTACGGGATCGGGCAGGGGTGCGTCCGAGGACCGGGCCGGATCGGGTACGGGCGCTTCCGGGAACCGGGCCGGGTCGGGGGCGGCGTCCCGTACGGGATCGGGCAGGGGTGCGTCCGAGGACCGGGCCGGATCGGGTACGGGTGCGTCCGGGAACCGGGCCGGATCAGGTACGGGCGCTTCCGGGAACTGGGGCGACTCAGGTACGGCGTCCCGTACGGGATCGGGTACAGGTGCGGCCGGGGACCGGGCCGGATCGGATACGGGCGCTTCCGGGAAGCGGGGCGACTCGGGTACGGCGGCCCGTGCGGGGGCGGGCAGGGGTGTGTCCGGGAGTCGGGTGGGGTCGGGGACGGCTCGGAGGGGGAACGTCGGGGCGGGGTCGGGCACGGCCCGCAACAGGTGGGTCGGCCTGTCCCGCTTCGGCCGCGGTGGCTCTTCCGGCGCGAGGCGTACGGCGTCCTCGCCGCGCGGAGCCGTCGGGACCGGGTTCCCCGCCAGTTCGCTGGAGCCGTCCGGGTTCACCTGCAGGGGTACGGCGTAGCCGATGCGGTCGTCCTGGATCGTCGCCCGGACCGGGGCGCCGGTGGTCAGGGCGATGCCGTGCAGGTGGTTCAGGACGGTCTGCTGGATCTCCTCGCCGTCGGCCGCCCTGACCGGGACGCCACCGACCGAGGCGGTACGCGGGTCGGCGGACGGGACGTGCACGTCGATCGGGGAAGCCGAAGGCCCAGCCTGCTGCTGTTCCCGCTTCTTCGCGCGGCTGAGTCGAGACATCGGTTCCTCACTCGCTGGCTACACCTACCACCGAGTCTCTCCGCAGGTGCCCGGCGCACACGTCACCGCCGCGTCACAGCCTCGTTCCAGGACTCCCGCCCGCTCCCGGCACCGCCCCCGCCCACCGAAGATCATTGGCGTGACGAGGGAGGAACACGGGCATGCGGACTGACGTGCAGCAGGGACCGGAGATCTGGATACGCGGACCGGTGGCCGTACCGCCGGGCGAGGACGCGCGGCCGTCCGCCACACCGCGCCGCTACTCCTGGGTCGCGACCCACGGCGGCGCCGGTGCCACCACCCTCGCCCGCGTCTACGGCGGCCACGACTGCGGACGCGACTGGCCCGGGCCCGCCGCTCCGCGGTCCGTCCTCCTGGTCGGCCGTACGCACGCCGGCGGGCTGGACGCCGTACGGCGGGCGGTGGAGGCGTTTCGCTACGGACAGGTGCCCCCCGGCCTCGATCTCGACGGAGTGGTGCTCGTCGCGGACGCGCCCGGGCGGCTGCCGCGGCAGTTGGCCCAAGGGGTGAAGGCGATCGAATCACTCGTCGACGTGTACCGCGTGCCCTGGGTGCAGGCCTGGCGGCTCGGGGAGACGGACGGGAAGCCGCCCCGGGAAACGGAAGCCCTGGCTCACCTCATGGGAGCCGTGCGCCGATAGAACCCGCTCGACAATTCAACCCCCTCGACAATTACTTGCGTACGCATATACTGCAGATGCAGTTTGTTCGCGCACGCCGACCATTCGCATCCTGGGGGATCCATGACCCGCCGTTTCCTGTTCGTCCTCGGCAGCAGCCGCACCGACGGCAACACCGAGTTCCTCGCCCGCCGCGCCGCCGAGCAGTTGCCGGAGGACGTCGAGCAGGAGTGGATCGATCTCGCCGAGCATCCGCTGCCGGACTTCGAGGATCTGCGCCACGACACCGACCACGTCCGCCCGACCGAGGGCCCGGTCGCACGGCTGCTCGACGCCACCGTCGCCGCGACGGACATCGTGATCGCCTCGCCGCTGTACTGGTACACCCTGTCCGCGCCGGCCAAGCGCTACCTCGACTACTGGTCCGGCTGGCTGCGCACCCCCGGCCTGGACTTCAAGGCGACCATGGCGGGGCGCACGCTGTGGGGCGTCACCGTGCTCTCCGACCACGAGCCCGTGGTCGCCGACCCGCTGATCGGCGCGCTCAACAACTCGGCCGCGTACATGGGGATGCGCTTCGGCGGGGTGCTGCTCGGCAACGGCAGCAAGCCCGGTGACGTACGCAACGACACCGAGGCGCTGACCCGCGCGAAGTCGTTCTTCCAGAGCTTCGAGGGGGAGGCACCGCTCGCGCGGTTCCCGTTCCAGGACCAGTCGCCTACGCCGTGATGTCCTTCGCCGCGAACCTCGCCCACGCCGCCGTACCGAACACCCCGGCGTACAGGGCCTGCAGGCCGAGGTTCTTCACCAGGTCGTCCCAGTAGACCGGGTCCCGCATCAGGTCGGCGAAGGACAGCCAGTAGTGGGAGAAGAAGTACGGCTGGAACGCGTCGAGCTGGGGAATCTGGTCGAGGATCTGGACGGTGATCAGCAGGCCCACCGTCGTCGCCATCGCCGCGATGCCGCTGTTGGTCAGGGTCGAGACGAACAGGCCCAGCGCCGCGAGCCCGGTCAGGGACGCGGCGACGACCAGCGCGATCAGCAGGGCCCGGCCGAGCCCTTCGGTGAAGCCGATCCGGGTGCCGGAGATCGTCGTCAGGTCCCCCAGCGGGAAGAGCAGCGCGCCGACCGTGAGCGCCGAGGCCGCGACCACGAGCGTGGCCAGCAGGCAGAAGGCCATCGTGGTCGCGTACTTGGTGAGCAGCAGCCGGGTGCGGCCCGCCGGGGCGACCAGGAGGTAGCGCAGGGTGCCCGCGTTCGCCTCGCCGGCGATGGCGTCGCCCGCGACGACACCGACGGCCATCGGCAGGAAGAAGGGGAGCGTCGCGGCGAGGGCGGTGAAGACCAGGAACAGACCGTTGTTGGTGATCTGCGAGATGAAGGCGGGGCCCTCCCCTCCCCCGCCGTCCATGGATCCGCCGTCACCGGTCTCGATCTTCACCGCGACACCGACGAGGACCGGTACGGCGGCCAGGACGCCCAGCAGGGCGAGCGTGCGCCAGCGTCGGAGCGTCATACGCAGCTCGTCGCGGAGGAGCCCGAAGGACCACAGCGGGTTCGCCGGGCGCGTGAGTTCAGCCCGCGACATCGAAGCCCTCCCCCGTCAGCGCCACGAACGCGTCCTCCAGCGAGGCCCGTTCGATCGTGAAGCCCCGCACCCGAACTCCTGCTGTCACCAACGCCTCGTTGATGTCCGAGAGTTCCCCGTTCGGGGGTTCCGCCGTCACCCGGTCGTCGTCGATCACGACGTCGGACAGCCCCTGCTCCTTCAGCACCCGGGCCGCGTCCGCCGCGTCCGGGGTCGTCACGAGGAGGCGACCGCGCGCCCCCGCCGCCAGCTCCGCCACCGCGCCCTGGGTGATCAGCCGGCCCTGCGCCATCACCGCCGCGTGGGTGCACACCTGCTCGATCTCGTCGAGGAGGTGGGAGGAGAGGAAGACGGTCGTGCCGTCGGAGGCCAACTCCCGTATCAGCGCCCGGATCTCGCGCATGCCCTGCGGGTCGAGGCCGTTGGTCGGCTCGTCCAGCACCAGCAGCCGGCGCGGCTGGAGCAGCGCCGCCGCGAGCCCGAGCCGCTGCTTCATGCCGAGCGAGTACGCCTTGGCCTTCTTGCCCGCGGCGGCCGTCAGGCCCACCCGGTCTAGCGCCGCCGCGACGCGGTCGCGCCGGGTGCGCGGGTCGGCGGTCGGGTCCGCGGCGTCGTAGCGCAGGAGGTTGTCGCGGCCGGAGAGGAATCCGTAGAGCGCCGGGCCCTCGATGAGGGCGCCGACGTGCGGGAGGACCGCGCGGGTCGCCCGGGGCATGGGGCGGCCGAGCACCCGGGCGGTGCCCGAGGTGGGTTCGATGAGCCCCATGAGCATCCGGATGGTGGTGGTCTTGCCGGAGCCGTTGGGGCCGAGGAAGCCGAAGACGCTCCCCGCCGGGACGGTCAGATCGAGGCCGTCCACGGCGAGTTGTCCGCCGCGGTAGCGCTTGGTCAGCGCGCGGGTGACGATCACGCTGTCACCCGCGGGGTGCCGCTCCGGTTCGGCTGCGGGTTCCCCTGCCGGTTCCGCTTCCGCGGCGGACGTTTCGGTCATGGGTGCCTTCTTACCCGGCGTTCGCCGCCTTCACCAGGGCATCCTTGGTGACCGCTCCGACGTAGACCTTGCCGTCCTCCGTGATCAAGGCGTTGACCAGGCGGGTCTTGAAGACGGTGCCCTCGCCGAACTCGCCCTTCACCTTGTCGCCGAGGGAGTCCAGGAAGCCGCCGAGGTCACCGCCGACCTCGGAGCCGGAGGGGATGCCCTCGCCGCCGCCGTCCAGGACGGCGATGGAGTTCCAGCCCTCGCCGATGACCTCGGGCTCGCCCTCGGGGGCGACCTCAGGGGCCGTGGAGTGCCCGTCCGGGGCCTTGGAGTGCTCTTCCGGGGCCTGGACCTCGTCCTCCTCGGTGACCTTGGCACCCTTCGGCGGGGTGAAGTCGAAGGTGGAGGCGTCCGGCTTGGCGAAGCTGACCTGGGTGAAGCCCGCGTCCACCACGGCGGCGCCGCCGCTCGACGGGGTGAGCGTGAACTTCAGCGGCATGCCCGTCTTCGCGTCCACGGCCACGGTGATGGCGCCGACCGTGGTGTCGTCCTGCTTGGGCTTGATCAGCAGCCGGTAGGCGTCCCGGCCCGCGACCTGCGCGGTGCCGTCGACGGTGACGGAGGTGGTGTCGTCGACCGCCTTCAGGGCCTCCTCGGTGAGGTCCTTGGGCGTGGCGGGGGTCTCGTGGGTGCCCTCCTCGTGGGTGCCCTCCTCGGCGGTGCCGTGGAAGACCTCGTTGGAGGCGCTGTCGTAGCCCCAGACGTCCTTGCCGTTGTGGATCAGGCTGTACTCGGCGGCGTTCTCCAGCAGGGAGAGCTTCTGCCGGTCGGGGCCGTCGACGGCGACGCGCAGGGTGTGCGTGCCGGACACCAGCTCGGTGAGCTTGGCCGACGGGTCGGCGGACGAGCCGTCCCCGGACTCCATGGCCCCGGAGGCCAGCGAGCTCTCCAGACCACCGAGGTCGGGCAGCCCCAGATCGGTGCTGATCTTCACGGTCCCGGACAGCCGCTGTACGTCGGACTCGGCGATCTTCTCGATGAGTTGCTGTGCGCTGATCTCCGGCAGATCGGGGTCGCCGGAGTCGGCGATGGCGGGGACGAGACCGATGGTCGCCGCCGCCACGCCCACCACCGCGACCGGCACCACGTACCGCGCGGCCTTGCGTCGCCCGGAGCGCAGGTCGTCGGTCTCGTCCGCGGTCGTGCTGTCGTCGGATTCGTACGGTGCCATGTGTGCCTTACCTCCGTCGTCGGCGGCGGCCTGCCAACTCCCGTGCGTCCAGCCCGTAGCCGCCATTCTCACCCGAATCGGTGAGGAGTGGTGTTTTCCGTTGTCACCATCTGACCAAATCGGTCGCGCCCAAGCGTCAGACCGCGGGCTCAACTCCGTGTACACCTGCGGTATGACATGAGAGGGCGGCGTCTCCCCCGACCCGTAGGGGTCGCGGGGGAGGACGCCGCCCGGGGTGCTCTCGATCAGCCCTGGATGAACACGTAGTCCGCCTGGTAGGGCACGCCGACGATCGCCCCCGGGGCGCAGGAGCCGGCCGGGGCGACGCCGCCGACGGTGTTGAGCCGCAGGATCTCGGCCGTTTGGGCGAGCAGGCCCCGGTGCTTGCCGGACTGAGTGGCCTTCAGGTCCAGCTCGGGGATGTTCCCCGGCCCGTTCGGGGTCCTGCTGATGACCGATCCGGTGACCGCGCTGCGGTCGGGCGCGATCCACTGCGGGGTACCGGAGTTGGGCGCGACGAAGGAGTGCGCGATCGGCCCGGCCAGCACCGCGCCGACGTCCCGCTGGGCGAAGGCGTGGCCGCCGCCCTCGGCCGGCTTGCACTCGTAGATCTGCCGGCCCTTGATGACGGAGGCCTGGAAGTTGTCGAGCGCGTCGCGGAAGTCGAAGGCGGTGGTGACCTTGTGGAGCTGCCCGCGGACGGCGCCGGCCGGGAACTCGGCGGTGTGCAGGTTGGCGTAGAACGAACCGGGGTCGGACCTCAGGGAGTTGAGCAGGGCCGGGTCCTTCACCTGGACGCTGCCGGTGAGGGTCTTGCCCTTGCTCTTCGGGAGCAGCCCGGTGAGGTCGACCTTGACCCCGCCGTCGGTGCCCTTGACTCCCTGGTGGATGTGGAGCTTGGTGGGCCGGTCGACTCCGCGCCACTTGACGGCGACGGACACCTTGTCGCCCTTGACCTGGAGGAACTGGAGGGCGGCGCCGTCCGTGTCCCCGCCGGACACCTCGTTGGCGCCGCGCAGGCTGGCGGCGAGGATGACGCCGCCATGGTCAGCGGTCCCGCCGTCGTGGGCGGTCCCGCCGTCGTGGGCTGTGGCGGAGGTGGGCACCAGAGCGGCGGCCACGGCGACAGCGGCGACGATCAGGCTCGTACGCATGAGTTTTCTCCCCGTATGTCAGCCCACGCCCCCTGCGTCGGCTTCTGGGCATGAATACGGGGAGATCCGAGCATGGACTCAGGCCAGTGATGTGAGGCAGGTCACGAATACCTGCCTAGGGGCGCGGGGAACCGCGCGACCAGCCACGACGCACGCGCGGACGGCGCTGAGGCAGCGAGGGGGCACCCCTAGCCCGCCCGATGCACCACCGCGTCGCACAGCTCCATCAGCGCGGCCTTGGCATCGCACTCCGGCAGCGGAGCCAGCGAAGCCCGCGCGTCCTGCGCGTACCGCACGGTGTCCCGCCGAGCCTGCTCCAGGGCCGGATGCCCGCGCAGCCCGGCCAGGGCCTGCGCGAGCCGCGTGTCGTCGCTCAGGTCGGAGTCCAGCAGCTCGCACAGGGCGACGTCCTCCGCCAGCCCCAGCCGCTCCGCCCGCTCGCGCAGCCGCAGCACGGGCAGCGTCGGAATGCCCTCGCGCAGATCCGTGCCCGGGGTCTTGCCGGACTCGTGCGAGTCGGAGGCGATGTCCAGCACGTCGTCCGCGAGCTGGAAGGCGACCCCCAGCCGCTCGCCGTACTGGGTGAGCACGTCCACGACCGTCTCGTCGGCCCCCGACATCATCGCGCCGAACCGGCACGACACCGCCACCAGCGAGCCCGTCTTCCCGGCCAGGACGTCCAGGTAGTGCTCGACCGGGTCCCGGCCGTCCTGCGGCCCCGCGGTCTCCAGGATCTGCCCGGTCACAAGCCGTTCGAACGCCTCGGCCTGCACCCGGACCGCCTCCGGACCGAGGTCGGCGAGGGTGTGCGAGGCACGGGCGAACAGGAAGTCGCCCGTGAGGACCGCGACCGAGTTGCCCCAGCGGGTGTTCGCGCTGTCCACCCCGCGCCGGACCTCGGCCTCGTCCATCACGTCGTCGTGGTACAGCGTCGCCAGGTGGGTCAGCTCCACCACCACGGCCGACGGCACGATCCCCGGCGCGTACGGGTCCCCGAACTGCGCGGCGAGCATCACGAGCAACGGCCTGAACCGCTTCCCGCCGGCGCGCACGAGATGCTGGGCTGCCTCGGTGATGAAGGGGACCTCGCTCTTGGTGGCCTCGAGCAATCCCTCCTCGACAGCCGCCAATCCGGCCTGGACATCGGCTTCCAGAGCCTGGTCCCGCACGCTCAGCCCGAACGGCCCGACGACGGTCACGAGGGGTCTCCTGTCTGCTGGTGTCTACTGGCGATTACGCGGTTTGTCGATAGGTCGCTGCCTTCACTCAAGTCAGCGTATCCGGTCACGTTTCGATCACCGTCGCCGCCCACCGGTCCACGACGGGCGGTATCGGATCACGGCGGCTATGTTTTTGATCACCTGATAAGAACGGATATCCATCGACTTACGTGGAAGTAGTGGAGCGTGTCTCGAACCGAAGTCGATGTCCCACCCGGCGGCGACCCGGCCCGAACACCAGGGTTCCCGCGATGAGCCCGCACATCCGTACGTCGTTCCCCTACGAGACGACCCACGAGGACCTCCGTATCCCGCTCGCGGACGGAACCCTGCTCTACGCGCGGGTGTGGCGCCCGCTCACCGACGAGCCCGTCCCGGCGCTCCTCGAGTACCTCCCCCACCGGCTTACAGACCGGACGGCGCCGCGCGACTTCCAGCGCCACCCCTGGTACGCCGGTCACGGCTACGCCTCCGTCCGGGTGGACGTCCGCGGGCACGGCAACAGCGAGGGGCTGCCGACGGACGAGTACTCGGCGACGGAGCTGGCCGACGGGGTGGAGGTGGTGCACTGGCTGGCGGCCCAGCCCTGGTGCGACGGCAAGGTCGGCATGTTCGGCATCTCCTGGGGTGGCTTCAGCTCCCTCCGGATCGCGGCCCTCGCGCCCGAGCCGCTCAAGGCGATCGTCACGGTCTGCTCCACCGACGATCGCTATGACAACGACGTGCACTACACCGGAGGTTCCGTCCTCGCGGTCGACATGCACGCCCGGTCGGCGACCATGCTCGCCCTCGCCTCCCGCCCACCCGATCCGCGCTACGTCGGCGACGCCTGGCGGGACCTGTGGCTGAGGCGCCTGGGGGCCGTCGAACCGCTCCTGCACACCTGGCTGGCCCACCAGACGCGGGACGACTACTGGCGCCACGGCAGCGTCCGCGAGGACTACGGCGCCATCGACGCCGCCGTCCTCGCGGTGGGCGGCTGGCACGACCCGTACCGCGACACCGTGCTCCGGCTGGTCGAACACCTGCCCGCCGAACGTGTCCGCGGCCTGATCGGCCCCTGGTCCCACCAGTACCCCGACCGCGGCCGGCCGCCGGGCCCGGCGATCGGCTTCCTCCAGGAGACCCTGCGCTGGTGGGACCACTGGCTGAAGGGCCGGGGGACCCTCCCGGAACCCCTCCTGCGCGCCTACGTCAGCGACTCCCACCCGCCCGCCACGGTCTACGACGCCCTGCCCGGCCGCTGGGTCGGCGAGCCGGCCTGGCCCTCCCCGAACGTCACACACATGACGTACGCCCTCCAGGGCTCCCCCGTGCTCGTACGGTCGCCCATGCACACCGGGGTGGACGCCGGCCGCTTCCTCCCCCTCGGGAACGACGCCGATCTGCCACCGGACCAGCGGGAGGAGGACGGCCGCTCGGCCTGCTTCGAGTTCGCGGTGGGCGAGGAGACCTGGGTGCTGGGGCGGCCGAGGGTGCGGCTGCGGCTGACCTCGGAGGTGCCGCGCGGGCAGGTCGTCGCCCGGGTCTGCGACGTCGCCCCCGACGGCTCCTCGACGCTCGTCACGCGGGGTGTGCTGAACCTCGCCGCGCGGCACGGCCGCGACCGGGCGGTGCCGTGGGAACCGGGCGCCACGCAGGACGTCTCGTTCGAGCTGAACGGCATCGGCCACGCCTTCCCGGCCGGTCATCGCATCCGGCTCGCGGTGTCGTCGGCGTACTGGCCCTGGGTCTGGCCCCAGCCGGAGTCCGCGGCGGGCTTCACCCTGGATCCGGCGGGGAGCTTCCTGGAACTGCCGGTACGCGCGCGTGAGGCCGCTTCCGCCGCTGTCGGCAAGGGCGGCTCCGAGATCACTTCCGAGACCGACGCCGGGATCACCTTCGAGGAGCCGGAGCAGGCCGAGCCGCTGGGCGTGAGCCACCCCGTCACCCTGGACGAGCCGCCGCCCGAGCGGCTCGTCGTCCGTGACGTGGCCAAGGGCGAGTGGCGCCTGGACGTCGATCCGCGCTACGGCGGCACACGCCTGTACCCCGATGGCCTGGAGTTCACCGAGGACGCGCTGGAGACGTACACGATCCAGGAATCGGACCCGCTCTCCGCCCGCGCCCGCTCGGACTGGTCGATCCGGCTGCACCGCCCGGAACTGACGTGGGACACCTTCGTGCAAACCCGTTCGGAGATCGCCTGCGACGCGGAGGACTTCGTCGCCACGAACGAGGTGATCTGCCGGGAGGGCGGCGAGGTGGTGTTCCACCGGACGTGGGAGAAGCGGATCCCGCGAACGGCCGGTTGATAAGGCCCTATTGGATTGATTGCCCGTTTTGGCACGTCTTGCGCTCGGCGTGAGTTGACTCACGCGGAGAGACGCACAGGGATCCCACAGACTCACCCCGATACACCGCCATTGCTTGCGAGTTGAACCTTGGCACCCGCAAAGGCGCCACCTCCGCACACCCCTTGGGCAAAGATCAAATCCCGCGATATGTGAATCCGCCACTTGTTTCGGACATGTGCTCTCGCATACGTTCCCGGCCTGTCGGGCGGACGCCTCATCCTGCCGCCGTCCGACTCCACCGAGATCTTCGTACGGCAGGAGCGGGGGACCCAGGTAAGTCGCCGGGCCGGACGTCTTCGGACGTACCGGTACGGCTCGGGGTGAAGTCGTGTGCCACTTCGTGGTGCGCGGCCGGGCAGCTCCCGCCCGAACCCGACAGCTCACCTCGCAGGCGCCGGAGAGGAACTTCGTCATGTCCGCTGCCGCTCAGCCGCGCCGCCCCCGCCGTATCGCCCGCAAGCTCGCCGTCCTCGGCACCGGAGCCGCCGTACTCGCGCTCCCGCTCATCGGCGCGACCAACGCCTCGGCCGCCACCTCGACCGTCACCACCGCCACCTCGCTCGGGTACACCAACAACCTCGACGGCTGGATCCGCGCGTCCCTCCAGGTCATGGCGCAGAACGGGATCCCCGGCAGCTACGACGGCATCTACCGCAACATCATGCGGGAGTCCTCGGGCAACCAGTACGCGATCAACAACTGGGACTCCAACGCCGCCGCCGGCACCCCGTCCAAGGGCCTGCTCCAGGTGATCGACCCGACCTTCCAGGCGTACCACGTGGCGGGCACCTCGTACGACCCCTACGACCCGGTCGCGAACATCACCGCCGCCTGCAACTACGCGGCCCAGCGGTACGGCTCGATCGACAACGTCTTCGGCGCGTACTGAGCCTTCTCCGGGCCACCGTCCAAGCGGCCGTCCGGGCTATCGGAAGAGTCTTTCGAGGACGACGGCGATGCCGTCGTCCTCGTTCGACAGGGTGATCTCGTCGGCGACCGCCTTGAGTTCGGGGTGGGCGTTGGCCATCGCGACGCCGTGCGCCGCCCAGTCGAACATCGGGATGTCGTTGGGCATGTCCCCGAAGGCGATCGTCCGCTCCGGGCCGAGGCCGAGGTGGTCGGCGGCCAGCGCGAGGCCGGTCGCCTTGGTGATGCCGCATGGCTGAAGTTCGACGGTCCCCGGTCCCGACATGGTGACGGTCGCCAGCGAACCGACCACCGAGCGGGCCGTCGCCGCCAACTGGTCGTCGGACAGGTCGGGATGGCGCAGCAGCACTTTGCTGATCGGCTCGCACCAGAGGTCGTCGCGCCGCCCGACCCGCACCGCGGGCAGGGTGGGGTGCGGCATCAGGTAGCCGGGCTCGATCAGCGTGAGCCCGTCGACGCCGTCCTGGTCGACGGCCGCGTACACCTGCCCCACCTCGGCCTCGATCTTGCCGAGCGCGGTCTCGGCCAACTCCCGGTCCAGGGTGACCGACCACAGCAGACGGTCCGCGCCGGCGTCGTACACCTGCGCGCCCTGCCCGCACACCGCGAGCCCCTCACTGCCGAGGATGTCGAGGAGCGGCCGCACCCTGGGCGCCGGCCTCCCGGTCACCACCAGGTGCCGGGCGCCGGACTCCGCCACCCGCGCGAGCGCGGCGAGCGACCGGTCCGAGAGCGTGTCGTCGCCTCGGAGCAGCGTTCCGTCCAGGTCGGTGGCGATGAGTGAATATGCGATGGGTGCGGCCATGATCAGAGAATACGGACAGGACGCCCCGGCGACTCAGCGCGAACCGGACGACCCCGGCGTCCACCACAGCCCCGCGCGCCCCCTCCAACTCCCTTGACATCAACCGCATCTGGTGAAATGAGGGCACTGCTGTGACGGACGGGGGCGAGCGGCATGACCGGTCAGGGCGGAACATTCTCGGCATATCTCCGGGAGGCCGCGGCGGGCGTCCTCGAGCGCTTCCCCGAGCGGCTGAGACCTGAGATCTACGCCCTCTCCTTCCGTATCTGGCGGGTCGACGACGACGATCGCCGCCCGTACGTCGCCATCGGCTACAACACGGAGTCCCAGTACGAGCGGGAACGGAGCCCGGACGACCCCGGCGAGGCCCGCTGGAACTACGCCTGTTGGCTCCTGGACGGCTTCGAGACGCTGGGCAGCGCGCCGCAGGATCCCGTCGGCGGCCCGCTGTACGAGGACGAGATCAGGCGGCTCGGCCTGTGGTTCGAGGAGCGGGAGGACGACGAGGGCGCGGAGGGTGCGGAGGGCGCCGAGGGTGCGGAGGGCGCCGAGGACGAGGGGCGGGAGGAGGACGCGGGGGACGACGAGCGCGACGCCAAGCGCGAGCTGCTCGGACTCCACTTCGCCGACGCCTGCATCGGCCTGGCCCGCCACCTCCACGAGAGCGGCCGTATCGAGGCGGTCCTGGGCCGTCCGCTGCCCATCGTGGTGTTCGACATGTACTCCCCCGGCTGGGAGGTCGAGGCCACCGAGGCGGCCAACCCGCCGGAGCTGATCGAGGGCTTCCTGGCCTGGCAGCGGGCGCAGGGCGCCTTCGACCACTGATCATCTCGGTCCTTCGGCACTGCCCAAGAGGGGTGCCCCACACGTAACGTGTCCGGCGACGACACGGACCCGTGGCACGCACGAGAGTGAGGCAGCACCCATGCCCCCCTTCGATCTCCCCGAGGGCGACCCCTTCGGCCCGCACAACCTTCCGTACGGTGTCTTCTCCGTCCCCGGTGAGGACGGAGCGCGCCGGGTCGGTGTACGGCTCGGCGACCACGTCCTCGACGCGGGGGCGGCGGCGCGGGCGCTGGGTTCCCCGTACGCCTCCCTGCTCGACCGGCCCACGCTCAACCCGCTGCTGGCCGCCGGCCGCACCGCCTGGTCGGACGTGCGCCGGGCGCTGACGGCCTGGGTCACGGTGCCGTCGCACCGGGAGACGATCGAGCCGCTGTTCCACCCGCTGTCCTCGGTGACCCTGCACCTCCCCTTCGAGGTCGCGGACTACGTCGACTTCTACGCCTCCGAGAACCACGCCCGGAACGTCGGCCAGATGTTCCGCCCCGATGCGGCGGACTCCCTCACCCCGAACTGGAAGCACCTCCCGATCGGCTACCACGGCCGCTCCGGCACGGTCGTCGTCTCCGGCACGGATGTCGTACGGCCCTCCGGCCAGCGCAAGGCCCCGGCCGACGCGGCCCCCGTCTTCGGCCCGTCCGTCCGCCTGGACATCGAGGCGGAGGTCGGCTTCGTGGTGGGCGTGCCCTCGGCGATGGGCAGCCCGGTCGCCCTCGGTGACTTCCGGGAGCACGTCTTCGGGCTCTGCCTGCTCAACGACTGGTCCGCGCGTGACGTCCAGGCCTGGGAGTACGTCCCGCTCGGCCCGTTCCTCGGCAAGTCCTTCGCCACCTCGGTGTCGGCGTGGATCACCCCGCTGGACGCCCTGGACGAGGCCCGCGTGGCGCCGCCGGAGCGCACGCACGAACTGCTGCCCTACCTGGACGACGCGGCGGAGGAGCCCGGCGGCTACGACCTGCGGATCTCGGTGTCCCTCAACGGCCATGTGATCGCCGAGCCCCCCTTCTCCACGATGTACTGGACGGCCGCCCAACAGCTCGCCCACATGACGGTCAACGGTGCCTCCCTGCGCACCGGCGACCTCTACGGCTCCGGCACGGTCAGCGGCCCGACGGAACGCGAACGCGGCTCTCTGCTGGAGCTGACCTGGAACGGCCGCGACGCCCTCGAACTCCCCGACGGCAAGCGCACCTTCCTGGAGGACGGCGACGTGGTGACCCTGTCGGCCTGGGCCCCGGGCCCGGACGGGGCCCGGGTGGGGCTGGGCGAGGTGACGGGGCGGGTGGTCGCGGGGTGAGGCGTACGCCTGCCTACACCCTCCAATAGCCCCCGTCCGTACGGGCGTTGACGCTCCTGTGCGACGGTCGCCGCTCGTCTCGTCCCAGCGGACAGTTCACCGGCCGCAGACATCTGCCGCGTGCCCTCCGCCGCCGTCATACTTGGCGGCGGACGGTGCGCGCGGCACCCGCTCCGCACCGCCCGCGCACGGCCCGCCCCGCAGCCGCCTTGTCCCGACCAGGATCCGGAGCCCGTGGCATGACCGTCTGCCTGCTCCTGCTGAGCGCCGTCGCTCTGACGGCCGCCGTGCCGGTGCCGCGTTCCCTGACCCGGGCCGCCTGGCCGGAACGGGAGCCGGTGGTCGGGCTGTGGGTGTGGCAGTGCCTGGTCGCCACCGTCCTGCTGTGCTGTCTGACGGCCCTGGTCCTGGGCGCCGCCGCCGTCTTCCACACGGTCCGCGACCATGTCTTCGCGCCCGCGCCACCGGCCGTGACCGCGGCGTACGACCTGTCCGCGGCGCCGGTCTGGGCGACCGCGCTCACCCTGCTGCTGGCCTGCGGCGCCGCCTGGACGACGGCGATGCTGGCCCGCGAGCTGGTCGAGGCCCGCCGAAGCCGCGGCCAGGCCAGGGCCCACTTGAGTGAACGCGCGCCGGACCTGCCGGCGGGGCTGCCGGCCGCGCGCGGCCCCTTGCTGGTGCTGGAGGACGAATACCCGGACGCCTGGTGGATGCCGGGCAACCCGCCCCAGCTGATCGTCACGACGGGCGCCCTGCACCGGCTGACCGACCACCAGCTGGACGCGGTCCTCACCCACGAACGCGGCCACGCGCGCGCCCGCCACGACTGGCTGCTGCACCTCTCCACGGCCCTTGCCACCGGCTTCCCCCGAATCCCGTTGTTCTCCCACTTCTGCGACCAGACGCACCGGCTGGTCGAACTGGCCGCGGACGACACGGCGTCCCGTCGGTGCGGTCATCTCACGACGGCTCTGGCCCTGATCGAGCTGAACCAGCACCGAGGCGTCCTGTCCTGCGCCTCCAGCCACCGCCTCCTGGGCGAACGAGTGGACCGCCTCCTGGAACCCCGCCCCCGCCTGGGCCGCCGCCACCGAGTCCTGACGGCCACGACAGCGGCGCTGGTCCCCCTGCTCCCGCTGCTGATCGTGTTCGGCCCGGGTTTGACGGCGCTGGCGTAGGACTGCCGTCCTTCGGGTGCGGCTCGGTGGGGGCTGGTCGCGCAGTTCCCCGCGCCCCTTGGGTACGTGCAGCACCGGTGAGCCAATCAGCGCCGCCACGCCACGCCGGCTACCGCCCCCGGTACATCCCCCTCACGCCCAGTCGTCCGGCTCGGGCTCCGGATCGGGCTCGTCCTCAGGCCACGCGTCCTCCCCGGCAGCCTCGGCCCCCGCCCCGGCACCCGCGCCCCCCAGCCCGGCCAGCACCCCGATCACGCCCTCGCCGTACGTCGCCAGCTTCTTCTCCCCCACGCCTCCGACGCTCGCCAACTCCCGCACCGACGAAGGCCACACCGTCACGATCTCCCGCAAGGTCGCGTCGTGGAAGATCACATACGCCGGAACCCCCTGCTCCCGAGCCTGCTCGGCCCGCCAGGCCCGCAACGCCTCGAACGCGGGCGCCAGATGCGACGGCAACTCCGCCACCGCCGCCTTCGCCTTCCGCTCGCCCTTCCCCGACGCCCCCGAAGCCGACCGCGAGGACACCGGCTTCTTCGGCTCCTTGCGCAGCGGCACCTCCCGCTCCCGCCGCAGCACTCCCCCGCTGCCCTCGGTCAGCACCAAGGTCCCGTACTCGCCCTCGACAGCGAGCAGCCCCTGCGCCAGCAACTGCCGGATGACACCCCGCCATTCGCCCTCGCTCAGCTCCTCCCCGATGCCGAACACCGACAGCTGGTCGTGGTCGAACTGGATGACCTTGCCCGTCCGCTTCCCCAGCAGGATGTCGATGATCTGCACGGCCCCGAACTTCTGACCCCGTTCCCGCTGCAACCGCACCACCGTCGACAGCACCTTCTGCGCCGCGACGGTGCCGTCCCAGGTCTCCGGCGGGGTCAGGCACGTGTCGCAGTTCCCGCACCCGGAGAGGTCCGGCTCCTGCCCGAAGTAGGCGAGCAGTTGCCCTCGCCGGCACTGAGCCGTCTCGCACAGCGCCAGCATCGCGTCCAGATGGGCCGCCGCCCGCCGCCGGAAGGCCTCGTCGCCCTCGCCCGACTGGATCAGCTTGCGCTGCTGTATGACGTCGTTGAGGCCGTACGCCATCCATGCCGTGGACGGCAGACCGTCCCGGCCGGCGCGGCCGGTCTCCTGGTAGTAGCCCTCGACCGACTTCGGCAGGTCCAGGTGGGCCACGAACCGCACGTCCGGCTTGTCGATGCCCATGCCGAAGGCGATCGTCGCCACCACGACCAGACCCTCCTCCCGCAGGAACCGGGACTGGTGCGCCGCACGCGTCCCCGCGTCGAGCCCGGCGTGATACGGCACCGCCTCGACGCCGTTGCGGCACAGGAACTCCGCCGTCTTCTCCACGGAGTTGCGCGAGAGGCAGTAGACGATGCCCGCGTCCCCGGCGTGCTCCTCGCGCAGGAAGCCCAGCAGCTGCTTCTTGGGGTCGGCCTTCGGCACGATCCGGTACTGGATGTTGGGCCGGTCGAAGCTCGCCACGAAGTGCCGGGCCGTCGGCATGTTAAGCCGCTGGGTGATCTCCTGGTGCGTCGCGTGGGTGGCGGTGGCCGTGAGCGCGATCCGCGGCACCTCCGGCCAGCGCTCACCGAGCAGGGACAGCGTCAGATAGTCGGGGCGGAAGTCATGGCCCCACTGGGACACACAGTGCGCCTCGTCGATCGCGAACACCGAGATCTTGCCGCGCGAGAGCAGCTCCAGCGTGGATTCCAGGCGCAGCCGCTCCGGCGCCAGATACAGCAGGTCCAGCTCCCCGGCCAGGAACTCGGCCTCCACCACCCGGCGCTCGTCGAAGTCCTGCGTGGAGTTGACGAACCCGGCCCGCACCCCTAGCGCCCGCAGCGCGTCCACCTGGTCCTGCATCAGCGCGATCAGGGGCGAGACGACGATGCCCGTACCGGGTCTGACCAGGGACGGAATCTGGTAGCACAGGGACTTGCCGCCGCCGGTCGGCATGAGGACCACGGCGTCGCCACCGGCCACCACATGCTCGATGACCGCTTCCTGCTCGCCCCGGAAGGCCTCGTACCCGAAGACCCTGTGGAGCGTGGCGAGCGCCTCGCTCGCGGTTGCCGCTGTCATCGCACCGATCCCGCCCGTCCCGCCCATCGTCGTGCCCCCCGTACGTCGCTCCTCGACCACTGCGTCCACGATAGGCGTCCGCACCGACAGTGCCGGAGTTATCCACAGGCTGCTCACGTGACGTTCAGTAGTCAGTCCATTGGCCCCTGTCACCTGGCGGCGCCCGACCTGCCGGAACATGCTCGTCGGGCGGGACGGGGGAGGCCCGCCCACCTCTCGACCTCGGCGGACGGCGTGCCGTACGGGCGCGCCCGAACCAGCGCGGCTCATGCGAAAGGCCCCGGCTCCCCTCTCGGGATTCCGGGGCCCTCCACGCGGAAGCCGCAGGTCAGCGTACGAACACCCCGGCATCGCTCGCGAGGTCCAGGAAGTACTGCGGCGCCACGCCGAGCACCAGCGTGACCGCCACGCCGACCCCGATCGCCGTCATCGTCAGCGGCGACGGCACGGCGACCGTCGGGCCCTCCGGCCGGGGCTCGCTGAAGAACATCAGCACGATGACCCGGATGTAGAAGAAGGCCGCGATGGCCGACGAGATCACACCGACCACGACCAGCGGGGCCGCCCCGCCCTCCGCCGCGGCCTTGAACACCGCGAACTTGCCCGCGAACCCGGAGGTCAGCGGGATGCCCGCGAAGGCCAGCAGGAACACCGCGAACACGGCCGCCACCAGCGGCGAACGCCGGCCGAGCCCCGCCCACTTGGACAGGTGCGTCGCCTCGCCGCCCGCGTCGCGGACCAGTGTGACGACCGCGAAGGCGCCGATCGTCACGAACGAGTACGCGGCCAGGTAGAAGAGGACCGAGGACACACCGTCCGGCGTGGTCGCGATGACACCGGCGAGGATGAAGCCCGCGTGCGCGATCGACGAGTACGCCAGCAGCCGCTTGATGTCGGTCTGCGTGATCGCGACGATGGCGCCGCCCAGCATGGTGATGATCGCGACGGCCCACATGACCGGCCGCCAGTCCCAGCGCAGGCCGGGCAGCACGACGTACAGGACCCGCAGCAGCGCGCCGAAGGCCGCCACCTTGGTCGCCGCCGCCATGAAGCCGGTCACCGGGGTCGGAGCGCCCTGGTACACGTCCGGCGTCCACATGTGGAAGGGGACGGCGCCGACCTTGAACAGCAGGCCCATGACGAGCATCGCCATGCCGATGAGCAGCAGGGCGTCATTGCCCATGGTGTCCGCGAGGGCCGGGTCGACGGTGGTGAGGGTGCCGTCGACGACCTGCGCGATCGTCGCGTACGACACCGAGCCCGCGTAGCCGTACAGCAGCGCGATGCCGAACAGGGTGAACGCGGAGGCGAAGGCGCCGAGCAGGAAGTACTTCACCGCCGCTTCCTGCGACATCAGCCGCTTGCGGCGGGCGAGGGCGCACATCAGGTACAGCGGGAGGGAGAAGACCTCCAGCGCGATGAACAGTGTCAGCAGGTCGTTGGCCGCCGGGAAGACCAGCATGCCCGCGACGGCGAAGAGCAGCAGCGGGAACACCTCGGTGGTGGTGAACCCGGCCTTGACCGCGGCCTTCTCGCTGTCGCTGCCCGGCACGGAGGCCGCCTGCGCGGCGAAGGAGTCGACCCGGTTGCCGTGCGCCTCCGGATCGAGCCGCCGTTCCGCGAAGGTGAACAGGCCGACCAGACCGGCCAGCAGGATCGTGCCTTGGAGGAAGAGGGCGGGGCCGTCGACGGCGATGGCGCCCATCGCCGCGATACCCGCCTTCGTGGTGCCGTAGCCGTCGGCCGCGAGCGTGACCACCGCGGCGAAGGCGGCGGTGAGCGCGACGGCGGACACGAACACCTGAGCGTAGTAGCGGGACTTGCGCGGGACGGCCGCCTCGATCAGCACGCCCACGATCGCCGCGCCGACGACGATCAGCGTGGGCGACAACTGTCCGTATTCGATCTTCGGCGCGTCGATCTTCGAGATCGGATCGGCCGCGGTTGTCCACAGGCTGTGGACGGCTGATGCGCTCACTTGGCCGCCTCCACCTCGGGCTGGGGGTCCTTCTTCTGTACGTCGGACATGGTCTGCTCGACCGCCGGGTTGACGATGTCCGTGACGGGCTTCGGGTAGACGCCCAGGAAGATCAGCAGTACGACCAGCGGGGCGACCACGGCGAGTTCCCGCACCCGCAGATCGGGCATCGCGGAGACCTCGGGCTTCACCGGGCCCGTCATCGTCCGCTGGTACAGCACGAGGGTGTAGAGCGCGGCGAGCACGATGCCGAAGGTCGCGATGATGCCGACCACCGGGTATCTCGCGTACGTGCCGACCAGGACCAGGAACTCACTGACGAACGGGGCGAGTCCGGGCAGCGACAGCGTCGCGAGGCCGCCGATCAGGAAGGTGCCGGCGAGCACCGGGGCGACCTTCTGCACTCCGCCGTAGTCCGCGATGAGCCGCGAGCCGCGCCGCGAGATCAGGAAGCCGGCCACCAGCATCAACGCGGCCGTCGAGATGCCGTGGTTGACCATGTACAGCGTCGCGCCGGACTGGCCCTGGCTGGTCATCGCGAAGATGCCCATGATGATGAAGCCGAAGTGCGAGATCGACGCGTAGGCCACCAGACGCTTGATGTCCCGCTGGCCGACGGCCAGCAGCGCGCCGTAGACGATGCTGATCAGCGCGAGGACCAGGATCGCGGGCGTCGCCCACTTCGAGGCCTCGGGGAAGAGCCCGAGGCAGAAGCGGAGCATCGCGAAGGTGCCGACCTTGTCGACGACCGCGGTGATGAGGACGGCGACCGGGGCGGTGGCCTCACCCATGGCGTTGGGCAGCCAGGTGTGCAGTGGCCACAGGGGTGCCTTCACCGCGAACGCGAAGAAGAAGCCGAGGAACAGCCAGCGTTCGGTGTCGGTCGCCATGTCCAGCGAGCCGTTGGCGCGGGCCTCGGCGATCTCGGGGAGCGAGAAGTTCCCGGCGACCACGTACAGGCCGATCACCGCGGCCAGCATGATCAGACCGCCGACCAGGTTGTAGAGGAGGAACTTCACCGCGGCGTACGAGCGTTGTGTCGACGCCACCTCCTCGCCGTGCTCATGGGCACGGTCCCCGAAGCCTCCGATGAGGAAGTACATCGGGATGAGCATGGCCTCGAAGAAGATGTAGAAGAGGAAGACGTCGGTGGCCTCGAAGGAGAGGATCACCATCGCCTCGACGGCCAGGATCAGGGCGAAGAAGCCCTGCGTCGGCCGCCACCGCTTGCTGCCGGTCTCCAGCGGGTCGGCGTCGTGCCACCCCGCGAGGACGATGAACGGGATCAGCAGGGCGGTCAGCGCGATCAGGGCCACCGCGATGCCGTCCACGCCCAGGTCGTACCGGACCCCGAACTCCTTGATCCAGGAGTGGGATTCGGTGAGCTGGTAGCGGTCACCGTCCGGGTCGAAGCGGACCAGGATCGCGACGGCGAGCGCGAGCGTGCCGAGCGAGAAGAGCAGCGCCAGCCACTTGGCCGTGGTGCGCCGCGCGGCCGGTACGGCCGCCGTGGCGATCGCCCCGATCGCGGGGAGCGCCGCCGTCGCTGTCAGCAGGGGAAAGGACATCGGTATCAGACCGCCCTCATCAGCAGGGTCGCGGCGACGAGGAGTGCCGCACCGCCGAACATCGAGACCGCGTACGACCGCGCGAAGCCGTTCTGCAGTCGGCGCAGCCGTCCGGAGAGGCCGCCGACCGAGGCCGCCGTGCCGTTGACGACGCCGTCGACCAAGGTGTGGTCGACGTACACCAGGGAGCGCGTGAGGTGCTCGCCGCCGCGGACGAGGACGACGTGGTTGAAGTCGTCCTGGAGCAGGTCGCGCCGGGCGGCCCGGGTGAGCAGCGACCCGCGCGGGGCGACGACCGGCACCGGGCGGCGGCCGTACTGCAGGTAGGCGACGGTGACGCCGATGACCATCACGGCCACCGTGGACGTCGTGACCGTGGCCGCGCTGAGCGGGGAGTCGCCGTGGTCGTGCCCGGTGATGGGCTCCAGCCAGTGCACGAAGCGGTCGCCGATGCTGAACAGGCCGCCCGCGAAGACCGATCCGAAGGCCAGCACGATCATCGGGATCGTCATGGAGCTCGGCGACTCGTGCGGGTGCGGTTCGTGGCCGTGCTCGTCGGGCTGCCAGCGCTTCTCGCCGAAGAACGTCATCAGCATCACGCGCGTCATGTAGTACGCCGTGATCGCCGCGCCCAGCAGGGCGCAGGCCCCGAGGATCCAGCCCTCGGTGCCGCCCTTGGCGAACGCCGCCTCGATGATCTTGTCCTTGGAGAAGAAGCCGGACAGGCCCGGGAAGCCGATGATGGCGAGGTAGCCGAGGCCGAAGGTGATGAAGGTGACCGGCATGTACTTCCGCAGGCCGCCGTACTTGCGCATGTCGACCTCGTCGTTCATGCCGTGCATGACCGAACCGGCGCCGAGGAAGAGCCCGGCCTTGAAGAAGCCGTGGGTCACCAGGTGCATGATCGCGAAGACGTAGCCGATCGGGCCGAGGCCCGCGGCGAGGACCATGTAGCCGATCTGCGACATGGTCGAACCGGCCAGCGCCTTCTTGATGTCGTCCTTCGCGCAACCGACGATCGCACCGAACAGGAGCGTGACGGCGCCGACGATGGTGACGACCAGCTGCGCGTCCGGAGCGGCGTTGAAGATCGCGCCGGAGCGCACGATCAGGTAGACGCCCGCCGTCACCATCGTGGCCGCGTGGATCAGGGCCGAGACCGGGGTCGGGCCCTCCATCGCGTCCCCGAGCCAGGACTGCAGCGGCACCTGGGCGGACTTGCCGCAGGCCGCGAGCAGCAGCATCAGGCCGATGGCGGTGAGCGTGCCCTCGGAGGTCTCGCCGACCAGTCCGGGCTCCTCGTGGCTGCCGAGCAGCGGGCCGAAGGCGAAGGTCCCGAAGGTGGTGAACATGATCATGATGGCGATCGACAGACCCATGTCGCCGACGCGGTTGACCAGGAACGCCTTCTTCGCGGCCGTGGCGGCGCTGGGCTTGTGCTGCCAGAAGCCGATCAGCAGGTAGGAGGCGAGACCGACGCCCTCCCAGCCGACGTAGAGCAGCAGGTAGTTGTCGGCGAGGACCAGCAGGAGCATCGCCGCGAGGAACAGGTTCAGATAACCGAAGAAGCGGCGGCGGCGCTCGTCGTGCTCCATGTACCCGATCGAGTACAGGTGGATCAGCGAGCCGACGCCGGTGATCAGCAGGACGAACGTCATCGACAGCTGGTCGAGCTGGAAGGCGACGTCCGCCTGGAAGCCCTCCACCGGGATCCAGCTGAACAGGTGCTGGGTCAGCGTCCGGTCCTCGGCGTCCTTGCCGAGCAGGTCGAAGAAGAGGATCGCGCCGAACACGAAGGACACGGACGCGAGCAGCGTGCCGATCCAGTGCCCGACGGCGTCCAGGCGCCGGCCGCCGCACAGCAGGACCGCCGCTCCGAGCAAGGGCGCCGCGATGAGCAGCGCAATCAGGTTCTCCACGATTCAGCGACCCCTTACAGCTTCATCAGGCTGGCGTCGTCGACCGAGGCCGAGTGGCGGGAACGGAACAGCGACACGATGATCGCGAGCCCGACCACGACCTCCGCGGCGGCGACGACCATCGTGAAGAAGGCGATGATCTGGCCGTCGAGATTGCCGTGCATGCGGGAGAAGGCGACGAGCGCGAGGTTGCAGGCGTTGAGCATGAGCTCGATGCACATGAACACGACGATCGCGTTGCGCCGGATCAGCACGCCGGTGGCGCCGATCGTGAACAACAGGGCCGCGAGATAGAGGTAGTTGACCGGGTTCACTTGGCCGCCTCCCCACTGTTCGTGCGCTCCAGGCGCTCCTCGGCACGCTGCTCCAGGGCCTTGAGGTCGTTGAGGGCCTCCGTGGACACGTCCCGGATCTGGCCCCGCTCGCGCAGCGTCTTGCTGACGGTGAGCTCCGACGGCGTGCCGTCGGGCAGCAGGCCCGCGATGTCCACCGCGTTGTGCCGCGCGTACACACCGGGTGCCGGCAGCGGCGGGAGGTGCTTGCCCTCGCGCACCCGCTCCTCGGCCAGCTCGCGCTGGGTCTTGGCCCGCTCGGTGCGCTCCCGGTGGGTGAGCACCATGGCGCCGACGGCCGCGGTGATGAGCAGGGCGCCGGTGATCTCGAAGGCGAAGACGTACTTGGTGAACAACAGGGCGGCGAGGCCCTCCACATTGCCGTTCGCGTTCGCCTGCGCGATGCCGTTGAACTCCGTGAGGGAGGCGTTGCCGATCCCGGCGAAGAGCAGGATGCCGAAGCCGAGGCCACACAGAAGGGCCAGCCAGCGCTGGCCCTTGATGGTCTCCTTCAGGGAGTCCGCCGCGGTCACGCCGACCAGCATCACCACGAACAGGAACAGCATCATGATCGCGCCGGTGTAGACGACGATCTGCACGACGCCGAGGAAGTAGGCGCCGTTGGCGAGGTAGAACACCGCCAGGATGATCATGGTCCCGGCCAGGCAGAGCGCGCTGTGCACGGCCTTCTTCATGAAGACGGTGCACAGGGCGCCGATCACCGCGATCGTGCCGAGGACCCAGAACTGGAAGGCCTCTCCGGTGGAGGTGGAGTAGGCGGCGAGCTGCGCGGTCATCGGCCGATCACCTTCCCCGACGCCGGCTCGGTCCCGCCGAAGGTCGAGTCGGCCTCCTGCACGACCTCGCCCTTGGAGTGCGCGACCTGCACCTCGGTGCCGGGCGCGGCCTCCGTCACCAGGCCCCGGTAGTAGTCCTGTTCGTCCGTGCCGGGGTAGATCGCGTGGGGCGTGTCCACCATGCCGTCCTCGAGACCGGCGAGCAGCTGCTCCTTGGTGTAGATGAGGTTGGCGCGGCTGGAGTCGGCCAGCTCGAACTCGTTCGTCATCGTCAGCGCGCGCGTGGGGCACGCCTCGATGCACAGGCCGCACAGGATGCAGCGGGCGTAGTTGATCTGGTAGACCCGGCCGTACCGCTCGCCCGGCGAGTAGCGCTCCTCCTCGGTGTTGTCCGCGCCCTCGACGTAGATCGCGTCGGCGGGGCAGGCCCAGGCGCACAGCTCGCAGCCGACGCACTTCTCCAGGCCGTCCGGATGGCGGTTGAGCTGGTGCCGTCCGTGGAAGCGCGGAGCGGTGGTCTTCTGCTGTTCCGGGTACTGCTCGGTCAGCCGCTTCTTGAACATGGCCTTGAAGGTCACGCCGAAGCCTGCCACCGGGTTCTGGAAGCCCGGCTTCGACTGACCGGTCTCCTTGGGCTCCTCAGCCATCGGACGCCTCCTTTCCATCCAGAGATCCGTCGTCACTCTGAGTATTCATCCCGCCACTGACAATCAGCTCCCGCTCCCGGCGCGAACGGCGTCGCGGCACCGGTGGCAGCTCCTGTCCGGGCAGCGGCGGTACGGGGAATCCGCCCGCCGTCGCGTCGAACGCGGGGGGCGGTCCCGCCTCCTGCTCCTCCGTCGGCTTGCCGCGGAACATGTCCGCGACGAAGGAGAGCAGCAGGAGGGCCAGGACGCCGCCGCCGACGTAGAGGGCGATGTCGGCGAAGTCGTAGTTCTCGTTGCGCAGGGTCCGCACGGTCGCGACGAGCATCAGCCAGACCACGGAGACCGGGATGAGGACCTTCCAGCCGAGCTTCATCAGCTGGTCGTAGCGGACCCGTGGGAGCGTGCCGCGCAGCCAGATGAAGAAGAACAGCAGCAGCTGCACCTTGATCGTGAACCAGAGCAGCGGCCACCAGCCGTGGTTGGCGCCCTCCCAGAAGGTGGAGACCGGCCAGGGAGCCCGCCAGCCGCCGAGGAAGAGCGTCACCGAGACCGCCGAGACCGTCACCATGTTCACGTACTCGGCGAGCATGAACATCGCGAACTTGATCGAGGAGTACTCGGTGTTGAAGCCGCCGACCAGGTCGCCCTCGGACTCCGGCATGTCGAAGGGGGCCCGGTTGGTCTCGCCGACCATCGTGATGACGTAGATGATGAACGAGACCGGCAGCAGGACGATGTACCAGCGGTCCTGCTGGGCTTCCACGATGGTCGAGGTCGACATCGACCCCGAGTAGAGGAAGACGGAGGCGAAGGCCGCGCCCATGGCGATCTCGTAGGAGATCATCTGCGCGCAGGAGCGCAGGCCGCCGAGGAGCGGATAGGTGGATCCGGAGCTCCAGCCCGCCAGCACGATGCCGTAGATGCCGACCGAGGCGACCGCGAGGATGTAGAGCATCGCGATCGGCAGGTCGGTGAGCTGCATCGTGGTCCGCTCGCCGAAGATCGAGATCTCGTTGCCGGCCGGGCCGAAGGGGATCACCGCGATCGCCATGAAGGCCGGGATGGCCGCGACGATCGGCGCGAGGACGTAGACGACCTTGTCCGCGCGTTTGACGATGAGGTCTTCCTTCAGCATCAGCTTGATGCCGTCGGCGAGCGACTGGAGCATGCCCCAGGGGCCGTGCCGGTTGGGGCCGATGCGCAGCTGCATCCACGCGACGACCTTGCGCTCCCAGACGATCGAGAACAGCACGGTCAGCATCAGGAAGGCGAAGCAGAAGACGGCCTTGATGACGACGAGCCACCAGGGGTCGCGGCCGAACATCGAGAGGTCTTCAGCGGCGAGGTACGGGCTCATGCCTCCACCTCCTCGGTGGCCTCCGCGGCGAGCGTCGCCGGGCCGATGCGGACGAGGGAGCCGGGCCGCACACCGGCGTCGGAGGCGACGCCGCCGCCGGTGGAGTTCAGCGGGAGCCAGACCACCCGGTCGGGCATCGCGGTGATCCTGAGGGGGAGTTCGACCGTCCCGGCGGCACCGGTCACCGCCAGGACGTCGCCGTCCTTCACGCCCGCCTCGGCGGCCGTGGCGGCCGACACGCGCGCGTGGGCGGCGTGCCGGGTCCCGGCGAGCGCCTCGTCGCCGTCCTGGAGCCTGCCCTGGTCGAGCAGCAGCCGGTGCCCGGCCAGTACGGCCTCTCCGGCGGCCGGTCGCGGCAACTGGGCCGCGGACTCCAGGGGTTCGGTGGCCCGGGGACCGTCCCAGGCGCCCAGCCGGTCCAGCTCCGCGCGGGCGGTGCGCAGGTCCGGCAGACCCAGGTGTACGTCCATGGCGTCGGCCAGCATCTGCAGCACGCGGGCGTCGGTCGGGGGAAGCGGGCGGGTCATCTGGTCGGGCTTGAGCGCGGCCTCGAACAGGCGCGCCCGGCCCTCCCAGTTGAGGAAGGTGCCCGCCTTCTCGGCGACGGCCGCGACGGGCAGGACCACGTCGGCGAGTTCGGTGACCTCGCTGGGCCGCAGCTCCAGCGAGACCAGGAAGCCCGCCTCGGCGAGCGCCTCACGCGCGCGTGCCGGGTCCGGCAGGTCGGCGATCTCGACTCCGGAGACCACCAGGGCCTGGAGTTCGCCGGTGGCGGCGGCCTCCAGGATCTGGCCGGTGTCCCGCCCGTAGCGGTGCGGAAGTTCGGCCATGCCCCAGGCCGCGGCGACCTCCTCCCGCGCGCGGGGGTCGGTGGCCGGACGTCCGCCCGGCAGCAGCGACGGCAGCGCGCCGGCCTCGACGGCGCCGCGCTCCCCGGCCCGGCGCGGGATCCACACCAGGTGGGCGCCGGTCGCGGACGCGGCCCGTACGGCGGCGGTGAGCCCGCCCGCCACTGCGGCCAGCCGCTCGCCGACGACGATGACCGCGCCCTCGGCGCGCAGCGCCTCGGTCGCCTTCGCGCCGCCCTCCTCCAGGCCCACACCGCTCGCGAGCGCGTCCAGCCACTCGGTCTCGGTGCCGGGAGCGGCCGGCAGCAGCGTGCCGCCCGCCTTCTCCAGACCGCGGGTGCCGTACGTGGCGAGCGAGAAGACCTTCTGGCCGTGCTTGCGCCAGGCCTTGCGCAGCCTCAGGAAGACGCCGGGCGCCTCCTCCTCGGCCTCGAACCCGGCCAGCAGGACCGCGGGCGCCTTCTCCAGGACGGAGTACGTGACGCCCGTACCGTCGAGGTCGCGGCCGCGTCCGGCGACCCGGGCCGCCAGGAAGTCGGCCTCCTCGCCGCTGTGCACGCGCGCGCGGAAGTCGATGTCATTGGTGTCGAGCGCCACGCGCGCGAACTTGCTGTACGCGTAGGCGTCCTCCACGGTGAGCCGGCCGCCGGTCAGGACACCGGCCCGCCCGCGCGAGGCGAGCAGCCCCTGGGCCGCGATCTGCAGGGCCTCCGGCCAGGACGCCGGGACCAGTTCGCCCTCGGGATTGCGCACCAGCGGCGTCTGAAGCCGGTCCCGCTGCTGCGCGTACCGGAAGGCGAAGCGGCCCTTGTCGCAGATCCACTCCTCGTTGACCTCGGGGTCGTTGGCCGCGAGCTTGCGCATGACCTTGCCGCGCCGGTGGTCGGTGCGCGTCGCGCAGCCGCCGGAGCAGTGCTCGCAGACCGTCGGGGAGGACACCAGGTCGAAGGGGCGGGAGCGGAAGCGGTACGCCGCCGAGGTGAGCGCTCCGACCGGGCAGATCTGGATGGTGTTGCCGGAGAAGTACGACTCGAAGGGGTCGCCCTCGCCGGTGCCGACCTGCTGGAGCGCGCCCCGCTCGACCAGCTCGATCATCGGGTCGCCGGCGATCTGGTTGGAGAAGCGGGTGCAGCGGGCGCACAGCACGCACCGCTCGCGGTCGAGCAGCACCTGCGTGGAGATCGGGACGGGCTTCTCGTACGTCCGCTTGCGGCCCTCGAAGCGGGACTCGGCCTGGCCGTGCGACATGGCCTGGTTCTGCAGCGGGCACTCGCCGCCCTTGTCGCAGACCGGGCAGTCCAGCGGGTGGTTGATGAGCAGCAGCTCCATCACACCGTGCTGCGCCTTCTCGGCGACCGGCGAGGTCAGGTGGGTCTTCACCACCATGCCGTCGGTGCAGGTGATGGTGCAGGACGCCATCGGCTTGCGCTGGCCCTCGACCTCGACGATGCACTGCCGGCAGGCGCCGGCCGGGTCGAGGAGCGGGTGGTCGCAGAAGCGGGGGATCTCGATGCCGAGCTGTTCGGCGGCCCGGATGACCAGGGTGCCCTTGGGCACGCTGATCTCCACGCCGTCGACGGTCAGCGAGACGAGGTCCTCCGGCGGGACCGCCGCCTCACCGCCCCCGGAGGGAGCGCTGCTGGTCGTCACTGTCATGCGTTCACCTCCGAGTGCTTGTCGGCCCAGGCCGTGGACTTGGCCGGGTCGAAGGGGCAGCCGCGGCCCGTGATGTGCTGCTCGTACTCCTCGCGGAAGTACTTCAGCGAGGAGAAGATCGGCGAGGCGGCACCGTCGCCGAGGGCGCAGAAGGACTTGCCGTTGATGTTGTCGGCGATGTCGTTCAGCTTGTCGAGGTCGGACATGACGCCCTTGCCGGCCTCGATGTCGCGCAGCAACTGCACGAGCCAGTACGTGCCTTCACGGCAGGGCGTGCACTTGCCGCAGGACTCGTGGGCGTAGAACTCGGTCCAGCGGGTGACGGCGCGCACGACGCAGGTCGTCTCGTCGAAGCACTGGAGCGCCTTGGTGCCGAGCATGGAACCGGCGGCGCCCACTCCCTCGTAGTCCAGGGGGACGTCGAGGTGCTCGTCGGTGAACATCGGCGTGGAGGAGCCGCCCGGCGTCCAGAACTTCAGCCGGTGGCCCGGCCGCATCCCGCCGCTCATCTCCAGCAGCTGGCGCAGCGTGATGCCGAGCGGGGCCTCGTACTGGCCGGGGCTCGCGACGTGGCCGCTGAGCGAGTAGAGCGTGAAGCCCGGGGACTTCTCGCTGCCCATCGAGCGGAACCATTCTTTGCCCCGCTGGAGAATCGCGGGAACCGACGCGATCGACTCGACGTTGTTCACCACAGTCGGGCATGCGTAGAGGCCCGCGACAGCGGGGAAAGGGGGACGGAGCCGCGGTTGACCACGGCGGCCTTCGAGCGAGTCGAGCAGTGCGGTCTCCTCACCGCAGATGTACGCCCCGGCGCCGGCGTGCACGGTGAGATCGAGATCGAGGCCGCTGCCCAGGATGTTCTGTCCGAGGTAGCCGGCCGCATAGGCCTCGCTCACGGCCGAGTGCAACCGCCGCAGCACGGGGACGACTTCACCACGCAGATAGATGAAGGCATGCGACGACCTGATGGCATAACACGCGATGATCATGCCCTCGATGAGGCTGTGCGGGTTCGCGAAGAGGAGCGGGATGTCCTTGCACGTCCCGGGCTCCGACTCGTCGGCGTTGACAACTAGATAGTGCGGCTTTCCATCTCCCTGGGGAATGAACTGCCATTTCATCCCGGTGGGGAATCCCGCGCCGCCGCGCCCGCGCAGACCGGAGTCCTTCACATAGGCGATGAGGTCGTCCGGCGACATGGCGAGCGCCTTGCGAAGTCCCTCGTATCCGTCGTGCCTTCGGTAGACGTCGAGCGTCCAGGACCTGTCCTCGTCCCAGAAGGCCGACAGCACGGGTGCGAGCAGCTTCTCGGGGCTGGTGTCTTTCAGCTCGGGTGCCAAGGTCATCACTCCCCCTCCTCGGCGGTAGGCCCGGCCGGGTGGGTCGGGTCGGAGGCCGATGTGTCCTGCGGCGCGTCGTGTGAGCTCAAGTGCTCCGTCGGTGACGGCTCGTGCACTGCCCTGTCCTGCGGCTCCTCATGAGGTCCGCCGTCGCGTGGGTGAACCACCCGCGCGGGAGCGGCCTCCCCCTTGGCCAGCTTGAGGCCGACCAGCGAAGCGGGTCCCGCGCTTCCGCCGGCCTCGAGCGCCCCTTCCCGCTCGTCGGGAAAGCCCGCCAGGATCCGGGCGGTCTCCTTGAAGGTGCACAGCGGCGCACCGCGCGTGGGAGAAACCGGTGCTCCCGCGCGCAGGTCGTCCACCAGGCGCTTGGCGCTCTGCACGGTCTGGTTGTCGAAGAACTCCCAGTTGACCATCACGACCGGCGCGAAGTCGCAGGCCGCGTTGCACTCGATGTGCTCCAGGGTGACCTTGCCGTCGTCGGTGGTCTCGCCGTTGCCGACGGCCAGGTGCTCCTGGAGCGCCTCGAAGATCGCGTCGCCGCCCATCACCGCGCACAGCGTGTTGGTGCACACCCCGACCTGGTAGTCGCCGCTCGGGCGGCGCCGGTACATGGTGTAGAAGGTGGCCACGGCGGTGACCTCGGCGGTGGTCAGGTCGAGCATGTCCGCGCAGAACCGCATCCCGGTGCGCGTGACATGGCCCTCCTCCGACTGCACGAGGTGCAGCAGCGGCAGGAGCGCGGACCGGGAGTCGGGGTAGCGGGCGATGACCTCGCGCGCGTCCCGCTCGAGCCGGGCTCGAACGTCGTCCGGGTAGCCGGGCGCGGGCAGTTCGGGCATGCCCAGGCTGACGCCCTGCTCCGAAGAACTGGTGGTCACCGGTCGACGCCTCCCATCACGGGGTCGATGGATGCGACGGCGACGATGACGTCGGCGACCTGGCCGCCCTCGCACATCGCCGCCATGGCCTGAAGGTTGGTGAAGGACGGGTCGCGGAAGTGGACCCGGTAGGGGCGGGTGCCGCCGTCGGAGACGGCGTGCACCCCGAGCTCGCCCTTGGGCGACTCGACGGCCGCGTACGCCTGTCCCGGCGGGACGCGGAAGCCCTCGGTGACCAGCTTGAAGTGGTGGATCAGGGCCTCCATGGAGGTGCCCATGATCTTCTTGATGTGGTCGAGGGAGTTGCCGAGGCCGTCCGGGCCGAGCGCGAGCTGGGCGGGCCAGGCGATCTTCTTGTCGGCGACCATGACCGGTCCGGGCTGGAGCCGGTCCAGGCACTGCTCGACGATCCTGAGCGACTGGCGCATCTCCTCCAGGCGGATCAGGAAGCGGCCGTAGGAGTCGCAGGTGTCGGCGGTCGGGACGTCGAAGTCGAAGGTCTCGTAGCCGCAGTACGGCTGGGCCTTGCGCAGGTCGTGTGGGAGGCCGGTGGAGCGCAGGATCGGGCCGGTGGCGCCGAGGGCCATGCAGCCGGCCAGGTCGAGGTAGCCGACATCCTGCATGCGGGCCTTGAAGATGGGGTTCCCGGTGGCGAGCTTGTCGTACTCCGGGAGGTTCTTCTTCATCTTCTTCACGAACTCGCGGATCTGGTCCACCGCGCCCGGGGGCAGGTCCTGGGCGAGTCCGCCGGGGCGGATGTACGCGTGGTTCATCCGCAGGCCCGTGATGAGCTCGTAGATGTCGAGAATCATTTCACGATCACGGAATCCGTAGATCATGATCGTGGTGGCGCCGAGTTCCATGCCGCCGGTGGCGATGCACACCAGGTGCGAGGAGAGGCGGTTGAGCTCCATCAGGAGCACCCGGATGAGGGTGGCCCGGTCGGGGATCTGGTCCTCGACGCCGAGGAGCTTCTCGACGGCGAGACAGTAGCCGGTCTCGTTGAAGAAGGACGTCAGGTAGTCCATGCGCGTCACGAACGTGGTGCCCTGCGTCCACGTGCGGAACTCGAGGTTCTTCTCGATGCCGGTGTGCAGATAGCCGATGCCGCAGCGGGCCTCGGTGACCGTCTCGCCCTCGATCTCCAGGATCAGCCGGAGCACCCCGTGGGTGGACGGGTGCTGCGGACCCATGTTGACGACGATGCGCTCGTCGTCGGCGCGGGCCGCGGACTGGACGACCTCGTCCCAGTCGCCACCGGTGACCGTATATACGGTGCCCTCGGTGGTCTCGCGCCCAGTGGCGTGCTGCGTGCTCATGAGTACGACCTCCGCTGGTCCGGAGCCGGGATCTGGGCGCCCTTGTACTCGACGGGGATGCCGCCGAGGGGGTAGTCCTTGCGCTGCGGATGGCCCTGCCAGTCGTCCGGCATCATGATCCGCGTCAGGGCCGGGTGACCTTCGAAGACGATCCCGAAGAAGTCGTAGGTCTCGCGCTCGTGCCAGTCGTTGGTCGGATAGACCGGGACCAGCGACGGGACCCGCCGGTCGCTGTCGGGGGCGCTGACCTCCAGCCGGATGAGCCGGTTGTGGGTGATCGAGCGCAGGTGGTAGACGGCGTGCAGCTCGCGGCCCGTGTCGTTCGGATAGTGGACACCGCTGACGCCGGTGCACAGCTCGAAGCGCAGGGCCGGGTCGTCGCGCAGGGTGCGGGCGACGCGGAGCAGGTGCTCGCGCTCGATGTGGAAGGTGAGCTCGCCGCGGTCGACGACCGTCTTCTCGATGGCGTTCTCGGGGAGCAGGCCCTGCTCCTCCAGCGCGCCCTCGAGTTCGTCGGCGACCTCGTCGAACCAGCCGCCGTAGGGGCGGGTGGCCGGTCCCGGGAGGCGGACGGAGCGGACGAGGCCGCCGTAGCCGGAGGTGTCGCCGCCGTTGTTCGCGCCGAACATGCCGCGCTGGACGCGGATCTCCTCGCCGCCCTCGCCCCGCTGGCCGGGGAGGTTGGAGGCGCCGAGGTCCTTCTCGGGGTTGACGCCGTTGCCGGTGTCGCTCATCGCAGCAGCCCCTTCATCTCGATGGTGGGGAGCGCCTTGAGCGCGGCTTCCTCGGCCTCGCGGGCCGCCTCCTCGGCGTTCACGCCGAGCTTGGAGCTCTGGATCTTCTGGTGGAGCTTGAGGATCGCGTCCATCAGCATCTCGGGGCGGGGCGGGCAGCCCGGGAGGTAGATGTCGACCGGGACGATGTGGTCGACGCCCTGGACGATGGCGTAGTTGTTGAACATGCCGCCCGAGGAGGCGCAGACCCCCATGGAGATCACCCACTTGGGGTTCGGCATCTGGTCGTAGACCTGCCTCAGCACGGGCGCCATCTTCTGGCTGACCCGGCCGGCGACGATCATGAGGTCCGCCTGCCGCGGTGAGCCGCGGAAGACCTCCATGCCGAAGCGCGCCAGGTCGTAACGGCCGGCGCCGGTGGTCATCATCTCGATGGCACAGCAGGCGAGGCCGAAGGTGGCCGGGAAGACCGACGCCTTGCGCACCCAGCCCGCGGCCTGCTCGACGGTGGTCAGCAGGAAGCCGCTCGGCAGCTTTTCTTCGAGTCCCATGAGTTAAAGGCCCCTCAGTCCCATTCCAGGCCGCCGCGCCGCCATACGTACGCGTACGCGACGAAGACGGTGAGCACGAAGAGCAGCATCTCCACGAGCCCGAAGATCCCCAGGGCGTCGAAGGTGACGGCCCAGGGGTAGAGGAAGACGATCTCGATATCGAAGATGATGAAGAGCATCGCCGTCAGGTAGTACTTGATCGGGAAGCGCCCGCCGCCGGCCGGCGTGGGGGTCGGCTCGATACCGCACTCGTAGGCTTCGAGCTTGGCGCGGTTGTACCGCTTCGGACCGATCAGCGTGGCCATGACCACGGAGAAGATCGCAAAGCCTGCCCCGAGGGCTCCCAGTACGAGGATGGGCGCATACGCGTTCACCGCTCCTCGCTCCTCTCAGTCGGCACTGACTGCTGGCGGTTGCGTCAGGCTCACCACGTGCGCCTCATGCGTCCCTCGAATCCCGCTCGTCCCGGCGAAGATCGAGAACATGTGAAGCAGGTCACAAGCCCAACTGCCTCGCATCCTATGCCCGCCGCTCTGTGATCTGCGACACGGGGTATTACACAAGCTTTGTGATCTCCACCACCTGACGAAGGATCATGAAGTCGGATGAGTGGTGATCTTCGCACGCGAGGCATCCAAGTGATCACCTGAGGTGACATTTCCGCTCGTCGGCGCAGCTCGGAAGGGTCGTCTCAATATCAAGAGACTTCCTCTGCATGCAAATTGGCGATGGACGCGGCGCCTTGATAGAGGACGGCGTTCACACATCAGGGGGAGGGGCGGTGCGGGGTGTGGACGCGTGCGCGCGTTCACGAGCGGCGGGGGGTGGGGCGTGCGCGCGGGACGCGGCCGTCGCCGTAATCGTTGCGTGACCTCCACCACATCCATAAGAGCGCCATGAGAACCGGGCTTGGCCACCTGCCTCAACAAGTGGTAGGCGCGGGGCAATTCGGGCGAACCGACGAAAGGACGTGATCACGGGTGGGTTACGGTGCGCCCGCAATGTCCGTTACGGCGTCAATAAAGAGCGACACGCCCGGGATTCACGCCGCCGATTGAACAACTGTGGCGCAGCACACGTTTCTTGAAGGTATGGAGGAGCCCCTGATACCCGTTGTTCTCATGTCCCACACCGCTCACATACGCAGCCACCGGAAACCCCGCCGCACCGGGTCCACGACCCTCGCGATGCGCGCCGGAGTTGCCGGTGGCGTCCTCAGCATGGCAGCGGCGGGCGCGTCGGCCACGGCGAGCGCCGCCGAGCCGGTCACGCAGACCCTCGAACTGCCCACCCTGACGGCCGACCTGGCCGCTCAGGTAGCCGAGTCCGCTGACGCCACGCAGCAGGCCGCGGCCAGCTACGAGCTCCAGGCGGAGCGGGACGCGGCCGCCGCCGCGGCCGCCAAGGAGGCCAAGGCGGACCTCGCCGTGGCCAAGAAGAAGGCGGAGGCCAAGAAGAAGGCCGCCGAGGCCGCTCGCAAGGCCGCCGCCGAGCGCGCCGCCCGCGACGCGGAGCGCACCACGCTCGCCGCCACCTCCACCGCCACGACCGCCACCGCCACCGCCTCCGCTCCGGCGAGCGGCAGCGTCGCGACGGTCATCTCCTTCCTCAAGGCCCAGCTCGGCGACGCCTACGTCATGGGTGCCACCGGCCCCAACGCGTGGGACTGCTCCTCGCTGGTGCAGGCCGCCTTCAAGCAGGTCGGCGTGGACCTCCCCCGCGTCTCGCAGGACCAGTCGATGGCGGGCACGGACGTCTCCCTGTCCAACCTCCAGGTCGGCGACATCCTGTACTGGGGCGGCAAGGGCTCGGCGTACCACGTGGGCGTGTACATCGGGGACGGTCAGTACCTGGACGCCGCCAACCCGTCCAAGGGCGTGGTCATCCAGGACCTTTCCGGCTATCCCGCCTCGGGCGCGGTGCGCGTACTCTGACGCACAGCCCGCGAGGCATATAGCCCCGAAAGGGGCACAGCAGTACGGATGGGGCCGCAGCCGCTCGGGGGCAGCGGCCCCGTCCGGCACCTCCGCGAGGCCGGCGCTAGCCGAGGTCGAAGGTGTTGGGCAGGCCCAGCCGGTGCGGAACTCATCGATCCGCTTCAGCGGTTCCAGCTCGGGCGGACGGTACAGCCCGACGATCGCGCAGCGCTCGGTGTCCGAATCGTCCGCGTCCAGCAGCGCGTTGACGGCGGCGCGGGCGGCCTCGTTGGCGCCCTCCATGGACGCGAGGTCGATGTCGGTGCGGACGTAGTCGCCGGCGAGGAAGAGGTTCGGCACCTTCGTGCGGGCCGTGGGCCGGTTGTAGTACGTGCCCGTGGGATGGATCATCAGCTGTTCGCGGTTCTGCGGGTCGGGGCCGCCGAGGCCGGTCACCGCCGGGTCCATGAACCAGCCGAGGCGGTCGGCGTCCGTGAGCGTGGTCTTGCCGGGGTCGTTCAGCGCGTCCTTCAGTTGCGCCCACAGTTCGGCGACGACCTCCTCCTGGGTGCACTCCCGCGCGGGCTTGCCGTAGAGGATGCCCGGCTTGTCCCACTCGGAGATGATCGCGGAGAGGCAGTCCCGGACCTGTCCGTCGCCGTAGTCGCGGGCGAAGTCCCGGCCGGCCCAGAACTGGGCCTGGCCCACGGCCGTCACCGCCCAGGGTGAGTCGAGGCAGTTGACGTGGCCGTGCACGACCGGGGTGGGCGTGCGCAGGTAGAACATCACGCCGGTCATCCAGTCGGTCCTCAGCGCGTCGCAGCGGGCGAGCTGCGGGTCCGCCGCGCGCAGGGCCGGGCCCCACGTCCCGCGCGCGTGTTCCACGGGGCTCACAACACACGCCCACAGAAGGGGAGTTCACGAGGTCGGCGAGCAGGTGCTGCACAAGCCGTGGCGGGACGTGACCGAGTTCGGGCCGGATCTCGCGGCGCTCATCGTCGTCTACGACTGTCCCGACGACGAGGGGAGTTGCGCCGTCATGGACGTACCGCGGCCGGACCGGGCCGTGGTGCGGGGGCTGGACGAGGACGGGGAGCCGGTCGTGATCGAGGGCAGCGGGTACTTCGCCCGCTGTCTCGCGCACGAGACCGACCACTGCGACGGGCGGATCTACCTGGACCGGCTCTCCCAGCGGGAGCGCAAGGACGCGCTGCGGCAGGTGGCGGCCCGGCGGGAGGAGGTGCTCGCCCGCCGGGCCGCCGACGTGGAGGCGCTGAACAGCCGGCTCACGCCCGGAGAAGCCGGGTCACGCCTTCGGGGCCACCTTGCTCAGACCGTTGATGATGCGGTCCATCGCGTCGCCACCGGTCGGGTCCGTGAGGTTCGCGAGCAGCTTCAGCGTGAACTTCATCAGCAGGGGGTGCGTCAGGCCGCGCTGGGTCGCGATCTTCATGACCTTCGGGTTGCCGATGAGCTTCACGAAGGCGCGGCCCATCGTGTAGTAGCCGCCGTAGGTGTCCTTGAGCACGCGCGGGTAGCGCTGCAGGGCCATCTCGCGCCCCGCGGGAGTCGACCGCGCGTGCGCCTGGACGATGATGTCGGCGGCGATCTGGCCGGACTCCATGGCGTAGGCGATGCCCTCGCCGTTGAAGGGGTTCACCAGACCACCGGCGTCGCCGACCAGCAGCAGGCCCTTGGTGTAGTGGGGCTGGCGGTTGAAGGCCATCGGGAGGGCGGCACCGCGGATCGGGCCGGTCATGTTGTCCGGCGTGTAGCCCCACTCCTCCGGCATCGAGGCGCACCAGGCCTTCAGCACCTCGCGCCAGTCCAGCTCCTTGAAGGAGTCGGAGGTGTTGAGCACGCCCAGACCGACGTTCGAGGTGCCGTCGCCCATGCCGAAGACCCAGCCGTAGCCGGGCAGCAGGCGGTCCTCGGGGCCGCGGCGGTCCCACAGCTCCAGCCAGGACTCCAGGTAGTCGTCCTCGTGGCGCGGGGACTCGAAGTACGTGCGGACGGCCACGCCCATCGGGCGGTCCTCACGGCGGTGCAGGCCCATCGCCAGCGACAGCCTGGTCGAGTTGCCGTCGGCGGCCACCACCAGCGGGGCGTGGAAGGTCACTTCGCGCTTCTCGTCACCGAGCTTGGCGTGCACGCCGGTGATGCGCCCGGTGCGGTCGTCGACGACCGGGGCGCCCACGTTGCAGCGCTCGTACAGGCGCGCCCCCGCCTTCTGGGCCTGCCGGGCGAGCTGCTCGTCGAAGTCGTCGCGCTTGCGGACCAGGCCGTAGTCGGGGAAGGAGGCGAGGTCGGGCCAGTCGAGCTGGAGCCGGACACCGCCGCCGATGATCCGCAGGCCCTTGTTGCGCAGCCAGCCGGCCTCCTCGGAGATGTCGATGCCCATCGCCACGAGCTGCTTGACCGCGCGCGGCGTGAGGCCGTCACCGCAGACCTTCTCCCGCGGGAACTCGGTCTTCTCCAGCAGGAGCACGTCGAGCCCGGCCTTGGCCAGGTGGTACGCGGTCGTGGAGCCGGCTGGCCCCGCGCCCACGACGATCACATCGGCGGTGTTGTCGGAGAGGAGGGGCTCGGTCACGGCGGGATCTCCCCAAGTTCGAAATCTGCGTGCCGACCGGCACAGGACATGGGCAGTCTATTCAGCACCAGTGATCACCCGGCTGAAGGGCTGCCCCGTGAACCGAGCTCTCCCCGCAGTGCGGCTGCGCGTCCCCACCGACGAGGACGCCGTCGTCTGGCACCGGCTCTTCGACGACCCGGACGTCATGGAGTTCCACGGCGGCAAGTCCGCGGGCCTGTCCGTCTACGAGGAGCTCACGGCCCGGCAGCGGCGGCACGACGCCCAGCGCGGGTTCTGCCTGTGGTCCGTGCTGGACGAGTCCGGCGAGGTGATCGGGTTCACCGGCGCCCAGCCGTGGGAGCGGGAGTGGGGTCCCACGGGCGAGATCGAGATCGGCTGGCGGCTCGCGCGGGCGCACTGGGGCAGGGGTTACGTCACCGCGGCCGCGCGGTTGACGCTGGAGCGGGTGCGGACGGCGGGTGTCCCGGGCGTGGTGGCCATGGTCGACGCCCGCAACGCGCGCTCCATCGCGGTGACCCGGCGGCTGGGCATGACGCTGGCCGAGGTCTTCACGACGCCGACGAACGGCCGTCAGGGGCACTGCTACCGACTGGACCTGACAAGCGGAGCAGCGGGAACCAGTTTGAACACGAAGAGTAACTGACTGTCACAGAAAGCCACTTAACGCTTCCGGGCGGTACCGGGTGGGGGTTACTCTGCCGGTACCGCTGGGGGTGACGTCTGTGTACAAACCGCCCAAGACACCTGAAGTGCGCGTACCGCGCCTCGTCGGCCTGATGGCCGTGGACGCGCGCAGGTCGGCCGAGGCACGCGGAGTGCTGCTCGCCTCCCCCGACCAGCCCGACCTCCGACTCGCCGTCGTGGACTACGTCGTACGGCAGTACCCGGCGCCCGGCGTCGAGATCCCGCGCGGGGCCGTGGTCACCGTGTGGTTCGACTTCGGCGAGGGCGAGGGCGGCGGAGGTTCCGGGGTCCGCGAGCCACGCCTGCCGGAGCCACCCGGCGGCGGGATGCGGCGGGAACTGGACGAGCCGATGGGGCACTCCTACGCCCCGGCGGCCGGGTTCGCGTGAGCCCCCGGGCAAGCCCTCGAAAGGGGGTTACGGAAGCCCAGAGGCCCCGCGAGCGTGCCGTCAGCTCTCCTTGAAGCCCCGGTGCAGCGCGACCACCCCGCCCGTCAGGTTCCGCCAGGCCACCTTCGACCAGCCCGCCTTCCGCAGCCGCTCGGCCAGCGCGGGCTGGTCGGGCCAGGCGCGGATGGATTCGGCGAGGTAGACGTAGGCGTCGGGGTTGGAGGAGACCGCGCGGGCGACCGGCGGCAGGGCGCGCATCAGGTACTCGGTGTAGACGGTCCGGAAGGGCGCCCACGTCGGGTGCGAGAACTCGCAGATCACCACCCGGCCGCCGGGCTTGGTCACCCGGTGCATCTCGCGCAGGGCGGCGTCGAAGTCCTGGACGTTGCGCAGGCCGAAGGAGATCGTGACGGCGTCGAAGGTGTCGTCCTTGAACGGCAGCCTCGTCGCGTCGCCCGCCGTCAGCGGCAGCCAGGGGTGCTTCTTCTTGCCGACCTGGAGCATGCCGAGGGAGAAGTCGCAGGGGACGACATAGGCGCCGGTGCGGGCGAAGGGCAGGGAGGAGGTCGCCGTACCGGCGGCCAGGTCCAGGACCTTCTGCGCGGGACGGGCGTCGACCGCCTTGGCGACCTCCTTGCGCCACACCCGGTCCTGGCCGAGCGACAGCACGTCGTTCGTCAGGTCGTACCGTTCCGCGACGTCGTCGAACATCGAGGCGACTTCGTGCGGCTGCTTGTTCAGGGAAGCGCGGGTCACGCGCCCATTCTTGCAGCCGCCCCGGCCCGAGCGGCCGACGGCCTCACGGAAGAAGCCTCGGCTTCTTCCTCGCCGCCACGTCCTCCACCCATCCGCACGCCAGGACGAACCCGGCGATCAGCACCCAGCCGACGCCGAACATGAACCACTGGCTCTCCAGCGGCAGATACGCCTCGAAGGCGGGCACGTTCCAGAACTGGTCGATCAGCGGGACGGCGAGGATCAGCGCGATCTCGTGCCAGAGGTAGATCGTGACGGCACGCGCGTTGAAGACCGTCACCAGCCGGTCCAGGCGCCGCAGCCGCGTCAGCCCCGCGAAGTCGATCCGGAACCGCGCCTTGGCCCACATCAGCAGCATCACGAACCCGGCGGACCAGAAGGCCTGCGCGAGCGGGATCTCGTCCAGGTCGTAGGTGCCGTACTCCCCCTGGTGAGCGAAGGCGTACCAGCCGCCGTAGCCGAGCGCGGCGGACGACAGCAGGACCACGGCCGCCGGCGCCATCCGCTGGAGCACGCCGTCGCGGTGGGCGAAGCCGAGGATCCAGCAGAAGAGGTACGTCGACAGGTCCCACAGGGCGCTGCCGAGCCGGTTGTCCGGCCCCGCCCAGACGAACTGAAGCACCAGGACCGGCGCCAGGGAGCCGAGCAGGACGGGGACCGGGGCGAGGCGGAACAGCTTCAGCAGAAGGGGGGACAGGAGCACGAACCAGAGGTACGTCCGCAGGTACCAGAGGATCTCGTACGCCTGTACGCCCCACGCGTTGCCCGGCGGGTCGCCGAGCGGGACGACCCAGTAGACGATCTGCCAGCCCGGCATCCAGTCGTGGATCAGCATCGCGACGACCACGAAGAAGCCCCAGAACCAGAAGGGCGGCAGCAGGCGCCGGAGCCGGCTCCGGACCACCTTCAGCGCCGGCCGTTCCAGGGACTTGGCCATCAAGGTGCCGGCCAGGCCGAACATGATGCCCATGGAGGGGAAGACCAGGCCGGCCCAGGCCCAGCCGAAGGTGTGGTACGTCACCACCCTGACCAGGGCGAGCGCGCGCAGGGTGTCGAAGTAGCGGTCACGGGTGGGTGCGGCGGCGGCAGGCCGGGCCGCCAGGACGGCGGCTCCGCCCCGCCGGTGCGAGCCCACTCAGCCCACCCCCGCCGGCGTCCCGACCTCGCCCGTGCGCTTCAGCTTCTGCCAGCGCAGCCGGCCGCCGGTCAGGGCGGTGATGCAGGAGTGGATGAGGACGAGGTACATCATCTGCCGGTAGGCCAGCTGCTGGAGCGGCATCATCAGCAGGTAGCGGTACCGCTCCCGGTCGAGGCGGAAGGCGTAGGCCGCGCAGACGAGCTGGACCGCCAGCACCGCGAGCCAGGCCAGCAGGGCGGCCCGGAAGTCGACGAAGATCATCGAGTAGACGGTGAAGACGTCGATCAGCGGCGCGAAGACCGGTGTGACGATCTGGAAGATGACCACCAGTGGCATGCCGACTCGCCCGAAGCGGCCCGAAGGGCCCTTGTCCGTGAGGGACTTGCGGTGCTTCCACAGCGCCTGCATGGTGCCGTACGACCACCGGTAGCGCTGCGACCACAGCTGCTTGAGCGAGCCCGGCGCCTCGGTCCACGCCCGCGCGTGCTCCTGGTAGACCACCCGCCAGCCCGCGCGGTGCATGGCGATCGTGATGTCGGTGTCCTCGGCGAGGGTGTCCTCGCTCATCCCGCCGACCTCCAGGACCGCGTCCCGGCGGAACGCGCCGATCGCGCCCGGGATGGTGGGCATGCAGCGCAGCAGGTCGTACATGCGCCGGTCGAGGTTGAAGCCCATCACGTACTCGATGTGCTGCCAGGCGCCGATGACCGTGTTGCGGTTGCCGACCTTGGCGTTGCCCGCGACCGCGCCCACCCGGGAGTCGGCGAAGGGCTGCACGAGCTGCCGTACGGTGTCCGGCTCGAAGACCGTGTCGCCGTCCATCATCACGACGATGTCGTGACTGGCGCTGCGCACACCGTTGTTGAGGGCCGCCGGTTTGCCGGCGTTCTCCTGGCGGATGACGCGGACGTTGGTCATGCCCAGTTCGTCGGCGGCGTGGCGAGCGATCTCGGAGGTGCCGTCGGTCGAGCCGTCGTCGACGACGATGACCTCGATCGGATGGGTGCTCTTCGCCAGGGACTCCAGGGTGTTGGCGATGCACTCCTTCTCGTTGTACGCCGGGACGATCACGCTCACCGGCTCGGTGACCGTCGGACCCCAGCTGAACCGGCGTCTGTTGCGCTGCCGGTAGTGCCGGCGGGCGAGGATCAGCATCATCCCGAACCGGCCGAGCACGGCCACGCCCACGATCATCAGGCCGACCGACAGCGTCGGCACGGTCCACTCGGCGACGGCGACGGCGGCGATGAGGGCCTTGCCCTCGTAGAGCGTCGCTCCGGTGGCCTCGCGGTGAGCGGCCTGAAGGGACTGGGTTCCCCCGGGAACCCCAGCAGCTCCGGCGGTCCCGGCGTCCCCGGCGGCCGGCCCCTGCTCCTGCATCACCCCGCTGATCGTCGTGAAGGTGTACCCCTTCGCCTTCATCTTCTCGATGTACTTCGGCAGCGCCTTGATCGTCTGCGACCGCTCGCCACCGGCGTCGTGGAAGAGCACCGACGCGCCCTCGCCGTCGCTCGGCGTCGCCCACTTGACGATCTTCGAGACGCCCGGCCGCTTCCAGTCGTCGCTGTCGGTGTCGATGAAGACGCTGGTGTAGCCGTCCTCGCCGAGCTTCTGGTAGACGGGCCAGCTGTAGTTGTCGATGGCGTCCGTCTCCGAGGAGTACGGCGCCCGGAACAGGGTCGTGGTGATGCCCGCCGCGCCCGCCAGGGCGAGCTGGGTCTGGGTCATCTCGCGGGTGACACGGGCGTCGCTCTGGTACGACAGATCGACGTGGGTGAAGGTGTGGATGCCGACCTCGTTGCCCTGGTCGACCAGGTCCTTCACGATCGACGGGTAGCGGGAGACCATCGAACCGACCACGAAGAACGTGCCCGGGACGTCGTACTCCTGGAGGATCTCCAGGACCTGGGGCGTCCAGGTGGGGTTCGGGCCGTCGTCGAAGGTGAGGGCGATGGTCTTGTCCGGCACCGAGAGCGTGGTGGCCTGGCCGCCCCGGAAGGTGAGGATCGGGCCGCCGTCGAGGACCTCGTCCGGTACGTCACTGGAGCTGGCCCCGGAGCGGACGCGCTGGTCGCCGCCGACCTCGGCGCGCAGATAGCCGTCGAGCAGCATGATGCTGGTCAGCGCCAGAAGGAGCAGCAGGGCGAGGATGACCCGGGGCTTCTGCAGCGCCGAGGCCTTGCCCGCCATCCGTTCCATCCGGGTGGGGGCGCGCCGACGGCCGCGTGAGGGAGTCGTCGTAGTCATGGAAGTCGCTGCGGTCCCGGGTCAGTTCGTGGTGTCCGCGACGGCGGACGCGGAGGCGGTGGGCGCGGAGGCGGCGGACGCCGATGCGGTGGGCGCGGGCGTGCCGGAGGGCGGGGCCGACGGGGCGCCGCTGGGCGGGACCTGGCCGCCCACGCCGCCCTGCGGCTGCCGGCCGGGGGTGCCACCCGGTGCGCCGCCCTGGGCGCTGTTGCCGAAGGGCAGCAGCTGGTTCGGGTCCAGCGAGGTGCCGATGCCCATGAAGGCCATCCCCAGCACGATCGCGTACCCGAGGCAGCCGACGCCGACGAGGATGCCGATACGGCGCAGCATCTTCGAACGGCGTCCGGAGTTGTCAACGAACACGGGCCCTTCGGCGGACCCGTTGCCGCGTTTGCGGCGGCGACCGCGTGACGCGGCGCGGCTTTCGATGGCAGGCTCGGAATGCATTCCCTGGACATTAGAGCGGCTTTATGTGCTGAAGGCGCCGGAGTCATGTGAGACGCCCATGAGAAGCGCCTTAACCTGTCCGTTCGCTGAGAGTCTTGGCGGATACGGCGGCTTCCCGGGATGAACCCGATTCCATGTGAGAGATTCGCACAATGCGGATTCCCCTGAAGGCGACCACCGGGCTCGTCGTGCTGCTTTCCCTGGCGGCGAGCGCATGCACGGCGAATTCCGGAACCGCCGAGAACACGAAGAACACGAAGAAACCCGCGAGCACGCAGAGTGCCGAGAGCACCGAAAGTCCCACCTCCTACGCCCCCTACGTCAGCGCCCTCACCTCCTCCGCCAACGACAGCGCCGGCTCCCCCACGACGTACAACCTCGCCTTCGCCATCGCGAACGGCAGTGACTGCACGCCGAGTTGGAGCGGGGTGTACGGCGTCGACGACGACACGGTGGCGTCCCGGATCGCGGAGCTGAAGGAGTCCGGCGCCACGATCCGCGTCTCCTTCGGCGGGGCCTCCGGCGACGAACTCGCGCTGCACTGCGACAGCGCCGAGGCGCTGGCGGAGGCGTACGGCGAGGCGCTGGACGTGGCCGGCTCCACCCAGGCCGACTTCGACATCGAGGGCGACGAGCTGACCGACTCCGACTCGGTGGACCTGCGTTCGGAGGCGATAGCCCTGCTTCAGCGGGAGCGCTTGGACCTCAAGGTCTCCTTCACCCTTCCCGTGATGCCGTCCGGACTCGACGACGACAGCGTCGCGCTGCTCCAGTCCGCCAACGACCAGGCCGTGCAGGTCTCCACCGTCAACCTCATGACGATGAACTACGGCGAGTCCTACGACGGTGACATGGGCGACTACGCGATCACGGCGGCGAAGGCCGCGCATGCCCAGCTCCGGGACGTGTTCGGGACGTCGGCGGCGACCGCGTGGCGGGGGATGGCGCTGACCTCGATGATCGGGGTGAACGACGTGGACGGGGAGACGTTCACGCTTCAGGACGCCGCGCAGGTGAGGAAGTTCGCGGAGGAGAAGGAGATCGGCTGGGTGTCGATGTGGTCCACGTTCCGGGACCAGCGGTGCGAGGAGGGGAACGCCGACGAGGACGACGCGCAGACCGACTGCAGCGGGGTGGAGCAGAGTTCGGGGGCGTTCGGGGAGGCGTTCGCCGGCTGAGTCAGCGCCGGCGGTACACCAGTCGGCCGCCCAGCACCGTTGCCACGCAGGTCCCGGCGCCCTGGGCGATGAGCGTGGCCTCGTCCGGGACGTCGAAGGCCGCGAGGTCCGCCGGGCCTCCGACCGTCAGCGGGCCGTGGGCGGTGCCGGGGAGGTCGTAGCCCTCGACGAAGGGGTCCAGGGCGGGGCCGTCCCATACCGGTGCGGCCCGGCGCCAGGGCTCGGGGACCTCCCGCAGGCCCGACCGCGCCACGGACTGCCGTACGGCCTCCGGGAACGGGCCGCCTACATGGGTCGTTCCGTGCGCGAGCATCCGCTGCAGGCCCCGCCGGACGCTGCCCGCCATCCGCGCCGCGTCCGGGGCCAGTTCGTCGAGCGCCGCGCCCGTGATCGGCTCGGTGCCGAGTTCGTCGGCCTCGCGCGGGTCGGGGTGGTAGCAGCGCAGCAGCAGCCAGCGCCCGTGCAACTGCCGCAGCCCCGGCGCCAGCACCCCCGGCCAGCGGCGCGTGCGCGCGCTCTCGAAGGACACGGCCAGTTCGTCGTACGGCCCGATCGCCGCGACGCGGTCGCCGTCGACGACGACCGCCCCGTCCGGCACCGGCTCCGCGCCGACCGGCAGCACCAGCGGTGCCGCGTGAATCGTGAGCATCTGGTCGGGCGGATCTAGTTGGAGGCGAGGATCTTCAGCTCGGGGTGGGCCGTACCGCCCTCGATCGCCGTGGAGGAGATGTGGGACATCACGCGCGCGTCGACCGGGTCGTTCGCCGGGTCGTCGTGGACGACGAGGTGCTCGTACGTCGTGGACCGCTGGGCCGGGACCCGCCCCGCCGTGCGGATCATGTCGATCATTTCCTGGAGGTTGGAGCGGTGCTTGGCACCCGCCGCCGAGACGACGTTCTCCTCCAGCATGACCGAGCCGAGGTCGTCCGCGCCGTAGTGCAGGGTCAGCTGGCCCGCGTCCTGCCCGGTGGTCAGCCAGGAGCCCTGGATGTGGGCGATGTTGTCCATGAAGAGCCGGGAGATCGCGATCATCCGCAGGTACTCGAAGATCGTGGCCTGGGTGCGGCCCTTCAGGTGGTTGTTCATCGGCTGGTAGAGGTACGGGATGAAGGCGCGGAAGCCGCCCGTGCGGTCCTGCACGTCGCGGATCATCCGCAGGTGCTCGATGCGCTCGGCGTTGGTCTCGCCGGTGCCCATCAGCATGGTGGAGGTGGACTCCACGCCCAGCCGGTGAGCCGTCTCCATGATCTCCAGCCAGCGCTCGCCGGACTCCTTGAGCGGGGCGATCGCCTTGCGGGGGCGCTCGGGGAGCAGTTCCGCGCCGGCGCCCGCGAAGGAGTCGAGACCCGCCGCGTGGATGCGCTGGATCGCCTCCTCCACGCTCACCTTCGAGATCCGCGCCATGTGCTCGACCTCGCTCGCCCCCAGGCTGTGGATGACGAGCTGGGGGTACGCCTGCTTGATGGCGGCGAAGTGCTTCTCGTAGTACTCGACGCCGTAGTCCGGGTGGTGGCCGCCCTGGAACATGATCTGGGTGCCGCCCAGTTCGACGGTCTCCGCGCAGCGGCGCAGGATGTCGTCCAGGTCGCGGGTCCAGCCCTTGTCCTTGGCGGTGGGCGGCGCGTAGAAGGCGCAGAACTTGCACGCCGTCACGCAGACGTTCGTGTAGTTGATGTTGCGCTCGATGATGTACGTCGCGATGTGCTCGGTGCCCGCGTACCGGCGGCGGCGCACGGCGTCGGCGGCGGCGCCGAGCGCGTGCAGCGGGGCGTCGCGGTAGAGGTCGAGCGCCTCCTCGGGCGTGATGCGCCCGCCCGCGGCGGCACGGTCGAGGACGGACTGAAGGTCGGCCTTCTCGGTCACCGGCGGCGTCCCTTTCGTCAAGGGTTGTGGACGGACTGATCCAGCGTACGCCAGGGCCCGAGGGGGGCCGACGTCAGGCCGCGTAGGCCCCGATCAGCAGCCCGAGGAACGCCCCGCCGATCAGGAACGGCCCGAACGGGATCGCCGTCTTGCGCCCCGCCCGCCGTACGACGATCAGCGCACCGCCGTACAGCGCCCCGAGCAGGAAGCCGGCGAAGGTGCCGAGCATCAGCGTGGACCAGCCGTACCAGCCGAGCACCGCGCCCATGCCGAGGGCGAGCTTGACGTCGCCGAAGCCCATGCCGGAGGGGTTGATCAGGAAGAGGACGAGGTAGCCGCCGCCGAGGGCGAGGGCGCCGTAGAGGGCGGTGAGCCACTCCCCCGTGTGCTCGGGGACGAGGGTGACGACACCGAGCAGGGCCAGGGCCAGGGCCGCGAACGGCAGGGTCAGCGGGTCCGGCAGCCGGTGCACCCGGAAGTCGACGACCGCGAGCAGCACGCCGAGGGGGGCGAGGAGCAGCCAGACGCCCAGTTCGGGGCGGGTGCCGGTGGCCGCGGCGAGGGCGGCGCAGACGAGGGCGGCGGCGAGCGCGAGAGGGGCGACGCCAGTGCCGTAGGACCCCCGGCAGGTCGCGCACCACGCGCGGCCGAGCCAGCCGCGCACCGGATGCCCCTGCGGGCAGCCGTCCCGCCAGGGCTCCCCGGCCGGGGCGGAGAAGCGGTACGCGGCACGCGGCAGGAACGCGCCCGCCGCCGCACCCCACAGCGCGGCGGCGATCACGAGCAGCGGATCGGTCATCCCGCGGCCGTGGCGCCGGAGCGCCAGGTCGGCAGCAGCTCGTCGAGCAGCGCCTCCGTACGGGGCGGCAGACCGCGCGCGCCGCTGCGCCGGATCAGGTCGGCGGCCAGCGCCCGCAGCCGGGCGGGGTCGCCGGTGGCGTGGGTGGCGCGCAGCAGCTCGTGCCACAGGCGCTCGTCGGCGGGCGCGGAGTTCAGCGCGGCGGTGAGCGCCTCGATGGCCTTCTCCGCGCGGTCCTTCTCCAGGTGGAACGCGGACAGCGCGAGCCCGATGTCCGCGACCAGCAGCGGGAGCTGGGCGTCGACGATCTCGTGGGTGAGCCAGCGGTAGCGGCCCTCGGGCCGGTCGGCCAGCAGCTGTCCGCGCACCAGCACCAGCGCGTCGGTGAGCAGCCGCCCGCGCACGGCCCGGCTGTCCACGCCCCGGCCCTGGGTGGCCTCGTGGTACAGCGACCGCAGCACGTCCAGGTCGGATACGACGGACCGGGCGAGCGTGAGCCGCCCGGTGGAGTCGGTTCGCAGCCGGGGGCTGCCGTCCGGGTCGGTGCCGAGCCAGGCGTTCAGCCGCTCCAGCAGCGCGTCCCGGACGTCCTCCGTGACCCCGCGCGGCCACAGCGCGGAGGACAGCACCCGCGGGTGCACGCCCTCCCGGTGCAGCAGCAGCAGGGCGAGGGCCTCGTGCAGCAGCGCGCTGCGCTCCCCGTCCGGGGTGTCGAGGCCGATGATCTCGTACGGGCCGACGAGCCGGGCGTAGACCGCGGGCCGCCCCTGCTCGCTGATGTCGACGAGGAACGGCGGGGTGTTGACGGGACCGTCGGGGTCCTGGTCGGGGTCGGCCTGCACGAATAGCTCGACGACCGCCTGCTGTTGGGCGGACGGCAGCAGCTGTGCCTCCAACTCCAGCCCGAGCAGCGGGGCGAGCAGCTTGCCCTCGCCGGTGATCTCCATCTCCCAGGCGGCGCCGGGCAGATCGCCGGTCTCGGTGCCGACGAGGTAGCCGATGCCGAGGCGGCTGGCGTCGGAGGCGAGTTCGGCGAGCTTGACGGCGTCCTCGGCGGACGGCTCGGCGGCGAGCAGGACGAGATGCGGGGCCCAACGGGTGTGCTGGGCGGGCCCGGTACGGCCGGTGAGCACGGAGTCCTGACCGGCGGCCCCGAGCGCTCCGCGGCGCTGCCGGGTCTCGGCCTCCATGGTCTCGATCAGGTCGTCGATGCCGTCGAGGTGGCGGAGCCGGTTGGGGGCGAGCGGGGTGAGGTCCTGCCCGAATCCGACGAGGGTGATGGTCATGCGGTCGGACCAGCCGTTGGTGGCCAACTCGGCGGCGACGGAGGCGAAGACGGCGGCCCGGTCGGCCTCGCGGCCGCTGAGGGAGACGATGCCGGGCACGGACTCCAGGTTCAGCAGCAGCCGGGAGTCGTCCATGGTGCCGAGGCTGACGAGACCGGGGAACGGCGCGGCGGTGTCGACGTCCTCGTACCGCTCGGCGTCGGTGCGGGCCAGCATCCAGAAGGTCTGGTCCTGGCCGAGCTGCCAGGGGGCGGGCGGCTTTCCGGCGGGCTGCGCGAGCTGGAGGTGCAGGTCGCCGTTGCTGAGCCAGGCGGCGTAGACGGTGGGCAACGGCCGGGACTCGGCCGCGAGCGCCGCGGCGAGTCCGCGCAGGGAACGGTCCAGCAGTCGTACGCCTTCGGGGTCGGCGCCGACCAGGAGCGCGTCCTGGGCGTCCGCCGCGTCACCGGTCGGGGTGGGCGGCTCCATACCGCGCCGCCCGCCGACGGAACCGAGCGCGGACTGCCACAGGGCCTGCCGGCGACGGCGGCCGAGGGCGCCGAGGAGGCCGGCGGCGAGGAGGGGGGCGGTGAGGAGGGCTTCGGGGAGGCCGAAGGCGCTGTCGGTCGACTCGGCGGCGGGGGTGGCGGCGGGCGTCTGCTGCCGGTGCCCGGCCTGGCGGTCCTGTCCGCCCGCTTCCTGCCGGTCGGGGGCGGGCCGTTGCGCGGGAAGGGAACCGCTGTCCGTTCCCTCCTGCCCGTCTTGGGCGTGATCGCCGGTCTTGGCGTAGTCGTTGATCTGCCGCTCGACCTCGGGCGAGACGTTCGGTGTCTCGTCGGGCATCTCGACGAGGTCGCCGCCGCGGGCGTCACCCGGCATCTCCATGATCCAGCCGGGCCGGATCAGACTGGCCTCCGACAGCCGCGAACCGTCGGGCTGCACACGGTCCTTGTTGAGCTGGTAGATCTCCTTGTACCGGCGGCCGTCGCCGAGGTGGCGCTCGGCGATCTCCCAGAGGGAGTCGTGGTGCCGGCCCTCGGGCGGCTGGATCCGGTAGTACTTCGTGTCCCCGTCCTTGGCGGTGGCGCTCGGGGCGGCCTCCGCGTGGGACGCCTGCTCGGCGAGGGCGGCCGCGGCGGAGGCGGCCTGCTCCTGCTGCTGCGCGAACAGCCCGCCACCGGGCGTCTGCTGAGCGGCGGCGACGGTTCCGCGCTGGTTGCCCTCCAGGCTCTGGCCGAGCTGGGAGAGCCCTGGAGTGAGGCTGGCCGCGGTCGCGCCGACGAGCAGCAGCGCGGCGACGAGCTGCCGGGCGAGCAACTGGCTGGGCCCGGCGCCCGGAACGCGGCCCGGCACCCCGACCCCCGACACCGCGGCCTTCATCTCGACGATCACACAGGCGGTGAACTGCGCCCAGGCGAGCCAGACGAAGAAGGTGAGGATGGCGAGGAAGGTGTCGACGCTCAGCTCGTTCTGGAGCCAGTCCATCGGCTTCCACTCGCTCGGGAACGGCCACCCGAGCTGGGTGGCGAGCGCCGCGGGGACCCCGATGACCAGCACGAGCAGCGCGACGAACGCGAGGAACGCCTTGACGAAGTCCCCGACCGAACGCCGCCGCACCCGCACGGGCTGCGGGGTCCGGTTCCGCGGGGTGGTCGGGCTTCCCGTCGGGCTTCCCGACGAGCTGGAACGTCGCGGCATGGGAGGTGTCCTGGGGTTGGGGTGTGAGCGGTGTACTGAGACTACAGAGATCTTATGGACTGACTCGGGGGTCGTCGAAGGTCGGGTGATTGCGGGCAGGAGGACTCCTCACATCCCCCTCACCGTTCAGCTACGGCGTCCCCGCACGGCCTTCCAGGCGTCCTCGGCCGCGAACACCGCGCTCAGTCGCCAGGAGTCCAGCTTGCCCACCACGGTCGTTCTCACCAGTTGCCACTTGAACCACGGCGGCAGGTCCCGGAACGGCACGAAGGTCAGGGTGTCGTCGATGGCGTGGTCTGCGAAACCACCGCGGCCCTCGGTACGCAGAGCGGCGTACAGCTCCGGCGTGAGCCGCCCGTGGAGCCGGGCCACGTGAGCCGCCGCGGTGAAGGGGAAGTCCCGTCGGGAACGGTCCAGCACCTCGACGGCCCGGAGGATCCGCGGCGACGCCACCTCCGGCGGGCAGTTGAGAGCCAGCCCGATCACCGCCGCACCGACACTGCGCTCACCGCGCTCCAGCGCGGCGTCCACCCCGGCGGGGTCGTCCATGCCCAGCAGGCCTTCGCCGGTGTCCCAGTGCCACTCGGGCTTCATGAGCGGCACCACCGTGGCCGGGCAGCCGTCGGGACGACCGGCTCCTCCTCGGAGCAGGGGAAGGGAATCACCATGCGCGCTCAGTCGTGCAGCCGAGCCACAGCGAACTCGATCAGTTCGTCGATGCCGATCTCACGCGGGGTGCCGCTTGGCGTGTCCCACTCCGCGAGGTACCAGGTTCCGTGCCACTCGACCCGCCAGACGTGGCCGTGCCGGTTCTCGAACTCGACGAAGCTCCCGGCTCCGCCCTCGATCGCCCGCAGTTCGGTGACGAGCCGCTGGGGGTCGGTGAGACCGCGCCCCTGGTTGGTGCTGCGACCCCGGGTCCGCGTGTTGGAGAACCGCATCTTGAGGAACGGCAGCGGAGAACGTTCGAGGTCGGTGAGCCCGAGCGTGCGGTAGCGCGTGATCGCCTCGTCGAGGGTCTCCGTCCCGGCGAACTCGCACGCGTAGGCGGGATACACCAGCCGCACATGCTCCGTGAGCTCCGGCTTCTCCGCACGGTAGAAGCGGTGCACCTCGGGCGCGACGCCCACGACCGCGTCGAAGCGCTGCCCGCCGGGCGAGTCGAAGCCGTCCAGTGAACCGAGGAAGGCATTGCGGAGGAACATCTCGTCCTCGTGCGCCCGCGCGAACGCCAGCGCGGCGACCGCCAACTCCTGGTCGTAGGAGTCACGGCCGCTCAACTGGAGAAGACGCTTGCCGTCAGCGGACAGAGCCCCGGCGAAGTCGATCCCGGGCGCCGGCGACCAGTGCCAGGCGTCGGAAAGCCCTGGCAGCGGCGCAACACCGGGGAATTCCATCACTACGGCACGAATGTCCACGTTTCCTCCAAGGTCAGGTGCATGAGTATCCGTCGCCGACTTCCTGGATGTACGTCTCCGTCATCTGCCCGCCGCCGCGCGAGTTCTCGCTCCACTCCATCGGCTCCAGATGTCTCGTTTCGTTGTAGAAGTCGTTCCGGGTGCCGCGGTCGGTGAACCGGCCCTCGGTGTTCCAGTGCGTGACCACCGGGTTCCGGTGCTCGTAGGTCACCGTACGGTGGAACGGTTTGGGATTGTCCGCCTGGGGGTTCCAGATCACTTCATTGTTGCCGTTGCGCCAGGTCAGCTGATCGCGCGGGATCCGCTCCTTGGTCACGTCGTCGCGCGGCACACCGTTGATCGCCCTGCCCTCGTCGGTGAACCGCCGCACCATCTCGTCGTGAGTGGTCTGGCGGTAATCGGACGGGTACTGGTTGCTGCGCGTGTACTCACGATCGCCCTCGGGGAGGTCCGGGTCCCGCCCGAAGCGCATGCCGTTGCCCGGGTCCTGCCAGTACAGGCCGAGCGGGTCGTTCCAGATCAGCGGGTTGGGCACATACGCGCTGTCATTGGGCGAGGGTCCGAGGCCGAGGGGGTCAGGGCTGACGTACTGCCCCGTGAACGGGTCGTAGTAGCGCTGGAAGTTGTAATACCAACCGGTCTCTTCGTCGGCGTACTGGCCGGGAAACCGCAACGGGCAGTCGACCGTGTCCCCGTTGCCCCTGGCCGCTTGCGACGTGTCGGGAACGCGGCTCCCCCAGAGGGTGGTGCGCTGTTGCCAGACGACTTCGCCGTCCACCGACACGAGTTCGGCCGGCATGCCGGACAGGTCTGCGACGACTGCCTGGAACCGCGCCGGAAGATGCTGCTCCGTGCGATCGAGTTGTGTCACGGGCTGATGGCTTCCGGGCACGTAGTCCCAGGTCGTGGAAGCACCTCCGGACGAAACCCGCTCGACGAGACGGGTCCCGTCCCAGGTGAACAGCGTCTCCTCGGCGACATCACCGTCTTCGGCCAACCGCTGTTTCGCGACCCTCCGGCCCGCGGGATCGTACTGGTACCGCCAGTGGCTGCCGTCCGGGGTCGTCGTGCCGACGAGGTGCCCCCTGCTGTTCCAGCGGTAGGAGCGGATGCGGCGCTGACCGTTCAGCAGCCGCTGGACACTGCGGACGATGCGCCCTTCGCCGTCCCGCTCGTACCGAGTACGTCCGGAGTGCTGGATCCGGGTCCCGGCGAACGTCCGGTGCGCGTCCGCATCGTCGATGACCGGGCTGGACGCCCAGGTGACGTTGCCCAGTCCGTCGTAGCTGTACCGCTCCTGCCAGTCCCGCGCCTCGACTCGGGTCGTCTGTCCGCGCGTGTCGAGCGTGAAATGGCGGGTGCCCGTGGTGAGTTCGTCGATCGAGAGGGGCGCGCCGTCGGGGCGGTACCGGTATGAGCGCTGTTGGAGCAGGGTTTCCCGGGGGCCCGACTCCGATGCGCGCGCGAGCCGCTGAAGGGAGAGCCTGCCGGACTCGTCCCAGGACTGGGTGAGGGTGACCCCGCCGGGAAGACGGCGACTCGTCTCGCGGTCGCTCTCGTCGAAACCGAACGAGAGGAGGTGCCCCTCGGACAGCAGCGAGGCGGAGCGCTCCGTGTCGTCGTAGCTCCACGTCGACTCGATGCCGGTAGGGGTGATCCGCCGGACACGCCTTCCCAGCACGTCGTACTCGAAGGTCGTCGTTCTGCCGTTGATGCTCTCGGACAGGAGCAGGCCGTCGCGGCTGAAGGCCCGCTCGACGAGGACGCCGGGTGAGGCTTCCCGGACGCGCCGGCCGGCGGCGTCGTAGGCGTAGCGGGCCGAGACACCGTCGTACACCGTCTCCACGACGCGGCCGAGGGCGTCGCGGTGGAAGTCCAGTCTTTCTCCGGCGCCGTTCACGCGGGCCGCCAGGTCGCCCATGGCGTCCAGTTCGTACGCGATGCGCCGCCCGCCGAAGTCCGTCTCGGCCACCAGGTGGTTCGCCGCGTCGTAGGCGTAACTCCAGGCGTTGCCGAGTGGATCGGTCACCTGAAGCAGATTCAGCTCCGTGTCGTACGCGAAGGTGTGCCGCGACCCGTCGGCGAGGTGCCGTGAGGTCACCTGCCCGAACGGCCCGACCTCGAACCTGGTGGTGCGTCCGGCGCGATCGGTCTGGGACACCAGGTTGCCTTCGGCGTCCCACACCCAGTGTTCCTCGGCCCCGTCCGGCGTCAGACGCCAGATCAGCCGGCCCTCCACCGTCCTGCGCTGCTTCGTCACGCGGCCCTGCGGGTCAGTGGCACTGCTCACCCGGCCGAGGGCGTCACGTTCGAGTCGTCGCACGGCGCCCCGGGCGTCGGTGAACTCGATCGGGAGTCCCGCGTCGTTGTTGCGCGCGCTGTGTGTGTTGCCCGTCGGATCCGTGACCGCCACCAGTCCGCCGCGCCGGTCGTACGCGTAGCGGGTCTCCGCTCCTGACGGGTTGGTCGTACCGGTGTGGTTGCCCTGGCCGTCGTACGAGTGCCGCCACTCCGCACCGTCGGGGAGCACCGCTCGTACCAGTTGGCGCAACTCGTTGTACGCGACCTCGGTCAGCATGCCGTCGGGCCGAGTGACCGTGGTGAGGTTGCCGACGGAGTCGTAGGTGTAGCGGGTGGTGCGTCCCAGGGCATCGGTCTGCGCCAGCAGGCGGTCGTACCGGTCCCACTCGTTCGTCAGCGTCTGTCCGAGCGCGTTGGTGGACGAGACGAGCTGAAGTCGTTCGTTGTGGTGGTACACGGTGGTGCGGCCGAGGGAATCGGTGTACCGCGTCGCACGCGCCTCCGCGTCGTACTCGACGGCGCAGTTCAGGAAGGAGTCGATGCCCTCACCACGGACCACGCGATCAGCCGCGTCGTAGGTGTAGCGGTACCAGGAGCCCGTGCGGTCGGTCCACGAGGTGATGCGGCCGTCACGGTCGTAGGTGAATCGATACGGCAGGTCGGAGGAGTTGGTGATCTCCGTCAGATCGCCGTCTGCGTAGCCGTACCGCACGAGGGTCGTCTCCTCGCCGTCGGCGGCGAGCAGGCGCAAGCCCGTGACGCGTGCCTCGGCCGAGTCGACCACCACGTGGTATCCGCCGGAGTGGCGCAGGGAGACCGGGGCGCCGTCGGGGCCGTAATCGAACTCGATGCGGTTTCCGTGCCGATCCCACACCGCGCGAACGGGCATGGTGAACGCCGTGTCGTGGTCCTTGCTGGTCACGGGGACGAAGAGGCGCGTGATTCCGGAGACCGGATCGCTCACCCGCATGGCTCCGGATTGCGTCTCGTCCCAGCGCAGTGACCATCTGGGCCCCTCCTGCGGCAGCACTTCCCCGTCACCCTGCGGCACCGGGTAGTGCAGGACCATGCCGTCGGCGGTCGCGAACAGGACGCCCTCGTCGTCGAGTTCCAGTCGTTGGTCGAGGGTGGAGGCCCAGGACGGGCCGAACCAGCGGCCGGAACGGTACGAGGAGAGGTGAGTACGGGCCACCGCGAGCCGGAGCACACCAGGAAGCAGCACATCCGTGGTCGCCAGCAGCATCTCGCCGGAGATCATGTCGATGGGGTCGCCGTTCTTGCAACGCCCCTTGGTGGGCTTGCTGTTCGCGACGGCGTCGTCCGCTTCCTTGCGAAGCCCTCGCTTGCCGAGCCCTCTCGCCATGGCCTTGAGACCGCCCTTGCCCAGCGCCTTCGCGCCCGTGGCGAGCTTGCCGAGCGTGGTCAGACCCTTCATGCCGGGTATGCAGTCCATCGCGGCGAATGCGACGTCCAAGAGGCCGGCTTGGCCTTTCGAGTATTTGTAGAGCGTGTCCGCCAGGACTATCAGGCCGGCGACGATCACGATCGCGGCGAGGATCGGCCCACCGATGATCATCGCGATCACGCCCACCACCGCGACCACGACCTTGCACACCGCGACGATCGTGTCCCAGTTGTCCACGAACCAGTCGCCGATGTCCTCCCACCACGACCGGTTCTGGATCCCCGCGTCGGATGCCTCGTCGATCTTCGACTTCGCCGTCCGCGCGGCCTCCTCGCGCATCTTCCGCGCGTCCTCGGCCATCTTCTTCGCCGCGTCCAACGCGCCCTGGGCATCGGCGACATCACCACGGGCGTTCGACTGCGCCGACTCGGCGTTCCGGACGTCCCGCGTCGCCGCCCGGACCTTCGCCTCGTCCGGCTTCTCCGCCGACTTGCTCCCCGTCGGATCGTCCTTGTACTTGTCCGCCTCCTTGCCGGCCCGCGTCACCCACGAGTCGGCGGAAGCCAGCCGGGACTTGGCGGAGGAGAGATCCGACTGCGCCTCCCGGCCCTTCGCCAGCGCACGGTCCGCCAACGCCTGCGCACGCTCCAGCTTCGGCCAGTAGTCGGCGAGGGCATCACCACAGAGCTGGTACGACGACTTCAGCTTCCGCAGGTTCTTCGGGACATCGGCGAAGTCCTCCTTGAACACCTCCGCCGACTTGCCCGCCCACTCGGCAAGGGTCGTCTCCCCCGCCATCCCCTTCACCAGACGCAACGCGTCCGAGACATCGTCCGCGAAGTCGTGCAACGACTTCGCCAGCAACCGCACCTGCTGCGGATCGCCCGGCACCGGATCCTTCTCCAGGTCCAGCACATGCCAATCCGTAGGCCGATGCCCCGCCATACCGCAACCCCCGTCACGCGCACATCAACAACACCCGTATGCACAAGTGAACTTACAAGGCACGGGCGTTCGAGGTGAAGTTCGGGCTGACGGTGCTCAGGCGCGCAAGCGTGCCCTCACTCCGCGAAGCGGAACGTCGACGTGATCGCGTCGAAGATGTCGAAGAAGGAGTCCGCGAGGTCCAGGACCTGGCTGCTGCCCGCCACCAGGGCGACCTTGCCCTCCTGGCCGGGTACCGGGATGAAGGTCTGCATCAGGACCGCGCGGATCGTCCGCTTCAGCGCGTCGTCGGGGACGACGATGTCCTCGATGCCGTACGTCCGGGCCGCCGGGCCCACCCCCGGGATGTCGACCGTGGTCACCTTGCGCCAGGAGTCGCCCTCCTTCTTGGCCTCCTTGACGGCGAGCGTGCTCGCCATGACCGCGGGGTCCGTCGGCAACGGCTCCCCGGAGCGGGTGCTGCCGCCGACCAGGGAGACCGTGACCGAGCCGGTGATCGGGGTGTCGCCGCCGAAGCTGTCCGCCATGCAGCCGCAGTACAGGGCGCCCGACTTCCAGGCGTCGGCGGCCGCCTTGCGGAGGAACTCCGTGTAGGCGTCGCGGTACTTCGCCAGCTCCGGGTTGCCCGCGACCCTCTCGTTCACCATCCGGCGGATCGAGTCGTCCCGGGACTCCGGGCGGACGTCGAACTCCCACCACGATTCCGGAACCTTGATCCGGAAACCCCCGCGCTCGATGGTGAGCGCCTCCATGTAGCGGGCCATGACGTCGACCTTCCCCGTTCGTTCGATGTACCGTGCCGATCAGCCTACGAGTCACAGTCGGGGGACCAACATCATGGGCAAGGGCAAGAGCGACCTGTCGCTGCCGCTGACCGAGCTCGAGGACTTCGGGCGACGGCTGCGGTCCATCAAGACCCGGATGAACCACACCAAGAAGATGTTCGAGAAGTACGAGGACGACATCGGCGACGGCACCGTCAACAGCGCCCTCGGCGACTTCGAGTCCAACTGGGAGGACGGGCGCGAGGACATCGGCCAGCAGCTCGACGCCCTCGCGGGCATGTCCGACGCCGTGGTCCGTGAGTTCAAGAAGCTCGACGACGAACTCGCCAAGCAGGTCAACGACGCCATGAAGACCGAGGACAAGCGGCCCAAGAAGGACAACAAGGCCTGACTGCCCAGGCCGAGTCGCGCTCAGCCCACCTCGTTCTCCGCCACCGCCTCGCCGCGCACGATCACGTCCCCGCCGTAGAACATCCCCATGAACACCGGTGAGTACGTCAGCTGGACCTCGACCTGCACCTGGTCGACCGTCGCCACCGTGCAGTGCGTCGCCGCGATGTCCGCGCCGTTCATGTCCATCTCGGTGGCGAAGGCCTTCACCCGGGCGTCGCAGTTCTGGAAGTTGATCGGCGCCGGGCCGCCCTCGTTGTCGTAGAGGGCCTCGCGGTCGATGTCCTGGGCCGCGTAACGGGCCGCCTGTTCCGCGATGTCGGCCGCCCGTTCGCGCTTGGAGATGGACAGGCCGCCGTCGATCACGAACGCCGACAGCGACAGGAACACCAGCGCGAAGATGATCACCGCGCCCGCGCCGGAGCCGCGATCGTCCATACGGCGCCGGCGGTCCGCCAGGAATCGCCTCACGCCGACCTCCTGAACGGGTCCAGCGGCGAGCTGAAGGAGGCGTCCATCGTGGGGTCGATGTCCAGACCCAGCGTCGCGAGGCCCCGGACCCGGCAGCTGACCTGCACCGAGAACAGCGGGTCCACCTCGGGGTCGAAGCCCACGCTGGTCTGCGTCACCGTCACAGGGCCCGCGCACACGTCCGCCAGGTTCGCCTGCGCCGCCTTCCGCGCCTCGGCCATGGCCGTCGCGTGGTCCTTCTGGATGGAGCCCGCACGGGCCGCGTCACGCGCGGCGCCGTCCAGGGCGCCCCGGCCGTCCACCAGTTGCCCGAAGGCCACCAGGACGAGGATGAACAGCATCATCACCGGGGCGAGGATGACCACTTCCACGGTGGACAGGCCGCGGTCGTCGTCCCGCACACCACCCATCAGTTCTCCCCCTCCGGCACGAACCGCTCCACCGGTCCCGCCGACTGCGCGTGCACCGTGAAGTCCAGCCCCGGAAACACCGACGGCACCTTCGCCGTGATCTCCACGCCCACCGTGTTCTGCTCCGGCTGGAGCATCCGTACGTCCGGCGAGAGCACCAGCGCCGGGCCCAGCTGCTCGATGTAGCTGTCGACGACCGTACGGGCCTCGCCGCGCCAGCCGCCCGGCTGGGCGTCCGCCGTGGCTCGGGCCTTGCGGGCGCCGGCCTGGGCGGCCGCCTGGGCGACGTGATCGGCGAAGAAGTACAGCGCGAACTGCACGGTGGCGAAGATCATGAAGAACAGCACGGGAGTCAGCAGCACGAACTCGATCGCGGTCATGCCGGAGTCGCCGCGCGCGGAGACTTCCTCCCGCCTACGGCGTACCCATGCCCGCATACGTCGCTGCACCCCCGTCACCGTGACCGTGATCAGCAGGTGCCGCTCTGGTTGGCCCCGTTGATGCAGTTCTCCACCTTCTCGGCGCCACCCTCCAGCGCGCGGTTGATGATCGCGGCGACCACGCCGACGATCGCCACGACGACCGCGGAGATGATGACCCACTCCACGGCCGAGGCACCGCGGTCGAGTTCGCCGGAACGGGCGCGCTGCACCCGCCCCTGGAGGAAGGTGACGAGGAAGTCCACCGCCGGGATCCCGGTACTGAAGTTCCGCTGTTTCATGGTGAGTTGTCCTCTCAAGACGCAATCTGCAAGACGTAGGGGTGGTCAGACCTGGAAGACCCGCATGGCGGCCGGATAGATCAGGAACACCAGGAAACCGGCGCACAGCAGCAGCTGTGCCACCAGCATCGACTGGGACTTCTCGCCCGCGCTGCCCTCGATCTCGGCGAGTTCGCGATGCCGCATGGTCTCGGCGCGGGAGGCGAGGGACTCCCGGACCTTGGCGCCGTCGTCGGCGACCAGGGCCAGCGAGGCGGAGAGGTCCTTCAGCTCCTCCACCCCCAGCTCCTCGCCGAGCGAGCCCAGCGCCTGCCACTGGCTGATGCCGGTGATCCGGGCGTCGGCGAGGGCGCTGCGGATGCGCTGGTTGGCCCAGCCGTCCGAGATCTCCGCCGCCGCCATCAGCGCCTCGGGGAGACCGCGGCCGCCCGCCAGGCTCATCGACACCAGGTCCAGGTACGCCCCGATGACCCGGCGCAGGTCGCGCCGCTTCTCGGCCGCGTCCCGCCGTACCTCGACATCGGGGAGGAAGAAGAACAGGGCCGCGAAGAGCAGGGCCAGCCAGACCGGGACGATCGGGCTGCTGCTCAGGCTCATCGTCCACACCACGGCGAACAGGAACGGCCCGAAGAACAGACCCGCCAGCCCGAGCAGCACCTTCGTCGCCAGGAACTTCTCCCAGCTGCGCTCCAGCACCGCGAGGTCCGCCCGCAGCGAGCGCTGTTCCCAGCCCTGCTGCAGATAGAACTCGGCGACCCGCTGCCCGACCTCGGCGCGCAGGGAGGCGAAACGGCCCGTGTCCTGCGTGGTCCGCGCCGACTCGTACGCCGCACCCCGTGCCCGCATCGCGTCGATCCGCGCGACCTGCGCGACGGCGCTGCGCTTGGTCGGCATCAGGGCGCGGACAAGGGCGTAGACGCCCAGTCCGAAGACCGCTCCGACGACGATCGGCATCGTCACGTCGCTCATCGTCGTGCCCCCTCATCCGTGTAGAGCGGTCCCTGTGCCGCCGTGGGCGTGCGGGGCCGCACGAACTGCACCGACGACGCGTCCCGGACGAGGAACCGTTCGGGCGTCTCGATGGTCGACAGCTTCCGCAGCCACAGGAAGCCGAGCGCGAACAGCCCGCAGACGCAGGCGAGGACGAGCTGACCGACCGGGTCGCCGTACGGCTCGACGAACTCCCGGTTGAAGATGGACAGTCCGAGGACGAAGGCGACCGACACCGCGACGACGATCTGCACCGACCGCCGGGTGGAGGCTCGTTGGGCCATCACCCGCTGCCGCATGTCGACCTCCTCGCGGGCCGACTTGGCCAGCGCCCCGAGCACCTGGCGCAGACCGGGGCCGCGCAGCCGGGCGTTGAGGATGAGCGCGGCGACGATGATGTCGGCGGACGCGTCGTCGATCTCGTCGGCGAGCTGCTGCAGTGCGTCGGGCAGCGGGGTGCGCGCCCGCAACCGGTCGACGAGAGCGTCCAGATGGGGCCGCAGTACCGGGGCCGCGGCCCGCGCGGACGCCGGGATCGCCTGCTCCAGACCGACCGCGCCCGCGATCGTGTCCCGCAGCGACTCCGTCCAGGAGGCCAGCGCCTCCACCCGCTTCATGGCGGCCCGCTCCTCGGCGGCACCGCCGAAGAGCCGGTCCCAGAAGAAGACGAGGATGCCCGCCGCGATGCCGAGCACCGCCCACCGGGTGAGCAGCAGCACGGCCAGTCCCACGCCCGCGGCGAGCGAGCCGCGCTGACCGGCGAACCGGATCAGCTCGTTCGCCCGCTCGCTCGCCTTCTGCTTCTCGTGCTCGGGCTTGGCGGGCAGCCCTCGTACGGCGATCAGGAGCAGCGCGAGCCCGCCGCCCACGGCGACACCGCAGGCGAGCGCGTACAGGACGGTCGTGGAGAACAGACCGCCGAGAGAACCGAGTTCTCCGCTCATCGTGTGCTCACCCCCATGTTCCGGCGGGCCGGTAGCCGTGCGCCATCAGGTCGTCGAGGCAGGCGAGCGGCGCGTGCGGTACGACCCGGCCGTCGGGCGTCTGCGCGAACACCTCGCTGGACAGCACGCGGCCGTCGACGCCGTTGACCTCGCGGACGGAGGTCACCATGCGCTGGAGGCGGCCGCCGCTCTGGAAGTCGTTGCGCCGCTGGATGAAGACGACGAAGTTCACCGCGCCCGCGATCAGCATCTGGCTGGCCTCGATGGGCAGCCGCTCGGTCGCCTGGAGCGCGTACGTCGAAATACGGTTGAAGACCTCGCTGGAGCTGTTGGCGTGGATCGTGGACAGCGAGCCGTCGTTGCCCTGCGACATCGCGTTCAGCATGGTCACGATCTCGTCGCCGAGCACCTCACCGACGATGACGCGGGAGGGGTTCATCCGGAGGGACCGCCGTACCAGCTCGGCCATGGTGATGGCGCCCTGCCCCTCGGAGTTGGGCAGCCGTTCCTCGAACGCCACCACGTTGGGATGGAGTTCGGGGAAGGTGTCGAGCCCGAGCTCCAGGGCCCGCTCGACGGTGATGAGCCGCTCGTGTCCGGGGATCTCGTTGGCGAGGGCCCTCAGCAGTGTGGTCTTACCGGCGTTGGTGGCGCCGGCGATCATGATGTTCTTGCGGGCCCGGACCGCGCAGGCGAGGAAGTGGCCGACCTCGGGGGTCAGCGTGCCGTTGCCGACGAGGTCGGAGATGAACACCTTGCCCATGCGCGCGCGACGGATGGAGAGGGCGGGGCGCCGGGCGACGTCCATGACGGCCGACAGTCGCGAACCGTCGGGCAGCCGCAGGTCGAGCTGGGGGTTGGCCGAGTCGAAGGGACGGGACGAAAGCCCCGAATAGGCGCCGAGCACCTGAATGAGCTCGATGAGCTCCTCATCGGTCTCCGCGACGGGATCCCCTTTGACCTCCCGCCCGTCGCTGTACCCGACGAAGACCTGATCGCACCCGTTGATGTCGATGTTCTCGACCTCGGGGCTGTCGAGCAGCGGCTGGAGTCGCCCCACCCCGAAGAGCGCGGCGTGCACGGCGGCCGCGTACTGCTCCTCGGTCTCCGCGTCGAGCGGAGTACGACCGGCGTTGATCTCGGTCCGGGCGTACTCCTCCAGTATCTGCGCGATGACGGCACGGGCGTACTGCCGCTCGTCCTCGCTGGACATCGGGGTGACACCGCTGACCTGGTCCAGGCGGCGCTGCTCGGCGATCCGGTCGCCGGCCTCCTGCCGGAACCGCTTGACCAGCTGATGGTCGACAGCGGTCATCGGGCGGCCTGGCCGTTCATCTGGGCCTGGTGCGCCCAAGCGGCGCCGTACTGCTGGTAGATGTCGGCGGCGACCTTGCGGGCCGAGCGGATCAGCAGCGACTTGTCGAGCCGTCCGCGCTTACGGCCGGCCAGCTGGTCGGCGCCGGTGGGGTCGTCGGCGATGGTGCCGACGACGCGGGCGCCGGTCTGGGCGTGCACGAGCATGTCGTTGACCTGGCCCGCGATCTTTCCGGCGTCGCCCGGGTCGGCGATGAGCACGACGCCGATCAGCGGGGTGGCGAGGCTCGCGGCACCGCGCGGACCGCCGTGCAGCTTGGCGGCCAGGGCGGCGGCACGGTCCCGGACGCGGGCGATGGCCTCGGGTTCGGTACGGCTGATCAGCAGCACGAGCGCGGCATGCGGGAACAGTTCCACGGCCGGGGTGTCGCCGCTGATCCGGCCGCAGTCGGCGATGACGTCGGCGGGCGCGTTCGGGGAGTCGGCGAGGGTGGAGAAGGCGTGCCCGAGGGTGGGCCAGAGCCCGGCGAGGCCGGCGGCCTGCTCGGCGATGCCGAGTCCCACGAGGACTTCGAGCCCGCCGCTGAGCGGCTGGACGTGGTCCCAGAGCTGATCCGGGACGAGTCCGCGTCGCGCGGTGGCGGCTATGGACAGCATGCCGGTGTTCGGGTTGAGCGGTCCGCCGTGCGCGGCGGCACTGCGGTACACGAGGTCCCCGCCCGCCGGGTCGGTCTCGGCGAGCAGGACGCGGCGCGGCCAGACCGCCGAGAGGGCGACGGCCGCGGTGGTGACGCCGGGGGAACCCTTGTCGGCGGCGAGAGCGATGAGCGCCATGGGGTGTGTGCCGCCTTCTAGTTGCTGCCGGGGACGCGCACGACGGCCACTTCGCCGTTGGACGCGGCCTGGGCGAGAGGGGCGGCTTCGTCGGTGTCGACGGTCACGGTGATCGTGAAGTTGGTGCTGCCGACGAGGTCTTCGCCCTTGTCGCCGGGCACGGAGGAGATGGTGGCCTGGTCGACGATGACGCCGCTGCCCGCAGCGGTGGAGCCGCCGGTGTCGGAGTCGTCGTTGTTCGAGCCGGAGCCGGTCGCGCCGACGCGGTAGGCGGCGACGACGTCGCCCACCTTCAGGCCGGTCGGGTACTGGCCCGCCTTGAGGGAGAGGCCGACGGTGGCCTTGCCCTGGGCGGGGCCGGCCTCCTCGCCGAACATCTCACCGACGGCGACGGCACCGGCCGGGATGGTGTTGACGGCCTTGAGCTTCTTCAGGCCCTCCAGCTGCGTCCACTTGACGTAGTGGATGCTCTCGTCCTCGGCGACCATGACGGAGGTCACGCTGTCGTCGGTGACGGACGCGCCGGCCGGGATCTCCTTGGTCACCTTGACGACCTCGACCCGGTCCCCGGCCTGCAGCACGAGCATGGTCGCCCCGAGGGCACCCACCAGGATGAGCAGCACCGCCAGCGCGGCGAGCGCGGGTTTGCGCTCGCGAGGAGGGGTGGGAAGCCGGTCACCGACCGTCGGCTGAGCCGGAGCGGCGGAACGTCCCGCGCCTGCCCCCGTACGCTCTTGGATCTTCACGCAACCGCTCCCCGTACACCCAAGAAAATGTCTGCCAAATACTCTGCGAATCCGGACACTTCACCCGTTCCTGCGCGGATAACCAGCGGCGGGGCGAGTGTCAAGCCACCGCACCGTATCAGCCGCCCATAAGCCCCTCAAGGCGCGTCCGACCCCCTGGCACCCGCGGGGCGGAATGTTACCCATCCGCAACGGGAGCCCCGTTTCACCCAGTTGTGAGGGCGGCCGTGAACCACGCCTTTCTGTGCGCCAGCGAATCCAGGAGCCGTCTTCGGTCGCCCCACCCCTCACGCCGAAACCACAAGCCCTCCACGATTCACTCACCAGAGTGGGGCCGAAGGCGGCGATCCACGCCCGCGGCTCTGAGCGCCCCCCGTCGCGGTTTCGCAGCAGCGAAGGCCTGAGTAGAGTGCCGCGGTGGATTGCTGCCTGGTACGGGGGAGGCGACAGTGACCGTGAGGGGACTCTCGGCGCGAATAGGGGCGTTGCTGGTGCTCAGCGCCTTGGCGGCCGTGTTCGTCGGCTTGGCCACCGCCACCCCCGCCCGCGCGGCGGCGGACACCCAGGCCGCCTACCTCGCCGACCGCCTTCGCGAGAACCCCGTCTACGTCAGCGACCAACTCCCGCGCGAGGTGCCGAAGTCGATGACACGGGACTTCGCCACGGTGGCGAAGGGGGCGGGCGTACCGACGTACGTCCTCGTCCTGCCCAGCGGTGCCGCGTACGGCGACGGACTGCTCGGCGCCGTGCACGACCGGCTCGGCCGGGACGGGCTGTACGTGCTCCTCGACGAGTCGTCGGTGTCCTCCGCGATGGCCTACGGCGTCTCCGCACCGGTCGACGACGCGCTCGCCGTAGTCCTTTACGAACTGCCCTACGACGCGGGCCCCTTGCACGAGCTCCAGCTGTTCACCGAGGTCATCACCCAGGGCGCCGAGAAGGCCGCCGCACGGGCGGAGTCGGCGCGGGCGAAGTACGAGGACGACGAGCCGGCCCCGATGTATCTCGGCCCGTCCGACCGTGAGAACCAGTCCTTCCTCACAGGGATGCTGATCACCGGCGTACCGCTGCTGATCGTGCTGCTGGTTCCGTACGTACGGCGGCTGCGGGGCCGTAAGCGGACAAGGCTCGGGTGGGTGGCCCCGGCCTCGGCGGCCCTCGCGACCGCCACCGTCATCGCCGTGGCGGCCCCCCTCGTCTTCGACCAGACGAGGTCCAGCGCCTCCCCCCGCCCCCGCGCGATCGACCTGAACGCCCGTCTCGACCGCGTGGCGGAGGGTCTCGCGCAGGACCCGGTGTACACCGACCCGGAGAGCCCACGGGTTCTCGATGACGCTCAACTCACCCGGCTCCGCAGCCGCATCGAGAGGTTCGAGCGATCCGAAGGCGGCGGCCCGGTCTTCGTGTCCGTCGTCCCCCAACTGCCGGAGGACGAGTCCGAGGGCGACGAGGAGATGTTCGCGGGCTCGCTCCACGACAAGCTCGGCGCGGACGGGCTGTACGTGGTCGCCGACCCGCTCTACGGCGACATCGAGGTCTTCAACCACGGCCTGCGCCTGGACAGCCTGGACCTCGCCTACGAGCTTCCCGACTCCATCGCCCACGTCGACGACAAGGCGCGGGAGGCCGACGACCACCTCCTCGGCGAGCGCCTCGACGCCCTGATGACCCACCTCGACAAGGCCCCCCGCACGGAGGACCCGGACAGCATCGGTGACCCGTACCCGGTCACGAACCCCGTCACCGAGGACGACCTGCCCTCCCTCTACGGCGCCGAGGACTTCGAACCGGGCCTGTTCATGGGCACGTTCGCGGCGGGGGCCGTGTTCGGCCTGGTGGCAGCCGTCGTATGGATCATCCGCAAGCTGATCCGCCGCTGGCGCCCCGAGCCGTTGGCTACGAAGGCGCTGCCGGAGGTGTCACCGACGGCGCCTTCACTGCCGTATCTGCGCAAGGTGGCGAAGACCGAACTCCGCGCGCTGGCAGCCGACTTCAACCGCACGCCCCCGCGCTCCGACCCCCGCCCCGGCGACTGCCTCGACGCGGCGATGCTGCTGCTGGACGGCGACACCGGCCGTATCGCCGACGCGGACGCCCCCACCCTCCTCGCGGTCATCGTGCTGGCCCGCGCCGGCCGGGCCGCGCTGGCGGGCAAGGCGTACAACCGCTGCTGCGCGGTCAACCCCCTGCACGGCCCCGCCTACACCCGCCACCACGTCCGGGTCTCGGCCGAGAGCCGTGGCCGGCGCCTGCTCCACGTCTGCGCCCCGTGCCGCGACACGGCGATCGCCGAACCGGCCACGCTGCACGCGCGCGTACTGACCCTGCCTGCCGACGACACCCGGCTCCCGTACGAGGAGGCGGACGACCTCCCGACCGCCGTACCTGACGGCATCCGCAGGCTGATCGAGCGGGTGAAAAAGCGGGTCCATGTCCCTTAGCGGCAGGGCGGTTACGCCGATCGGCATCCGCCACCCAACCCCCTGCACGGCCGCGCCACGAGCCGCACGGTGTGGCGCCCGACGGGCCGCCGAGACCGAACCGAGGTGGCCACCTGCCCCGCCTGCACCAGGGCGCTGAACACCCACCACTCCCCCGAGGTCCTGCCGGACATGACGGACGACGGTGAGCCGGTGCCGTACTTCGAGACGCGGAGCGTCTGGGCGGTTACGGGGTACGGCTCACCGCGGCGCGACTTGGCGGCGGTGCTTGGCGGCGGTGCTGCAGACCGCTGACGATTCGCTACTACCTCTCGGAGAACCCCCTGTGGAGCGCCGCTCAGCACACGCAGCCATCGCCCGGAAGCGGCTCGGTCTCGAGGCGAGCTGCGCAACCTGGTGCGGCATCCTCAAGCTGCCCACGCCACCGAAGGACCTCCACGCGGCTTCAGGCGAAGGCGCCCTACGACCGGCCTTCATACGCCCGTTGGGCGTGCTGGGCCTGGCACTGCTCGCTCCCCTTTGGCCTGTGCTTGCAGTGCTGTCTCTTCTCTCCGCTCTCATGGACAAGGTGGAGCTGTATCTAAGCCCCAAGTCGGAACGTGACCGTGCCCGCGCCAAGGTCCAAGAGGGCAAGGCATACAAGGAGGCGATCCGGACGCACGGCCTGGACAAGCCGTTCGACGGCGACTGGTCGGCTTCGGCCGGCCAGTTCCTGCTGCGCTGGTACAGCCACTCCACCCACCCGAGGCGGCTCCTGGCCTTGACCCCGGACGCCCTCGTGCTGGCGGCGCCGCCACGAAGGGTCACTGTCCGCCAAGAGGAACTCCTACAGGTGGTCGCCGAAATTCCGCTGACCGAAGCGACATTGGAGGACCCCCTCCTCGGCTACCACCCCAGCGACCGGCTCCGCGTCCGCTTCACGGACGGCTCCTGGCTGACCCTCGTCACGGAGGAGGAGCGCACGGAGGTCCACATGCATCTGATGCGCCGGCCGGGGCTGGGAGCAGGAACGCGCCAGTAGCGAAGGGGAACCTGCAACAGCTCCACCCCGACACACACACATCCCACACTCCCTCGCATCCCTATTTGCCCACATTGGCCGAGTTCCGGGAGGAGTTCGCGCTGGCGAACCGGCAACCCCACCGATACCGTTTGAGCTCTTGACAGAACTCATGTCTCACGGGGAGCCCACTGTGAAGCGCCGCACTCTGCCCGCCGCTGCCGCGCTCGCCGCGACCGCAGCACTACTGCTGACGGCCTGCGGCAGCGAGGACGACACGACCGGTGACAACGACAAGATCGCCGGAGCCGACCAGGGATCGGAGAAGCCGAAGGAGTCGGCGTCCCCCTCGGGAGCCCCGGCGGAGTCCAAGCCGGACGGCGTGGACGTGTCCCTGCCGAAGGACATGAACCTGGTCTTCGACTGGGACGCGCCGGAGGACAAGAACGAGGCGGCGGCGATGGAGGACGCGGCGAACTACCTCCGGGCCATCTACCACGGCGTCGACAAGCGCACGTCCAAGGTGGCGGCGGTGACCGCATACTCCACGGGCGACGGACTGACGTACGCGAACACCCAGATCGGCGACCGGGTCGACGGCGGCTGGACTGCGACCGGCACTCGGCGCCATTACCAGGCCACCACCCGGTCCGCCTCGAACGGCACATCAGTGGAGGTGGCGTTCTGCGTCGACTCCAGCAAGTTCTACGGCAAAGAGATCAAGACCGGGAAAGTCCTGAAGAGCCAGCCCAGCATCGCGGACTACGACCACTTCAAGATCATTATGGTGAAGGTCCCCACGGGCGAGGAGCTGTGGCAGGCGTCCAAGGTGTACGTCGAGACGAAGGCGGAGCAGTGCCGATGAGCAGGTCACGGCATACGGCACTCGGCGCCGGCGTGACTGCCCTGACACTGGCCTTCGGCGCCACCGCCCACACGGGAACCGCCTACTCCGCGGAGCCGTCGAGCAACGGCAATGGATCGACAGAACAGTCGGGCGGCAGCAACAACACCGGCATCTACGCCACCGCACGAGTGACATACTCCGGCTCCGTCGCCAAGGGCGGCGGCAAGGGCAACGTGACGTCCACCGACGTCAACTGGACGCCCCCACCCTGCTGGTACGCCCCCTACCTCGGCGCCAAGGACTTCAAGGAGAAGATGTCCAAGGACATCGAGAGCCAGCTGTCCGCACCCGGCATGGGCGGCCACGCGGGTGCCGCGCTCGGCGAGCTGCAGCGCCACTACGAGGACGAGCACGGCTGGACCGACACCCCCGGCTACAAGGACTACAACGTCGAGAAGGACGGCGAGGGCATGTTCTGGGCCGCCGTGGAGAACCCCGACGAGCCGGACGTCCTCAAGCGCAGTTCGTGCAACGACCTCCCGTTCTGGGTGGACAACGGCGAGGCCCCGCCGCCCCAGTACGAGCAGGCGATCACGCCCCAGATACTCGCGGCCCTGGCCTACCAGCACATGCAACTGCCGGACACGAAGGTCACTTTGGCCCCCGAGGCGATCACGAAGGTGAACCTCCCCACGTGGGCCTGGCTCGACAAGGCGGTCTTCGACGAGGTCCAGGCGACGGCGGCCATCAACGCCCCCGGCTTCAACCTCCAGTCCACGACAACGGCGAAGCCGGTCTCCCTGAAGCTGGAGCCGGGCACGGCGGACGCGGAGACCTACCCGGCGTCAGGCGAGTGCACGATCGACGAGGACGGCTCGATCGGCGAACCGTACGCCAAGGGCAAGGCCGACAAGACCCCACCCTGCGGCCTGCGATACCTCCGCTCCTCCGGCGACGGCACCTTCAACCTCCAGGCCACCATCACCTGGGAAATCACCTGGACCGGCACCGGCGGAGCCGGCGGCGACCTCCCGAACGGCACCTTCGGCAACGACCAGGCCGTCACCGTCCAGGAAATCCAAGCCATCAACAGGTGACAACGCCAAGAAGGGGGCAGCGCGTTTTCGGCTCTGCCAAGCCACCGCGCGCCGGGTTCTTGCATTTCCCTTGGGGGTAAGCCATGTCCGACCGAACACGGGCAGACCTCGACACCATTCGAGACTGCTCCGACTCGTTGTTCGCCATACATCATGAATTCAAGGAGCACGGAAACCCAGCCGATGAGTACATGGAGGAACTGGGTAGCAGCAAGCTCCGTGAGGCGTTCGAGGAATTCTCCGACACCTGGAAAAAGACGCGCAAGAAGCTCATGAAAGACATTGAGAATCTGGCCAAGTTCACCAAGACGGCGGCAGACACGTACGACGAAGTCGACCACGAGCTCGCCAAGGCCCTACGAAACGCTCGCAAGAATTCGAAGGGGAAGAAGTGAGTCGACGCCCTCGCGACTGGGAACCCCTGCACGAAGGCGACCCCATTCCCGGCGATCCCTACGAAGTTGCCAGCCTTGGCAAGAAGCTGCGCAATATGGCCGACGAGATCGAGAAGCAAGCCGGTAATATTCGGGCATTGGCTTCCGTCGAAGGCTGGGACAGCGACGCGGGTCGCGAGTTCCATAAAATAGCCGATGGCAGCTCCGGTCGACTCAAGCGAGCATTCGAGCGGTACGACGAAGCCGCCAAAGCCCTCGGAACCAAAGTGAGGGAGGGCGAATCCAAGGAGTACGCGAGCGAGCTGCATCGAGCGCAGAAGATAGCCGACAAGGCCCTCAAGACGTACCGCGAAGCGGAGGGTGACCACAAGTCGGCTGTTGATTCCCTGAAGCAGTACGAAGGCAAGGTGCCCAGTCCGGACGACGTTTCAGAGCGCACCCGGCTTGAAAAGAACCGCGACGCCGCCATGGACGTCATTCGCGAGTGTCACAGCGAGATCGGGCGGGCGAAGAACATTCGCGACGAAGCCGCGGGGGCCGCCGCGAAACACATCAAGAACATCGTTCATCATGACGGCGTCCGCGACCCCGGCGGGATCATGAACTTCCTGGCCGACTGGGCAGATACATTCGCGAATATATCAGCAATTCTGTCCGTACTGGCGGTCATATGCGCCTTCGTTCCCCCGCTTACTGCCCTGGCCCCGATATTTGCGACTCTCGCGGTGGTGACAAGCGCGCTCGCGCTTGCGGGGCACGCCTACGACATGAGTGTTCGGGGTGGCAAGTTCAGCGCCTCAAAGCTGTTCTTTGACGGTCTGGGGGTAATGCCAGGCATGGGCGTGTTGAGAGGCTTCAGCGCCCTCAAGGGGCTCAAGGGACTTTCCAAGCTGCGCGGCATCCGCTTCAGTGGTGGCAAAGCGCTGGAGGGTGTCGGGTTCAAGTTCTTCAACGGCCTCGGCGTCACAACGGTAAATGCAATCCTCACCAAGGCGGGCAGACCCACCATCGCGGGGGAAAAGATCACGGCAGCCATCAAGACGGGCAGCTTCGTCGGCGCAATGGTGAAGATCTTCAATGGTCAGAACGGTGAAGCGACTGGTGACCCCGGTGACTTGCCGAAGGCCACGCCGAGCCCGTCCCCGCAACCAGCGCCCACGCCGTCGCCCACGCCGTTCCACACCGCTCTCGCCCTATGACAAGGCATGACGAGGCAGAAGGGAATGTGAAAGATGTCGGATGAGGATCGCGAGCCCGGTCCGGGCGAATACCGGGCACGGGGCGGCATCATCAGAAGAATGGTCCCGGGCAGTGTCCTGACTTCGGTACCGGCGGCACGAGAACTGGCCGAATCGGAAGGCAGTCGGCTTCATTTCGACTTCTTCGACGACGAAGCGGTCCTGAAGATGCTCCGTCTTCGCCATCTCGACGAGGCCAGACTGCACAGCGCAGGAATGAAATTGGGCGTTCCCTCCGCACTGCTTCTGGTCGGGCTTTTCGTTTACTGGGGAGGCTACGTCCAGTACTGGGAGTCATCGAAGTCGCAGACTCTTTACTATGCCGCGTCGGGCGCCCTAGTGGCCGCCATCGTCCTGCTCTACGTCATCATGCTGACCCGGCACTGGGGTGACCGAGCCCGCCAGAAGGTGCGAGCCAGGGCCGCCGCCTATCGGCAGATCGCGCATGTCGCCGCTCGGAACGGTGCGGAGCTTCCAGGGTTCTATCCCCACTACGGCGCGTACCCCTTTGCCGCCAACTTTCATGCCGATGCGAAAGAACTTGAGCTTCCCACCGAGGCGAACTCCTCATGAGCACAGTAACGGCAGAGGGGGAACTGGCCTCCGTCGTCGACGGCGAGGCCGTTCACGTACGGTGGATCATGCCTGAGGGGTTCTTCGAGCTCCCCACGGACGTGGAATCCGCAGACCATCTCGCGGACGCACTGATCGAGTTGGCGCATGAGGTAATCCCCAAAGGCACACCTGACATGCAGTACCAATGGGCCGCCCTGTGTGCCGGCAATTACGACGCCTTCGTCGAGGCGGGCGTCCAGTATGCCGGTTTTGTCATCACCGAGGTCGAGGGCGTCCGATGCGCGGCCACCGTGCACGTATCACTCATGGACCTCGCGGAGCAGGCGCGCATCAGCCCGATCAACGCCATCGGCAACGCCCTGAGCAGCCTCGGTACAGGCGAAGTGACCGAGATCGACCTTCCAAGTGGGCCGGCGGTTTCCTGGATCGGCGCGCGTCAGACGAGCGTCGATGCCGCGCTCGCGCCCTCGGGGCATGACGAACCGCTCTGGACCTCCTTCATCCAGGTACAGGTCCCCTTGCCGAATGCCACGGTGGTGGTACTGGAGATGGTGACCCCTTCCCCGGAGGGATGGGACACCTTCTCGTCGATGTTCGCCGGCATCGTCAAGAGCCTGCGCTTCTTCGACGGTGCAGGAAACGAGCTGGGGCTGTCCGCGTGAAGAGTCCTGAACCGCTCGAACCGCCCAGCGATTACCGACTCCTAGTTCCTCGCGACTGGTTCCGCATCGACCTCACACTCGACAACTGGCGTCCGCAGATCAAGACGTTCGTCGACCAGCAGTCTGCACGTCGGCCTATGTCCGCGGAGGAACAGCAGCGACTCTGGGTGGCCCTGCGCAACACCGCCGAGAAGGGCATGGCCCAGGGTGCCCTGGAACTGTTCCTACGGACAGAGCCTTCCGTCGGCATGGCAGCACCAGCAACCCTCCTGATCTCACTCCTCCCCATGACGGGTGCTCTGAACAGCTCACCGACCGAATTCGCAGAGGCTCTGTCGGCTCGCAGGAAGGACAGCGCTGAGGTCTCCCTGACATCGCTCCATGCCGGCCAGGCAGTGCGGGTCGTATCCGCGACGGCACTCGACCTCTACGTTCACATGCCGGGCGGAGTGGGATACCTCCTACTCGCCTTCACCGTTCCCCTGAGCGGCATCGACAGCCCCATGGGCGAGTTGTGCGACGCGATCGCCGATTCCTTGCGCTGGGTGTGAAGACGCGGGCAGCCCACGCACTTCGAACAGTCGGGCGGGGACGAGGCACCAGTCGGAGGCGCCCCGACTCCTATCGCACTCGCTCCCGAGCCGCCCGGCTCTTCCCCTTGCCCTTCTTGCGGAGGTTGCGCATGCGGTTTCTCTCCCGCACCGCGCGCTTCTCGGCTGCCGCGCTGTCGATGCGGAACAGGAGCCATCCGACCGCGATCACGGTGCCGACGTAGGCCAGCAACGCGCTCGACGTGCCCGGGATGTAGGCGCACCTCGGGCCGTCGGAGTGGCAGTTCTTGCCGGGGAGGGCGCCGAGGAGGTAGAAGAGCGGGCCGACGGCGGCCAGCCAGGCCACGCCGGTTCCCGACGTACGCAGTGCGCGGCGCACGCCACCCCTGCCCGTCCCCTCCGGCAACAGCAACAGACCGCCGATCGCCCCGAGCACCGATACCAGCCCGAGTACGGCACCGGCCGCCCAGGATCCCCCAGGCAGACTCACCAGCGTGGGCGCCGTCGCGCGGGCGAAGTTCTTCCATAACCCCAGGACGAGCAGGAGACCGGCCACGAAGGCGGCTCCGACCCCCACCGCGCCGGCCAGTCCGAAGCCGACCTCAGCCCGGGACCTCACACTCATTCGCTCTGCCATACAAGTCCGTTTCCTCAGCCGGACACCGGGGCGGACGCCGATGCGGCGGGGCAACGGACGAACCGTCGCCCCGCCGCATCACGGACTCACTTGCTCCGAGCCTGCTTGGCCAGCTCGTCGTCGATCTGCTCGAACTTGTCCGCCGCCATGGTCAGGTAGTCGCCCATGCCGTCCAGGCCGTCCAGCGTGTCCTTGGAACCCTTGACGAACTCCTCGAAGTTCTCGTCGAAGGCCTTGGAGGAGGACTTGGTGACGTAGCCCGACTCGACCAGGTTGCTGATGTACTTCCGGAGCCCGTCGAGCTTCTCGTGGAGCCTTTCCTTTTCCTTCACGACATGCTTGGCCGCGTCCCGCATGTCCTGATATGTGATGTCAAGGTCCTTGGCCATGAAGCCGCTCCCTATCCAAAACGCCGCAGGGCCAACCCCCGTGGCTCCCTGTTTGCGGTCCGACACTCGCCGGCCGGCCCCAACTCGCGTGCGACAGCCGGTGTGATCGTCCGCTCTTGAGGCAGCAGCCTACTTGTGCGCCCTGAGGTGTCACATCCCGCCTTTGTGAACAAGCCGTCGGCACCGTGCGCGAAAACCTCACGAACACCCGCCCGCCGCGTTGCCATCGGGAACCCTCGTCCCGCCCCGCTGTCCCCTCCTCGCCCCCAGCGGATATCGTCGGGCTCCTACTGTGACCAGCGTTGTGGAAGCGGTCGCAGGGGCAGCGGGGAGGACAAGAGACGTGCGCCTGACTCTGACCGTCGTCGACCCCTTCGGCGGCGGCACCGCCGACGTCGTACTCGATGCCGATCCTGAGTCCACCATGGGGGACATCGCGGCCGAGTTGGCCAAACAGGTCGGGCACAGCGGGGCGCAGGTCATTCCCATCGGGCAGCCCCAGCACGTGCCCGGCAACAACTCGCCTCTCCTCTACGTCGACGGGTACGCCGTCGATCCCTCCGCCACCGTCCTCAACTCGCCCCTGCGCGAGGGCGCCGTCGTCAGCCTTCAGGATCCTTCCGGGTGTCTGCCGGGCGAGCCCGCCGGGCTCGTCGAACTGCGGGTCGTCGGTGGGCCCGTCGCGGGGTACGTCCATCGCCTCGGCGTCGGGCGCTACGACATCGGCAGCGGGCCGGCCTGTCACATCCGTATCGACGACCCCGAACTCGACGCCCGCGCCCTCACCCTCTCCGTGTCCACCGACGGCACCTGCCGTTTCAAGGTCCACGGCGACCTCGACGGCGTCTTCCTCGACGGCACCCCCATCGACGACATCCTCAACCCCAAAGAGGATGACAACGGCTCGAAGAAGGAGAAAAGGAGAAGGAAGAAGCAGCAGGACGCGGACGCCCAAGCGGGCACGCAAGCGGGCACCCCATCGGGCTCCCAAGCCGACGCATCCCCACCCCCACCCCCACCCGCCGACCCCGACATCTGGGCCCTCGGCTCACAGATCGCCCTCGGCAACACCCTTGTCGAGCTGACCCGTTACACCCCGCCCAACGCCGCCCTCAAGTGGTCCGACGACGGCATCGGCCTCGACTACAACCGGCCCCCTCGGCTCCGTCCGCCCGAGCGGCAGACGCGGTTCCGGCTGCCCTCCTCGCCGCGCGAGTACGAGGCCCGGCCGCTGCCCTGGCTCATGGCGCTCACCCCGCTGGTCGGCGCCGTCGTCGCCGTGCTGATCTTCCAGCGCTGGTACTACCTGATCATGGCGGGCCTCAGCCCGATCCTGCTCTTCGCGAACTACTACAACGACAAGAAGCACGGCCGTAAGTCGCACGCCAAGCAGGTCAAGGAGTACGAGGAGCAGAAGGCCCGGATCGAGCAGGACGCGCAGGACGCCCTCGTCGCCGAGCGCAACGACCGGCGGCAGGCCATTCCCGATCCGGCCACCGTGCTCTCCCTCGGCACCGGGCCCCGCACCCGGCTCTGGGAGCGGCGCCGGACCGACCGTGATCACCTGCTGCTGCGCGTCGGCACCGGACAACTCCCCTCCGAGGTCGTCCTCGACGACCCCGAGCAGGACGACCACAAGCGCGAGGTCACCTGGAAGATCGAGGACGCCCCCGTCGCCCTCAACCTCCGCGGGCTCGGCGTGATCGGCATGGCCGGACCCGGTGACTCCGCGCGCGCCATGGGGCGTTGGGCGGTCGCGCAGACCGCGGCGCTGCACAGTCCCATGGACGTGCAGTTCTATGTCCTCAGCGAGCAGACCGCGCAGGACAGTTGGGACTGGGTCCGCTGGCTGCCGCACGCCAAGCCCTCCGGCGGCCAGGACATCAACGTCCTCATCGGCACCGACGCCGAGACCGTCGGCGCCCGTATCGGCGAGCTGACCCAGATCCTCGACGCCCGCAAGAAGGCCGCCGAGCAGAACCGCGGACAGGGCGCCACCTTCAGCGACCCCGACATCGTCGTCGTATGGGACGGGTCCCGGCGGCTGCGGTCCCTTCCCGGTGTCGTACGGCTGCTGCGCGAAGGCCCGTCCGTCTCCATCTACGCCCTCTGCCTCGACGCCGAGGAACGGTTCCTGCCCGGTGAGTGCCAGGCCTTCGTCGTAGCCGAGCCGAAGGCCGTCGAGCAGCGCAACCAGTTGCAGCCCCAGGCGCAGCAGGCGCCCGGCGGGTTTCCCTCCTTCCAGGCCTGGCACCAGGCCGCGCCCGAGCCCGCCCACTCCGCCGTGCCCGACAAGCTCCGCCTCCGGGTCGAGGAGGCCGGTGCCGAGCGGCGCAAGGACGTGCGGCCGGACTTCGTGTCCAGCTCGTGGTGTCTGCGGCTGGCCCGTTCGCTGTCCTCGCTGCGGGACATCAGCGGGGAGACCGAGGACTCGGCGCTGCCGGGGGCGAGCCGGCTGCTCGACGTCCTCCAGCTCGAACCGCCGACCAGTGACGCGATCGCCGCGCGCTGGCGGATGGGCGGGCAGTCGACCCTGGCCGTCATCGGTGAGTCGTACGACGGGGCCTTCGGGATCGACATCCGCAAGGACGGGCCGCACGGTCTGATCGCCGGTACGACCGGTTCCGGTAAGTCCGAGCTGCTGCAGACCATCGTCGCGGCGCTCGCCGTGGCGAACACGCCCGAGAACATGACCTTCGTCCTCGTCGACTACAAGGGTGGCGCGGCGTTCAAGGACTGTGTCCATCTGCCGCACACCGTCGGCATGGTGACCGACCTCGACGCCCACCTCGTCGAGCGGGCGCTGGAGTCACTGGGCGCCGAGCTGCACCGGCGCGAGCACATCCTCGCCAAGGCCGACGCCAAGGACATCGAGGACTACCAGGACCTGGTCAGGAGGGACCCGAGCCACAAGCCGGTGCCCCGACTGCTCATCGTCATCGACGAGTTCGCCTCGATGGTGCGCGATCTGCCCGACTTCGTCACGGGACTCGTCAACATCGCCCAGCGAGGGCGGTCCCTCGGTATCCACCTCCTCCTCGCCACCCAGCGGCCCTCCGGTGTCGTGTCTCCCGAGATCCGTGCCAACACCAACCTCCGGATCGCGCTGCGCGTGACCGACGGCGGCGAGTCGTCGGACGTCATCGACTCCCCCGAGGCCGGGCACATCTCCAAGAGCACGCCGGGACGGGCGTACGTCCGCCTCGGGCACGCCTCGCTCGTGCCGTTCCAGTCGGGACGCGTGGGCGGACGCCGGCCCGGCGCCGCGGACCCCGCCGTCCTCATGCCCTGGGTCGCCCCGCTGACCTGGGAGGACCTCGGCCGCAGCGCCCTCACCAAGCCCAAGGCCGAGTCCCGCGAGGACGAGGAGATCACCGACCTCAAGGTGCTCGTGGACACCATCCGCGACGCCAACCGCTCGCTCGGCATCCCGCCCCAGCACAGCCCCTGGCTGCCGGCGCTGGACGAGCAGCTGCTGCTCGACGAGATCCCCGTCCCGGAGTTCACGCCCGCGCCGGGCAGGCTGGCGCCCGCGGCCTTCGGTGTGGAGGACCTGCCGGCGCTCCAGGCCCGCCGCCCGGTCGCCATCGACTTCGCGAGCTTCGGCCATCTGATGATCGGCGGCGCCCCGCGCAGCGGGCGGTCGCAGCTGCTGCGGACGATCGCCGGTTCGCTGGCCCGCACGCACTCCACCGCCGATGTGCACATGTACGGCATCGACTGCGGCAACGGCGCCCTGAACGCGCTGACCCGGCTGCCGCACGTCGGCGCGGTGGTGAGCCGGAACCAGACCGAGCGGGTGGTCCGGCTCGTCAACCGGCTCAAGGGTGAGCTGGACCGGCGCCAGAACCTGCTGGCCGACAAGGGCTTCGCGGACATCGGGGAGCAGCGGGCCGCGGTCGCCGAGGACGAGCGGCTGCCGCACATCGTGGTCCTGCTGGACCGCTGGGAGGGCTGGGTGCCCACCCTCGGCGAGGTCGATCACGGCGCGCTGACGGACGAGTTGCAGACGATGATGCGGGAGGGCGCCTCCGTCGGCATCCACCTCGTCCTCACCGGTGACCGGACGCTGCTGGTGGGCCGTATCGCCACCCTCACCGAGGAGAAGTACGGTCTGCGGCTGGCCGACCGCAGCGACTTCTCCACGCTCGGCATCCCGGCCCGCAAGGTGCCCGAGGAGATACCGCCGGGCCGTGCCTTCAAGAACGAGGCCGGTACGGAGACGCAGTTCGCGCTGCTCGCCGAGGACACCACCGGTCAGGGCCAGGCCGCGGCGCTGGCCGCGATCGGCGAGGCGGCCGCCGCCCGTGACGCCGAAGTGCCGCGCGGCAAGCGGCCGTTCCGGGTGGACAGCCTGCCCAGCCGGATCTCCTTCACCGAGGCCTGGGAGCTGCGCGACCCGGACGTCTCACGCTCTAAGCTCTACGCGCTGGCCGGTATCGGCGGCGACGAGATCGTCGGCTTCGGGCCCGATCTCGCGCAGGGCGTACCGTCGTTCGTCATCGCGGGCCCGGCGAAGTCGGGCCGTTCGACGGTGCTGATGAACTTCGCGCAGTCCTTCCTGCGGCAGGGCGCGCGGCTCGTGGTCGCCGCCCCGCGTCAGTCGCCGGTGCGCCAACTGGACGGTGTGGAGGGCGTGCTGAAGGTCTACACGGGCGACGACATCGACGAGGACGAGTTCGAGGAGCTCATCGACGGCGCGGAGCCGTCGCCCGAGAACCCCGTCGTGGTCCTCGTCGACGACGGCGAGATCCTCGAGGACTGCGACGCCGAGAGCCACATGAAGAAGATCGTCTCGCGGGGCGCGGAACGCGGCCTCGCGCTCGTCATCGCCGGTGACGAGGAGGACGTCTGCAGCGGCTTCTCCGGCTGGCAGGTCGACGCCAAGAAGGCCCGCCGGGGCATCCTGCTCTCCCCGCAGGAGTCCTCCAGCGGCGACCTGATCGGCGTCCGCCTCAACCGGAGCATGGTCGGCGGGCAGGCCGTCCCCGGCAAGGGCATGCTGCACCTGGGGGACGGCGAGCTGCGGACGGTGGTCGTACCCGGCTAGCGGACGGGCTGGAGAAGCTCCACCTTCACGTCCGCCGGGAAACCGGTCGTCGGGCCGACCCGGCGGGCGAACTCCTCGACCGCGGCGAGCTGGGGCGCGCCGAAGCGGAAGTCGAGGGTGGTGAAGTACCGCTCCAGGACCCGCTCGTCGAAGGCCTCCCAGCGGGCGGCCTGCTCGGCGACCTTGCCGACCTCCTCCAGGGAGAGGTTGCGGGAGGCGAGGAACGCCTCGTGGACGCGGCGGGTGATGACCGGCTCGCGCTCCAGGTAGTCGCGCCGGGCGGCCCACACCGCGAAGACGAACGGCAGCCCGGTCCACTCCTTCCAGAGCGCGCCGAGATCGTGCACCTGAAGGCCGTAGCGCGGTCCGTCGAGCAGGTTGGCGCGCAGCGCCGCGTCCCCGATGAGTACGGCCGCGTCGGCCTCCTGCATCATCAGGCTGAGGTCGGGCGGGCAGGTGTAGTAGTCGGGCCGCACGCCGAAGCGCTCGGCCAGCAGGAGCTGGGCCAGCCGGACCGAGGTGCGCGAGGTCGAACCGAGGGCGACCCGGGCGCCGTCCAGGTTCTCGAGCGGGACCTGCGAGACGATCACGCACGACATGACCGGTCCGTCGCATCCGACAGCGATGTCGGGGAAGGCGACGAGGTCGTCGGCGTTCTTGAGGAACTCGACCAGGGTGATGGGCCCGATGTCGAGATCTCCCTGCACCAGCTGCTCGCTGAGCTTCTCGGGGGTGTCCTTCGTCAGCTCGAAGTCGAGGAGCGTGCCCGTTCTCGCGAGCCCCCAGTACAGGGGCAGGCAGTTCAGGAACTGGATGTGGCCGACGCGCGGCCGGGTGCGAGAATTGTCCACATCGCGAGGCTAGACCCTGTGGAGTACGCTCCAGACTCCGGCCCTGACGTCAAGCGGTTTCCGATCTTCAAACGTCCGGGTGACGTGATCTTGACCTCTATTGCATTCGGCTGCCTGCATGCTAGGCTCGCCGCAAGTTGCAGTTTGGTTTCCCTTGCAGTACAGAGCCTGCGGAGCATGTAACCGCGGGCTCTAGTCGTTTTCAGACGTATGCAGTGCGGCATTTGCTCTCACACTTGCAGGTTCTGGAGCAGGGCAACCCTTTGGGCCCAAGGAGGGCTTATGGCTACCGGAACCGTGAAGTGGTTCAACGCCGAAAAGGGCTTTGGCTTCATCGCCCAGGAGGGCGGCGGCCCCGACGTCTTCGTCCACTACTCCGCGATCAACGCGAGCGGTTTCCGTTCGCTGGAGGAGAACCAGCAGGTCTCCTTCGACGTGACCCAGGGCCCGAAGGGCCCGCAGGCGGAGAACGTCACCCCCGTCTGAGGCGAGCCTCGTCTCTGATCCGGAACTGAGAGCAGTACCCAAGGAGCCCCGCGCCGCAAGGTGCCGGGGCTCCTGCCTTTTTGTCCGCCACCGCCTTCGGGCTTCTACGGCGGCCTATACGTGCTGCATGACCAGCACGAACGTCGTCCCGGGGGCGAGCGCCTCGTACGAGTGCGGCACATCCCCCCGGTACGACATGTAGTCACCGGCCTCCAGTTCGACCTGCTCGCCCACCGGACCGGCCTTGATCCGGCCCGATCCCACGATCAAGTGCTCCACAGTGCCCGGAATGTGGGGCTCCGACTCGCGGGCGGGGCCCGGCTCGGCCCGCAGGTGGTAGATGTCCCGGCGGGCGCCGGGCGGGCTGGCCGAGAGCAGGGTGGCCGCGTAGTCGGACTTCTCCGAGGCCACGGAGGGCCCTTGTCCCGCGCGGATGACCTGGACGGACGGCATGGGGGGTTCGACCAGGGCGCTGAACGGCACGCCGAGCGCGACACCGAGCGCCCAGAGCGTCTCCACGCTCGGGTTCCCGCCGCCCGCCTCCAGCTGGGACAGCGTGGACTTGGCGATTCCGGCGCGCTTGGCCAGCTCGGAGAGGGAGAGGCCGGCGCGGGTGCGTTCCCTGCGCAGGGAGGCGGCGATCCAGTCGAGGGGGAGCTTGGACGGTGGGCTGTCGGACATGCTGTTCGCTCCGTAGGTACGATCGTTCGCCTTGACGAACGCGAGGCCATCTGTCCATTGTAGAGAACATGCGTACGGCAGAGCGAACAGTGAGAGTTCCCCGAGAGCTGGTCCGGGACGCCTCTCTCGTGTGGGTCGCGAGCGGGGTCGTCGGTGTCTCGTTCGGGGCGATCGCGGTGGCGGGCGGCCTCCCGCTGTGGGTGCCGGTGGTGATGTCGCTGCTGGTCTACGCGGGATCGGCGCAGTTCAGCGCGGTGGGGGTGCTGCTGGCCGGGGGCGGGCCGCTGGCCGCCGCGGCGACCGGCCTCCTGCTGAACACCCGTACGGCGGCCTTCAGCCTCGCGGTCGCCGACGTCCTCGGCGGCCGGGGCCGGCTGTCCCGCTTCGTCGGGGCGCACCTCGTCACGGACGAGACGGTCGCCTTCGCGCTCGCTCAGTCGGATCCGGGGCGGCGGCGGACGGCGTTCTGGGTCTCCGGGGTCGGTCTCTTCGTGGTGTGGAACGTCGGGGTGCTGGCGGGGGCGCTGGCCGGGACGGCCCTTGGGGACACGGCGGTGTACGGACTGGACGCGGCGTTTCCGGCGGTGCTGGTCGCGCTGGTGCTGCCGACCCTGCGGGCGGACGCGGCGGTGCGGCGGTGTGCGGTGGCGGGGGCCGCGGTGGCTCTCGCGTCGGCGTCGGTGGTTCCGGCTGGAGTACCGGTGCTGCTGGCGCTGCTGGGACTGTTCCTCTACGGCCGTAAAGGGGGCGGAGCGTGAGCGCGACCGTGGCTCTGATCCTCGCGCTGGCGGTGGGGACGTACGCCTTTCGGCTGGTGGGGCCTGTGCTGCACGGCCGGGTCGTGCTGCCCGACCGGGTACGGGAACTGCTGTCGGCGGGTGCGGTGGTGCTGCTGGCCGCGCTGCTGGCCACAGGGGCACTGACGGAGGCCGGACACTTCGCGGGCTGGGCCCGTCCGGCGGGGGTGCTGGCGGGCGGCGTACTGGCGTGGCGCCGGGCCCCGTTCGTGGTCGTGGTGCTGGGCGCGGCGGGCGTCGCGGCGGGGTTGCGGTGGCTGGGGGTGCCGTGACGTCGGCGGGTTCAGAGCGTTCCCGCGATGTGCTTCGCCGCGATGTGGCCGAACGTCATCGCCGGGCCGATGGTGGAGCCCGCGCCGGCGTAGCTGTGGCCCATGACCGCCGCGCTGGCGTTGCCCGCGGCGTACAGGCCTGGGAGCACGGTGCCGTCGGGGCGTAGGACCTGGGCTTCGGGGGTGGTGCGCAGGCCGCCCTTCGTGCCGAGGTCGCCGGGGACGATGCGGAAGGCGTGGTACGGGGGCAGCCAGAGGGGGGCCAGGCAGGAGTTCGGGGTGATCGCCGGATCCGTGTAGTAGTGGTCGTACGCGCTGTCGCCCCGGTGGTGGTCGGTGTCCCTGCCCTGTCGCGCCATCGTGTTGAAGCGGTCCACCGTGGTGCGCAGGGCCCCGGCGGGCACGCCGATCGACCGTGCCAGGGCGTCCCACGTCCAGGCCTTGTGGGCAGCGCCCGAGCTGTACCAGGAGTCCGGGAAGGGGAGCGTGGGGGCCACGTCCCGGAAGAGGTAGCGGTTGCGGTAGTTCTGGTCGACGATCAGCCAGGACGGGATCGCGGGGTTCGTCGGATTCTGGTCGTACATCGTGTGGACGACGTCGCTGTACGGCGCCGCCTCGTTCACGAAGCGGGCCCCCGCCGCGTTGACCAACAGCCCCCCGGGCAGCGTGCGTTCGGCCAGACAGAAGTACGGCCCGCCCGGGAGCGGGATCGCCGGCCCCCACCAGGCGTCGTCCATCAGATCCAGCGCACCGCCCGCCCGCTCACCCGCGCGGATCCCGTCCCCGGTGTTCTCCTTCGCCCCGACCGTCCACTCCGTGCCGATCGGCTGGCGCTGGTACTGCGCGCGCATGGCCGCGTTGTGCTCGAACCCGCCCGAGCCGATGATCACGCCCCTGCGGGCCCGGACGAGGGCCGGCTCGGAGCCTTCGCGCGCGACCACCGCGCCGGAGACGACGCCGTTCTCGATGTGCAGGTCGGTGAGGGGGGTGCGGAGCCAGACCGGAACCCCCGCGGAGGCCAGCCCCGCGCGCAGGCCCGCCGCCAGGGACTGGCCCATGGTGAGCGGCCTCTGCCCCAGCAGGGCGGCCTTCGTGCCGCGCGCCAGACAGGTGGCGGCCACGGCGGCGCCCTTCGCGCTCACGGCGGCCAGGGCGAGCCACTTGTAGTCGGCGCTGAAGACCACTATGCCGGCCGGGACGTCCATGTACGGCGGGTTCAGGCGCGCCAGTTCGGCGCCGAGGAGGTTGCCGTCGAGCTGGTCGGGTTCGATGGAGCGGCCGTTGGGGAGACCGCCGGGGAGTTCGGGGTAGTAGTCGCTGTACCCCTCCATCCAGCGGAAGCGGAGCGGGCTGTGCGCCATGACGAACGACAGCATGGCCGGGCCGTGGGCGAGGAAGGCCCGCTGGCGGTCGAGGGAGACGTCGGGGCCGACGACCGCGGCGAGGTAGGCGGCCGCCTTGGCCGGGGTGTCGGGGACTCCCGCGGCGAGGACGACGGAGTTGTTGGGGATCCAGATCCCGGCACCGGAGCGGGCGGCCGAGCCGCCAAACGTGCCGGCCTTCTCCAGGACCACACAGCTCAGGCCCTGGCGGGCGGCGGTCAGCGCGGCGGTCATACCCGCGGCACCGGCGCCGACGACCACGACGTCGTAGGTGCCGAGGAGGGGTAAGTCGGCGGCGGTCGCGGGGCGGTGGGCGAGGGCGAGGCCCGCCGCCGCGGTGGCGGTGGTCGCGAGGACCCGTCTGCGGCTCGGAGAAGGGGTGGTAGGCGTGGTCATGGCTCGGCGCTCCAGCATCCCGGGAAACTCTGACGGAGTGTCAGGATCGCGAATGTGGCGCGACGGTCTTGTGAAGTCAAGCGGCATGCCGAGCACCGGGGTCGGGCCGGTGCGCGTGCCGGACAGCTACGGACGGGCAGGTGCGCCTGCCCGTCCGCACCCCCGCCCGGCTACTGCGGGAACGACGCCACCACGTTCACTTCCTTCGCTCCCGTGCCCGTGATGCCGGAGCCCGTGCCCGGCAGCAGTACCGCCGGGCTGTAGTGGTCGCCGGACACGAGCAGGTCCTTGCGCCCGTCCCGGTTGACGTCACGGACGCGCACCAGCTGGCCGAAGCTGCCGTACTGGGTCGGGCTGCCGGGGACACCGGCCGTAGCGCGCGTGAACCACTGGGAGTTCGTGCCGGTGAGGCCCGACTTGCCGCCGCGCAGGACGTGCACCCCGCCCGCGTCGTCCTGCGAGCCGACCACCTCGTAGGGGACGCCGACCGCCAGGTCCGGGTAGCCGTCGCCGTTGGTGTCGCCGGCGGAGAGGCTGGTGCCGAAGTAGTCGCGCGCCGTGGCACCCGTGGCCACGCCCGAGGTCGACTGGGTGATGCGGTACTTCGTGCCGGGACCGGTGCTGCCGCCGCGCCAGACGACCACCGAGCCGGCGTTGCCGCCGTACCGGGTGTCACCGACCGCCAGGTCGCCGTAGCCGTCCTTGTTGAAGTCGGCGACCACGCCGGTGGGGCTGTAGTCAGGGGCCGAGCTGTTGTAGACGGTGATCGCGCCGGGCTTGATCGTGGAGCCGCCCCGGATGAACCACGCGTCCTGGGTCATCTTGTCGTTGTGGTAGCCCTGGCCCAGCAGGAAGAGGTCGGTCGCGCCGTCGTTCGTCACCCTGCCCGCCACCAGGCCGGCCGGTTCCAGGAGGGCGTTCGGCACGTGCTTGGTCACCGTGCCCGTCGTACCGGACTTGGAGAAGCCGCCGCGGTAGATCCGTACCGCCTCGATGCCGTCCGCGACCGCCAGGTCGGCCTTGCCGTCACCGTTGAAGTCGCCGGTCTCGATCTGCTTGCCGAAGCCCCGGTGGGAACTGGGCGTGATCTTCAGGCGGACGGCGCTCGTGCCGGTGAGGCCGGACGACGAGCCCCACAGGATGGTGACCGCGCCGGAGCTGACCTTGCCGTCGACCTTCTCGGTGAAGTCGGCGACCGCGAGGTCCGCGTAGCCGTCGCGGTTGTAGTCGGCGGGGGCGAGGTCCTCGCCGAACGCGTCGGCGTAGCCGTTCGCGTCACCGGCCGTGCCCGGGACGCCCGCTGTGGCCTGCGTGAAGGTCTTGCTGGTGGTGCCGGGACCGGTGGCCGTGCCGTAGGTGACGGTGAACTGACCGCCCAGCCCGGCACTGGCGTAGTCCCGGTACCCGTCGCCGTTGAAGTCGTCCGCGTACTTCGCCGGGGTGGCCGCGGTCGCCGTGCTCACCGAGAGGGTGAGCAGTCCGCCCGTGAGGGCGGCGGCCGTCGCCGTGGCGATCACCAGGCGAGCGGTGCTGCGCTTGAACATGGGTCTCCTGCGCTGATCAAGAGTTGGCGACGAGGAGACTCACGGCACCTGTTGATGGTTGTACGTCCCGGAGTCCCGAAGTCCCGGAGTCCCGGAATCAGCGCGCGTACAACTCCTCGATCTCCTCCGCGAAGTCCCGCATGACCTGCTCTCGCCGGAGCTTCATCGACGGCGTGAGGTGACCCGCCGTCTCCGTGAAGTCGTACGGGAGGATCCGGAAGCGCCGGATCGACTCGGGGCGGGAGACCAGCTTGTTCGCCTCGTCCACCGCGCGCTGGACGATGGCCCGCAACTCCTCGTCGTCCAGCAGGAGTTCCGCCGGTACCGGGTGGCGGCCGTTCATCCGGCGCCAGTGGGAGACGCCGTCCATGTCGAGGGTGATCAGGGCGGAGACGTAGGGGCGCCGGTCGCCGAGCACCATGGCCTGGGAGATCAGGGGGTGGGAGCGGAGCCAGTTCTCCAGCGGGGCCGGGGCCACGCTCTTGCCGCCCGCCGTGATCAGCAGTTCCTTCTTGCGGCCGGTGATGGTCAGATAGCCCTCGTCGTCCAGTTCGCCGATGTCGCCCGTGGCCAGCCAGCCGTCCACCGCCGCCGGGACCACTCCTCCGGCCGCCGGGTCCCAGTAGCCGCGCAGCACCTGCTCGCCGGAGATCAGGATCTCGCCGTCCGCCGCGATCCGGACCCGGGTGCCGGGCAGCGGCCAGCCGACCGTGCCCAGCCGGGGTTTGAGGGGCGGGGTGACGGTGGCGGCCGCCGTGGTCTCGGTCAGGCCGTAGCCCTCGTAGATCTCGATGCCCGCGCCCGCGTAGAAGGCCGCTAGTCGGCGGCCGAGCGGGGAGCCGCCGCAGATCGCGTGGCGGACCCGGCCGCCCATGGCGTTGCGGATACGGCGGTAGACGAGCGGGTCGTAGAAGGTGCGCGCCATGGTCAGGGCGCGGCCGGGTCCCTTCCCGGTGCCGTGCTGCTTGGCCTCCGTGGCCTCGCCGTAGCGCCCCGCGATCGCCGCGGCCCGGTCGAACATGGTCAGCCGGCCGCCCTCCTCCGCCTTGGCGCGCGCGGAGTTGTAGACCTTCTCCAGCATGTACGGGATGGCCAGCAGACAGGTCGGGCGGAAGGCGGCCAGGTCCGCCATGAGGTCCTCGGCGTCGAGGCTGGGCGCGTGGCCGAGGCGGACCCGGGCGCGGACGCAGGCCACCGCCACCATGCGGCCGAAGACATGGGACATGGGGAGGAACAGGAGGACCGAGTCCTCCTCGCTCGATCTGGACTTGAAGACGGGGTAGAGGAGTTCGATGGCGTTGTCGACCTCGGCGAAGAAGTTGCCGTGGGTCAGCGCGCAGCCCTTGGGGCGGCCGGTGGTGCCCGAGGTGTAGATGAGCGTGGCGAGGGTGCTCGGGCCGAGCATGCCCCGGCGGACGTCGACCTCCTGGTCGGGTATCTGCGCTCCGGCCTCCCCGAGCCGCTCCACATGGCCCTTCTCCATGACCCACAGGTGCTGGAGGTCGGGGATGCGTTCGCGCTCCGGGCCGAGGGCGGCGGCCTGTGCGACGGTCTCGGTGACCAGGGCGACGGCGCCGGAGTCCTGGAGGATCCAGCGGGTCTGGAAGACGGAGGAGGTCGGGTAGACCGGGACGGTCACCAGGCCCGCGGCCCAGGCGGCGAAGTCGAGGAGCGTCCACTCGTACGTCGTCCGCGCCATGACCGCGATCCGGTCGCCCGGCATCAGGCCCTCGGCGATCAGCCCCTTGGCCACGGCGTGCACCTGCTCGGCGAACTCCGTCGCCGTCACGTCCGTCCAGCCGCCCTGTTCCGTCTTCCGGCTGAGCAGCACCTTGTCCGGTACGGAGACGGCGGTGTCGAACGGCAGGTCGCCCAGTGAGCCGTGCGAGACGGGCGGTGCGAAGGGCGGTACGTAGGCCTCCCGGACGACACCGTCAAGACGCCGGGTCTCGGGCTCCACGAGGGTGGGCGCGGGAGCGTCGTCGAAGGCGGCGGACGCGGCGAAGGAAGGCAGAGGCGTGGACACGGGCGGCTCCTGGCACGGCGTTCACGGACGGCTCCCCGTGTGCGGAAAATGGGGTTACCGCCGGTTAGACAGGGGATCGTACGGGGCTGACGTGTGGGGGCTGTGCTGGTTCGGGGAGGGATGGGGGGCGGGGCTGTGCAACCTCGGGGGTTACGTGAGGGTCACTCAGCTCTGTGCCGTACTCATCTCCTTACCTCCGGTAACCTTACTCCGGAGTAAGCAACTGGAGGAGTAGGGAGACGCCCCCATGACGGTCCTGGCCCTCAGAAGTCCCCGCCCCGACGCGGACTTTCCCCGCACCCCGCTGGTCCGCCCCTCCGTCCGTGTCGACCTGGCCCGGCTCTCCGCCTACGAGCGCGTGTGCGGGTTCCCGACCGGGGAGGACGCGCTGCCGGTGACGTACCCGCATGTGCTGGGGTTTCCGCTCGCGCTGCGCCTGATGGCCGGACGGGACTTCCCCCTGCCACTGCTCGGCCTGGTGCACACCTCGATCGACATCACGGGACATACGCGGCTGCCGGCGACCGGCGTCTACGAACTCTCCGTGCGCGTCGACGGGTTGGCCCCGCACCGGCGCGGGACGGAGGCGGGGGTCGTGACGGAGGTCAGGGCCGGGGAGACCGTCGTATGGGAGTCGCGCAGCACCTATCTCGCCCGGCACCGGACGGACGGGCGGGGCGCCCCCAGGCGGGAGCCGCCTCCCCTGCCCGCCGTCGCCGAGTGGCGGCTGGGCGGCGACATCGGACGGCGGTACGCGGCCGTGTCCGGGGACCGCAACCCGATCCACCTCCACCCGCTCACCGCGCGCCCGTTCGGCTTCCCGAGGGCCATCGCACACGGGATGTGGACGGTGGCCCGCTGCCTGGCGGCGTACGGGGTCCCTCCGACAGGCCGGGTCACGGCGGAGTTCCGGGCACCGGTACTGCTGCCGGGGACGGTGACGTACGGCGCCGGGCCGGGGCGGTTCGAACTGCGGGGCGGCGACGGGCGGGTGCACCTGACGGGGGCGGTCGGCTGACCGGCGAGGGTCGTCGGGTGCGGGCCGGTCAGTCTGCGGGCGGCACCCAGGGGCGGCCGTCCATCATGTTGCCCAGACCCGCCCAGGCGAAGTTCATCAGGGTCGCCGCGGCCTGGCGGGCGGTGACGCCGGGGGTGGCGTTGGCCCAGTCGGCGAGCGACTCGGCGGCGCCGACCAGGGCCTCGGCGAGGCCCGCCACCTCGTGCTCGGGGAGGTCCGGGTCACGGTGGGCGGCGCGGGCGGCGGTGAGGATCAGCTGGGTGACGAACGCGACGATCTCCGCGCGCATCGCGGTCACCTCGGCGGCGAACACCTCGCCGTGGGTGCGGGCTTGGAGATGCAGCACGGCCCAGCCGTCCGGGTGCCGCGCGGTGTGCGTGAAGAACGCCCGCAGGCCGTCCCAGAGTTGGCGGTCGGCGGGCGCGCCGGTGTCGACGCCGGTCCGTACGGCGGCGGTCAGCGCACGCGCCTCGCGGCGGATGCAGGCGGTGAAGAGGTCGTCCTTGGAGTTCAGGTACAGGTAGACCAACGGCTTGGAGACACCGGCGAGTTCGGCGATCTCGTCCATCGAGGCGGCCATGTACCCGCGCCGCCCGAAGGTCCGTACGGCGGCGTCCAGCATCTGCTGTTCCCGGACCGCACGCGGCATCCGCTTGGTCTTGACTGCACCCATGGGGGCAAGACTAGGACGTCTGCCCCTGCGCCCGTGCCGTGTCGTCGGCGACGTCCTCCTGGCTGCGGTTGGCCTCGAGGTTGGCCTTCACGCTGTCGACCTTGCGGACGATCTGCTCGGAGGCGCGGTCCCGCTCCTTGCGCAGGACGACGAAGCTGATCGGGGCGGAGATCAGCAGGGCGAGCAGGACGACCCACATGCCGTTGGAGTCGCCGAGGCCGCGCGGGGCGAGACCGGAGTAGACGAGGCCCCAGACGACCACGAGGCAGCCCACGAAGATCCCGAGGCGCATCAGCGTGTAGCGGAGCATCTCAATCCACTCTTCCGATTCCGACAATTCCAGTAAGGAGCGACATCCAGTGAAGCACGTGCACCGCGCGATCTTGGGGGCGGGGCTCAGTCGAGCGGCAGCAGCATGATCACGTCGTCGCGGTGGTCGTCCGGGGCGACCCGGATGGCCTCCGGTATCCGGCCGACCTCCTTGTAGCCGCAGGTGCCGTAGAACCGCTCCAGGCCCTGGCCGCCGCGGCAGGTGAGCCGTATCGCCCGGATGCCGTCGAAGCCGCGGGCGGCCTGCTCGGCGGCGGCCAGCAGGTCCCGTCCGTACCCCTTGCCCTGATGCCGCGGATGCACCATCACCGTGTACAGCCACACCCAGTGGGTCATGAGCCGGTGCGTGTTGAAGGAGAAGAAGGCGGTGGCGGCGACCTGCCCGTCCGCGTCCCGCCCGACGAGCAGCCGGGTCCGCCCCTCGGCCATCGCCACGAAGTGCTTGACCAGCTCGGGCCGGATCACGTCCCGCGTCACGGGCGGCACGAAGCCGACGGAGCCACCGGCGTTGGAGACCTCCGCCCACAGATCGAGGACACCGTCACGCAGGGTGGGGTCGATGGCGGGGTCGAGCGTGAAAGTAAGGGACACACATGCATGGTAACCATTACCTCAGCGCTCGCGCCGCCACTTCCAGATCCGAGACCAGCCCCTGGTAGGCGGCCTCACGATCGTCGGAACGCAGAACGGAGGACGGATGAACAGTGGCCACCAGCCGCTCGGGCCGCCCGTGGATCTCCTCCTCCAGCACGGTCCCCCGCACCTGGGTGACCCGGAACGACGACCCGAGCAGCGCCTTCCCGGCGGTGGCCCCGAGTACGACGATCAACTCGGGTTCGACCAGAGCGAGCTCCCGCGCGAGCCAGGGCCCACAGGCGGACATCTCCCGCAGCGTCGGCGCCTTGTGGATACGCCGCTTCCGGGGCTCGGCGCGGGTGAACTTGAAATGCTTGACCGCGTTGGTCACATAGGTGTCGTCGGGGTCGATCCCGGCCTCGGCGAGCGCCCGGTCGAGCAGCTTCCCGGCGGGCCCGACGAAGGGCTTCCCCTGCCGGTCCTCCTGATCGCCGGGTTGCTCACCGACGAGCATGACGGCGGCGTGCGCGTTCCCGGCACCGAAGACGGTCTGCGTGGCGGCCGCGTGGAGCGGGCACCCTCGACACTCGGCGGCGGCCCGCCGGAGGGCGGGAAGACCACCGCTCTCCGGCAGAAAGGGGTCCGCGGTGTAGCGGTCCTCGGGCGCCTTGCTGATCACGCGCCCCGAGTACCCACCTCAGAGGTGCGGGACCCCTCACACGCGCATGGGCTGAGGAGACTCCCGCCGCGAGGGATCGGGCCCCTCGAACTCCCGGATGATCTCGTACCGGGTGTTCCGCTCCACCGGGCGGAAGCCCGCGTCCCGGATCAGGTCCAGCAGATCGTCCCGCGTCAGTTTGTTCGGCGTGCCGTAGTTGTCCGCGTCGTGGGTGATCTTGTACTCGACCACCGAGCCGTCCATGTCGTCGGCGCCGTGCTGAAGGGCCAGCTGGGCCGTCTGGACGCCGTGCATGACCCAGAAGACCTTGACGTGCGGGACGTTGTCGAAGAGCAGCCGGGACACCGCGAAGGTCTTCAGCGCCTCCGCGCCCGTCGCCATCTGCGTCCGCGCCTGCAGCCGGTTGCGGACCTTGCCGTCCTTCATGTCCACGAAGTCGTGCTGGTAGCGCAGCGGGATGAAGACCTGGAAGCCGCCGGTCTCGTCCTGGAGTTCGCGCAGCCGCAGCACGTGGTCCACGCGGTGGCGCGGCTCCTCGATGTGGCCGTACAGCATGGTGCTCGGGGTCTTCAGACCCTTCTCGTGCGCCAGGCGGTGGATGCGGGACCAGTCCTCCCAGTGCGTGCGGTGGTCCACGATGTGCTGGCGGACCTCCCAGTCGAAGATCTCCGCGCCACCGCCGGTCAGCGACTCCAGACCCGCGTCGATGAGCTCGTCGAGGATCTCCGACGCCGACAGCCCGGAGATCGTCTCGAAGTGGTGGATCTCCGTCGCCGTGAAGGCCTTCAGCGAGACGTCCGGCAGCGCCGCCTTCAGCTCCCGCAGCGACCGCGGGTAGTAGCGCCACGGCAGGTTCGGGTGCAGCCCGTTCACGATGTGCAGCTCGGTGAGGTTCTCGCTCTCCATCGCCTTGGCGAGCTTCACCGCCTCCTCGATGCGCATCGTGTAGGCGTCCTTCTCGCCCGGCTTGCGCTGGAACGAGCAGTAGGCGCAGGACGCCGTACAGACGTTGGTCATGTTGAGGTGGCGGTTGACGTTGAAGTGGACGACGTCGCCGTTCTTGCGCGTGCGCACCTCGTGGGCGAGCCCGCCGAGCCAGGCCAGGTCGTCCGACTCGTACAGCGCGATGCCGTCCTCGCGGGTCAGCCGCTCACCGGCCATGACCTTCTGCTCCAGCTCGCGCTTGAGCCCGACGTCCATGCGTACACCTCTCTCAGACCGACTGCGTCAAACCTACTCCCCCGCCCTTCGGGCGGGAGGTGCCCCCATGCGGCCCTCGGGCCTACACCTCTTCGGGCAGCTCACCCACCCGGTTCTCCCACTTCGTGGAGAGCACGATGGTGGTACGGGTCCGGGAGACGCCCTTCGTCCCGCTGAGCCGCCGGATGATCTTCTCCAGGCCGTCGACGTCGTTCGCCCGCACCTTGAGCATGAAGGAGTCGTCGCCGGCGATGAACCAGCAGTCCTCGATCTCCGGCAGGTCCTTCATGCGCCGGGCCACGTCCTCGTGGTCGGCCGCGTCGGAGAGCGAGATGCCGATCAGGGCGGTGACGCCGAGGCCGAGGGAGGCGGAGTCGACGGTGGCGCGGTACCCGGTGATGACCCCGGCCGCCTCCAGCCGGTTGATGCGGTCGGTGACACTGGGTCCCGACAGGCCGACGAGGCGCCCCAGCTCCGCGTAGGAGGCCCGGCCGTTCTCCCTCAGGGCCTGGATGAGCTGCCTGTCCACCGCGTCCATGCGATTCGAAGCCTTCCGCTGAAAAGTTCTGACGTTCCCGATGTGATGAGTACTGCTGGTCCCGCTTGATGCTCAGGTGGTGCGCGCGCCGCCGAGGTCGCCCTTCCAGCGGCGGTAGAGCCCGTGCTCCACACCCGCCGCGTCGAGGACGCGTCCGGCGACGAAGTCCACCAGGTCCTGGATGTGGGTGGCCCCGGCGTAGAAGGCGGGCGAGGCGGGTACGACGGTGGCGCCCGCGTCGTCGAGAGTGACCAGGTGCCGCAGCGTCTGTCCGTTCAAGGGGGTCTCCCGAACGGCGACGACCAGCTTGCGCCCCTCCTTGAGGGTCACGCTCGCGGACCGCTGCAGCAGGTCCTTGGACAGCCCGAGCGCCACGCCCGCGACACACGCGGTGGACGCCGGCACGATCAGCATGCCCTTGCTGGGATACGACCCCGAGGACGGCCCCGCCGCGAGGTCCCCGGCACTCCAGTGCCGTACGCCGTCGAGGTCCACGTCGAAGGTGTCCGGCTTGCCGTCGGCCCCCCGCGCCAGCCATTCGCGCAGGTCGGTCTCCCAATGGGCGTCGCGGAAGGAGATCCCGGTCTCGTCGAGCAGCGTGAGCCGGGAGGCCCGGCTCACGACCAGGTCGACGCTCTCCCCCGCCGCCAGCAGCGCCCGCAGCACAGCGGCCGCATACGGCGTCCCGGAAGCTCCGGACACCCCCACGATCCAAGGCACGCGCTGCGATTCTCCTGCGTTCACACCACTGAGCCTACCGGCGGGTCGCTCGGTCTTCAGACCGTCAGACCCCGGACCAGGAGATCGAGCAGCGCGCACACGAACAGGGCGATCCCGATGAAGCCGTTGACGCTGAAGAACGCCCTGTTCAGACGGGACAGGTCGGTGGGGCGGACGATCGAGTGCTCGTAGACGAAGGCGCTCGCGACGATCATCAGGCCGAGCCAGAAGAACGTGCCCGCGTCCGTCGCCACGGCGTACCAGACGAGGAGGGCCGTCGTCACGGCGTGGCACACCCGCGCGGCCCGGATGGCCGTCGGGATGCCGAAGCGGGCCGGTACCGACATCACGCCGATCTCGCGGTCCGTCTCCACGTCCTGGCAGGCGTAGATCAGATCGAAGCCGCCGATCCAGATGCCGACCGCGAGGCCCAGGAGCACCGCGTCCCACGACCAGCTGCCGGTGATCGCCAGCCAGCCGCCCACCGGGCCGATCGCCTGGGCCAGGCCCAGGATGGCCTGCGGGAAGTTCGTGAACCGCTTGCCGTAGGGGTAGACCACCATCGGGATCACCGCGACGGGGGCCAGGGCCAGGCACAGCGGGTTCAGCAGCGCCGCCGAGCCGAGGAAGATCACCACCGCGATCAGGGCGCCGGTCCAGGCGTGCTTGACCGACATCGCGCCGGTCACCAGCTCGCGCTGCGCCGTCCGGGGGTTGCGGGCGTCGATCTCGCGGTCGATGATCCGGTTCACCGCCATGGCGAAGGTGCGCAGACCCACCATGCAGATCGTGACCAGCAACAGCCGGCCCCAGTGGATGTTCTTGTCCCACTGGAACATCGCGGTGAGGGCCGCGATGTAGGCGAAGGGGAGCGCGAAGACCGAGTGCTCGATCATCACCAGCCGCAGGAACGCCTTGGTGCGTCCCGGCTGCGGCAGCGCTGCGGAAGCCGAGCTCACAGGCCGTACTCCTTCCAGCGGCGGTCGACCTTCGCCGCCGTCTCCGGGTCCGACTCCACCATGTCCGGCCAGCCGCCGTCGCGGGTGTAGCCCTCCTCTGGCCACTTCCTCGTCGCGTCGATGCCCGCCTTGCCGCCCCAGAACTGCTGGTAGGAGGCGTGGTCGAGGTGGTCGACGGGGCCCTCCACGACCGACAGGTCGCGGGCGTAGTCCGTGTTGCCGAGCGCCCGCCAGGCGACCTCGTGCAGGTCGTGGACGTCGCAGTCGGCGTCGACCACCACGATCAGCTTGGTCAGGGACATCATGTGGGCGCCCCAGACCGCGTGCATGACCTTCTGCGCGTGCTTGGGGTACTTCTTGTCGATCGAGACGATCGCGCAGTTGTGGAAGCCGCCCGCCTCGGGCAGGTGGTAGTCCACGATGTCCGGGATGATGATCTTCAGCAGCGGCAGGAAGAAGCGCTCGGTCGCGCGGCCCAGCGGGCCGTCCTCGGTCGGCGGCCGGCCCACCACGATCGACTGCAGCAGCGGACGCTTGCGCATCGTCACGCAGTCGATGGTCAGCGCGGGGAACGGTTCCTGCGGGGTGTAGAAGCCCGTGTGGTCGCCGAAGGGGCCTTCCGGCAGCATCTCGCCGGGCTCCAGCCAGCCCTCCAGGACGACCTCCGCCTGCGCCGGCACCTGGAGCGGGACGGTCTTGCAGTCGACCATCTCGATCCGCTTGCCCGCGATGAAGCCGGCGAACAGGTACTCGTCGATGTCGCCCGGAAGCGGGGCGGTGGAGGCGTACGTCACGGCCGGCGGGCAGCCGAAGGCGATGGCGACCGGCAGCCGCTCGCCCCTGCGCGCCGCGACCTGGTAGTGGTTCCGGCTGTCCTTGTGGATCTGCCAGTGCATCCCGATCGTGCGCTTGTCGTGCCGCTGGAGCCGGTACAGACCGAGGTTGCGGATCCCGGACTCGGGGTCCTTGGTGTGGGTCAGGCCCAGGTTGAAGAAGGAGCCGCCGTCCTTGGGCCAGGTGAACAGCGCCGGGAGCCGGTCCAGGTCGACGTCCTCGCCGCGCAGCACGACCTCGTGCACCGGGGCGTCCTTGACCTTCTTCGGCGGGACGTGGGCCATCGCGCCGAGCTTGCCGAAGGCCTCCCGGACCCCGACGAACCCGTGCGGCAGCTCGGGCTTGAGCAGCCCGCCGATCTTCTCGGAGATCTCGCCGTACGACTTCAGCCCCAAGGCCTTGAGCAGGCGGCGGTCCGTCCCGAAGACGTTCATCGCGAGGGGCATCGCGGAGCCCTTCACGTTCTCGAAGAGCAGTGCCGGGCCACCCGCCTTCTGCACCCGGTCGACGATCTCCCCGACCTCCAGATACGGATCGACCTCAGCCTTGACGCGCTTGAGGTCGCCTTCGCGTTCCAGTGCCCTGAGCAGGGAACGAAGATCGTCGTAAGCCATGGGGTCAAGTATCCCCGAGCGGCTACCCTGGCCCTGTACCTGGGGGCTGTGATCGCGGCCCCGACCACCATCTCGCGGGAGGGCCCCATGCTCCGGGTGCTGATGTTCCTGGTTCCACTGGCGCTGAGCATCTACGCGTTCATCGACTGCATCAGCACCAAGGACGAGGACGTCCGGCACATGCCCAAGCCGCTGTGGGCGATCCTCGTGCTGCTGTTCCCGCTCGTGGGCTCGCTCTCCTGGCTGATCGCGGGCAAGAAGCGGGCGCCGGCCGCGGAGGGGTGGTCGGGGGTACGGACGAACCGCTCCCGGCAGTGGGTCGCGCCCGACGACAACCCCGAGTTCCTGAAGTCCCTGGACGACGACGACAAGAACAAGCGGGACGAGCCCTGACATGGAGCTGCGGCTGCTCGTCACGTTCGAGAAGGTCGCGACCGTCCTGAGCTTCACCCGGGCGGCGGCCGAGCTGGCGTACGCGCAGTCCAGTGTGACCAGTCAGATCCGCGCCCTGGAAACCTCCCTCGGCACCGAGCTGTTCGACCGGCTCGGCGGCCGGATCCGGCTGACGGAGGCCGGTGAGCGGCTGCTGCCCTACGCCCGGCAGATCATCGAGCTGAGCGAGGAGGCGCGGGCGGCGGTGACGGCGGCGGAGGAGCCGACGGGCTCGCTGGTCGTCGGCACCATGGAGTCGCTGACCTCCTACCGGCTGCCCCCGCTCCTGGAGCTGTTCCACCACCGCTATCCGCGCATACGGCTGGCGCTGCGCACGACCATCGGCGCCGAGACCCAGGAGGCGCTGCGGCAGGGGACGTACGACCTCGGCTTCCTCATGGAGGAGGAGACCGGGCATCCCGGCCTGGAGAGCGAGGTGCTGGCGGTGGAGCCGCTGGCACTGGTCGCGGCCCGCCCGCTCGACGCGACGGCCACCGCCGACCTCGTACGGCATCCTCTGCTCGCCCTCGAACCGGGCTGCGCGTACCGGGACTTGTTCGAGCGGGAGCTGAAGTCGGTCTCCCCGACGGTGGAGTTCATGGAGTTCGGCACCATCGAGGCGACCAAACGAGCGGCGGCGGCCGGTCTCGGGATCGCTCTGCTGCCCGAGGTGACGGTCGCCGCCGAACTCGCGGAGGGGTCGTTGGTACGGCTGCCCTGGGAGCCGCCGTTCACGCTTCGGACGCAACTGGCGTGGCGGGCCGGGAAGCGGCTTCCGGCGCACGCCCGGCTGTTCCTGGAGCAGGCGCGGAAGCTGGTCGCCGAGCAAGGGTGACCTTCAGGCTCGCCGTCACGATCAGCGGGACGCCGAGCGCCTGGACGAGGCCGATGTGGTGGCCGTACACCATCCAGTCGACGACCATCGCGACCGCCGGGTAGACGAAGGCCAGTACGGCGATCTTCGCCGTGGGGAGCTGGGCGTAGGCGGCGTACATCAGGACGTACATCAGACCCGTGTGGATGAGCCCGAGGCCCACCAGCCAGCCCCAGTCGGCGCCCGTGCCGGCCATCGCGCCGAAGTCGGCGAAGGGGAGCAGGAGCGGGATGCCGACGAGGACCTGGACGAGGGCGATGAGGTGCGGGCGGACGCCGGTGATGCGCTTCGTGACCACGGTGGACAGGCCGTAGAGCAGGGCGGCCAGGAGAGCCTGGCCGACACCGGTCAGATACGCCCCACCGCCCGCGAAGTCTCCGGGCGTCACGCCGGACACGAGGATCAGCCCCGCGAAGGCGACGGCGATCCAGCCGGCCTTCGCCGCGGTCAGGCGCTCGCGGAACAGGAGCGCGCCGAGCAGGACGACGTAGAACGGCTGCGTGTGGTAGACGACCGTGGCCACGGAGATCGACGTGTTCTCGTACGACTGGAAGAGGAGGACCCAGTTGAGGACGATGAACACGCCGCCGAGGACGGCGAGTCCGAGGGTGCGCGGGGTGAAGCCGTGCTCGCGCAGCCAGCCCCGGGCGAGGATGTAGCCGCCGAGGGCGAGGGCGCCGAACAGGACGCGGAAGAAGACGACGTTGAAGGGCGAGGCGCCCGACTCGACGACGAAGACGCCGAGGGTGCCGGAGAGCACCATCGCGGTCGTCAGCTGGGCCGTGCCCTTGTTCTCTGAGGTCATGTCCAGGACGCTACGAGCCCTCTGACCTGCGGGTCCACGCGCCGCTGGGGCGTCCTGCCGATGGGCCCATCGGCGGCGTCGATGGGCCCAGGTCGTCAGTCCAGGTGGGCCTGCTCGACGTGCACGACCTTGATGTGCTCCGTCCCGAACGCGTCGTGGACGAGGGGTTCCGCGGTGCCGGGATCGTCGACTCCGACGTGCACCCAGCCCCGCTCGTCGACACCGACCTCCCGGAGCTGGAAAGTGCCGTCCCAGCGCTTCATGTCGTCAGTGATCCGCTCGGCGAGGGCGTCGAGGTCCTTCCGGTTGGCGTCGGTGTCGTGGATCCGCACGGTGACGCCCTTCTCGGCGCCGTCGCAGACGGCCTCGTCGAAGGCGGCGGAGGGGATGCGGTAGAGGTCGGCCGCGTTGTCGTCCTGGTCGACGGAGAGCCCCGTGAAGGAGTGCGTGTACCGCTTCGCTGCGAGGCGGTCGATGAGGTCGATGGTGCGATACAGGGGGGTGTCGTCCGGGTCGTCGCCGCGGCCTTCGCCGGTGTCGGACGCGCTGGGTGCGGGGCGGGTGCCGACGCACTCCTCCGTTGGCGACCGCCGCAACTTCGCCAGTTCGGGCGGCACTTCATCACCCGGGTCGGCGAGGTAGACGACGTCCTCCGGGGCGTCCGACACCGCGACGGCCACGTCGGGGTCCACGCCCTTGATCGCGTAAGCGGTGACACGGCGGGCCGACGATCCCTCGTCGCCGTCGTTCGGGGTGTCGTCGCAGGGCGGTTCGGTCGCGGTGCCGATCTTCTCGCCCCGCTCGTATTCGTAGGTGCCAGAGCCCGAGTAGCGCCGGCCGTCGAAGTCGATCACGGCGGCGCAGGACGCCGCCGCTTCCCCGGACGCGCCCCCGTCCTCGAGCGACCCGCAGCCGCCGACGCCCAGCACCACGACCGCCACCGCCACCGCCACCCCGGCCAGCCTCGCCGATTTCATCCGATCCCCCTCGTCGTCGCTTCCACGACTCCGACGCGGCGATCACCGGATTCGTTCGGTATTCGTTCGGTCAGGAGGCGTCGACGATTTTCCCGTTCTCGTCGAGGGTGTGGGTGCGCCAGTAGACGTCCCACTTGTCGTCGACGTGCTCCGGCACCTTGCCCTCGGGGTAGCGGGCGTAGCCCTCTCCGGGCTCCTCGCCGTCGGAGGCGCAGTCCGAGCCCGTGCCGTTCACCTGGAGGACGGGGTACTGGCCGCCGCCGCAGATGTTCTCCCGGTACTCCAGTCCGGCGCATCCGGTGAGCAGCACGGCCGCCGCCGCGCCCGCGAGGGCGGCACCGAGGATCTGGAGGCTGCGGGGCTTCTGCACGGTCGTCTCCTGTGGGTGAGGGGTGGTCCGACGTGGTTGACGTGTGGTCCGACGCCACCCACTCTCGCGGTGCCGGGCCGCCGGGACCTGAGCACGCGTACTCAGACGCAGTGGTTCACGTGCCTACGGGGGCAGAGTGGACGTATGGATCAGGCACAGGCACGCATCTGGCTCGGTACCGCCGTCGCGGAGGCCCGCGCCGGGCTCGCCGAGGGCGGGATCCCGATCGGGGCCGCGCTCTACGGCCCCGACGGCAACCTGCTCGGCCGCGGGCGCAACCGGCGCGTCCAGGACGGCGACCCCTCCCTGCACGCGGAGACGGCGGCGTTCCGCGCGGCGGGACGGCAGCGGTCGTATCGCGGTACGACGATGGTGACCACCCTCTCGCCCTGCTGGTACTGCTCCGGTCTGGTCCGGCAGTTCGGCATCTCGCGGGTCGTGATCGGCGAGGCCGTCACCTTCCACGGCGGACACGACTGGCTGGCCGAACACGGGGTGGAGGTGGTGCTGCTCGACGACGCCGAGTGCGCCGCCCTGATGCGTGACTTCATCGCGAAGAACCCGGCTCTGTGGAATGAGGACATCGGTGAGTGAGCCCCGGACCCCCCGTATCCCCACGATCGACCTGCGGCCCTGGCTGGACGGCGACCCGGCCGCCCGCGCCGGCATCGCCCGTACCGTCGACCAGGCCCTCCGGACCGCCGGGTTCCTGCTGGTCACCGGGCACGGCGTCGACCCCGCGCTGCGCTCCCGCATCCGGCGGGCGGCGCGGTCCTTCTTCCGGCTGCCCGCCGAGGCCAAGCAGCCCTACGCCGCGAAGGTCGGCGGGCGCGGCTGGCTGGGACCCGGCGCCGAGGCCAACGGCTACTCCGAGGGCACCGAGACCCCGCCCGACATGAAGGAGTCGCTGACCTTCGCCACGCACGAGCCCTTCGACGACCCGGTCGTCAACGCCGAGTGGTACGCGCCCAACGTGTGGCCGCGGGAAGTGCCCGAACTGCGCACGCTCTGCGAGGAGTACCTCGCGCGGATGGCCGAGCTGGAGAAGGAACTGCTCTCCCTCCTCGGAGAGGCCCTCGGGCTCGAACCGGACTTCTTCTCCCGGCACATGGACCATCCGACCTACGGCTTCAACATCAACTGGTATCCGGGCACCGAGGTCCTCGGGGCGCCCGCGCCGGGGCAGTTCCGGATCGGGCCGCACACCGACTTCGGGACGGTGACCATCCTGGACCGGCAGGCCGGGAAGGGCGGGCTGCAGGTCTGGACGGACGAGGGCGGGTGGCAGGACGCGCCCTTCGACCCGGCCGCGTTCACCATCAACATCGGTGATCTGATGGCCCGTTGGACCGGCGACCGGTGGCGCTCGGGGCGGCACCGGGTGCTGCCGCCGCCCGCGGACGCGCCGGCCGAGGAGCTGATGTCCCTGGTGTACTTCGGCGAGTGCACACCGGGGACGATCGTGGAGTCCGTGCCCGCGCCGGTCGGCCGGGTGGCGTACGAGCCCGTCGACTCCCATGTGTACCTGCGGGAGAAGCTGGACTCGATCACCGTCGACTGACGATCACCGTCGACCGGCTACTGCATGACCTGAAGGTGCGGGTGGTCGTAGGACTCGGGACAGAGGTAGATCTGCATCGTGTAGCCCCGGCCGATGTTGACCATCGTGGGTTCGTGGGACTGCGGATAGCTCGGGCGCCGGTCCTCCGGGGGCTCCTCCGCGGGGCACCAGCTGCCCGTGCCGCCGTCCCACTCGGAGCTGTCGACGGTCAGGAAGGGCCGCATGGGGCCGCCGCACTCGGCGCAGTCCATCGGCCAGGGGTCGCAGAAGCTCCAGTTGCCGTAGCCGCCGAGCTTCCAGCCGGGGGCCACGGCGAGGTCCGACTGGTAGTCGTACGGCCTGCCCTCCTCCCAGGCGTCGATGCGCCGGGCGAGATCGTCGTCGAGCTCATGGCGGGCCGGGTACTCGACGACCCCGGGCTCGGGGTGGAGCAGACAGGGCTCGGGAAGGTACCCGTCCTCGCTCACCACCGTCGGCCACTGCTCCTCGCGCACCTCCCCCACGTCGGCGGCCCGCCGCCAGCGCAACCGGACCCCGGGCATGCAGTCCTCACCGTGCTCGAAACTGCACCACAGCACCTGGAGGAGGTCGGTGCCCTCCGGGCGGGGCAGGGAGGGGACGTCACGGGCGTAGAGCTGGAGGACGGGCAGGAGGGGGACCTGGCCCTCCAGGGGTTTGCGTACGCCGGTGCAGCCGAGGCCGTTGACGAAGGCGCGCTCCTCGGGCGTGAGGAAGTCCGTCCCCTTGATCTGCGGGCGGGCCCAGCCCTCGGTCAGGATCCGGCGCTGTTCGCGCAGGTCGTTGGGGTCGTGGCCGAGCAGCCAGGGTCCGGTGTGCTCGGGGCAGGTGGGCCAGGGTTCGTCCGCCGGCCACAGCAGGGGCCCGCCGACCGAACTGTCCGCGACGGTGGGCGCCGCGGGGCGCGGGTGCAGACGGACGGTCGTGCGGGCGAGGGGCGCCAGCTCCGGGAAGACGGCGGCTATGTCGACCGGGCGGGGCGGGGTCGTGCGGGTCATGCGGGGAGGTTACGGGAATGAGTGCCTGCCACCTTCTCGGGCGACCTCGAAGGACTCGACCAACCGTTCGAACCGCCTTCGCCAGCGCTCCTCCGACTCGTGCTCCCCCTGGAACTCATGGGTGAACCGGAGAACGCTGGCGTCGTCCCCGTCCCGCTCCAGGTGGAACCGGATCCGCCCCCCGCCCTCGACGGTGTACTCGGCGACCCGGTCCACGTCCCACGCGGTGACCTGGCCGTCCCCCAGCCCCCGCAGCCTGACGGCCCCGCCGAGCCGGGGCTCGAGCACATCCGCCCCGGTGAACCACCCGGCGAGCCCCTCCGGCGTGGCGACCGCCGGCCAGACCGCCTCCATGGGCCTGGGCAGCCGCACCAGGAAATGCAGGATGTGCGTGGCCCCGTCGATCTCGCTGACGCCCTGCTCGATGCCTCCACTCATGACACCAGCCTGGCCCCGCCGACGCCGGAACGCGACCCTTACGGGCGCTGACCTGCGCTTCCCGCGTTTCAGAACCCCACGGACTGCAGGGCGCCCAGGCCCACGTCGGCGTAGGAGTGCTTGCCGGAGACGAAGATGTTCACGCCGTAGTAGTTGAAGAGCCAGCAGCCGAAGGCCACCAGGGCCAGGTAGGCGGCCTTGCGGCCCTTCCAGCCGGCCGTGGCGCGGGCGTGCAGGTAGCAGGCGTAGGCGACCCAGGTGATGAAGGACCAGGTCTCCTTGGGGTCCCAGCCCCAGTAGCGGCCCCAGGCGTCGCCCGCCCAGATCGCGCCCGCGATGATCGTGAACGTCCACAGGGGGAAGACGGCCGCGTTGACGCGGTAGGAGAACTTGTCCAGGGAGGCCGAGGAGGGCAGCCGGTCCAGGACGGAGTTGGCGAAGCGGCCCGGGGTGCCGCCGTTCGCCAGCTTGTTCTCGTAGGAGTCCTTGAAGAGGTACAGCAGCGTGGAGACCGCGCCGACGTAGAACACCGCGCCGCAGAAGATCGCCGTGGAGACGTGGATGTACAGCCAGTACGAGTGAAGGGCGGGAACCAACTGGTCGCTGGCGGTGTACAAGACAGTGACGGCGAGGCCGAGATCGAGGAGGACCGTGGTGATGAGGAACAGCCCGAGCCAGCGCACGTTCTTCCGCAGCGCCAGCAGCGTGAGGTACACACCGACGGCGACCGTGGAGAAGGTGATGTTGAACTCGTACATGTTGCCCCACGGCGCCCGCTGCACCGACAGGGCCCGGGTGAGCACTCCGCCGAACTCGATGAGGAAGGCGAGCACCGTCAGGGACACGGCGATACGGCCGTAGAGGTCGCCCTGCTCGTCGCCGCCGTGCGCGCCGGGTCCGTCCGGCACGTCGCGCGAGCCGCTCGCGGCCCGGACCACGACCTTCGGCCGCTCCAGTACGGCGGTGCCCCCGGCCTTCTTCACCGTGACCGCCGGCGCGGCGGCGGCCTTCTTCGTCGCGGTGAGCGCGGCGGCCGTGCGGCCGACCTTGCTGCGGCTTCCGAAGAGCCATTCGGCGATGTACGCGAAGAAGGCCAGGGTGTAGACGGCCATCGCGGAATAGATCAGCGTGTTGCTGAGATTCGCGAGGCTTTCGTTGGTAGCGGCGGCGAGAGTCACTTCTCAGCCCCTTCGGCAGGTACAGCGGAGTCGGTGGTCGGTTCGGGGTCGTCGTCGGGGGCTTCGGGGTCGGGCGCCCCCGGGGCCTGGTCGTACAGGGTCCCGGCGAGCTCGCCGAGTTCCTCGGGCACCTTGGCGGACTCGCTGCGGCCGAGCCCGGCCATCTCCACGACGGTCACACCGTCGGCGCCCTTGACCGCCCTGACCCACACCCGGCGGCGCTGGATGAACAGGGAGGCGGCGAGACCGAAGATCGCGGCGAGGGAGCCGGCCAGCGCCCAGCCGCTCGCGGGCTGCTGGGTCACCTGGAAGTTCGCCCACTCCTTGGTGCCCTCGTAGGTGATCGAACCCGCGCCGTTCGGGAGCTTGACGGTCTGCCCGGGGCGCAGGTTCTTGCGCAGCTGCTTTCCCTTGGCGTCCTTGAAGCCCTTCATGTGCTTCTTGTCGAGCTGGTACACGCTCTGCGGGATGCCCGAGTCCACGCCCAGGTCGCCGTAGTACGGCTCGAGGTTGAGCACCGGGTTGATCAGGGCGGGGAAGGAGGAGGTGATCTCGTTGCCGGCCGTGTAGGTGGGCAGGAAGAAGGCCTTGATGCCGAGCTGCTCGGTGACGCCCTCGGCGTTCTTGTAGCCGTCGTAGACCTTGATCACACCGGAGGAGGTGACGTTGGAGTCGAGCGGCAGCAGCGGTACGGCGTCGCTGTAGACGACCTCGCCCTTGCCGTCGCGGATCGTGATGACGGGGGCGTAGCCGTGGGCGGTGAGGTAGACCTTCGAGTCGCCGATCTCCAGCGGCTCGTTGACCTTGACGACCGTCGAGGTCTCCTTGCCGTAGGCGCCCTCGGAGTAGGCGAGGGACGCCTGGTAGGTGCGCGGGGTGCCCTTGTTGGGTCCGGTGGCCTCGTAGGTGCCCTTGAAGTCCTTCAGGTCGAAGGAGAACGGGGTGAGGTCGTGGGTGTCGAAGAGGGTGCCGGACTTGAAGTCGTCGTACTGCGTGAGGGTGTTGGAGAAGCCGTCGCCCTCCACGACCAGCTTGTTGCCCTCGGTCTTGAACAGCTGGCCCCAGGCGAAGGCGATCAGCATCACGATGAGCGCGATGTGGAAGAGGAGGTTGCCGACCTCGCGCAGATAGCCCTTCTCGGCGGCGACGGCGTCACCGGCGAGGTGGGCCCGGAAGCGGTTCTTCTTGAGCAGGGCCAGCGCGGCCTCGCGGACCTGCTCGGGCTCGGCCTCGGTGCGCCAGGTGGTGTAGGCGGGCAGCCGGGTCAGCCGCTTCGGGGCGCCCGGCGGGCGGCCGCGCAGCTGGCCCACGAACTGCCAGGTGCGGGGCACGATGCAGCCGATGAGGGAGACGAACAGCAGGATGTAGATCGCGGAGAACCACACCGAGCTGTAGACGTGGAAGAGACCGAGCCTGTCGTAGAGGGGCGCGAGGATCTCGTGCCGCTCGCGGAAGTCGGCGACCTTCGTCTCGTCCGAACCGGACTGCGGGATCAGCGAGCCGGGGATCGCGCCGAGCGCGAGGAGCAGCAGAAGCAGCAGCGCGACCCGCATGGAGGTCAGCTGCCGCCAGAACCAGCGGGCCCAGCCGACGACGCCCATGGCGGGCAGGTTCGGCAGCTCCTCCCTGGGGGCGGTGGAGAGCTGGGAGCCGGCGGCGCCGAGGTCCTGCTCTTCGGCGCGGTCGGTTGTCGTCTTGCTCATCGGTCAGATCCCCACAGTGAAGCCGTTGGACCAGGTCTGCATCTCCGACACGAGACTGTCCCAGGCGCCGGTCAGCAGCAGCAGACCGGTCGCGATCATCATCGTGCCGCCGATCCGCATCACCCAGACATAGTGGCGCTTGACCCACCCGAAGGCACCGAGCGCCTTGCGGAAGGCGACCGCAGCCAGCACGAAGGGCAGGCCGAGGCCGAGGCAGTAGGCGACGGTCAGTATGGCGCCCCGGCCGGCGCTCGCCTCGTTGTAGGACAGCGCGATCACCGAGGTGAGGGTCGGGCCGATGCAGGGCGTCCAGCCGATGCCGAACAGCGCGCCGAGGAAGGGGGCGCCGACCAGACCCGTGACGGGCCGCTTGTGCAGGCGGAACTCACGCTGGGTCATCCAGGGCATCAGGCCCATGAAGAAGACGCCCATGGCGATCATGAGGACGCCGAGCACCTTGGACAGGACGTCCTTGTGCTCCTGGAGGTTGTCGCCGAAGTAGCCGAACAGGGCCCCGCTGGAGACGAACACAGCGGTGAAGCCGAGGACGAAGAGGGAGGCGCCCGCGACCATCCGGCCCCGGCGGGCCTCGGCGAGGTCGGTGCCGGTGACGCCGGTCACGTAGGAGAGATAGCCGGGGACCAGCGGCAGGACGCAGGGCGAGAAGAAGGAGACGAGACCGCCGAGCATCGCGATGGGCAGGGCGATCAGCAGGGCGCCGCTCATCACCGTCTGGTTGGGATCGGTGGCCGCAGCGAGTGTCGTGAGGGCGCTCACGTCACTTCTCCGCGAGGACCGGGGCGATCATCCTGCGCAGCTTCTCCTCGCTGAGCGGGGCCAGCGAGCGTGCCGCGATCTTCCCCTGCCGGTCGAGGACGAGCGTGGAGGGGATCGCCTGCGGGTTGAGCGTGCCCTTCTCGAAGCGGAGCATCAGCTTGCCGGTCGGGTCGTACAGGCTCGGGTAGGTGACGCCCTGCTGCTTCTCGAAGGCGAGGGCGTTCTTGGTGCTGGTGTCGCGGGTGTTGATGCCGACGAACTGCACCCCGTCGGCCTTCAGGTCCTTGTAGACCCGCTCGAAGCCCTTCGCCTCGGCCCGGCAGGGCGAGCACCAGGAGCCCCAGACGTTCAGTACGACGACCTTGCCGTCGTAGGAGGAGACGTCGAGCTGCTTGCCGTCGACGGTGGGCCCGGACAGCTCGGGGGCCGTGTCCCGCTCAGCCTGCTCGACGGTGGCGATGCCGTCCTTGCCCATGACGAAGCCGGTGTTGCCCGAACCCCCGGACGTGCCGCCCGAGGTGCACGCGGACAGCAGCAGCGCGGTGACGACGGCACCGGCGAGGGTCAGGGGGGCGCGACTGGCGGCACTCATGTGAAAAGTTTCGCATGTCCGTTCCGGGGATCTTGCGCACCCCCCTTGCAGGTGAAAACCCGCATTTCAGACCGCCTTTCAGAGGCTCTTCCAGCCCCCGGCGGGCGCCTGCCCCACATCCAGCGTGCGCAGCTTGTCGAGCACCTCCGGGGTCTGCGCGTCCAGCCAGTCCGTGAACTGCCGGAAGGAGACCAGCCGTACGTCCTCGCCCTTCTCCTTCTCCCGCGCGATGTGCCGCAGCGCCTCCTCGACGGCGTCCATGTAGATGCCGCCGTTCCACTGCTCGAAGTGGTTGCCGACGAAGAAGGGTGCACGATTTGTCTCGTACGCCCGCTTGAAGCCTGATATGTACGCCTGAGTCGACTGCTCGCGCCAGCCCGGGTAGTTGTGGGCGGGGGCGTTCGTGGAGTTGACGGACTGGTTGGCGAGCATGTTGTAGTCCATCGACAGGACCTCGAAGCCGCGGCCGGGGAAAGGTATCTGCTGAAGCGGCAGGTCCCATATGCCCTGCTTCTTCGTGGGCCAGACCTGGCGGCCGCCGGGCGAGGAGGCGTCATAGCGCCAGCCGAGCTCACGGGCGGTGGGCAGCAGGTTGTCCTGGCCGAGCAGGCACGGGGTGCGGCCGCCGACGAGTTCCTTGTCGTAGTCGAAGGGCAGCGACGGCAGATCGGTCCAGCCGGTGTTGGTGCGCCACTCCTTCACGAAGGACTTCGCCTGGTCGATCTCGCTGCGCCACTGCTGTGGGGTCCAGTTGCCGACCGAGCCCGAACCGGCGCAGAAGTGGCCGTTGAAGTGGGTGCCGATCTCATGGCCGTCGAGCCAGGCGCGGTGGACGTTCTTCAGGGTGTCCTTGATGTGCGCGTCGGTGAGGTAGCCGATGTCGGAGGCGCCGCGCAGGTTGTTCGGGGGGTCGTAGAGGCGCTTCTTGCTCTCCGGCAGCAGATAGAGCCCGGAGAGGAAGAAGGTCATGTGCGCGCCGTGTTCCTCGGCGAGGTCGAGGAAGCGGGGGAAGAGGCCGTTGCCGACCTCGGCGGCGCCGTCCCAGGAGAAGACGACGAACTGGGGCGGGGTCTGGCCGGGTTCCAGCGGTACGGGCTTCTCGGGCTGCTTCGGCTGCTTGCCGGTGTACGAGGTGGAGCCGTCGCCGATGAGCCGGGCCCGCGGCTCGCCCTTGCCGGCCGGGCGGTGATCCGCGGCACCTCCGTCCGCGGAACCTCCGGAGGGGGTGGACCCGTCTGACGGCTTGAGAGCCCCGCAGCCGGCCAGCCCTACCGCGGCGGCCCCGCCGACGCCGAGCCCGAGTGCTCCCCTTCGGGTGAGAGTGCGCATCGCATCCCCGTTCGTCACGTTCTCTGGTGGTCACCCAGTCAGAGGACGGGACGAACGGGGAGGTTCCTAGGAATTGCATAGGTTTCGCAACAAGAGTCACGAAGTCCTGTTACGCGCCGAACGCCTTGTTCTTGCCCTTCACCGGCTTCGCCCCGGCCCGCAGGTGCTCCGGGACCAGGTCGATCGCGGGCTCGCTGTAGCCGACGGAGACGATCTTGTCGCCCTGGTACGTGAACGACGTCAGGGACGCCAGCGTGCACTGCCGGCGGCGCGGGTCGTGCCACAGGCGGCGCTTCTCGACGTAGGACCGCACGATCCAGATCGGCAGCTGATGGCTGACCAGCACGGCCTCGTGCCCGCGCGCCCGGTCCTTCGCGGTGTCCAGCGCCCCCATCATCCGTACGACCTGCTCGAAGTACGGCTCGCCCCAGGACGGCCTGAACGGGTTGACGAGGTGCTTCCAGTTGGCCGGCCGCTTCAGCGCGCCGTCGCCGACGCCGAAGGTCTTGCCCTGGAAGACGTTGTCCGCCTCGATGAGCCGCTCGTCCGTGGCGAGGTCCAGGCCGTGCGCCTTGGCGATCGGCGTCGCGGTCTCCTGCGCCCGCTCCAGCGGGGAGGAGCAGACGTGGGTCACGTCCCGGGAGGCGAGGTGCTCCGCGACCCGGTCGGCCATCTGGCGCCCGAGTTCCGAGAGGTGGTAGCCGGGCAGCCGGCCGTACAGGACGCCGTCCGGGTTGGCGACCTCGCCGTGCCGCATCACGTGGACGACGGTGATGTCGGCGTCGCTGCCGGAGCTGATGGCGGGGTCGATGCCGGGGTCGATGCCGGGGGTGCTCATGCCGTCGCCTCCGCCGCCGCCCGGGCCGCCGCCGGAAGGGCGTCGGCGATCTTCTGCACGGCCCGCTCGTCGTGGGCGGTGGAGACGAACCAGGACTCGAAGGAGGACGGCGGCAGGTAGACGCCGTTCGCCAGCAGCGAGTGGAAGAACGCGGTGAAACGGAAGGACTCCTGCTTCTTGGCGTCCTCGTAGTCCCGCACCTCGCGGTCCGTGAAGAACACCGAGAACATGTTGGAGGCCCTCTGCAGCCGGTGCGCGACGCCCTCCTTGGTGAGCGCCTCGGTGACCAGGCCCTGGATCTGCTCCGACACGGCGTTGACCTTGTCGTAGGCCGCATCGTCGAGAAGCCGGAGCTGGGCGAGACCGGCGGCCGTCGCGATCGGGTTCCCGGAGAGGGTGCCGGCCTGGTAGACGGGCCCGGCGGGCGCGAGGTGCGCCATGACGTCGGCGCGGCCGCCGAAGGCCGCGGCCGGGAAGCCGCCGCCCATGACCTTGCCGAAGGTCATCAGGTCCGGGACGACCCCGTCGACGCCGAACCAGCCGGCGCGGCTGGTGCGGAACCCGGTCATGACCTCGTCGGAGATGAACAGGGCGCCGTTCTTGGCGCAGGCGTCCTTCAGCCCCTGGTTGAACCCGGGGAGGGGAGGCACGACGCCCATGTTGCCGGGTGAGGCCTCGGTGATCACACAGGCGATCTCGCCCGGGTGCCGGTGGAAGGCCTCCTGCACGGCCTCCAGGTCGTTGTACGGCAGCACGATCGTGTCGCCGGCCTGCGCGCCGGTGACGCCCGGGGTGTCCGGCAGCGCGAAGGTGGCGACACCGGAGCCCGCGGCGGCGAGCAGCGAGTCGACGTGGCCGTGGTAGCAGCCGGCGAACTTGATCACCTTGGCGCGCCGGGTGAACCCGCGGGCGAGCCGGATCGCCGACATGGTGGCCTCGGTGCCGCTGGAGACGAGCCGTACCTGCTCGACGGGCCCGACCCGGCCGACGATCTCCTCGGCGAGCGCCACCTCGCCCTCGCCGGGCGTGCCGAAGGAGGTGCCGCGCGAGACGGCCTCCTGCACGGCCGCGATGACCTCTGGTTGGGAGTGCCCGAGGATCATGGGACCCCAGGAGCAGACGAGGTCGACGTACTCGCGTCCGTCGGCGTCGGTGAGGTAGGCGCCCTTGCCGGACACCATGAACCGGGGTGTTCCGCCCACGGCGCGGAAGGCGCGCACCGGGGAGTTCACGCCGCCGGGCGTGACGGCCGCCGCACGATCGAACAGAGCCTGCGACTCAGGCGCATCGTATGAATAAGGCAGTGAGCTCATGTCCTGCGACTTCTCCGACCTTCTCCGACTGCTCGGACTCCGGGTGTCAGTGACCTCCTCAGGGTAGGCCAGGGGGCGCCCGGGGCTGTGGGCCCGCTCTCTCCTGACCCGAGATCCAGTCCCCACTCCCCCGCGATCTGCGAAACTGGGGCCTGGTGCAAGATCCTGCGGACAGGTGTTTCACCGCACGTTTCGGCGAGCGGCCGTGGGGGAGGTCACTGACACGATGATCGGGTTGCGCGGCGGGGACCACGCGTCCTAGAAAAGCAGTCGGGTGGAGATATGCATCGCGGTGGCGGACTGGGCGAGGGGACTGATGACCTGGGTCCTCGTCGTGCCCGGCGGGGAAGGCACCGGCGCGAAGCGGAGGACACGACCGAAGCACGGCAGGCACAGGGCGGACAGACGGACCCCGAGCGGATCGACCAGCGCGTCGACCGGATCCGGGCGGCGAGCAGGAATGGTGGTCGGGTGGGGGTGACGTACAAGTACTTCGGCGCGCCGGACGGCGCGACCGCGGCCCGCGTCCCGATCTCGATGCGCCCCGAGGAACTCGGCGGCGACGAGCTCGGCATGAACGGCATGTTCACCAAGATCAAGCCGGAGACGATGGCCGCGATGGTACTGACGGGCATCGAGGGCGTCCCCCTGCACAAGGTCCCGCCCCTGGAACTGGTCGTCCTGCACCCCGACTACGCCGTCGTGAAGCTCCCCATGACGGTCGTGGACCCCCTGCGCGGCATCGGCGAGGAAGCGGTCGGCGCGGCCGCCTTCATCTGGTCCACGGTCCCGGACCGCGGGGGCCCACGGGACGCGTTCAACGTGTACCAGCTGCTGCACGAGTGGCAGGACTTCAGCCATCGGTTGCATGAGGCGGGGCATCAGCCGTACTGCCTGGTGTGGCCCTGAGCGGATCGTCGCGCTCGTCGCGAATCCGTGAAACGCGTGTGACGCGCTCCCGTCCCCCGAGGGCGGCAGCGCGTCACCGGTAGTGGCGGATCAGCCGCTGATCTCGACCTTCCCGTTCAGTTCGGCCGTGGGCTCCGCCGGGGTCGTGCCACGCCGGGTGATGTCCTTGAGCAGTTCGGCGAGGTCGACGCCCGTCGTGGAGCCGAGGAGTTCCATGCCCTGGGCGACGTTGTCCGCCACCGCCCGCGGGATGCGGCCCGCGCCGTCCGTGGAGATCACCGTCAGCTTGTCCACCGCGCTCAGCGGTTCCGACGCCTTCGCCACGACCTGCGGCAACACCTCGACGAGCATCTGGAGCACCGCCGCGTCGCCGTACTGCCCGAACGCGTCCGCCTTCTTCCGCATCGCCTCCGCCTCGGCGGCGCCCTTCGCCCCGATCGCCGACGCCTCGGCCTCGCCCTCCAGCCGTACCGCCTCCGCGATCGCCGCGCGCCGGGACCGCTCGGCCTCGCCCTGCTTCAGGCCCTCGATGGCCTCCGCCTCGGCCAGCGCGCCGCGCCGCTGCTTCTCGCCCTCACCGGTCAGCCGGGCCCGCTCGGCCTCGGCCTGCGCGTCCGCGATGCCGGCCGCCTTCTCCGCCTCGGCCTGCTTGACCCGGGCCACCCGACGGGCCTCGGCCTCCTGTTCGGCCGCGTACCGCTGGGCGTCGGCGGGCTTGCGGACCTGGGTGTCGAGCTGGCGGTCGGTCAGCGCGGCCTGCCGTTCGGCGACCTTCTCCTGCTGGGTGAGGATCTCCTGCTGCCGGGCCGCCTCGGCGAGCGGTCCCGCGGCCGCCGCCCGGGCCGCCGCCTCGTCCGTCTCCGCCTTGATCTCGGCCTGCTTGAGCGCGAACGTGCGCTGCGCGACGGCGATCTCCTCCTCCGCCTTCAGCCGCGCCTGCTCGGCCGCCCGCCGGGCCACGGCCTCGGCGATGTCGGCCTCCTGCCTGGCGCGCGCGGCCTCCGGACGCCCCAGGTCCTCCAGGTAGGAGCCCTCGGTGGTGATGTCCTGGATCTGGAATGCGTCCAGCACCAGGCCCTGCCCGGACAGGCTCGCCTCAGCCTCCTCGGCGACCTGCCCGGCGAAGGCGGCGCGGTCGCGGATGACGTCCTCCACGGACATCCGGCCCACGATGGCGCGCAGCGCGCCCGACAGCACCTCCTGGGTGAAGCCGACGATGCCGTCCTGCTGCATCAGGAACCGCTGGGCGGCCGCCCGGATCGAGTCCTCCGTGCCGCCGACCTTGACGATCGCGACGCCGTCCAGGTTCGCCTTCACCCCGCGCAGGGTGACCGCGCCGCGCACCGCGACCGGGATGTGCCGGGAGGACAGGTCGAGCGTGAACTTCTGCTGCACGAAGGGCACGACGAACACTCCGCCGCCGACCACGACCTTCTGGCCGCTGTTGTCGGTGAAGACCCGCCCGGTCTCCGGATCGGTGGACTTCTTGCCCCTCCTGCCCGTGACGATGAACGCCTCGCTCGGCCCGGCCACCTTGTAGCGGGTGACGACGACGAGCGCCAGCAGCACGAGGAGTACGACGACTCCTATGACGGCGAAGACGACAGGACTCATGGCAGTGCCCCCGAATCACGTACGAAAGTGAAGAAAGAGAAGAGAGAAAGAGAGACGCGTCAGTGGTCCACCGGGCGGACCACGACCGACGTCGCGGACGGTGCCGCCTCGACCCACACCTCGGCGCCGCGGGCCACCGGCCGCGCGCTGCGGGCGGCGAACTTCACGCGCTGGCCCGCGAGACGCAACAGCACCTCGCCGTAGCCGTCCACGGGGATGGCCGTCACCACACTGCCGGACGTGCCCACCAGATCGTCCCCGTTCGGGGTGGCGGCCGTCTGATCACGCATCAGGACCCGGCTGAAGCGGTACGTCAGCCAGGCCGTCCCCGCTCCGCACACGGCACCCGCCGTGGTGGCGACCGCGGGACCGGCACCGGCGGCACCGGTGGCGATGGCCCCGCCGAAGCCGGTCATCGCCAGGAACCCGGCGACGACCGGCAACGACATCCATCCGTCCAGGGCACCCTCCAGTACCCCGTCGAAGACCAGCGACAGAGCGAGCAGCGCGACCCCCGTGATGCCCAGTCCGAGAAACCAGACCATCGCGCCGTCCCCCGCTCACCCGTCGCCGACCTCCGACGTGACGGGATCGTGACACGTGAGCGGGGATCCTTTCATTGCCGGAACCCGGCAATCTTTACGCGCTTTTAATGCCGGGCCGGGGGGCCATTCCCCGGTCGACGGGCCACCGCCGTCGGCCTGCTCGCCGCTTCCCGTCCGCCCGGACCCTTTCCCAACTGCCGCTGCCGCTGAGCGACTACGCGGCCTGCAGCGGGCGCTCCTCGGTCTCGTCCAGCAGATCCAGCAGCGTCGCCCGGGCTCGCGCCACGCGCGAACGCACGGTGCCGACCGGGCAGTCGCTCACCTGTGCCGCCTCGGCGTAGGGCAGTCCGAGCAACTGCGTGAGCACGAACGCCTCGCGGCGCTCGTCGGGCAGCGAGGCCAGCAGATCGAGCAGGACGACACCGTCGTCGAAGCCGGGCACGCCCCGCGGTTGCGCCTTCTCCGCGGCCAGTTGCCAGTCCGCCACGTCCGCCGGGCGCGGGCGCGCGGAGGCGCACCGGTAGCTGTCGACCACCGCGCGGCGGGCGATGGCCAGCAGCCAGGAGCGGGCCGAGGAGCGGCCCTCGAACCGGTGCAGACTGCCGAGCGCGCGCAGGAAGGTGTCCTGGGCGAGGTCGTCCACAGCCTGGGGATCGGCGCACAGATGCGCCACGTAGCGCAGCACGTCACGGTGCAGGGCGCGTACGAAGTGGTCCACGGCGGCGGGGTCTCCGGCCCGGGCGGCCAGCGCCCAGGCCGTGGCCGAGTCGTCGAGAGCGGCGGATGCGGCCGCTTTCGCCGACACCGCCCGTTTCCGCGTGACAGGAGCGATCACCTGATGTCCTTCGGGTCGTCCGGAATCCGGACCGCGGGCGTGCGGGCACGCTCCGCGCCCCGGTGAGTGAGGGGGAGTTACGGCCCTACGGCCGTCAGCGCCGGCTGTCGTCAGGCGACAGCGAGCCCCACTGGCGGACCCCGGGAGGTGATCGCGTGGACGAGGAGAAGGCTCGGTGCCCGGTCCGAGCGGCGGCCGCGCAGGCGGAGGCGGGGCCGGTCCGGCGGTACGGGGAGGGCGAGCAGGAGGCGGAGCGGTGCCGCAAGCCGGCCGGCCGCCGCCCGCAGAATCCGGAACGCGGCCTTCTCGCCGTACGCCAGCCACAGACCGCACAGCAGGGCGGCCAGCAGGTGCGCGGCGAACATGCCGGCGGAGGACGACGAGCCGGCCGTGGCGACGCCCATGTCCATGCCGCCCATGGCGTCCATGCCGCCCATGCCCCTCGTGTGAGGCATGTGATGCATCGCCATGGCGTCCATGCCGTGCATGTGCGCCGAGCCCACATCCGCCGTCGGCGCCGACTGCGCGCGCGAGAACGCCGAGTGCAGCCCCGTCTGGGCGGCCACCACGACCGTCACGATCAGCGGCAGCCCGCGTTCACGTCCCGCCAGGCACCAGCCGACGGCTCCGGTGGCGGCCACGCCCGCCGCCAGCGCCCACGCGGGGACGTGGCTGCCGGACATCAGGACGTGCCCCAGGGCGGCGAGCAGCACGCAGACGGCCGCGAACACCGCGGCCCGAATCGTGCGAGTACACCACCCTGCTGTCATGGCGCCTCATCCTCGCATCCGGGCATCGACCCTCAGGTACGGCTTCCACCTCTGATGAGTTCAATGTTCATGTCTGTGAATAAGAATCAAGTACGCGGATATTGACGCGCACACAACACCACTCCCAAGCTTCCGAGAGAAAGCGCTTACCACCAAGCCCCTGTATCTACCGAGCCCCATTCACTCCCGAGCCCCTTTCACTCCCGGAGGCACCCTGATGCACCTGAGACCCGCACTCGCCTGCGCCGGCCTCCTGGCCGGCGCGCTCGTCGCGCTGTCCGGCAACCCGGCGCAGGCCGCGACCACCCGCTACGAGGCCGAGACCTCGCCCGCGGTCTGCGCCGGCACCATCGACTCCGACTGGGCCGGGTTCTCCGGCACCGGATTCTGCAACGGCACCAACGCCACCAGCGGCTATGCCCAGTTCACGGTGACCGCGGCCACCGCGGGCACGGCCACCCTGAACCTCCGCTTCGCCAACGGCACCACCGCCGCCCGCCCCGCGAGCCTGATCGTCAACGGCACCACCGTGCAGACCCCGTCCTTCGAGGGCACCGGCGCCTGGTCGACCTGGGTCACCAAGACGCTCACGGTGACCCTGAACGCGGGCAGCAACACCATCCGGCTCACCCCGACCACCGCGAGCGGCCTGCCCAACCTCGACCACGCCGACGTCGTCACCGCCGACACACCCCCGCCGACCGGCACCGCGCTCTACGTCGCCCCGAACGGCACCGACGGCGCCGCCGGCACCCAGTCCGCGCCGACCACACTGACCTCGGCGATCAGCCGGATCTCCGCGGGCGGCACGATCTACCTGCGCGGAGGGACGTACCACCAGGCCGCCACGGTCACCGTCCCGGCGGGCAACAACGGCACCTCCGGCGCCCGCACCACGCTCGCCGCCTACCCCGGCGAGACCCCGGTGCTCAACTTCTCGGCACAGAGCGAGAGTTCGGCGAACCGCGGGCTTCAGCTCAACGGCTCGTACTGGCACGTCAAGGGGCTGATCGTCGAACGGGCCGGGGACAACGGCATCTTCGTCGGCGGCAGCAACAACGTCATCGAGCGCACGGTGACCCGCTTCAACCGCGACACGGGACTTCAGCTCGGCCGGATGTCGTCCACGACGCCGACCGCGCAGTGGCCCTCCAACAACCTGATCCTCAGCGCCGAGTCGCACGACAACGCCGACTCCGACGGCGAGGACGCCGACGGCTTCGCCGCGAAGCTCACCACGGGCACCGGCAACGTCTTCCGGTACGCCGTCGCGCACCACAACATCGACGACGGCTGGGACCTGTACACCTACGCCGACGAGGACCCCATCGGCCCGGTGACCATCGAGGACTCCCTCTCCTACGACAACGGCACCCTCAGCGACGGCTCCCAGGCCGGCAACGGCGACCGCAACGGCTACAAGCTGGGCGGCGAGGACGTGCCGATCAACCACGTCGTACGGCGCAGCTTCGCCGTCGGCAACGGCAAGCACGGGTTCACGTACAACAGCAACCCGGGCTCGATGACGATCTCGGACAACGTCAGCGTCGACAACACCGAGCGCAACTTCAACTTCGACGCGGGCACCTCGGTGTTCCGGAACAACACCTCCTGCCGCAGCGGCAGCGGCACGAACGACCGGATCATCGGGAACTCCGACAGCTCCAACCAGTTCTGGTCCGGCACGAACGGCTCCCGCTGCTCCTCCTACGACGGCGCCCTCGGCTGGTCCTTCGCCTCGGACGGCCGCCTGGTGGTGACGTTCGGCGGCTCGGTGGTCACGCCGTAGCCCGGGTTTCGGGGCCCTTGGAACGCCCAAGGGCGCCGAAACCTCACCGGGTCCCCACGCTCCGCAGGATCACCGGCACCAACGTCCTTGCCGCGTCGACGACTTCGCGCACCGAGACCCGCTCCCGGGCGCTGTGGGCGAAGAGGATGTCGCCGGGCCCGTACTGCAGCGTGGGTATCCCGGCACCGGCGTAGAGCCGCAGGTCACTGCCGTACGTCGCCCCGCGCACCCCCGGCTTCCCGTCGCCGACGGCGTCGGCCCGCGCCTCCCGCACCACGTCCACCAGCGGATGCCCCTCGGGCAGCGCCCCGCTCGCGAACTGCCCGCCCGGCCAGGTCACCGTCGCCGGATGCTCCCGCAGCCACGGGTCCCCGGCGCAGGCCTCGGCCACGCAGGTCTCGAACTCGGCGCGCGCGTCGGCCGGTTCCTCCCCCAGCCGTACGCCCAGGCGTCCCTCGGCCACCAGCAGGTCGGGCACGCTGCTCGCCCAGTCGCCGGCGCGCAGGGTGCCGACGGAGAGGCCGTACGGGATCGGGTGCTCGGCCATCAGCGGCACCGGGTTCCTGTTGCGCTCGGCCTCCAGGCGGGCCAGCGCCCGGTGCAGCGGCAGATAGGCGTCGATCGCGCTCACGCCCTGCTCGCGCGAGCTGCCGTGCGCCGACTTGCCCGGCACCGTGATCCGGAAGGTCAGCGCGCCGGCGTTGGCGGTGATGACACGTCCGCCGGTCGGTTCGGCGATGACACAGGCGTCCCCGCGGTAGCCGCGCCGCAGGGTGCCGAAGGCGCCCAGCCCGCCGTCCTCCTCCCCGACGACGAAGTGCACGGCGACCCGCCCGCGCAGCCGGACCCCGGCCGTGCGTATCGCGGCGAGGGCGGCGAGGTGCGCGACGAGTCCGGCCTTCATGTCGCAGGCGCCGCGCCCGTGCACGACGTCGCCGGTGACACGGGGGACGAAGGGGTCGCCGTCCCAGGCGGCGAGGTCTCCGGGGGGTACGACGTCGACGTGGCCCTGGAGGACGAGCGTCGGGCCGTCCTCGCCTCCCGTCGTGCCGACCAGGCCCCAGGCCTCGTCGCGGGGGGCTTCGGAGCCGGGGAAGGCGGGGTCGGCGCGCAGGGCGTCGAGGTCCATGGACCACAGGTCGACGTCCAGGCCGAGGAGTTCCAGACGCCGGGCGAGGCGGTGCTGGAGCTCGGACTCGGCGGGACTGCCGGTCACGGAGGGGATGGCGATGAGTTCGAGGAGCGTGCGGGCGGCATCAGCTTCGTCGATGGAGGCAACGGAAGCGGCCTCTTGTGGACTCAACATATCGCCGGAGCCTACTGGCGGGCCTCGGACCCCACCCCCACCGTGAACCCGATCACCGCCCCACCGCCCGGCCGCCGCGCGGCGAACGTCGCACCCCCGTGAGCCAGCGCGACCTCCCGCACGATCGACAACCCGAGCCCGGACCCGGGCAACGACCTCGCATCCGCAGCCCGATAGAAGCGATCGAACACATGCATGAGATCGTCGTCAGTGATCCCAGGCCCACGGTCCAGCACCTCCACCCGGACCGTCCCGTGCACAGCCGGCCCCGCCACCTTGATCTCGATGGGAGCCGTTCCGCCCCGGTCGAACTTCGCCGCGTTCTCCACCAGGTTGGACACGGCCCGCTGCAGCATCCCCGGCCGCCCGTCGGTCGTCGTGTCCCCACTGGCCCGTACGACGATCCGCCGCCCGGTGCGCCGCTGGGCGAGGCCCGCCACGTCCTCCGCGATCTCCGCGAGATCCACCCGCTGCGGTGGCTCGCTGTCGGACTGCCCCGCCGCCAGATCCACCAGCTCGTTGACCAGATCGGTCAGTTCAAGGGCCTCTTGCGCGAGATCGGCGACCAGTTCGTCCCGGGTCTGCTGAGGGAACTCGTCGATGCGGCGCAGCAGCGAGATGTTCGTCCGCAGGGACGTCAGCGGCGTCCGCAGCTCGTGCCCCGCGTCCTGCACGAGCCGCCGCTGGTCCTCCTCGGACTGGGCGAGCCTGCCCAGCATGCGGTCGAAGGCCCGGCCGAGGCGGCCCACCTCGTCGTAGCCGGTGACGGGCACCTGCACCCCGAGCCGCCGCGTCCGCGCGACGTCCTCGGCGGCCGAGGTGAGGACGATCAGCCGCCGGGTGATCCGCCGGGCCAGCCACCAGCCGAAGAGGCCGGCGCCCACCACGACCGCGGCCATCAGGACCAACGTCCGCTGCTGAAGTGCCCGCAGCAGATCCTCGGTGTCGCTGAACTCCTGCGCGATCTGCACCGCGCCCCGCCCTCCGCCGAGCGAGACCGTGGCGATCCGGTACACGTCGTTGCCGACGTCGACGTCCGCGTGCACGACCGTGCGCCCGGAGAGCCGCTGGACGGCGATCCGCCGGTCGGAGTCGGTGACGGGCAGGCCGGGCCGGCCGGGGTCGTAGACGGACCCGTCCGGTCCCAGCACCTGCACGTCCGTCCGCGCGGGGCGCACCAGATCGTGCCCGGGGGCGGTGGAGGAGAAGTCCTCGGGGTCCATCGTCCGGGCGCCGACCTCGTCCCGTACGTCCTGCACGACCTCGTCGAACACGGTCTGCTGGTCCACCCGCACCAGCCGGGCGGCGGCGCTGTAGGACAGGATGCCGACGAGGACGGTGACCGCGGCGGTGACGGCGGCGAAGGACACCGCGAAGGTGGTCCGCAGGGAGACCAGACGCGGACGCCGGTCGCGCAGCAGCCGCCCGACGCGGCCCACTCAGTCCTCCCGGAGCACGTAACCCACGCCGCGCACCGTGTGGATCAGCGGCGGGGCCCCGGGCTCGTCGAGCTTGCGGCGCAGATAGCCGACGTAGACGGCGAGGTTCTTGGAGCCGGGGCCGAAGTCGTAGCCCCAGATGCGGTCGTAGATCGTGGCGTGGTCGAGCACGATCCCGGCGTTGCGCACCAGCAGTTCCAGCAGCTCGAACTCGGTCCGGGTCAGCTCCAGCTCCCGCGCCCCGCGCCAGGCCCGGCGCGCCTGCGGGTCCATCCGCAGCCCGGCCGCCTCCAGGGCCCGCTCGGGCGCCGGCTCGGGAGCCTGCTTCGGTACGCCGACGGCGGCGCCGCCGATCTCGCCCTGGCCGGTGCGGCGGAGCAGGGCGCGCAGCCGGGCGAAGACCTCCTCGACGTCGAAGGGCTTCACGACATAGTCGTCGGCGCCCGCGTCCAGGCCCGCGATGCGGTCCTGGGTCTCCACGAGCGCCGTCAGCATCAGGATGGGCGTCCGGTCGCCCTCGGCGCGCAGCACCCGGCAGACCTGGAGGCCGTCGATGCCCGGCATCATCACGTCGAGGACGAGCACGTCCGGCGGCGAGGTGTGGGCCTGCGCCAGCGCCTCCACACCGTCGGCGACCGCGGTGACCCGATAGCCCTCCAGGGTCAGGGCACGCTCCAGGGCATGCCGGATGGCGCGGTCGTCTTCGGCGAGGAGAACGGTCTGGGGCACGTCGCCAGTGTCTCAAGGGAGCCACTCGTCCGCCGTGACGAGCGGCTCACCCAGGGTCGTTCTTACTGGCCTCTCACCCTGTGGGCCGCAGCGCCGCCAACTGGTCCTCGAAGGGCACGAAGCGCGCCTCCTCGGCCTTCTTCGGCGCGAGGCCCGTCATCAGCCCCGCCAGTTCCCCGGCCGCCCGCTCGACGCGCGCGTCCAGGCCCTCGGCGCCCCAGTCCTCCGAGGCGGCGTACACCCCGGTGGGGACGACCACGGCGTGCAGGTAGGCGAAGAGGGGGCGCAGGGCGTGCTCCAGGACCAGCGAGTGCCGGGCGGTGCCGCCGGTCGCGGCGATCAGGACCGGCTTGCCCGCCAGCGCGTCCTGCTCCAGCACGTCGAAGAACGACTTGAACAGTCCGCTGTACGACGCCGAGAACACCGGCGTGACCACGATCAGCCCGTCCGCCTCCGTGACCGCCTGCTGCGCGGCGGCCAGCTTCCGGCCGGGGAAGCCGTTGGTGAAGTTGTGGGCGATCTCCACGGCGAGGTCGCGCAGCTCCACGACCTCGACCTCGGCCGGGGTCCGACCGGTCACCGCGGCGGCCAGCCGGTCGCCGAGCAGCCGGGTGGAGGACGGGACGCTGAGCCCCGCCGAGACGACGACGAGCTTCATCAGACGGTCACCTCCTGGGCGGTGCTGTTGTCCTGAGCGGAGTTGTTGTCGTGGGCGGTCTTGAGGGAGGCGTGGGTGGGGGCGTCGGGGACGTCCGCCGGACGGTTCTTCGCGAACTCCTCGCGCAGGACCGGTACGACCTCCTCGCCGAGCAGGTCGAGCTGCTCCAGCACGGTCTTCAGGGGCAGCCCGGCGTGGTCCATCAGGAACAGCTGGCGCTGGTAGTCACCGGCGTACTCGCGGAAGGACAGGGTCTTCTCGATCACCTGCTGCGGCGAGCCGACGGTCAGCGGGGTCTGCTCGGTGAAGTCCTCGAGGGACGGGCCGTGGCCGTAGACCGGGGCGTTGTCGAAGTACGGGCGGAACTCGCGCACCGCGTCCTGCGAGTTGCGGCGCATGAACACCTGCCCGCCCAGACCCACGATCGCCTGCTCCGCGGTCCCGTGTCCGTAGTGGGCGTACCGCTCCCGGTACAGCTCGACCATCCGCTTGGTGTGGTCGGCCGGCCAGAAGATGTTGTTGTGGAAGAACCCGTCGCCGTAGTACGCGGCCTGTTCGGCGATCTCCGGCGAGCGGATGGAGCCGTGCCAGACGAACGGCGGCACGTTGTCCAGCGGGCGGGGCGTGGACGTGAAGCCCTGGAGCGGGGTGCGGAACTTGCCCTCCCAGTTCACGACGTCCTCGCGCCACAGACGGTGCAGCAGGGCGTAGTTCTCGACGGCGAGGTTGATGCCCCGTCGGATGTCCTGACCGAACCAGGGGTAGACCGGGCCGGTGTTGCCGCGGCCCATCATCAGGTCCACCCGGCCGTCGGCCAGGTGCTGGAGCATCGCGAAGTCCTCGGCGATCTTCACCGGGTCGTTGGTGGTGATCAGCGTGGTCGAGGTGGAGAGGACCAGCCGCTCCGTGCGCGCCGCGATCCAGCCGAGCATGGTGGTCGGCGAGGACGGCACGAACGGCGGGTTGTGGTGCTCACCGGTCGCGAAGACGTCCAGGCCGACCTCCTCGGCCTTCAGCGCGATGGCGACCATGGCCTTGATGCGCTCCCGCTCGGTCGGCGTCCGGCCCGTGGTGGGGTCCGGCGTGACGTCGCCGACGCTGAAGATCCCGAACTGCATGGTCGCTCACCCTCCAGGTTGTTGACTGTTCAACTATACCCGGAAACGGCGACCTGTCGCTCCCTATTCCCGCGCCCAGTGCGGATCGCGTCCGGTCTGCGCGAGCAGCCGCTCGAAGGGCGGGGCGTCCTCGGCCACGGGCACGGGGTCCCCGAAGACGCCGGTGGCCTTGGCGGTGGGTGCCAGCTCGGCGACGGTGGCGGTGAGCTGTCGTACGACCGCCGCCATCTCCTCGGAGTCGCCGAAGGGGTACTCCTGGCCCGTGGCCCGCGCGAGATCCCACGGGTGCACGGTCAGATCCAGCAGCGCCATGCACCCGACGAGCCGGGCGGGCATCTGCCAGGCCCCCGCGGTGCCCTCCTCGGCACCGGGCGCGGACCAGGCCGTCACCAGCCGGTCCGCCTCGCCGCGGAACCGCTCCCGCCAGTCGGGGTCGGTGCCGACGCGGTCGGGGGTGGCGGAAAAGTCGCTCTGCCCCTTGGCGGCGAGCTTCTGGAACTCCACGACGACCTGGAAGAGATGGTTGGCCAGGGCTTTCACGTCGTACTCGGCGCAGGGGGTGGGGGCGTCGAGCGCGTCGTCAGGGATGCCCCGCACGACAGCGATGGCCCGCTCACGGGCGAGGGCGAGGAGATCGCCGACCGGCTCGGTGGTTTCGGTGTCCATACGCCGACGTTAGGGATGTCCGGGGCCGCACTTCTTGAAGAAACGCGACGTACGATCCGGGCATGGAGGCTTCCCGCCAGGACACGCGGGGGATCGTGGACCCGTCGGGCCTGCTGACCCGCGTCCGTTTCCGCCGCCATCTGCCGGCCGAGCCGCTGCGCCGGTACGTCGAGTGGTACTGGCTGATCGACTGGGACCTGAGCGAACCGTACGTCTCCCATGTGGTCCCGCACCCCGCGGTCAACCTGACCTTCCAGTGGGACGAGGACGAGGGGCCGCCGTACGGCGAGCTGACGGGGGTGCCGAGGGGCCTGTACACCCGGAAACTGAGCGGGCGGGGCCGGGTGTGCGGGGCGAAGTTCCGCCCCGGCTGCTTCAGACCGTACGTCCCCGCATTCCCCGCATCTCACTGGACGGGCCGCGCGCTGAGGGCGGAGGAGGTGTTTCCGGAAGCGGCGGGGGACACGGCGAGCTCGATCACGACGCCCGACTCCGACGAGGCCCGCGTCCAGGCGCTGGACGCCTTCCTCGCCTCCCTCCCCCACACCCCCGACCCCCAGGCCGACCTGGCGGCGCGCCTCGTGAACCGCATCCGCACGGACCGCACGGTGAGCCGGGTTTCCGCCCTGGCGAGCGAGGAGTCCCTGTCGACCCGCTCGCTGCAACGCCTGTTCGCGACGTACGTGGGCGTGACCCCGAAGTGGACGATCCTCCGCTACCGCCTCCACGAGGCCCTGGCCCAGGCGGACACCACCCCCGACTGGTCCACGCTGGCCACCACCCTCGGCTACGCCGACCAGTCCCACCTGGTAAGAGCCTTCACCCAAACCCTGGGAATGTCCCCGACGACATACGCCCAGGCGGTGGGCACCTAGCCCCACCTGGCTTGGGGCGGTCGTACCGCACGCTGGGCGGCCCCGCTGTACCCGCGAAGCCACCGCGGCCCCCAACCAGCGGCACCACTGAACCCGCGAAGCTGCAGGCAGTCGTACCACTGGGGCGGCCCCCACCCAACCACCGGCACCACTGAACCCGCGTAGCTGCAGGCAGTCGTACCACTGGGGCGGCCCCCACCCAACCACCGGCACCACTGAACCCGCGTAGCTGCGGGAAGTCGTGCCGCTGGGGCGGCACGGGTGGGCGCAGCGGCACCCCGCCAGCGCGGGCGAGCAAAACCCACCCCCACCCCAGCCACGACGCACCCGCACCCGAAGCCGCACCCCCGCCCGCCCCACAGCTCACGGCACCAGCACCACCCGCCCCCGCAGGCCCCCCTCCCCCAGCCGCACATGGGCCTTCACCGCGTCGTCCAAGGCGTACGTCGAGTCCACGCGAAGTGTCAGGACCCCGTCCTCCACCAGCCGGACCAGCTCCCCCAGCCGCGCCCCGTCCGCGTTCACCTCGACCGCCCCGACCCGGACCCCCCGCACAGCCTCGGGTTCGGCCCGCGGAATCACCCCGGCGTACACACCCCCGTCCCGCACCCACTCCAGCGCCGCCGCCCCCAACACCGCGGCGTCCAACACGGCATCGAAACCGCGCGCCCGCCCCTCACTCACGAACTCGGAAGCCCCCAGCGACCGTACGAGCTCCTCGTCCCGCTCCCGAGCCATCCCGGTCACCGATATCCCACGATGCGCGGCGAGTTGGACGGCGTACCCGCCCACCGCCCCCGCGGCCCCCGTCACCAGCAGCGAATCCCCCGCCGCCACCCCCAGCTGATCCAGCGCCTGCGAGGCGGTCAACGCGTTCAGCGGCAGCGTCGCCGCCGCGACGGCGTCCACCCCCGCCGGCGCCAACGCCACCGCGTCCGCCGACACCACGACGTACTCCGCATGCGTCCCCAGCGGATTCGCCATGCCGTAGTCGAGCGCCACCACCTGGTCCCCCGCGCTCCACGAGCTCGCCACGCCCACCGCGTCCACGGTCCCGGCCACGTCCCACCCGAGCCCGATCGTCTTCCCGGCGCCCCCGAAGACACCCGACCGCACCCCGGCGTCCACCGGGTTCAGCCCCGCCGCCGCCACCTTGATCCGCACCTGACCAGCACCCGGCTCGGGCACCGCGCGCTCCACCACCCGCACGACCTCGGGCCCACCGAACTCCGTCACCACAGCAGCACGCACGACCGACCACTCCCTGTGTCACAGTCCCGCCGCGGAACCTCTCCGCGGCTGACCGCAACCCTAGGAAGAGTTACTATCCAGGAGGAAGTAGTTACCCGAAGGTGCGTACATACCCCGGAGGTGAGCCATGGCGACCATGACGGCGGCACAGCGGCGCGAGCAGGCCCGCGTGGAGTACGACGCGTTCATCAAGGGCTGCCCCACCAACCAGCTCCTGGACCGCCTCAGCGACAAATGGGTCAGCCTGATCGTCGCCGCCCTCTCCGGGGGCCCGATGCGCTACAGCGACCTCGGCCGCAAGATCGCCGGCGTGAGCCCCAAGATGCTCACCCAGACCCTGCGCACCCTGGAACGCGACGGCATCCTCACCCGCAGCGTCACCCCGTCCGTCCCGGTCCGCGTCGACTACGAGCTCACCCCGCTCGGCAGCAGCCTGGCCGTGCTGCTGACCGCGGTGATGGACTGGGCGGAGGCGAACATCGACCAGGTCCACACGGCCCGCGAGCGCTACGACAGCGAGAACCAGGAGACCGCCTCCATGCAGAGGCAGGCCGCTCAGAAGTAGTACGCGTCCCCCGTGTCCAGGATCAGCACCCGCCGCCGGTCGTTGCCCGGATTACGGTCCACCGCCCCACCGCTCCACACCGTGTCGATCTCCAGCCGCACCTCCGTCGGCACCCCCCGCAGCCCCACCCGCAACGCGATCCGCTCCCCGACCTCGTCCGCCGACAGCGCCCCCACCCGGCACAGCACCGCCCGCTCCCCGGCTCGCGCGCAGCCGTCGGGGAGTCGCTGCCGGTTGGCGAGCGGCTGCGACCAGCGCAGCCGTACCGTCGCGTCCGGGACCGCCGAAGGCCCGTGGTTGCGCGGGGTGAAGCGCAGCTCGACCTGCCCCGAGTACAGCGCCGCGACCCCGTGATAGGCGAGGTCGGCCTCCGGCCCCTGCCCGGCGACGGCACCCGACCCGCCCACCGTCACCGCCAGCACCGCCGCGATCCCCGCGCCGAGCATCCGCCCACGCCGCATACCGCCCACTCCCACCACTCCCGTGATCCGTCCCCGATGTCGTGACGTCGTACGGATGTATCCCACGGGAAGCGAAAGCCAGGCGCCGTCCATCAGGTGACGCCCTCGGCACGGAGACGCCCTGGGCGCGGGTGCCGCCCCGGCGCGGGTGCCGCCCCCGGCGCGGGTGCCGCCCCCGGTGCCAGTTCGCCCCGGCGCAGGTACTGCCCCCGGTGCCAATTCGCCCCGGCACAGGTGCCGCCCCGCGCGGGGAACAGCCCTACGCGCGGATGCACCCCCCGGCGCAGGTGCCACCCCCGGTGCCAGTTCGCCTCCGGCACAGGTGCCGCCCCGCGCAGGGAACAGCCCTAAGCGCAGGTGACGCCCCCCGTGCCGGTTCGCCCCCGGCGCAGGTGGCAGCCCCCGGCGCAGATGACGCCCTCGGCCGACGGTCCGCGGACAGTCGTATGCCAAGCTTCCGGCATGCTCGTCTTGCGCTCCGCCGCCCTGTTCGCCGTCGCCGCGCTGTTCGAGATCGGCGGCGCCTGGCTGGTCTGGCAGGGCGTACGGGAACACCGCGGCTGGATCTGGATCGGCGGCGGCGTCCTCGCCCTCGGCGCCTACGGTTTCGTCGCCACCCTCCAGCCGGACGCCAACTTCGGCCGCATCCTCGCCGCGTACGGCGGGGTCTTCGTCGCCGGCTCCCTGGCCTGGGGCATGGTCGCGGACGGCTTCCGGCCCGACCGCTGGGACGTCACGGGCGCGCTGATCTGCCTCGCGGGAATGGCCGTGATCATGTACGCGCCGCGAGGCAGCTGACCTCAGCCGTCACCGAGTCAGGGAGTTCAGCCCTCCGGCATCAGCCCCAGCTGCTCCATGAACTCCATCTCGTCGAAGTACAGCCGGTAGTCGACGATGTGTCCGCTGCCGTCGACGGTCGCGAAGTCCACCCCGCGGATCCTGATCTCCTTCTGCGTGGCGGGCAGCGTCTCCCCGTTGGGCAACTGGATCGGCCCCGTGTTGCGCCCGGTGAAGTACCCCTCGTCGATGGCCGTGTCACCGACCTCGTACGCGTGCACCGACTCATAACTGCCGTCCGGGATCGCCTCCGTCATCTGCCGCCAGTACGCGACGATGTCGTCCCGCCCGTGGAGCTCACCGCCGTCGGGGGTGACGGCAACCGCGTCCTGCGCGTACAGCTCGGTGAGGGTCTTGGAGTCCGCCGTGGTGATCGCTTCGGTCAGCCGGTCCATGACCTCGCGCGCCTGTCCCATGGTCCACCTCCGGTACGGGAGAATCACCCCCCTCATTTTCCCACCGAAGCCCCGGCCCCACCGCTCACGGACCGAGACCGCGCACCGTTCGCCGGGACCACCGACCCGCACCCCGCCCCACCCGCCTATCCTGGCCGGACAGCCTTCCGGCCGACCCTGCCGACCGACCCTTCCGACCGAGCCTTCCGACCGACCCTGCCGACCGAGCCTTCCGGCCAAGCCGTCCCAAGGAGCAGCCCCATGGCACCCGCCGCCCCCTCCGCCGCCTCCCGCATCGCCGTAGTCACCGGTGCGAGCAGCGGAATCGGCGCCGCCACCGCACGGCAGCTCGCCGCGGCCGGCTACCGGGTCGTCCTGACCGCCCGCCGCAAGGACCGCATCGAGGCGCTGGCCGAGGAGATCGGCGCGGCCGGGCACTCGGCCACGGCGTACCAGCTGGACGTGACCGACCGCGCGGCCGTCGACGAGTTCGCCACGGCCTTCCAGGCGATCGGCGTCCTGGTCAACAACGCGGGCGGCGCCCTCGGTGCCGACCCGGTGGCCACCGGCGACCCGGCCGACTGGCGCACGATGTACGAGACCAACGTCATCGGCACCCTCAACCTCACCCAGGCCCTGCTGCCGAAGCTGGAGGCGAGCGGCGACGGCACGGTGGTCGTCGTCTCCTCCACCGCCGGGCACGGTACGTACGAGGGCGGCGGGGGCTACGTCGCCGCCAAGCACGGCGCCCACGTCCTCGCGGAGACCCTCCGGCTGGAGATCGTCGGCCGCCCGGTCCGCGTCATCGAGGTCGCGCCCGGCATGGTGAAGACCGACGAGTTCGCGCTCACCCGCTTCGGCGGCGACAAGGACCGGGCCGAGAAGGTCTACGCGGGCGTGGCCGAGCCCCTCTCCGCCGACGACGTCGCCGACACCATCACCTGGGCCGTGACCCGCCCGAGCCACGTCAACATCGACCTGCTGGTCGTCCGCCCGCGCGCCCAGGCCTCCAACACGAAGGTCCACCGGGACCTGTGAGCCCCGAGCGGCGCGTCGTGGCGTTCGTCATGATCCACGCGGTATCGCGGGCGCCGCGGCGGAACCCGACGTAGAACGACGGTTGTGGACAGACACCTTCGCTTCGACGCCCTGCACAACTTCCGCGACCTGGGCGGCTACCGGACGACGGACGGCCGCCGCGTCCGCCCCGGCCGCCTCTACCGCGCCGACTCCCTCGGCAAGCTGGCCGAGGGCACCGAGGACTGGTCCCGCTTCCTCGCCCTGGGCATCCGCACGGTGATCGACCTGCGCTACCCCTGGGAGATCGAGTCCCGAGGACGGGTCCCGGACCACGCGTCGCTCACGTACCGCAACCTCAGCATCGAGCACCGCCCCTACAACCAGGCGGCGTTGACGCCGGACATCGAGGCGGGCCCCTATCTGGCGGAGCGCTTCATGGAGGTGGCGGAGGACGGCACCGAGGAGATCCGGCAGGCCCTCGAACTGATCGCGAAATCGGCGGAGTCGGACGAGCCCCTGGTCTTCCACTGCGCCTCGGGCAAGGACCGTACGGGCGAACTGGCGGCCCTGGTCCTGTCGTTGCTCGGCGTCGACGAGCGGACGATCATCGAGGACTTCAGCCTGACGGAGCTGGCGACACAGGCGCTGCTGGCGGACTGGCGAGCCCGCAACGACGGCCGCGACCCCCTCTGGCCTGACTTCGCCCGGGCCCCGGAATCGGTGATGCGCCTGTTCCTGGGGGCCCTGAAGGAGCGCTACGGCTCGGTAGAGGGCTATGTGACCCATGCCCTGTCCATGGACGCGGAGGCCGTGGCCCACAGCCTGCGCAGCACCCTCCTGGAGCAACCGCCGACCATATGGCCGGAGTTGACCTACCGCAGGGCGACGGAGGCGGACGCCCCCGACCTGGTCCGCCTCCGTGACTCGGCGGCGCTGTGGCAACTGGCCCGGGGAATCGACCAGTGGAAGCCGGGCGAGAAGGACGAGACCCACTTCCGGACCCGCGTCCGGGAGGGCGAGGTCTGGCTGGCGTACGCGGGCGACCACCTGACCGGCGCCTGCGAACTGTGGTGGACCGACCCGGCGGCTTGGGGCCCCCGCCCACCGGACGCGGGCTACATCCACCGCCTGATGACCACGCCCCACACAGCCCCGCCCGGCACCGGCCGCGCACTCCTGACCCAGGTGGAATCCCGCATCACCGCGAAGGACCGCCCCTACGCCCGCCTGGACTGCCTCTCCTCCAACCCCCGCCTGCGCGCGTACTACGAGTCCGCGGGCTACGAGGTGGTCGGCGAACAAAGCGCGAAGACCGACGGCCCGGGAAGCCCGTACGCGGTGACCCTGCTGGAGAAGAAGCTGACGTGACAGCGAAAGGGCCCCGGCCTTCGCCGGGGTCCTTCACACACCGCACAGGCGTCAGCCCTTCACGCACACGACCTGCTTCAGCTTCGCCACCACCTCGACCAGGTCCCGCTGCTGATCGATGACCTGCTCGATCGGCTTGTAGGCGCCCGGGATCTCGTCCACGACACCGGAGTCCTTACGGCACTCCACGCCCCGCGTCTGCTCCTCCAGGTCCTTGGTCGAGAAGCGGCGCTTCGCGGCGTTGCGGCTCATGCGCCGACCCGCGCCGTGCGAGGCCGAGTTGAAGGACAGCGGGTTCCCGAGGCCCTTCACGATGTACGAACCCGTGCCCATAGAGCCCGGGATGATGCCGTACTCGCCGGAGCCGGCCCGGATCGCGCCCTTACGGGTCACGAGCAGGTCCATGCCCTCGTAGCGCTCCTCGGCCACGTAGTTGTGGTGCGCGCTGATCTCCGGCTCGAAGGTCGGCTTCGCCTTCTTGAACTCCTTGCGGACCACGTCCTTCAGGAGCGCCATCATGATCGAGCGGTTGTACTTCGCGTACGCCTGAGCCCAGAACAGGTCGTTGCGGTACGCCGCCATCTGCGGGGTGTCCGCGACGAAGACGGCGAGGTCCCGGTCGACCAGGCCCTGGTTGTGCGGCAGCTTCTGGGCCACACCGATGTGGAACTCGGCGAGCTCCTTGCCGATGTTCCGGGAACCGGAGTGCAGCATCAGCCAGACGGCGCCCTCGGTGTCGGTGCACACCTCGACGAAGTGGTTGCCCCCGCCGAGCGTTCCCATCTGCTTGGTGGCCCGCTCCTCGCGGAACTTCACCGCGTCCGCGACCCCGTCGAACCGCCCCCAGAAGTCGTCCCACCCCGCAGTACCGAAGCCGTGCAGCCGCCCCGGGTCGACCGGGTCGTCGTGCATCCCCCGCCCCACCGGAATCGCCTGCTCGATCTTCGACCGGAGCCGGGACAGATCCCCCGGCAGGTCGTTCGCCGTGAGGGACGTCTTCACCGCCGACATTCCGCAGCCGATGTCGACGCCGACCGCCGCCGGGCACACCGCGCCCCGCATCGCGATCACCGAGCCGACCGTCGCGCCCTTGCCGTAGTGGACGTCCGGCATGACCGCCAGGCCCTTGATCCACGGCAGGGTCGCCACGTTCCGCAGCTGCTGGAGCGCCACGTCCTCCACCGTCGCGGGGTCGGTCCACATCCGGATCGGCACCTTCGCGCCCGGCATTTCCACGTACGACATATCTTCCTCATTCCCCCGGAAAGCCACACAAGTCGCAAATCGCAAAACCGGCGCCAAGGTCAACGAATGGGACATCGGACCGGCGTTCACGGCAGTGCGTGCGATAGACATTGTCTCCAGGGGCCGCCCCCACCCCGCAAACGATGAAGCCGCAGCGAGAGGAGCCGACCGTGCAGCGGAAGGCGTACGTATCCGGCGCCGCCGCGCTCCTCGCGGCGCTGCTGGCCGGCTGCACCGGCAGCTCCACGGACGGCGGGCCGACGGACGACTCCAACCCCGGCGACTCCGGTACGGCGACGGCGGCGGCCGAGCCCGGCCGCTACCGCACCCTCCCGGAACCCTGCGGCGCGGTCGACCCCGACACCCTCGACACCCTTCTCCCCGGCATCCCGGAGATCGCCGACGAGGAGCAGCGCGAGAAGGCCTACGAGGGCACCGCGACCCTCACCTACGACACCGACCGCAAGGTCGGCTGCCGCTGGAAGGTGGAGTCGGCCGACGCGACCGACCATCTCTTCATCGACTTCGAGCGCGTGGTGTCGTACGACAACGCCGTCAGCGACGACAGCCAGGCCGAGCAGGTCTTCGCGACCCAGGTGGCGGCGGCCGACCTGCCCGAGCCGACCGTCACGCAGACCGAGTCCCCGGCCACCGAGTCCCCCGAGACCGGCTCCGGCAGCCCCAGCACCACCCCCGGCGACTCCGCGTCCGCCTCCGCGAGCCCCTCGGGCTCCGCCTCGGGTTCCGCCTCGGAGACCTCCTCGTCCCCCTCCTCCACCCCCAGCGACACCCCCACCGACCTCCAGCCGCGTGTCCTCGAGGACTTGGGCGACGAGGCCTTCCTGGACGACGTGTTGAGCAGCGCCGGTTCAACGGCCCAGCAGCGCACGGTGACTGTGGCGTTCCGCACGTCCAACGTCATCGTGACCATCCAGTACGAGGAGCAGCCGGCCACCGTCGGCACCACCCCGGACAGCCAGGAAATGCAGGACAGGGCCCGGAATCTGGCGGCCGAGCTGGCGGAGTCGCTGGGCGGCTGAGGCCCGTCGGGGGCCGTTTGTGAAGACGGCGAAACAGAAACACACGGCTTGCTCACCGCGTACCGTGGCCCCTCGGACCCGATCCGACCGCAGGAGCACGAGCAGCGCGATGAGTGAAGGAACCATGCAGCGACCAGCACAGCGAGAGCAGTTCGACCAGCGAGCGAAGCGCCTGAGCCGCGTCTTTCTCGGCGCGGCCGCCGTCCCCGTGATGCTGATCGCCGCAGGCTGCTCCTCCGACTCCGGCTCCGACGACACCGCCAAGGGCTCGAGCGCCGGCGCCTCGGCCTCCGCGAGCCCGTCGCCGACCGTGCAGGCGGCCGCGTACGACAGCCTCCCCGAGGCCTGTGACGTGCTGGCGAAGGACACATTGGGTGATCTGGTGCCGAAGGCGGGCAAGTCCGGCAAGGAGGGCACCTCCAACGACACCTCCACGCGCGCCAGCTGCTCCTGGAGCAGCCTGGACAACAACGGCGTGGACGGCTCCCAGTTCCGCTGGCTGAACGTCTCCCTGCTGCGCTTCGAGTCCGACGTCACGCGCGGCGCGGGCGACGAGCTGGCGCAGGAGTACTACGCCAAGCAGGTCGAGGACGTCCAGGCGGTGGACGGCGCGAAGAACGTGAAGTCGGAGCCGGTCTCCGGGACGGGCGACGAGGCGACGGCCGTGCGCTACGACCTGAAGAAGAAGGAAGGCTCCTTCAAGCAGCAGACGATCGTGGCCCGGGTCGAGAACGTCGTCGTCACCGTCGACTACAACGGCGCGGGTCTCGCCGGTGAGAAGACGCCGAGCGCGGACACCCTCACCAAGCTGGCACAGAAGGCCGCAAAGGAGGCGGTGGCGGCCGTGACAAAGGCGAACGGAAAGGGCGAAGGCGCCGCGAGCGCCAACCCGTCCGAGCCGTCCTCCGAGTCGTCCTCGAAGTCCTCGTCGAAGCCGTCGTCCAAGGCCTCGTCGAAGACGACCTGACCTACCGGCGACACGTTCGCCGCACTGATGTGCCACCCTGTTGCGCGCAACAACACGCAAGGGGAGGGGAGTACGAGTGGCCGGGCCACCGCAACTGACCCGGACACACCGCGTTCTCATCGGCGTGGTGGTGTTCGGCGCAGTGATCATCGCCGGTATCGGCTTCGCCGGTTCGTACGCGGCAGTCCGTGAGCTGGCCATCCAAAAGGGCTTCGGGGACTTCAGTTACGTCTTCCCGATCGGCATCGACGCGGGGATCTGCGTCCTGCTCGCCCTGGACCTGCTCCTGACCTGGATCAGAATCCCCTTCCCCCTGCTGCGCCAGACGGCATGGCTGCTCACCGCGGCGACGATCGCCTTCAACGGCGCGGCGGCCTGGCCGGACCCGCTGGGCGTCGGCATGCACGCGGTGATCCCGGTCCTGTTCGTGGTGGCGGTGGAAGCCGCCCGGCACGCGATCGGCCGGATCGCGGACATCACGGCGGACAAGCACATGGAGGGCGTCCGCCTCACCCGCTGGCTGCTGAGCCCGGTGCCGACGTTCCTCCTGTGGCGCCGAATGAAGCTGTGGGAGCTGCGCTCCTACGAGCAGGTCATCAAGCTGGAGCAGGAACGTCTCGTCTACCAGGCTCGCCTGCGCTCCCGTTACGGCCGGTCCTGGCGCCGCAAGGCCCCGGTGGAGTCCCTGATGCCGCTGCGCCTGGCCAAGTACGGCGTCCCCCTGGCGGAAACAGCCCCGGCGGGCCTGGCGGCGGCGGGCATAGAACCGGTGCTGATACCCGCCGCGGACGTAGCCGCGGGCAGTCGTGCCGCTGGGGCGGCGCCCGTCCCCGTGATGAGCGCACCTCCCAGCGATCAGCGCCCCCAACTGGTCAGCAACCAGTACCCCGAGCAACTCGACTACGAGCCCGAGCCGGAGGAAAGCCCCTGGCTCCACGCCAGGCACCCCGAGCAGATCGAGTACCACGGCGGCTACGACCCCGACTTCGAGTGGCACCACGAAGAGCCCCCGGCGCCCGAACCCGAGCCCTCCCCGGAGGAGACCGGCAGCTTCCCCATCCCGGTGGCCCCCGGCCGTACCCGAGAACTGGGCGAGGGCGGCGGCACACTTCCGGCCGAACCGGACGAGGACGCCTTCTACCAGGTCTTCCGTGAGTCGATAAAGAGCGGAAACGGCGCCCCCACCCCCCGCGGCTTCATGGCCGATGTGGAGGCGACCTACGGCATCACCCTCCCCGAGGCGGAGGCCAAGCGCATGGTGAACCGCTTCTCCAACCGCCTCAACGCGGAACTGGCGGACGAACACATCGCGTAACCGCGTGACCCATGGAAAAGGGGCCCTCCGCAGCCAGAGGGCCCCTTTTCCGTACGTACAGCTACTCCCCGAGCAGGGCCCGCACCCGCTCCTGGCCCACGGCCAGCAGCAGCGTGGGCAGCCGGGGACCGGTGTCCCGCCCGACCAGCAGGTGGTACAGCAGCGCGAAGAACGTCCGCTGGGCCGTCTTGATCTCCGGCGGCAGCTCCTTGGGCGTGGCGTCCGCCGAGAACCCGGCCTGCACCTTGGGCACGCCGTAGACGAGATGCGTCAGCCCGTCGAGGGACCAGTGCGACTCGAGGCCGTCGAGGAGCAGCCGCAGCGACTGCCGGGACGCCTCGTCGAGGGACTTCAGCAGTTCCGCGTCGGGCTCGGAGCGCACGATCGTCCGCTGGTCGGCGGGGACGTGCGTGTTGATCCAGGCCTCGGCCTTGTCGTACCGCGGACGGGCCTCGTCCAGTGAGCCGAGCGGGTCGGAGGGGTCCAGCTCGGACAGGATCCGCAGCGCCTGGTCCTCGTGCCCGGCGGTGATGTCGGCGACGGACGCGAGGGTCCGGTACGGCATCGGCCGCGCCGTACGGGGCAGCTCGCCGCCCGCCGTGCGCACCGCGCGGGAGTGCGCGGCGGCGTCCGCCGGGAGCACCGATCCGTCGGCCACCTTGGCGTCCAGCTTGTCCCACTCGTCGTAGAGCCGCTGGATCTCCTGGTCGAAGGCGATCTTGAAGGACTGGTTGGGCCGGCGGCGGGCGTACAGCCAGCGCAGCAGCTGCGGCTCCATGATCTGGAGCGCGTCCGCCGGGGTGGGCACCCCGCCCCGGGAGGACGACATCTTCGCCATGCCGGAGATGCCGACGAAGGCGTACATCGGGCCGATCGGCTGCTTGCCGCCGAAGATCCCGACGATCTGCCCGCCGACCTGGAACGACGAGCCGGGCGAGGAGTGGTCGACGCCGGACGGCTCGAAGACGACGCCCTCGTAGGCCCAGCGCATGGGCCAGTCGACCTTCCAGACCAGCTTGCCGCGGTTGAACTCGTTCAGCCGGACGGTCTCGGCGAAGCCGCACACCGTGCAGGTGTACGACAGCTCGGTGGTCTCGTCCTCGTAGGAGGTGACCGTGGTCAGGTCCTTCTCGCAGTTGCCGCAGTACGGCTTGTACGGGAAGTACCCGGCCGAGCCGGAGCTGCCGTCGTCCTCGGCGGCGGCCCCCGACCCCTCGGCGGCCTCCAGCTCGGCCTCGTCGACGGGCTTCTGCGACTTCTTGCCCGGTGCCTTCTTGGTCCGGTACTGGTCGAGGATCGCGTCGATGTCGGCGCGGTGCTTCATGGCGTGCAGGATCTGCTCGCGGTAGACACCGGAGGTGTACTGCGCGGTCTGGCTGATCCCGTCGAACTCCACGCCCAGCTCGGCCAGCGACTCGACCATCGCGGCCTTGAAGTGCTCGGCCCAGTTCGGGTACGCCGAGCCCTTCGGCGCGGGCACCGAGGTGAGCGGCTTGCCGATGTGCTCCTCCCAGGCCTTCTCGTCCACCCCGGCGATGCCCTTGGGCACCTTGCGGTAGCGGTCGTAGTCGTCCCAGGAGATCAGGTGCCGGACCTGGTGCCCGCGCCGCCGGATCTCGTCGGCGACGAGGTGGGGCGTCATGACCTCGCGGAGGTTGCCCAGGTGAATGGGCCCGGAGGGGGAGAGTCCGGAGGCGACGACGACCGGTTTGCCCGGGGCCCGACGCTCCGACTCCTCGATGACCTCATCCGCGAAACGGGAGACCCAGTCGGTGGTCTCGGTGCTCTGAGCCACGATCGGCACGTCCTTCTTTCTCCAGGGCAGCCAGTACGGTCAAAAGGGCTGCGCCCCAAGTCTAGGCGGCGTCCAGGCGGCGCAGCCGCCTGGTTTTGAGGGGCGCGGGGAACTGCGCGACCAGCCTCCACGGCGCCGCACGCGCAAAATCCCCTTTGACCCCCATGAAATACTGACGTCGTCTATCCATCCCACGAGGAGAACGGCTCCCACCAAATGGCCTCGGTCACGTCGCTCACCGATCTCGTCAACCAGCGCCTCGCGTCCGCCCTGTCTGCCGCCCTGCCGGAGACCGACGCGGACCCTCTGCTGCGACGTAGCGACCGGGCCGACTTCCAGGCCAACGGCATCCTCGCGCTCGCCAAGAAGGCGAAGGCGAACCCGCGGGAGCTGGCGACGCAGGTCGTGGGCAACATCGTCACCGGTGATGTGATCAAGGACGTCGAGGTCTCCGGGCCCGGCTTCCTGAACATCACCGTCAGCGACACGGCTCTCACCGAGACCCTGGCCGCCCGCGCCGCCGACGACCGGCTCGGCGTGCCGCTGAAGGAGACCCCGGGCGTCACGGTCATCGACTACGCCCAGCCGAACGTGGCGAAGGAGATGCACGTCGGCCACCTCCGCTCAGCGGTGATCGGCGACGCCCTGCGCGGCATGCTCGACTTCACCGGCGAGAAGACGATCGGCCGGCACCACATCGGCGACTGGGGCACCCAGTTCGGCATGCTCATCCAGTACCTGATGGAGCACCCGGGCGAGCTGGCCCCGCCGTCGGAGGTCGACGGCGCCGAGGCGATGAGCAACCTGAACCGCGTCTACAAGGCCTCGCGTGCGGTCTTCGACTCGGACGACGAGTTCAAGGAGCGGGCCAGGAAGCGGGTCGTCGCCCTCCAGTCCGGTGACAAGGAGACGCTCGAACTGTGGCAGCAGTTCGTGGACGAGTCGAAGGTGTACTTCTACTCGGTCTTCGAGAAGCTGGACATGGAGATCCGGGACGACGAGATCGTCGGTGAGTCGGCGTACAACGACGGCATGCCGGAGACCGCCCGCCTCCTGGAGGAGATGGGCGTCGCGGTCCGCTCCGAGGGCGCGCTCGTGGTGTTCTTCGACGAGATCCGCGGCAAGGACGACCAGCCGGTCCCGCTGATCGTGCAGAAGGCGGACGGCGGCTTCGGCTACGCGGCCTCCGACCTCACCGCGATCCGCAACCGCGTGGTCGACCTGGACGCCACGACCCTGCTCTACGTCGTGGACGTACGGCAGTCCCTGCACTTCAGGATGGTCTTCGAGACCGCCCGCCGGGCCGGCTGGCTGAGCGACGAGGTCACCGCGCACAACATGGGCTACGGCACCGTGCTGGGCGCGGACGGCAAGCCGTTCAAGACGCGTGCGGGCGAGACCGTACGGCTGGAGGACCTGCTCGACGAGGCCGTCGAGCGGGCCACCGCGGTCGTCCGGGAGAAGGCCGAGAAGGTGGGCCTGTCCGAGGAGGAGATCGTCGAGAACGGCCGCTACGTCGGCATCGGCGCCGTGAAGTACGCGGACCTGTCGACCTCGGCGAGCCGGGACTACAAGTTCGACCTGGACCAGATGGTCTCGCTCAACGGCGACACCAGCGTGTACCTCCAGTACGCGTACGCCCGGATCAAGTCGATCCTGCGCAAGGCCGACAGCACCGAGCCGAAGGCCCACCCGGAGCTGGAACTGGCCCCCGCCGAGCGGGCGCTGGGTCTGCACCTGGACTCGTTCGGCGCGACGGTCTTCGAGGCCTCGGCGGAGTACGCGCCGCACAAGGTGGCCGCGTACCTGTACCAGCTGGCCTCGCTGTTCACGACGTTCTACGACCAGTGCCCGGTCCTGAAGGCCGACACCGCCGAGCAGACGGAGAACCGGCTGTTCCTGTGCGACCTGACGGCCCGGACCCTCCACCAGGGCATGGCCCTGCTGGGCATCCGGACCCCCGAGCGGCTCTAGCGGCGCACAACCGACGGCCCGTCCTCTCCCCCGCGGGAGGACGGGCCGCGGCGTTTCCGGGCCCGCGCGGATCAGGGCGCGAGGATCCCGAACTCCTCCTCCAACAGCCGCTCGACGTCCTCCTCGGCGACTTTGCGCTCGGTGACCGTGCCGTCGGCGTGGGTCTCGGTGAGCAGGTCGCCGTGGAGGAGGACGTAGCGGTCGGCGGTCACGCGCTGGACGTAGCGGCTCTGGGTGAACGGGGAGCGCGGGTTCGTCCCGACGTGCCAGTTGAACACCTCGTAGTCCGGCGCCTCGCAGGGGTCCAGGGTGAAGGCGTACTGCCGCACCCAGTCCCGCCCGTCGTGCGCCTCCAGCACCCACAGCTCCAGCGGCCCGTCGTACGGGGCGTGGACCAGGCGGTGCCGACGGCCCGCGCCGGCGAACTCGACGCCGGTGGCCAGCGGCACCGGTTCCAGCAGGGCGCCGATCGCCCCGAAGCCCACGTCGGCGAGGTAGGGCTGCGGGTCGCCGGGAGCGTGCACGACCAGGGTCATGTGGGTGCGCGGGCGGCTCTCCGGCCGGTCCGCGCCGAGGACGACGCGCGCGGCGAGGCCGGTCACCCGGAAGCCGAGGGCCTCCAGGGCGTGCCGGAAGAGGGTGTTGTGCTCGTAGCAGTAGCCGCCGCGGCGGCCGTGGACCAGCTTGGTCATCAGATCGCCGAGGGCCAGCGACGGCGCCCGGCCGCCGACCGGGTCCAGGTTCTCGAAGGGAATGGCCCGGGAGTGCGCCAGGTGGACACCGGCCAGGGTGGCCGGATCGGCCCTGCGCTCCCCTTCCCAACCGATGCGGCCGAGATACGCGTCGAGGTCGAACTCCACTGTGTCGGACATGCCGTAACCCTAGGCAGCCCACCCTTTCCGCGTCCGCCGTCCACAGCACCAACCGTCCCGGGACTTACGGCCTAGGCCTCCTGGCCGCGCAGCCCCCGTCCCAGCCTCCGCAGTCCCTCCGCGATCCGCTCCGGCGTCTCCGTGACGAAGCACAGGCGCAGGGTCGAGCGGTCGGGCTCGCCGGCGTGGAAGGGCGCGCCGGGGACGTAGGCGACGTCCTCGCGGACGACCTCCGGCAACAGCGCGCCCGTGTCGTACGACTCCGGCAGCCGGGCCCAGAGGAACATGCCGCCCTCGGGGCGGTTCCAGGCCGATCCGGGCGGGAGGGCTTCGGCGAGGCCGGCGAGCATGGCGTCGCGGCGTTCGCCGTAGACGCGGGCCACGCGGGAGACGTGCGCGTCCAGGTCCCGGTCGGCCAGGTAGCGGGCGGCGGCGAGCTGGTTGACGGTCGGGGTGTGCAGATCGGCGGCCTGCTTGGCGACGGCGCAGGCGCGGCGCAGCGCGGCCGGGGCGCGCAGCCAGCCGAGCCGCAGGCCCGGCGCCATGACCTTGGAGAAGGAGCCGAGCAGCACGGTCCGGTCCTCGCCGCCCGGGCAGGCGGCGATCCACGGCACCCGCTCGCCCTCGAAGCGCAGCTCGCCGTACGGGTCGTCCTCGACGATCCACAGCCCGTGCCGGGCGGCGACGGCGGCCACGGCGGTGCGGCGGGCGGTGGGCATGGTGCGGCCGGTGGGGTTCTGGAAGGTGGGGACGGTGTAGAGGAGCTTGGGCCGCTCGCGCAGCACCAGCTCCTCCAGCGCGGCGGGGTCGACGCCGTCCCCGTCGCCCGGCACGGCCACGACCCGGGCGCCGGTGAACCCGAAGGCCTGGAGCGCCGCGAGGTAGCAGGGGTTCTCGACCAGCACGGTGTCCCCGGGCTCCAGCAGCGCGGTGGCGAGCAGGGAGAGCGCCTGCTGGGAGCCGGTGGTGACGAGGACGTCGTCGGCGTCGGTGGGCAGCCCCCGTTCCGACATCCGCGCGGCGAGCGCGGCCCGCAGCACCGGCTCGCCCTCGGTCGTGGAGTACTGGAGCGCCCGCGCGGGCGCCTCCGTGAGCACCGCCCGGAAGGCGTCGGCGATGCCCTCGGTGTCGAACAGCTCAGGCGCCGGGAGACCGCCCGCGAAGTTGATCACCTCGGGCCGCGCGGTGACCGCCAGGATGTCCCGTACCGGCGACCCGCCGATGGACCGGGCCCGCGAGGCGAGCGGGGGAACGGGCGCGGGGCGGGACGGCGCGGGCTCGACGACGGTCACGTGGCGGCTCCTCGGTGGCGTTACGGCTCCTGCCCGCACCCTAGGGAACTAAGTGGCGCCTACAAGCAGCTTTCCGCGATTCGGACGGCCCCCTCCCGTGTCTAGCCACCCTCCCCACCGGAGGCGAGCCACTTCTCGCCGCCGAGCGGGAACTCGTAGGCGGGACGGCCGTTGTTGCCGCTCGTACGGAACGGCTCCCCGCCGTCGTCGACGACGAGCTTGCCGCTGCGGTCCCCGCTGGACCAGGCCAGCTCCAGGTACCAGCGCACGTCGTAGGCCGAGGCGTCGGCCGTGATCTTCAGGACCTCCGGGTCGGACTCGCTCACCTTGAGCGGGAAGTCCCGCTGCCCGGCGGCGGCCGCCACGATCGGCCGGGCCCCGTCGAGGGCCACGGTGAAGGGCCGGGTCGGCACGCCTCCGCCGCAGCCCACGCCCATCACGTAGTCGTTCCAGGCCAGGGGCCGGTCCTTGCTGACCACGTGCACGGTCAGGCTGTCGAGCACCACGGTCTCCTCGCCGGTGCCCTGCACGGTCAGCGTCACGAGCTGCTCCCCCGCCGACACGGCCCCCACCGCGTCGACCCAGGCGGGCGCGTCCTGCTGGAAGGGCGGCGGCGGGACCTTCGCCGCCTGCTCGTCGATCAGATAGTGCTGGGAGCAGGGGTGTTCCCAGGCGTACGGCCGGGTCGTGACGGTCAGCGGCGGCGCCGCGTCGGCCTCCGGGGCGACGGCACCGCTCTTCGTACGGCTCGCGGAGGGTGAGGCGGGCGGGGTGGTCTTCGCCTCCGGAGTGGGGGACTTGGAGGGCGGGGCCGTGGTCCGCGGGGCGTCGCTGGACGCGGCGGCGGCCCCGACGGGACGGCGACGGCCGTCCTCGCCCTGCCGCTCGTCCCCGGACAGGGGGTTCGAGGCGAGGGCGACCGAGGCGAGGACGGCGGCGACGGCGACCGCGGCTCCGGCGAGGACGACGGTACGGCGACGGAGACGGCGGCGCGGGGACGGCTCGGCGGGCCGGGCGGGCACGGGGGTGCCGTCGGGGTGGTGCGGGAGTTCGGCGACCGGGGCCGGGGCTTCTTCGGCCGGAACCTTCTCAGCCGACGATTCTTCGGCCGGCGTTTCCCCCTCAGACGCCGGCGCTTCCTCCCCCGCGACCGGCGCTTCTTCCCCCGCCACCCGCGCCGAAGTGCCCTCGGCAGCCGCCCCCTTGCGCTTCCTCATCGCATCGGCCAGCACCCACCGCCGGTGCAGCTCCACCAGTTCCTCCGGGGAGGCCTTGCAGAGGCGGGCGAGCCGCTCGACGGGCGCGTAGTCGGTGGGTACGGCGTCCCCGTTGCAGTACCGGTGCAGGGTCGACGTACTCATGTGCAGCCGTTTGGCGAGCACCCCGTAGCTGTGTCCGGAGCGGTCCTTCAACTCCCGCAGTAACGCGGCGAACCCATCTCCGGCAATGCCGTGCGACACCGTTCCTCCATCCCCCGTCATCCCGTTCCCCCGTTCCAGGGGAGGGGCGTTCTCGCACGTCAGACGTGCTGCTGGCATTCCACTGTCCCGTATCCCCCGCCGACTGCTGCGGCCGGGACAAACGATCGCACAAGCTCCCCTCATCCACAGCGAACCCCTCTCCACGGACAAGGACTTCAGCCATGCGCACCTTCCGTCACGCCCGTCTCGCCGCCGCCGCGGGCGCCGCCCTCGCCACCCTCGCCCTGACCGCCTGCGACGACGGCACGGGCACAGTGGACGAGGGCGCGTCGAAGCCGACGGCCTCGGCGTCGGCATCGGCTCCCACGACTGACCCCGCGAAGACGGAGCGCCCGGCCGAGCCGGAGGGGACGACCGCCCCCGGCCAGCCGACCTCCACCCAGCAGCCCGACGCGTCCGTCCCGTCGGACGACTCCGCCTCCGCTCAGCCGGTGACCTGCAACGGCGCGAACACGAAGGTCACCGCCCAGCCGGTGTCCCGCCCCCTGAACCACATGCTGCTGACGGTGACCAACACCGGCTCGAAGCCCTGCGCGCTGTACTACTACCCGGTGCTCCGTTTCGACGAGATGCAGTGGGTGCCGCAGGCGATGCCGGAGAGCAAGCCGCAGGCGGTGCCGACCCTGGACCCGGGTGACTCCGGCTACGCGGGCGTCCTGCTCAGCGCGGCGGACGGCAGCGGGGAGGGCGGGATGACCGGCGAGAAGCTGACGGTCGCGTTCCAGGGCCGGACCCCGAACAGTTCGGGCGGCGCGTCCGCGACCCCGGCGCTTCCGGCGAAGGGCCTGTACTACGACAGCGCGCTGTCGGTGACGTACTGGCAGCAGGAGGCGCAGGACGCGTTGAACTGAGACCGGGGCGAACTACCGCAGCTTCTGGGCCACTTCGGTGGCCCAGTAGGTGAGGATGTTCCGGGCGCCGGCCCGCTTGATCCCGGTGAGGCTCTCCAGAATGGCCCGGTCCCGGTCGATCCAGCCCTTCTCGGCGGCGGCCTCGATCATCGCGTACTCGCCGGAGATCTGGTAGGCGGCGACGGGAACGTCGACGGCGTCCGCGACCCGCGCGAGGATGTCGAGATAGGGCCCGGCCGGCTTCACCATCACCATGTCGGCCCCCTCCTCCAGGTCGAGGGCCAACTCCCGCAGGGACTCCCGCGCGTTGGCGGGGTCCTGCTGGTAGGTCTTGCGGTCCCCCTGGAGGGAGGAACCGACGGCCTCGCGGAAGGGCCCGTAGAAGGCGGAGGCGTACTTGGCGGTGTACGCGAGGATCGCGACGTCCTCGCGACCGATCTGGTCGAGGGCGTCCCGGACGACCCCGATCTGCCCGTCCATCATCCCGCTGGGCCCGACGACATGGGCACCGGCGTCGGCCTGGACCTGAGCCATCTCGGCGTACCGCTCGAGGGTGGCGTCATTGTCGACGCGCCCCTGGTCGTCGAGCACGCCGCAGTGCCCGTGATCGGTGGTCTCGTCGAGACAGAGATCAGACATGACGAGCAGCTCATCGCCGACCTCGGCGCGAACGTCCCGGAGTGCGACCTGCAGAATCCCGTCGGGATCCGTCCCCGGGGTCCCCAGGCCGTCCTTCTTGGACTCCTCGGGCACGCCGAACAGCATGATCCCGGACACCCCGGCGGCAACGGCCTCGGCGGCGGCCTTCTTCAGACTGTCCCGGGTGTGCTGCACCACGCCGGGCATGGAGCCGATGGGCACGGGCTCGGCAACCCCCTCCCGCACAAAGGCGGGAAGAATCAGATCGGCCGGATGCAACCGAGTCTCAGCCACCATCCGCCGCATGACAGCGGACCCCCGCAACCGCCGAGGCCGGGCTCCAGGAAAAGATCCATACGTCGTCATACCACTACGCTACGCCCGCCCCACACCCCCCGATGCCGACGCAATGTCGGCCACACACGGCCGCGTCGCTCGTAGCTGCGGGCAGTCGTGCCGCTGGGGCGGCACGGGTGGGCGCGGCGGCACCCCGCAAGCGCGGGCGAGCGAAACCCACCCCACCCCCGCCAACCTGCACACCCCGTCCCACCCCCGCCAACCTGCACACCCCACCCCCACAAGCCATCCTGGAAGAACAGAGGAACCCACAAAATTAGGGCCCGACGGCCAGGCACTCCGCAGAACGACACCCGACCGCCGCCGTCCCTCCGCACCGCCGCCGCCGGAGGACCCCATGACCGCCCCCCACCCCACCCCCGACCTCTTCGCCCTCTCCGAGATCCAGGGCCCGGTCCTACGCCCAGGAGACCCCGGCTACGCCGAAGAAGTCACCGGCTTCAACCTCGCCGCCCTCCACACCCCGGACGTGGTCATCGGCGCCACCGGCCCCCACGACATCGTCACCGCCCTCCGCTGGGCCTCGGCCACCCACACCCCCGTCGCGGTACAAGCCACCGGCCACGGCGCCAACTTCCCGATCGACCACGGCCTCCTCATCAGCACCACCCGCATGACGGACGTGACGATCGACCCGGAATCCCGCACCGCCACCGTCGCCGCCGGCGCGAAATGGCGCCACGTCCTGGAAGCCGCAGCCCCCCACGGGCTCGGCGCCCTCACCGGCTCCGCCACGGACGCCGGCGTCATCGGCTACACCCTCGGCGGCGGCCTCCCCGTCCTCGGCCGCACCTACGGCTACGCGGCCGACCTGGTCCGTTCCTTCCAGGTGGTCCTCCCGGACGGCACCCTGCACGAAGCCGACGCCACCCAGGAACCGGACCTGTTCTGGGCCCTGCGCGGCGGCAAGGGAAACGTCGGCGTCGTCACCTCCCTCACCTGCGAACTCCTCCCGCTCCCCACCCTCCTCGGCGGCGGCCTCTACTGCCGGGGCGAGGACGCGGAACCCCTGCTCACGGCCTGGGCGGAGTGGACCCGGCAGGTACCGGAGGAGATGTGCACGGCCTTCACGCTCCTCCGCCTCCCCCCGATCCCCCAGATCCCCGAACCCCTGCGGGGCGGCTTCTGGGCCCGGATCGCCGTGGCCTGGACAGGAGCCCCGGAGGCGGGCGAGGAGCTCCTCGCGCCGCTGCGCGCCGCCGCACCCGTGGTCGTCGACATGGTCGAGGTCATGCCGTACGCGGCGATGGACCGCATCTACCTGGAACCCCAGGACCCGCTCCCCGCCCGCGAGTCCTGCAGCCTGCTCCGCGAGCTGTCCCCGGAGGCGGTCCGCACGTTCCTCGCCGAGGCGGGCCCCGAGGCACCGGACTTCCCGCTCCTCGCGACCGGCCTGCGCCACATGGGCGGCGCCCTGTCCCGCCCGGCGCGCACGGAGGACGCGATCTGCGCGAGGGACGCCGAATTCCTCCTGGAAGCGGTGGGAGTGCTGGCGGCCCCACCCGAGGCAGAGGCGATAGAGCGGGCGACCGCGTCCCTGCACGCGGCGATGGCCCCCTACGGCACCGGCTACACGATGGTCAACATCCACGGCACCCCGGGCAGCCCCGACGACCGGGCCCGGGCCTGGACCCCGGAGACGTACACCCGCCTGCGCCGCACCAAGAAGACGTACGACCCGGACAACCTGCTCCGCTACGGCCACACCGTCACGCCCGCGTAGACGACGAAGGGCCGGCCGAGATCCCTCGGCCGGCCCCTGCGAACCGTCACATCACGTCGTCGATCGGCGTCTGCGCGCCCCCGGCCGCCGCTCGCTCGGCCGGGTCACCGGGTCCCCCGCCTCCACGGCGGCGGCCCGCCGCTTCGCGCCGAAGTCCGCCAGCGCCTCCGCCAGCTTGTGCACGGACGGCTCGGGAGCCATCACGTCCACCCGCAGCCCGTGCTCCTCGGCGGTCTTCGCCGTGGCCGGACCGATGCAGGCGATCACCGTCACGTTGTGCGGCTTGCCGGCGATGCCCACCAGGTTCCGCACGGTCGAGGACGAGGTGAAGAGCACGGCGTCGAAGCCACCGCCCTTGATCGCCTCCCGGGTCTCCGCCGGCGGCGGCGACGCCCGCACGGTCCGGTACGCCGTGACGTCGTCGACCTCCCAGCCCAGCTCGATGAGCCCGGCCACGAGCGTCTCCGTGGCGATGTCCGCCCGGGGCAGGAACACCCGGTCGATCGGGTCGAAGACCGGGTCGTACGGCGGCCAGTCCTCCAGCAGACCCGCGGCCGACTGCTCGCCCGAAGGCACCAGGTCCGGCTTTACACCGAACGCGATCAGCGCCTTCGCCGTCTGCTCGCCCACCGCCGCGACCTTGATCCCGGCGAAGGCACGGGCGTCGAGCCCGTACTCCTCGAACTTCTCCCGCACGGCCTTGACGGCATTGACCGAAGTGAAGGCGATCCACTCGTAGCGGCCCGTCACCAGGCCCTTGACCGCACGCTCCATCTGCTGAGGCGTCCGCGGCGGCTCGACGGCGATCGTCGGCACCTCGTGCGGCACGGCTCCGTACGACCGCAGCTGGTCGGAGAGCGAGGCCGCCTGCTCCTTCGTACGCGGTACGAGGACCCGCCACCCGAAGAGCGGCTTGGACTCGAACCACGACAGCTGGTCGCGCTGGGCGGCGGCGGAACGCTCACCGACCACGGCTATCACCGGCCGCCCGCCGTCGGGCGAGGGCAGCACCTTCGCCTGCTTCAGCGTCTGCGCGATCGTGCCCAGCGTCGCGGTCCAGGTCCGCTGCCGGGTCGTCGTACCGGCGACCGTGACGGTCAGCGGGGTGTCCGGCTTGCGGCCGGCGGCCACCAGCTCGCCCGCCGCCGCGGCGACGGAGTCGAGGCTCGTCGACACCACCACCGTCCCGTCGGAGGCACCCACCTCCGTCCAGCACCGGTCCGACGCCGTGCGCGCGTCCACGAACCGCACGTCCGCGCCCTGCGCGTCGCGCAGCGGCACACCGGCGTACGCGGGCACGCCGACCGCGGCCGCGACACCGGGCACCACCTCGAAGGGCACCCCGGCGGCGGCGCACGCCAGCATCTCCTCGGCGGCGTACGCGTCGAGCCCGGGGTCCCCGGACACCGCACGCACGACCCGCCTGCCGCCCCGCGCGGCCTCCATGACAAGATGTGCCGCATCCCGCACAGCGGGTGCCCCAGCGGTTGTTGACGTGCCGTCAACAACCGCTAGCTGAGGCGTGCCTGTGCCCGGAACCGGGTCCGACGAGGGATCCGGATCCGTGTTCACGACGGACACGCCCGACCTGGCGTGCACGCGGACGACGTCGAGCACCTCGTGCTCGGCGACGAGTACATCCGCGTTCGCCAGCGCCTCCACGGCGCGCAGAGTCAGCAGTCTCGGATCCCCGGGTCCGGCACCCAGGAAGGTGACGTGCCCGTGTTCGAGGCCGGCGGTAAGGGCGGTGGGGCTCACTGTGCTCGCTCCCCCATCAGACCGGCCGCGCCCTGGGCAAGCATCTCGGCGGCGAGTTCGCGACCGAGCGCCAGCGCCTGGTCGTGCGTCTCGGGCACGGGACCGGTGGTGGACAGCTGCACCGTGCGCGTGCCGTCGGTCGTGCCGACGACGCCACGCAGGCGCATTTCCTTGACAATCTGCCCGTCGGCCAGCAGGTCGGCCAGCGCGCCCACAGGGGCGGAGCAGCCGGCCTCCAGGGCGGCGAGCAGTGACCGCTCGGCGGTGACGGCGACCCGCGTGAACGGGTCGTCGAGCTCGCCGAGCGCGGCGATCAGGTCCGCGTTGTCCGCGGTGCACTCGATCGCCAGGGCCCCCTGGCCGGGGGCGGGCAAAACGGTGTCGACCGAGAGGAAGTCGGTCACTTCGCCGATCCGGCCGATGCGGTTCAGGCCAGCGGCGGCCAGCACGACGGCATCGAGCTCACCGTCCCGGACGTATCCGATCCGCGTGTCGACGTTCCCTCGGATGGGCACGGTCTCGATGTCCAGCCCATGGCCGCGGGCGTACGCGTTGAGCTGCGCCATCCTGCGCGGCGAACCGGTGCCGATGCGCGCCCCGCGCGGCAGGTCGGTGAACTTCAGCGCGTCCCGCGCGACGATCACGTCCCGCGGGTCCTCGCGGACGGGGATGGCGGCCAGCGCCAGCTCGTCGGGCTGCCCGGTCGGCAGGTCCTTCAGCGAGTGCACGGCGAAGTCGACCTCGCCCTTGAGCAGCGCCTCGCGCAGCGCGGTGACGAAGACGCCGGTGCCGCCGATCTGGGCGAGCGCCTCCCGGGAGACATCGCCGTACGTGGTGATCTCGACGAGCTCGACGGGCCGTCCGGTCACCTGGCTCACGGCGTCCGCCACCTGCCCGGACTGGGCCATGGCGAGCTTGCTCCGCCGGGTCCCGAGCCTCAGTGCCTTGTCTTTCATGCCGGCCCTCGGTCTTTCTCGGTGCTGTCCTCGGCCCGGGAGACGGCGGCCACCGTCTCGGGGTCGAGGTCGAACAGGGTCCGCAGCGCGTCCGCGTACCCGGCGCCGCCGGGTTCGGCTGCGAGCTGCTTGACCCGTACGGTCGGCGCGTGCAGGAGCTTGTCCACGACGCGCTTCACGGTCTGGGTGATCTCACTGCGGTGCTTGTCGTCGAGCCCCGGCAGCCGCCCCTCGAGCCGGGCGATCTCCCCGGCGACGACATCGGCGGCCATGGTCCGCAGGGCGACCACGGTCGGCGTGATGTGCGCGGCCCGCAGCGCGGCCCCGAAGGCGGCGACCTCGTCGGAGACGATACGACGCACCAGATCGACGTCGGCCGCCATCGGAGCGTCCGCCGAAGCCTCGGCCAGCGACTCGATGTCCACCAGCCGCACCCCGGCCAGCCGGTGCACGGCGGCATCGATGTCCCGGGGCATGGCGAGATCGAGGAAGTACAGAACGGGCTCGGGCCGCGACACCTCGACGACCGCCTCGGGCTTGCGCCGCTCGGGGATCCGGCCGACGGTGGCGGCAGCGGCGGCGAGTGCGCCGATCAGTTCGGCCTCGGCCTCGGCCGTACGACGACCCGCCTCGCGGCGCTCGACGGCTCCACCGGCGACCCAGGCGGCATGCTGCTCCAGCGTCGCCGCATCCATACCGGCCACAGCGGCCTCCCCCATGACGGAGAAGCCAGGCTGCACGGCAGCCAGATCGAGCGGACAGTTCTCGTCGTCCGCACCACCCGCGTAGCCCGCGGCGCTCTGCCGGGTCACTTCACCCGCGTAGCCTGCGGGCAGTCGTGCCGCCGGGGCGGCCCCCGCAGCCACAGAGGGCGGCACCTCGTCAGCGCCGGGCTGCGCGTCCGACCCCTGGTCGGCCCCAGCCTCCGGCACCCTGCCCTCAACAGCCGCCGCGACAGCCTCGGCAGTCAGCACAAGCCCGGTCGCCCCGGTACAGGACACCGCGACGTCGGCACGTGTCAGTTCGCCCGCCACCGAATCCATCGGCACCGCACGAGCCAGCCCCGCCGACCCCTCGTTCAGAATCTCCGCCAGCCGCTCGGCCCGCTCGGCCGTACGGTTCGCGATCACGACCTCGGCCACCCCGGCCCGCGCCAGCGTTGCCGCGGCCAGCGAGGACATCGACCCGGCCCCGATGACCAGCGCCCGCTTCCCACGCGCCCAGTCCTGCACGGCCGTACCACCGGAGAGCTGCTCGAGCCCGAAGGTGACCAGCGACTGCCCGGCCCGGTCGATACCGGTCTCGGAGTGCGCCCGCTTGCCGACCCGCAGCGCCTGCTGGAACAGATCGTTCAGCAGCCGCCCGGCCGTGTGCAGATCCTGCGCCCGTGCCAGCGAGTCCTTGATCTGGCCGAGGATCTGCCCCTCGCCCACGACCATCGAGTCGAGCCCGCAGGCCACCGAGAAGAGGTGGTGGACGGCCCGGTCCTCGTAGTGCACGTACAGATAAGGGGTGAGCTCGTCCAGCCCGAGACCACTGTGCTGAGCGAGCAGCGTCGACAGCTCGGCGACACCGGCGTGGAACTTGTCCACGTCGGCGTACAGCTCGATCCGGTTGCAGGTCGCGAGCACCGCGGCCTCGGTCGCCGGCTCCGCCGCGACCGTGTCCTGCAACAGCTTCACCTGCGCGTCAGCACTCAGCGCCGCCCGCTCCAGCACGCTGACCGGGGCGCTGCGGTGGCTCAGCCCTACGACGAGAAGACTCATGCCGGCATCACGGCGGGTACGTCCCCGTCGGGCCCTTTGTCGCCGGACTCGCCGCGCACGGCGGCGACCGGAGCGGCGCCGTCGTTGGCCGCGGCCTCCTCGCCGGCCTTGCGCTGCTCGTGGAAAGCGAGGATCTGCAGCTCGATGGAGAGGTCGACCTTGCGCACGTCGACACCGTCGGGGACGGTCAGCACGGTCGGCGCGAAGTTCAGGATGGAGGTGACCCCGGCGGCCACGAGCCGGTCGCAGACCGGCTGGGCGGCACCGGCGGGAGTGGCGATGACACCGATCGACACGCCGTTGTCCTGGATGATCTTCTCCAGGTCGTCGGAGTGCTGCACGGGAATCCCGGCGACGGGCTTGCCGGCCATGGCCGGGTCGGCGTCGATCAGCGCCGCGACCCGGAAGCCGCGCGAGGCGAACCCGCCGTAGTTGGCCAGCGCGGCGCCGAGGTTACCGATACCGACGATCACAACCGGCCAGTCCTGGGTCAGCCCCAGCTCGCGGGAGATCTGGTAGACGAGATACTCGACGTCGTAGCCCACCCCGCGCGTGCCGTAGGAGCCCAGGTAGGAGAAGTCCTTGCGCAGCTTGGCGGAGTTGACGCCCGCCGCGGCCGCGAGCTCCTCGGAGGAGACCGTGGGTACCGAGCGCTCCGACAGTGCGGTCAGCGCGCGGAGGTACAGCGGAAGCCTGGCGACGGTGGCCTCGGGAATCCCTCGGCTACGGGTCGCCGGTCGGTGAGTTCGGCCAGTTGCCACGGTGCTCCTGCGGGTAGAGCGGGGCTGCAGGCGGTCACACGTCCCCAGACCGCCCCGTCGAATGCAGGCTATGTCTTTGTGAACGCGTGCACAAAGATGGTGTCCGATTTGCCCGGCCAACGTGACCGGGGTCACGCGCCGCTGCCTCATGGCCCACACGGGGGTCAAAACCGAACACTCTCCTCAACGATCCCCACCCCCGAGACCAGGTCGCCGACGATCCTAAGTCAGTTTCCGAGCAAGTTGGACTGGTCAGTCAGTGCCCGAGAGGGCGGCGCGGAGGCGGTCTTCGTTCACTCGCCAGAAGGTGTGCTGTTCACCGTCGACGAGTACGACGGGGATCTGTTCCCAGTACTGGTCGTGGAGTTGGGGATCCTGGGTGATGTCCTTCTGCTCCCAGGGGACCCCGAGATCACCGCAGACCTTCTCGATGATGATCTGTGCGTCATCACACAGATGGCAGCCGGGCTTGCGGATGAGGGTGACGAGCCGGTCCTCGGGCACCTTGGCCGGCTTGCGGCGAAAGATGGGACTCATGTCAGCCATTCTCGCGCGTGTACGCGCGCGTGTTTAACGGCGCGGTCGCGCAGAGTTCACAGGCTCCCAACCTCTCGACTCCGGAAGCTCCGAACGGAATGGCTATGCTCACGCCATGGCCGCTCTCGGATGGCTCACTCCCCGTAGGCGCTCCGCCACGGCGCGAAGCGTGTTGGCAGGCGAGGCCTCGGCGGAGGCAGCGCGCAAGTCGGTGCCGGAGTCCCTGCCGGCGGAGGAACCGGAGTTCCCGGTCCTCGGCGACGACAGGGCAGCCGCGTTCTTCGACCTCGACAACACCGTGATGCAGGGCGCCGCGCTCTTCCACTTCGGCCGGGGCCTGTACAAGCGGAAGTTCTTCGAGACCCGCGATCTGGCGCGTTTCGCCTGGCAGCAGGCGTGGTTCCGGCTGGCCGGAGTCGAGGATCCGGAGCACATGCAGGACGCCCGGGACTCGGCGCTGTCGATCGTGAAGGGCCACCGGGTCTCCGAGCTGATGTCGATCGGCGAGGAGATCTACGACGAGTACATGGCGGAGCGGATCTGGCCGGGGACGCGGGCGCTGGCGCAGGCGCATCTGGACGCGGGCCAGAGGGTGTGGCTGGTGACGGCGGCGCCGGTGGAGATCGCGCAGGTGATCGCGCGACGGCTGGGCCTTACGGGTGCACTGGGCACCGTGGCGGAATCCGTGGACGGCGTCTACACCGGCAAGCTGGTGGGCGAACCGCTGCACGGCCCGGCGAAGGCGGAGGCGGTGCGCGCGCTGGCCACGGCGGAGGGCCTGGACCTCTCCCGCTGCGCCGCGTACAGCGACAGCCACAACGACATCCCGATGCTGTCCCTGGTGGGCCACCCCTACGCGATCAACCCGGACACCAAGCTCCGCAAGCACGCCCGCGAACTGGACTGGCGCCTGCGCGACTACCGCACCGGCCGCAAGGCCGCCAAGGTCGGCATCCCCGCGGCAGCGGGCGTCGGCGCGGTGGCCGGCGGCACAGCGGCGGCCATCGCCATCTCCCGCCGCCGCCGCTGACCCGCGCGACACGCGCACGACGTGGGGCAGGCCCCGCCGGCGCGGGCGAGCGTGGACCCACCCCCACTCGAACCCCGCACGACCGCGGCTGACGCAACACAGCCCACCTCTGATCACCCACAGGCCGCACCACCCGAACCCGGCCAATCCCCACGCCGTACCCCAACAACCCCCTGTCCAGTCACCTTGGCTGCACACGGCCACAACACACCCCGGACCCGGCCGAAAGCCGATCCCTTTTGATCAACAAACGATCACTGTAGGGCACTTGATCGACCGTCATTCGGTTACAGAAGCGACGTAATCGATGATTTGAGCAACTGGGTGTAGCAGCGCCTGTACGAAGCGTTATTCTCCTCAGACGCAATCCGGTACCCCTCCGTCGCTACGACGGGTGAACGGTCCCGTACTGCACGTGATGGAAGCTCTGCCTCTGGGAGTCCCGTGTACCCACACGTCGGGGTTGACGCCTCGGGCCTGGCTACGCTGCGCGCAACGGTCCAAGACCTGTTGCGCGGCTTCGTCCCCACCGCGTACGCCGTCCCCACCCTCGCCGTAGCCGCCGCCCCCGTCGGCCCGTGCTACGCACTCGCCGACGGCAGCGCCGCCGTCGGCAGACGGGGGCGCTCGGCCGGCGCCACGACCGCCCGGCGCCCGGCCGCGGACAGCGACAGCGCCCGCATGATGGATCTCGTCGAGCGCGCACAGGCCGGCGAGGCCGACGCCTTCGGGCGGCTCTACGACCAGTACAGCGACACCGTGTACCGGTACATCTACTACCGGGTGGGAGGGAAGGCCACCGCCGAGGACCTCACCAGTGAGACCTTTCTGCGGGCCCTGCGGCGCATCGGGACCTTCACCTGGCAAGGACGCGACTTCGGCGCCTGGCTGGTCACCATCGCCCGCAACCTCGTCGCGGACCACTTCAAGTCCAGCCGGTTCCGCCTGGAGGTCACGACCGGCGAGATGCTCGACGCCAACGAGGTCGAGCGCTCGCCCGAGGACTCGGTGCTGGAGTCGCTCTCCAACGCGGCCCTGCTGGACGCCGTACGACGGCTCAATCCGCAGCAGCAGGAGTGCGTCACGCTCCGGTTCCTGCAAGGGCTGTCCGTCGCCGAGACGGCGCGCATCATGGGGAAGAACGAGGGTGCGATCAAAACCCTCCAGTACCGGGCCGTACGCACGCTCGCCCGGCTCCTCCCGGACGACGCCCGTTGATCACACACGCTCAGTAGTACTCAACTAGCTGTCGGTGAAAGTCCGTTGACTCCCCGATCCGATCATCCGCCGTCCGTAACCCAAGTGCCGCGACGCTCGTTGTGCGGGATGCAGGCTCCCTGTGGTCACTACCCGGCCGCCTCCGATCACCCGATCGTGTGGATGCGGTCCGGGGGTGCAACCCTCAGGACCCCCTGGGGAGTCGACCGTCATGACGAGAGGAGGTGCCGCCAGTGATCGCGAACGTATCGGCGCACCGGCGGGCGAACGCCTTCGCCCTGGCCCTGGAGGAGCAGTCCGACCGGGGCCCGGCGGCCGAGCAGTCCGAAGGACCGGCACCGGCCCCGGCGCTCGCGGAACAGACCGAGCAGGGCCGCCTGTTGGCCCTAGCGTCCGGTCTCGGCGAGCTGCCCAAGCCGACGCTGGATCCCGAGGTCAAGGTCGTCCAGCGGGCCCAGCTCGTGGCCGCGATGGAGGCCATGCTGCTGGAGGGCGCAGGAGGCGGGGCGGACACTCCGGTACCGGAGCAGCGCTCCCACCGGGCCCGGGGCGCACACCGGGCGAGCCCGCTCGGCAAACTGCGGCCGCGCTCCCGGCTCACCAAGGGCCTGGCCGCGGGCGGCCTCAGCGTCGGCGTGGCCGCCGGCGCCTTCGGCGGCGTCGCCGCCGCCAGCGGTGACGCCCTGCCCGGTGACTCGCTCTACGGCCTCAAGCGCGGTATCGAGGACTTCAAGCGCGGGCTGGCCGACGACGACATCGAGCGCGGCCAGGTCTTCCTCGACCAGGCCTCCACGCGGTTGAGCGAAGCCCGTCGGCTGATGGAGCGCGACCGCGCCGGCCACCTCGACCACGAGTCCCTGGGCGAGATCCGCCGCGCCCTGTCCGGCATGCACCACGACGCCTCCGAGGGCCACCGGCTGCTCTCCGCGGCGTACGAGGCCGACCCGGACTCGCTCGGCCCCATCCAGGCGCTGTCTTCCTTCTCGCGCTCGCACCGCGACGCCTGGGGCGCCCTGCGCGACCGCCTCCCCGTCCAGCTGGGCGACGTCGGTGAGCAGGTGTCGTCGGTCTTCGACGCCATAGACGAAGACGTCGCCCCGCTGCAGTCCCTGCTGCCCGAGCCCCCGGCTGCGGGCGGCGGCGGTGACGGCAGGCGGCAGGGCGGTTCGGGTACGGCGTCCACCGGCTCGTCGCCCGGTACGGACCGCTCGACCCCGAGCAGTGGCAACAGCGCCCCCGGCGGCCGCCATTCGAGCAGCGGCAGCCCCAGCAAGTCCGCGGGCGGTTCCACCGGCGAGGACGACGGCCTGCTCGGCGGCTCCACCGGCGGTCTGCTCGACCCGCCGCAGAACACCGGCAGCACCACTCCGCCGACCAGCAACACACCGGTCCCGGAGCCGGATGTGACGCTCCCGCCGCTCCTCCCGGGCCTGCTCCCCGGGCTCGGCATCGACGGCGAGGACGTGGACTAGGCGGTACGGCGACGGGGGCGCCCTTCCTGATGATCAGGAAGGGCGCCCCCGTTGCCGTATAAACGTTTCTTCTGCCCGCTGAGGCCGCGAGCGTCCTAGAAGAAGACCGACCTGCGCTGCACCAGCAGCTTGTAGAGGGTGTGCTGGATCTGTTCCCTGACCTGGTCGGTCAGGTTGAACATCAGCATCGGGTCCTCGGCCGCCTCCGGCGGATAGCCGTCCGTGGGGATCGGCTCGCCGAACTGGATCGTCCACTTCGTCGGCAGCGGGATCGCGCCCAGCGGGCCGAGCCACGGGAAGGTCGGGGTGAGCGGGAAGTACGGGAAGCCGAGGACCCGGGCGAGCGTCTTGGCGTTGCCGATCATCGGGTAGATCTCCTCCGCGCCCACGATCGAGCACGGGATGATCGGCGCGCGCTGCCGCAGCGCGGTCGACACGAAGCCGCCACGGCCGAAGCGCTGGAGCTTGTAGCGCTCACTGAAGGGCTTGCCGATGCCCTTGAAGCCCTCCGGCATCACCCCGACCAGCTCGCCCTGGCCGAGCAGCCGCTCGGCGTCCTCCGCGCACGCCAGCGTGTGACCGAGCTTGCGGGCCAGCTCGTTGACCACCGGCAGCATGAAGACCAGGTCCGCCGCCAGCAGCCGCAGATGACGGTCGGCGGGGTGGTTGTCGTGCACGGCGACCTGCATCATCAGGCCGTCCAGCGGCAGCGTGCCGGAGTGGTTGGCGACGATCAGCGCCCCGCCCTCGGACGGGATGTTCTCGACGCCCTTCACCTCGACGCGGAAGTACTTCTCGTACACCGGCCGCAGCAGCGACATCAGGACCTGGTCGGTCAGCTCCTCGTCGTAGCCGAAATCGTCGACCTCGTAGTCCCCGGTGAGGCGGCGGCGCAGGAAGGACAGCCCGCCGGCGATACGCCGTTCCAGTCCGCCGCCGTCCCGCGGCTCCGGCTTCTCGTCAGTCACCGGTACATCATCCTGCGAGATCGCCGCTCCGGGCAGGGGCTTGACCTCGTGCACCAGCGCGGGCTCCATGCCCTTGCGCCGGCTCCCCGCGCTCCGGCGCCGCGGCGGCCGGGGTACGGCGCCCCCGCGGGACCGGTCGTCGTCGAACGGAATGACCTTGGCATCCGCCATCGTGATGCGCTCCTCAGTTGGCGCTCTGCGTCGGGGGTTGGCCGCTGCCCGGGAGGGACAGCGCGGCGATCCGGTCGACGGCCCCCTCGAGGGCCTCCGGCGGGAGCAGCCCGGGTCCGCGGCTGTGTGCGAAGTCCGCGAAGGTCTCCGCGGTCGTGTATTTCGGCTGGAATCCGAGCGTCTCACGCATCTGGTCCGTCGCCACGACCCGGCCGTGGGTCAGCAGCCGGATCTGCTCGGGCGAGAAGTCCGTCATACCCAGCGTGCGCACCAGCGATCCCGCCCAGGTGACGGCGGGCAGCAGCAGGGGCACGGTGGGCCGGCCGAGCCGTCGCGAACACTGCGACAGCAGCAGGACCCCGTCGCCGGCGATATTGAAGGTGCCGCTGTTGAGGGTGCCCCGCTCGGGCTCGTGCGAGGCGATCCGCAGCACCTCGATCACATCGTCCTCGTGCACGAACTGCAGCCGCGGGTCGTAGCCGAAGACGGTCGGCAGCACGGGCAGCGAGAAGTACGCGGCCAGCGGAGTGTCCGCGGTCGGCCCGAGGATGTTGGCGAACCGCAGCACGCACACGGCCACGTCCGGCCGCCGCCGGGCGAAGCCGCGCACATAGCCCTCGACCTCGACGGTGTCCTTGGCGAAGCCACCGCTGGGCAGGGACTTCGGCGGAGTGGTCTCGGTGAAGACGGCGGGATCCCGCGGCGCCGACCCGTAGACGTTCGTGCTGGACTTGACCACCAGCCGCTTCACGGTCGGGGACTTCTGACAGGCCCCGAGCAGCTGCATGGTGCCGATGACGTTGGTCTCCTTGACCGTCGTCCGGCTGCCACTGCCCAGCGCCGTGCCCGTCACGTCCATGTGCACGACGGTGTCCGCGGCCGTCTCGGCCAGGACCCGAGCTATGGTCGGCTGCCGGATGTCGGCCTGGATGAAGTCCGCGCCGCCCAGATGATGCTCGGGGGGTACCGCGTCCACGGCGACCACTCGGTCCACCTGTGGGTCACGCTGAATCCGTCGTACGAACCGGCCCCCAAGTTGACGGGCCACTCCGGTCACGAGCACGACCTTGCCCAAGATCAGCGCCTTCCTTCCAGGAATCGTCCAGACCTGATGTTCCGCTGCTCGTTACCCTGCCGGGTTCCCCGTGTGCGGCCAACTTAGCGGGTCGATGTTGCGCTGTGATGACCACCCAATGCATGAAGTGACGACATCCCCGAACGTACGAACAGACCAAGCCATCCGGGTGTCCAGGCATACGCACGGAATCCGGCCCGCCGCACGAACGGCCGCGAAAACGCGCGTGGCCCCCCACCTGAACCGGTGGGGGGCCACACACACGCTCTCGCGGCTCGCGTCGCGCGAAGTGTCTTACTTCTTGTTGCGACGCTGAACGCGCGTGCGCTTGAGCAGCTTGCGGTGCTTCTTCTTGGCCATCCGCTTGCGCCGCTTCTTGATAACAGAGCCCACGACTACCCTCGCTCACTTCTCATCACTCGGTGTTTGGGCGCCATGGGCCCACACGACCTACGAGGGGCTAGCCTACCCGCCCGAGCGCTGAGGTCGTAATCGAGGTGAACGAGAGGGGTCCGCCGATGCTCTGAGGACCCCCTCGCCCGTGTCGCCATCAGGCGGTTTCCACCCCCACATAGCTCTCGCGGAGGTACTCGTGTACCGCTTGCTCGGGGACGCGGAAGGACCGCCCCACCCGGATCGCGGGCAGATGACCGCTGTGCACCAGCCGGTACACGGTCATCTTCGACACTCGCATCACCGAGGCGACTTCCGCCACGGTAAGGAACTGAACCTCGTTCAGAGGCCTCTCGCCAGCTGCAGCCATGACACACCTGAACCTTCCGCACTCGACGGCCACCGGCTTCCCCTTCCGGTGACTCTTCGTCGCTGCGTGCTCACTCCCCAATGTAGGGGCGGGTGATGCGAGTGGGGAAGAGGTGCAGCCATCGGCGACCTACTGTGACAGACACGCTCGATTGAGTACGTAGCGGGTCAGCGGCCTGTAGTAATCAGACCGCACAGCGTCATCAAGTGGAACGACGACGGACACGACCCCCTCGGCCTCCCCCACAAAGAGCGCGGGGTCATCCGTATCCGCGAGCCCAATGGCCTCAAACCCCAGCTGACCTGCCCCGCAGACCCACCCGTGATCCCCGATCACCAGCTCCGGCAAGGGCCCGCCGGCCTCGGCGGCCGCGGCGAGCGCGGTACGAACCGGGAGGGGTGAATGGGAGTGTGCGCCGGGCTCACAACCGGAGCTCACCCGGTCCGGATCTCGCACCAGCGCGACTCCTCGTACGTAGTCAAGGTTGTAGGTGCGTAGACCGAACTGGGTCGTTATGTCGACACAGCGACCCTGCGCCGGTGTGAGTACGGCACATCCCGCCGCCGAGAGAGCGTCCGCGAGGGCGGCGTAGAAACCGAGCAGCCGGTGCGGATGCCCGGTGCCGAGCAGCACGGGACCGCTACGCCGGGCGACGGCTCGGATCCGCGCGGAGAAAGCATCAAGACCGGCGACGGTCCGCTCAGGATCGATCACATCATGCCCGTCGACGCGCGACGGATCATTGGAAACCCCGCATTTGTCGGCCATGAGCGCCACCAACTCGGCCTGCCCCCAGCCCGCTTGCGGATCGATCCCGATCAACACCCGCGGATCCCGGGCGGCGAACAGCCGATAACTCCGCAGACTCGCCTCCCGCGAGGTAGCCACAACGCCGGCAAGCCGAGCGGCAACGAGATGAGCCCGCAGAGCCCCAATGGACAACACGAGTCCGATGCTGACGCACGATCCCAAAGGGGGCTGACAGAACAGAGGAACTCCGCACGGTTGGCGTAACGCAACCACTGAGGGCGGTGCAGGGGCGCCGGTCCGGCAATTTAAGCCCGTCCGGCGTTTGAGGACGAGGCCCCTTCAGGGCCGACGGGGGTCCAGGGGGCGGAGCCCCCTGGGTGCGGGGTCGAAGGGGCGGCAGCCCCTGGAGGATGGGACGGGTAGGGGCGGCGGGGGCGAAAGAAACAACGCCGACCACGGGCACCGCACCCGACGACCCCCACCCCCCACCTACGCCAACAACCCCCGCAACGGAAACACCGCCCGCCGAGCCGCCAGCACAGCCTGATCCAACCGATCCGCAGGGTCGTACCCCGCCTCCCAGGCCCCCCACCCCACAGGCCACCGCCCATCAGTCATCCGCACAGGCGCCAACTGCCGCGTACGAGCGAACACTTCCTGCCGCCACCCCTCAGGAATCACGGCCTCAGGAGCAATCTCCCGCCCCGCGGCAATCCCCACCAGATGCGTCCAGGACCGCGGCACCACATCCACCACGGCGTACCCCCCACCCCCGAGCGCCACCCACCGCCCGTCGGCGTACTCATGCGCCAACTCATGACAAGCCACCTGCACAGCCCGCTGCGCATCCAACGACACGGCCAAGTGCGCCAGGGGATCCTCGAAATGCGTATCGGCCCCATGCTGCGTCACCAACACCTGCGGCCGAAACTCAGCCATCAACTCCGGCACCACAGCATGGAACGCCCGCAACCACCCCGCGTCCCCGGTCCCCGCCGGCAACGCCACATTCACCGCCGACCCCTCCGCGTCCCCAGCCGCCCCGGTCTCCTCCGGCCACCCGGTCTGCGGAAACAACGTCCGAGGATGCTCATGCAGGGAGATCGTCAGAACCCGCGGATCCTCCCAGAACGCGGCCTGCACCCCATCCCCGTGATGCACATCCACATCCACGTACGCGACCCGCTCCGCCCCGAGCTCCAGCAACCGCGCAATCGCGAGCGACGCGTCGTTGTAGATGCAGAACCCCGAAGCACCCCCGGGCATCGCATGATGCAACCCACCCGCGAAGTTCACCGCATGCAGCGCCTCCCCCCGCCACACGGCCTCCGCGGCCCCCACGGACTGCCCCGCGATCAGCGAGGACACCTCATGCATCCCGGCGAAGGCGGGATCATCAAGCGTGCCCAGCCCGTACGACCCATCCGCGCCCCCAGGATCGGCCGACGCCGCCTTCACGGCCGAGATGTAGTCCTCCCGGTGCACGAGCCGCAACGTCGACTCCCCCGCGGCCTTCGCCGCGACGACCTCCACGTCCCGGTCCAGCCCGAAGGCCTCCACCAGTCGACGCGTCAGGGCCAGCCGGACCGGATCCATCGGATGGTCCGGACCGAAGTCATAGCCCGTTACTGCCTCGTCCCACATCAGCTGTGCGCGGCCGCTCATGCCCGCCACCGTATCGGTCCGGTTGAGCGTCGAACGAGCGGGCGTACACAAGCGTCACCAGCACCAACACCATCGGCACAAGCATCGCCCCGCGATAGCTCCAGGCGTCTCCCAGCGCCCCCACCAGGGCCGAACCGATCAAAAAGCCCACATAGTTGAACACATTCAGCCGGGCAACAGCGGCATCCGAAGCCCCCGGGAACAACCGCCCGGCCGCCGCGAAGGTCTGCGGCACCAGCACACACAACCCCAGCCCGAGCAAGGTGAACCCCAGCATCCCCACCCAGGCCCCGGGCGCCCCCGCCACGACCGCGAACCCACCGGCGGCCACCACAGCCCCACACCGCACCACGGCCACAGCCCCGAACCGCCGTACCCCGTAGTCCCCGATGGCCCGCCCCAACAGGGTCGTCACCATGTAGACGTTGTACGGCACAGTCGCCAGCGCCTCACTGCTCCCCAGCACGTCCTCGAGGTACTTCGCACTCCAGTTGGAGACGGTGGAGTCCCCGATATAGGCGAAGGTCATCACCAGGCACAGCGGCAACAGCAGCTTGAACCCCACGCCCCCGGCAGAGCCCCCACCCGCCACATCCCGCACCGGCTCCGGCTCCGGCTCCCCGTCGACGTACCACCGACTCCCCACGAACACGGCCGGCAGCAGCACGACGACAACAGGCAGATACGACACGAACAGCGCGAAGTCCCACCGCGCCCCCACCCAGGCCAGCGAGGCCCCGAGAATCCCGCCCAGGCTGTACGCGGCGTGAAAACTGAGCATGATGCTGCGCCCGTACGACCGCTGCAGGCTCACCCCGAGCATGTTCATCGAGGCGTCCAACGCCCCCACGGCCAGTCCAAACACCCCGAGCGCGACGGCCAGCCCGACCATCCGGTCCCCCGCCGCCACCCCGAGCAGCGCCAGGAGCACGACCGGCTGGGACCACCGCAGCACCCGGCTCGGCGGCACCCGCTTCACCAGCCGCTCGGTCGCCACACTCCCGACACCGGCCAGAATCGGCACGGCCGCGAGGAAGGCGGGCAGCAGCGCGTCGGAGACCCCGTACCGGTCCTGGATGGCCGGTATTCGCGTCACCAGCAGCGCGAACGCGACGCCCTGAGCGAAGAAGCCGAACGCCAACGAGGCCCTGCCACGCCGCAGCACATCAGTCATGGCGGCGAGCGTAGGGCCCCGGCGTACTCGTGGGTAGATCCAGCCAAAGATGAATTTCCTTCAGCTTTGCTCAGACCAGCAGATCGAGCAACTCACCCATGTCGGAGAAGAGTTGGTTGGCCCCGCCGAGCTTGGCGGCCGGCGTCATGGCGGTGAACCCCAGCACATCCATCCCAGCGGCCTGAGCCGCCTGCACCCCCAGCGGGCTGTCCTCGACGACCACGCACCGCGCGGGCTCGACCCCCATCCGCTCGGCCGCGTACAGGAACAGATCCGGCGCCGGCTTCCCCCGCCCCACATCCTGCGAACTGAAGATCCGCGCGTCCGCGAACCACCGGTCCAGCCCGGTCTTCCGATGCCCCACCCGAATCCGCTCATGGCTCCCGGAGGAGGCCACACAGTACGGCACCCCGTCCGCGGCCAGCTTCTCCAGCACCTCACCGGCCCCCGACACGGCCTCCAGCTCCTGCTCGAAGGCCGCGAACACCCGCCCGTGGAAGACGTCGTCGAACTCCTCGGGCAGCCGCTGCCCCGTGCGCTCCAGAACAAGCTCATGGATCCGGTGCATGGCGGACCCCATGTAGTCCCGGATGGACTCCTCGTACGACGTCGGATGCCCGAGCTCGGTGAGATAGCCGGCCAGCAGCCGGTTGGAAATGGGCTCACTGTCGACGAGCACGCCGTCGTTGTCGAAGATGATGAGTTCATAGCGCATGACAATGAGCCTAAACGCAGAAAACCCCCGTGCCGATGGCACGGGGGTTTTCCCTAAAATTTGTTCGGCGGCGTCCTACTCTCCCACAGGGTCCCCCCTGCAGTACCATCGGCGCTGTAAGGCTTAGCTTCCGGGTTCGGAATGTAACCGGGCGTTT